>CAYSNJ010000023.1:8549-9349 GCA_964432535.1 uncultured Flavobacteriaceae bacterium | reverse complement strand
TTTATATTTTGAAATATCACCAAAAAAAAGTGGAGACTTTTCAACAGAAAAATTAAACCTTGGAAGAATACACATCACACAACGTCTAAGAGAAGCAATTATAAAAATAAAAGAGATAATTAATAGAACGGAATGAATTATACCAGATAAGTCAGGCGAAAACGCATAAATATTTTCTTCATCTAAAATATCTAAAGTATAACCTAATCCAAATATCAGGCTATATATCGAAATTACTGCTGTGGCTTTTACTTCAGCAAATTGGATTTGGTCATAATTGTAATTTATGATACTCCAATAGTCTTCAATGTCAATATTTTTAAGTTTACTCATATTAGTATTATGGTTTATAATTATATATCTAAATTAATATTTTATAACATAAGTTATCTTCAAATTCAAATAAACCTCTTCTTTAGATTTAATTATTATTCATTGCGAATGAAAAAATGTGAATGCTGTCAAAAAAAATTTAATGTTATGTACCGAATTCAATATAAAGCAAATAAACACTGGGTATTTGTATGCGAAAAATGTTTAATAGAAGTGAAATTCAATAATAATCATTATCGCTACGGTGGAACTTGGAAAGGATAATTATCCTAAATTTTAAAGATCAGGACAGAGAATGGATAGACTCTTATCAGTTCTGTAAAAGTTGGAAGAATAACTTTCTGTATAAAAAGTGTTAGACTCAACGTAATCACGAATAAGTTCACCTGATGTATCAATATAATAAGTAAATGTACCACTATGATTGACTTTTTCACCTGTTACTCTATATTTTAAGCGAAGTGTGT
>CAYSNJ010000023.1:2173-8539 GCA_964432535.1 uncultured Flavobacteriaceae bacterium | reverse complement strand
TGAATAATGGAATTCATTACCATTAATGATTTTTGGTTCTTCGCTAAATTGATTACATATGCCGTCTTCAACTAAAATAAGACGAAAAGGATTATTTTTAAAAACCTTATAATTATTTCCTCTAGTCCAAACTTCATTTTCAATTTTATCCAAAATATTTTTTCCATTTAGGCCGTCTTTTGAACAAGAAATAAAAACAAAAAAAACAAAAAATAAGATTTTATTGATCACAAATTACTTTGTTTTAATCATATCACTAAAAAGAATAATTAGAACAATGATCGTTGTAATTATTACTACTACTGCAACTCCTCCTGAAGTCATAATTATATTTTAAAATTTTGTTAAATATACAAAAAGCAAAGGGGGTCTCCAATTCATAAAACTACTTTTCTAATTGGAGAAATCTATTGATTTGGAGTCATCAATGAGTGGAGAATTTTATCTTTGGGTATTAAAGCAATTAATTTGATAAAACTAAGAGAAGCTATAATTCAGGATTTACCCATTTTATTGGAGTTTGAAAAGGAGTTAATTGAATACGAAAGAGAATTTACACCAAACTTAAAAAAAAGCTCTTTTAATTATTATGATCTAGAGGCATACATTAAAAATCCAGAGATTTCTGTTGTAGTTGCTCAACAAGACAATGCCATAATAGCCTCAGGCTACGCCTTAATAAATAAAAACAAGGCTTATAAAAACCCAAATTATTATGTTTTTTTAGGGTTTATGTACGTTATTCCGAAGAAAAGGGGAATAGGAATTAATAAGATGATTTTGAACTACCTTTTAGATTGGGGGAAAAGAAAAGGCCACACGGAATTTCAATTAGACGTATATGCCCCTAATGTAAGCGCTATAAGGGCTTATGAAAAAGCAGGATTCACTTTTGAAACCTTGACGATGAGGATTAATACGGAATATTAATTTTACCTACTTAACTCTTTCAAAGAGTAGCGTATTTTAAATTTACTAATATGGAAAAAAACAAAGAAGTAAAATTGGAAATCTCAAAACAAATGTTTCAACTTATTAATAAGGCTAGAGACTCAAATGGTGCAAAAGCCGGTTTTGGTTTAACCCCATCACAGGATGAATTTATTAATGGCATTATATATTATTGGATTAGGAAAAATGCTCCAGAACTAAACGATTTTGCTATAAAAGTACCTGAAGTTATAGAGCATAAATCCATTAAAAAAAAACAAAAATGATAAAATAATTTTCATAATAATAGAAGTTTTTAAAACTTCGAGATGAAATTCAATCTGTATCTTAATGAATAAATTTTTTGAAATGAAAAATTCTTTATTTACAATAGGTTTGATATCTTTTTTTCTATTAACTCTGAGTTGCTCACCAATAAAAATTGACAATCTAAAGCCAAATGTCATTATCATTCAACCCATTATCACTCAGTCGGATATTGGTGATAAACCTGCTCAAATTAATTTATCAAAAAAATTAGTTGATAGAGCTTATTCAAATGCTAATATTGATTTCCATTTTTTGGAGCCTTTGTTATTTAATAACACAAAAGCACGGGACGGGGAAATTAACTTGGATAGTATTGTCAAAATATCTAAAAGAGATAATATTTTAAGGGGTCAAAATGATATTATAAATATGTTCTTCGTAAATGCTATTGATGGTAATGATGGACCTATTGGAAGAGGAATGATGAATGGAGAGATCGTTTTTATAGCTCTAGGCGATAAAAATAAAATAGACAATAAAAGCATGGAGGCATTTGTGATTGCACATGAAATAGGACATAATTTAGGACTTAAACATGTGATTGATGATGTTAATATAGTTGATTCGCTTCCCAATATTCAGGGTGATGGAGAATTCAAGGATAGAATTGATCCAAAAAATAGCCTGAACACATATCAGATTAATGAAATATATAAAAGTCCACTTGTTCACTCAAGAATTAGTTTTCTTGAAAAGGATCAAGCTAGTATTGCAATTTTAGATGAATCTTTTGAACCTTACTTTTCTAAGCTTCAGCCCAAGGAAATTTCAACTTTTATTCAAGAAAAGGTTTCAAAAAATATTGATTCAGCAAGAGCATTTGCAAGAATGAAATTTTCTTCTGCTGTTATGGATTTTAGTGCTAAGGAAAAGAAGATTTTATCCTTTGTTGTAAAAAAAACAAATCAATGGTTGTCTAAAAACAATATTAATTTAATGGCAAATCAACCCTGGAGATTTATTAAAATCCAAAATTGGCTATGCGGAGGATTCGCTCATACACGTGGCACCTATATTATTCTTAGTCAAGCCTATCTGGATCGGCTTTCGGTTGATTGGAGTGATAATATGAATAAAGAAAGTGAATTAAAATTAGTGACCTCTTTAGGTGGACTATTAGTTCACGAGCAAATGCATTCTTTACAAAGGACATTTAAATCTAAATTTGAGAAATTATATTCTGAAAATTGGAACTTCATAAAACAACAGGTTAAAGATGAGCAAGAAATTATAAAAAATCAAGTTTCAAATCCAGATGCTCCAATTGCAGAATGGTTAATACCAGATCCTGAAATTCAAGATAAGTTTTATTGGATAAGGACATTAATCACCAAAAATATAGAAATACCTGTAATGGGAAGAGATTTTGTAGATCTCGCATTTGAGATATCTAAGGATAACGAGAATTATTCGGTAAAAAAAATAAATAATGTGTTCTTGTCAAGACCACTTACTGAACTTAATTTTTACACTAAGTCTTTTCCTGTTAATAGAGGACTTGACCATCCAAATGAAATATCAGCTTATATGTTTTCGGATTTTTTTAAGGCAGGGTATAACTCAAAGTCTCCTTTTCTGGAAACAGAAAGGCGCTCATACGATAATTATGATTTGTTTTTAAGTTGGATTAAAACAGAGATGAACTAAACTTCAAAAAGGTGGACTAAAGAAGAAGGTTTCTAAAGGCCATTAATTATCCTCATTCCCTTCAGTCCACCAAGGATTGAATCACTATAAAACTACATAATAAACCATATCATTGGTTGTTATACAAAATTGTATTTATATATATCTTTATAACTAAAAACTATATATTAGGATTTATTCTACATTTATTAGTATGAGAAACTTATTTCTTTTAAATCTTATTTTATTGATAAGCTTAAGCTCTTGCGAGGATAATATTAAAATAATAAATAATTAAACGCTATCGTTGTTGAATTTTAATTAAATGTCATACTCTCATCATAATTTTACAATATGAAATTAAATTTAAAAATCTGTATAATTTATGTTTTCACAATAATGTCCTTAGAAGCATTTTCTCAAGATTCAACAAATCAATTCGAAGCACTTCGTTTTAAAAATGAACTAAGATTTCAGAAGCCTTATAGAGTGTTAAAAACAACGTTTAAAAGCTTAGAGGGATTTCAAACTCATTATCCTGGAACCAAAATAACACTTGAAAAAATATTAAGATATCATCTTTATACAGCAATTCATATTAATCAAAAAGAGAATAAACTATTATCAATGGACTTAACCGAATTCGAATTAAAAAATATTACTTCAGAAGAAGAAATAACAAAAGAAACAATTATGCTAATCGGAAATATGTTCTTTGGATCAAATGAACTTAAATCAATCCCAATAAATAACTAAATAATTATTTATTATTTTTTTAATGCTTTTATAATAGTAACAAAATAGAAATAGATTTATCATAATGTTTAAAACTACTTTTGCGGCAAATCAAAACATTCATTTTCCGTCTTTTTTTAATCATTTCTATCATATTATGGTAATATTTGATCGATTTTGATTAATTTTTGTTGTTTTTACTCTTTTTTTGGAATTCGTATTTTTACGAAATTAATGTAAAATTTTACTTGTCGTTGTACAGTTTAAATTTTAATCTATATTTAATATTGAATTAAAACTTCTTACGATGAAAATCTTTCAATTATTATTTTTTGTGGCACTCACTTTTTTTTATTCAAAAAAATTATTTTCTCAAACCTTTAGTAAAGAAATAATTAAAGAGATGAAGTTTAGGCACGTTGGCCCAGTAGGAAACAGGGTCACCACCGTAGCTGGAGTTCCAAATGATCCAATGACTTACTACGCTGGAGCTGCCTCAGGTGGTGTCTGGAAAACTATAGATGGTGGTTTAAATTGGAACCCAATTTTTGATGATCATGAAGTTCATTCTATAGGTGCAATTTCTGTTGCACCGTCAGATCCGATGACTATATACGTAGGAACAGGTGAAAGCTCTATTCGATCAAATGTTTCAATTGGTAATGGTGTTTATAAATCTGAAGATGGTGGCGATACATGGAAACATTTGGGGTTAAAAAATACTGGAAGGATCAGTAGAATTATTATTCATCCCAAAAATAGAGATTTAATATATGTTGGATCTCTGGGGCATGCCTATGCTCCTCAAAAAGATAGAGGAGTGTTTATGAGTAAAAATGGAGGTGAGACCTGGAAACATGTCCTTTATATAGATAACAACACAGGTATTTCTGATATAGTTATGGATCCTGATAATTCTAGAATTCTATTTGCTGGTGCCTGGCAAATAGATCTTAAAACTTGGAGAAGAGTTAGTGGTGGCCCTGGAGGAGGAATATTTAAATCTGTAGACGGCGGTAATAATTGGATGAAGTTAAAAGGAAATGGTCTGCCTAAAAAAGATGTGGGTAAAATAGCATTAGCAATGACTCCAGCTGATCCAGATAGGTTATATGCTCTTATTGAAACAGGTGACGGGGTACCGTTGAATGGACAAGAAACAGAATCAGGAGAATTGTGGAGATCAGATGACAATGGAAAAACGTTTAAACTAATTAACTCAAACAGAAACCTTGGAGGAAGACAAGCTTATTATACTAGGACAGCTGCTTCTCCGGACAACCCTAACGAAATATACTTTATGACAAGTGATTTTTTCTCAAGTATTGATGGGGGTATTTCAGCAACAAAAGCAATAAAGAGTGATGATGATGAAAATAAAAAAAATAGTTCTCAATTGTCTTCTCCAAATTGGGATCATCATGAAATGTGGATAGACCCATTTGATGGAGATAGAATGGCAGTAGCTGGTGATGGGGGGATATCTATTTCCCAAAATAGAGGAAAATCATGGCTTAAAACATTTTTGCCTGTAGCTCAACTTTATCATGTTACAACAGACAATAACATTCCATATAATTTATTAACCAATAGACAAGATGGACCCTCAATGAAGGGTCCCAGCAGGTCTAGAACTGAGAATTGGTGGCATTCTGGAATGATACAATCAGGAATGTGGAGAGAAATTGGAGGAGGAGAAAGTGGTTTTGCAACACCAGATCCAGTAAATCCTGACATTGTTTGGTCCAGTGCTTCTGGATCTGGGTCACTTGGGGGTATAGTAACTAGATATAATGAAAAGACAAAGCAATACAGACAGCTTGAAGTTTGGCCTGAATATGCTGCTGGAAGTTATGCTTCTTTACTTAAATACCGATTCCAATGGACTTTCCCATTATTGATATCACCTCATGATAATAAAACAATCTATGTTACTAGTCAACATGTTCACAAAACAACAAATGACGGGCAATCATGGGAAATAATTAGTCCGGATTTAACATTAAATGATAAAAAAATGCAAGGTTTTTCTGGTGGATTGACAGGAGATAATATTGCAGTTGAATATGCTAATGTAATTTATGCATTTGACGAATCACCGATTAAAAAAGGAATCTTTTGGGCGGGAACTAATGATGGTTTAGTACATATTAGTCAAGATAATGGAGAGACTTGGGAAAATGTAACAAAAAACATCCCAAAACTCCCAAAAATGGGTGTTGTTAGAAACATTGAAGCTTCTAAATGGAATCCTGGAAAAGCTTATTTAACAATTGAATTCCATCAAATTGGAGATTTTAAACCATATGTCTACAAGACAGAAAATTTTGGAAAATCTTGGGAAAAAATAACTAATGGTATTAAACCTGGTAATTTAAGTTATACTAGAAATATTAAAGAAGACCCTGTTAAAGAGGGATTACTATATCTAGGTACAGAAAATGCATTATATATTTCATATGATGATGGTGTAAATTGGCAGAGTTTAATGTCAAACCTTCCTCCCTCCCCAATGTATTGGATTGATATTCAAGAACATTTTAACGATCTTGTAGTTGGTACATATGGACGAGGAATTTGGATTTTAGATGATATATCTCCATTACAACAATTAAATGAAAATATAGAGAAAAAAGAATCCCATCTTTTTGATATTAAACCTTCGTATAGATTCCAGAATGTTACAAGTAGTCTACAGGTTTTACGGGAAGCATCTACTGGCCAAAGCCCTCCTAAAGGAGCGTC
>CAYSNJ010000023.1:0-2163 GCA_964432535.1 uncultured Flavobacteriaceae bacterium | reverse complement strand
ATTAATTATTGGCTAAAAAACAGTGAAGATGAAATAGAAATAATTATCACCAACCAAGAAAACGATACAATTAGAAAAATTAAAGACAAAGGGACTAAAGGTATTAATAGGATTTGGTGGAATTTTTCTACTGATAAAACCAATGAAATTATTTTTAGAACCAAGCCTCTCTATGCAGATTGGTTTTCTCTTGACGAGAATAGAGAAAGAAAAGGGGAACAAAATTTTTCGATATTGTCACCTCCAGGAATATATAATATAACTTTAAAAACAGCTAAAAGTTCTACGACTAAACCTTTAAAAGTTATAAAAGATCCAAATTCAGAAGGCACTTTAGAAGATATATCACTTCAAAATGAATTAGTAACAAAAATTTATGATGATTTAAATATTGTTATTAATCATATTAATTCCATTGAAACTATAAGAAGACAGCTGCTTGATCTAGGGACTATTCTAAAAAACTCAAAACAAAATAAAGAACTAATCAAAATGGTTGAAAAACTAGAATCATCCTTTTTAGAAATAGAAAATCAATTAGTTCAATTAAAAATTACTGGAACTGGTCAAGATGGCGTAAGATTTGAAAAAATGATTGTTGAGAAACTATTCTATTTGGCTAGTAATATTCAAATATCTGACTTCAAACCTGCAGACTCTTATCTTGAGGTATATAAGATTTTAAAAATTAGGTTATCTGAAATTAGTAAAAAACTAGAAATACTAAAAGAAGACAAACTAAAGCAGACACTAAAAATATTGACAGATAATGGAGTTGAAAAAGTAGTAATGGAATAATTTTAAGAGTTTTAGCTTTAAACTAGCTGTACATCATCTTAAGTAATTATTTTCAATGCTTTTAGAGACTTATTTTTTTAATATATTTTTTGAAAAAAACTCCTTAGGTATGTTAGAGTTAAAAGAAATATCGAGGATGACAAAATCAGTTCCTTTTCCATCTTTAAGCATATCCTTATAATTTATTTTCATAGGATACCATCTAGCGCCAATTTTTCTTATGTCAGTAAAGGTGGTTGTTTTAAGCAAGGTTCCACTTTTGGCATATAGATTTTCTTTTAAGGGTACATACTTATTTTTATCAATCCATAAGGTTCTTTTGAAGTAGGCTAATCCTTCAACTTTAGATGTAAGTTCCATTATCCAAACAGGGGAATTATTAAAATTTTCTTCTTGAACTATTTTGGCATCATATACTTCAGATAATTTTCTTTCTTCCATCATATCTTCATAAGATAAATCAGAACCCATAACAGATTGTCTTAGAAGATGACCTGAAAGCTGAATAGTTCGATCTGTTGCGGGTGAATAAATCCATAAACGATCATCAAGCTTTAACATTTTAGTCCCTTTTTCTCTTTCAGGGGATAGGTATTCAGTAAAATTATTTTCCTTTCCCATAGAATAACCTTTTGATCTAATTATTCTTTTTTTTCTTTTTCCATAAACGATCATTTCAGAGGTGACAATTTGAGTTTTAGAGTACATATTTTTATCAATTTTTTCAATGATGTTTAATGCTTTTTGATCACTTTGTTGTGATGATAGCAAAAAAGGTAATTGAATTGAAATTAAGAGAATGATAAGTTGTTTATTCATAGTTTTATTTTATACTTCTAATTCTTTAAATAGTCGAGCAGTTTCTCTTTTATAGATTCCTCTTCCGGCTAAGGCAGTTCCAAAAAGCATTGAAAATAAGCCAGGGATAAAACCTATAAAGAAAAGATTAGGGGTCACGTAAGCTCTCATCACCGAGGGCATTATTATTGTTGAATTGGCGGTATCATCTGAGATATCAATTCCTACTTCTTGAAGGTAATAACAAAAAATAATACCCAAGATTGTTCCAATTATGGAGCCAATTGATCCAATAATGGAAGCCTCAATTAACAGTAGTTTAAACACATTATTTTTAGATTCTCCAAGTGCTAAACGGATGCCAAATTCATTATAACGCCTCAAACCACCAATTAGTCCAGTATTCCATAGAACAAGTGACATTGCTAGAATAAATATGAAAATAAAAACCCCGGAAAAAGCATCTCCCATATCTAAACTTTCTCTTAAACCATTTTGATCTTTTAGTGTTAACATCATAGGAGCATATTCGTCTTTACTTTCTTTAAATTTTGCATTAAAATTTTC
>CAYSNJ010000022.1:0-11453 GCA_964432535.1 uncultured Flavobacteriaceae bacterium | reverse complement strand
TTTTTCATGAAAAAATATGTTTTATTTTTTATTGGTTTATCTTTTTGTTTTGGACAAAACAAAAATCATTTTACCCATGATCAGTTGACAGGTCAGATTGAAAAATATATGATAAAAAACCAAAATTATCAGCTACTTCCTGAGGTGTCAAAATCTTTTGAATTAATGAAAACAGCAGCACTAAAAGACAGCATTAGGATAAAAATAGTTTCAGGTTTTCGATCTTTTAATCAACAGAGAAAAATATGGAATCGAAAGTTTAGAAAAAATAACTCCATGGGGCTTACAGCAAATGATAATATTACAAAAATTATTGAATATTCCACAATTCCTGGAACTTCTAGACATCATTGGGGAACTGATATAGATATTATTGATGATAATTTTGAACCTAAAGGTGATGTTTTATTACCTGAGAAGTTTTATAATAACGGTCCTTATGAAAAACTTAAAAATTGGATGGATGACAATTCTGAAAAATTTGGTTTTTTTCTAGTTTACACAAACAATTTGAATAGAACTGGTTTTAAACACGAACCTTGGCATTATTCCTACAGTCCAATATCAAAAAATATTCTAAGAAATTTATTGGAATTGAATTTTAGAAAGCTATTTATCAAAAAAAATGTTTTAGGTTCAAAAAATATGACCCCGGAATTCATTGATTATTATAAAAACAAATTTTTACTTGGCATTAATCATGATTTAAAAAATATGGTTTTCAACGAGTGAAAACAGGAGAGTTTTCATCCATCGTTTCTTCTTCGCTATAAGAATATCCATCTAAAGAAAATTTTAAAATATCTTTAAGTGAATTAGCATTTTTTTCTACCAAAAATCTGGACATTGACCCTCTTGCCTTTTTGGCATAAAAGGAAATTATTTTTAAATTTCCATTCTTAAAATCTTTAAATACCGGAGTTATAACTGGATTTTTAATTAAATTAAAATCAATAACAGATGAATATTCTTTACTAGCCAAATCAACTAAAACCTTATTACTTCCAATATCTTCAATAATATATTTAGTGATTTTTTCTTTCCAAAATTCGTACAGATTATCGTTATTTTTATTTTTTAGAGATGTACCCATCTCCAATCGATAGGGTTGAATAAGATCAAATGGCCGTAAAACCCCATAGAGACCTGATAATATTCTTATTTTACTTTGAAGAGTATCAAGGCTTTGTTTTGATAATGAATTAGGGTCTAATCCCGCATAAACATCTCCATTAAATGTAAAAATAGCAGGTCGAGAATTTTTAATTGTAAAAGGAATTTTAAAATTTTGATTACGCTCCCAATTCAGTTGACTTAACTTTTGTGATACGTTCATTAAATCACTTAATTCACTAACAGTTTGTTTTTTTAATATTCTATTAAGCGTATTGGCTTCATCTAAAAAATATGGTTGAGATTCTTGAATATTTGGAAAGTCAGAATTTAGATTTAGGGATTTTGCTGGAGAAATAAATATTTTCATAAAAAAGAATTAATTAAAGCTTAATCAAAAATAATAGATTTATTACAAAAATAATTAACCAAAATTTAAATACATATTAGTTTTGAGAGTTTTTTGAGTATTTTTCCCATTTAATTATGAGATTATTAAAATCTTCAGGAAGTTCAGAAACAAATGAAACATAATCATTTTTTTTAGGATGAATAAATCCCAAGTTTTTCGCATGAAGAGCTTGTCGTGGAATAATTTTAAAACAATTATCAACAAATTGCTTGTATTTTGTAAAACTCGTTCCTTTTAAGATTTGATTTCCACCATATCTTTCGTCGTTAAAAATAGTATGCCCAATATGCTTCATGTGAACTCTAATCTGATGAGTCCTCCCAGTTTCAAGTCTACAACTAACAAGAGTTACATATCCAAATCGTTTCACAACCTTGTAGTGAGTAATTGCATTCTTCCCGAAATCATTTTCAGGAAAAACTTTCATTTGCAAACGATTTTTCGGATTACGTCCAATATTTCCTTCTATCTTACCTTCATCCATTTTGACATTACCCCAAACCAAAGCAATATATTCTCTGGTTGTAGTTTTATCATAAAATTGTTTCGCCAAAAAGGTCATTGATGATTCTGTTTTCGCAACAACTAAGAGCCCTGAAGTATCTTTATCAATTCTATGAACAAGACCCGGTCTATAATTGCTATTGACAGGTAATTTTTTAAACCTATATAAAAGAGCATTAATCATAGTCCCCGAGTAATTTCCATGTCCAGGATGAACGACCATTCCCGGAGGTTTATTAATAATTATAAAATAATCGTCTTCGTACTGAATGTCTAAAGGTATATTTTCAGGTATGAGAAGGTTTTCATGAGGGGGATGTTTAAATAAAACTTGAATATTATCATCACCTTTTACTTTGTAATTTGATTTTATAATAGATCCATTAACAAATATACTTCCTGACTTAGCAGCTAGTTGTATTTTATTTCTAGTTGAATTTTCAATTCTATTCATTAAGAATTTGTCGACACGAAGGGGTTCTTGTCCTTTATCAGCTATGAAATTGAAATGCTCATACAAACTATCGTCGTTAGGAATTGGATCAATTTTCACCATCTTTTACCATTCCCTAGAGTTAAATCTATCTTTGAGGTTTTAGGAATAACAGATCCTGATGTAATTGCTTTTCCTTGATATCTAATTTCTAAAACCATATCTTTACCAATGTTATTTATATAAGTTATTTCTCCAACTTGAAGCCCAACTGCCTTTAGCTTAGATTCAGCATTTCGAAGGGTAATCTGAATAATATTTGGAACACTTATTTTGCGATATCCTGAAGGGTTTAATGTTAAATAAATTTTTCTATCTTTTTTAACTTCACTTAATGCAACAGGAAATAACTCTATGACGGCATAAGGAAGAATTTTTGGGTTAAATTTTGTAGAATCAACCACTTCATATCTTAAATTATTTTCACCAAGTATCTTAATTGCTTCATTTAATTCAAATCCAGAAATATCAGGGACCAACTCATAATTATCATGATAGGTTGTTAATTCTAATGCTTTCAAAATTATAATAATGAAAAATATTAAAAAAAAAGCTGCTTTTATTATAAGAATAAAAAAAGTTTTAGAAGTGAAAAATTTTAAATACACTATACTCAAATTTGTAACAAATATAACACTTTTGCAATGCTATTAAATCTATTACCTTTGTAATAATGTTAGAAAAAAGTAAAAGCATTATTGGAATTGCATGTGGAGGGTATGGTTCAGAAAGAAATATCTCTTTGAAAAGTGGAGAATTAGTTTTAAAAACTTTAAAAAAAGCAGGTTGGAATGTTTTTCTTTTAATCATTGATTTTAAGGATTGGTATTTAAAAATATCTGAAACTGAAAAATTATCTATTTCTAGAAAAAACCTTTCATATAAACTCAATGAAGTTGAATATAACTTTGATGTTATTTTTAATGCTTTACATGGATCACCCGGAGAAGATGGTCAATTAGCAGCTATACTTGATGCTAAAAAAATTCCACATACTAGTTGCAATTATACTTCAGCCGCTTTAACATACAATAAAAGAGATTGTCTTTCCGAAGTCAAAAAATATAATATTCCAACTGCTAAATCATTTCATCTCAATGAGGGAGATCATTTTAAAGAAGAGAATATCATTGAAAAAGTTGGTCTTCCGTGTTTTGTGAAAGCAAGTAGAGCAGGTAGTAGTTTTGGAATATACAGAATAACCAATATAGATGATCTTAAAGCTGGTATCACAAATGCATTCAAAGAAGATAGTCAAATTATAATTGAATCAGAATTAAAAGGAAAAGAGGTCTCTGTTGGAGTTTATAAAAAGAAAAATGATATAATTTGTCTTCCAATTACTGAAATAATTTCTGAAAATGATTTTTTTGATTATGAGGCTAAATATCAAGGTAAAGCTCAAGAAATAACACCTGCAAATATTTCAGATGAAATGTTGAAAAAAGTTTATGAAATGGCTGTCTTACTTTACAATAAATTAAATTTAAAAGGTATCTGTCGAAGTGAATTTATTTTTATAGGTAACACACCTCACTTACTAGAAATAAATACTGTACCCGGATTAACAAGCGAAAGTATTATTCCAAAACAATGTAAAGCAGCTGGTATTATGCTTCATGAATTATTTGAGGACTTATTAGATCAAGCAATCATTAAAAATTCATAATTTTAATAAAAAAATTAATGAAACGTGCTCTTTTCCCTGGATCCTTTGATCCTATAACAAACGGCCATGAAGATATAATCCTTCGAGCTCTTCCACTTTTTGATGAAATTATAATTGGAGTTGGAATAAATACTGATAAAAAATATATGTTTACCATAGAAGAACGAACAGCTTTCCTTAAAAATGTTTTTAATAAATACAAGAAAATTAAGGTTCAATCTTATGGAGGGTTAACAATTAAATATTGCAAATCAATTGAAGCTGGCTTTATTCTTAGAGGATTAAGAAATCCTGCAGATTTTGAATTTGAAAAAGCAATAGCTCATACGAACAGAAAGCTGTCAGGCATAGAAACCGTATTTTTATTAACCTCTTCTAAAACTTCATTTATAAGCAGTAGTATAGTTAGGGATATTATTAAAAATAATGGAGATTACAAATCTTTTGTTCCATCACCGGTTAAATTATCTTCAAAATAAAAATTAAAAAGCATTTCAATATTAGAGTACATATTTTTCATTGATTCCTTAATTTCAGTTTTATTTTTCCAAACTGCTTTTTCAATATTTTCATTAATTTGAGGATTTAAATTTCCTTTGTAGTTGGAGCTCATTAAGAACCAATATGTTTTTTTTAAACTGTATTCTCCATTTTTTTTATATAAATGATATGTTGTTGGTAAAATAGATTTTGAAACCAAATCACGAACTCCAGTCTCTTCGATTACCTCTCTCAAAGCACCATCAACAATCATTTCTTTTTTTTCAAGGTGACCTTTTGGTAAATCCCACTTTCCATTTCTATATATCACTAAAAATTGATTTTTATCATTTTTAACTAATCCACCAGCAGCTTCAATTGGAGGGAAATGTTTGTGAAGGTGCTTAATTAGTTTTTCTGAATCTGAATTGTAATAATAAATACATTTAGTTTTTTTTGATTTTAATGCTTTAATTATTACTGAATAGTTAGAAAATTTTGAATAAATCAGAGGTGTTGAATCGTCATTTTCAACAATGGATGTTGTCAAAATAAGTGGCTTATGATTTAAAAAAACTTTATACATTTGTATATGATTTTGGATAAACAAACTTCCGTAAAAACTGCAAAATATCTTTTACAAATTAATGCAATTAAATTGAGTCCTGAAAATCCATTTTCATGGGCGAGCGGTTGGAAATCTCCGATCTATTGTGACAATCGAATATCATTATCTTATCCGAAAGTAAGAAATTTTCTAGGCAATCAATTGGCTTTTCAAGCTAAAACTATTTATAAAAACAAAGATTTTATTATAGCTGGGGTAGCAACTGGTGCAATAGGGATTGGAATGTTAGTAGCTCAAAAATTAGATTTACCCTTTATATATGTTAGACCAGAACAAAAAAAGCATGGTAAAAAAAATCAAATTGAAGGCTACATGGCTGACAACTCAAATGTAGTTGTAATTGAAGATTTGATTTCTACTGGTAAGAGTAGCTTAAATGCAGTTGAAGCATTGAGAAATGAGGGTGCAAATGTTTTAGGAATGTTAGGTCTTTTCACTTATGGTTTTAAAGTTGCTGATGAAAATTTTAAAGATTCAAAAATTCATTTAAATACTTTAAGTGATTACAACTCTCTTATAAAAGAAGCATTAAATCAGAAATTGATTAACTCTAATTCCTTATCAAAGTTAACTTCTTGGAGGAAATCTCCCGAAAAATGGGATTTTAATAAATCCATTTGATCTGTTTTGACTGAAAAGTTTTAAGCCTACTGTTTTCTAATTTCAATTCCAATAAACCATTAAGATAAACTTTATTTATTTTGGCCTTAAAGACTTTGTTATCATTTTTGAACCACATATTTTTTGATAGAAAAAATAGTTTTTTATTATATATATTACTCAAGAATTTTACAGATGAATCATCACAAATTTTAATAAAATTTAATAAATTTTCTGATAATTTTTTAATAAAAATATCAATAGGTACCATTTTTCGTGTTTCAATGTAAACACTTGTAGCGTTAGGTAATTCTAAAAATGATTTTTCGAAAAGATTTATCCCAATTCCAATAATTGAACTTATTTTATTTTTCTGTATTTGGTTCTCTGCCAATATTCCAGATATTTTTTTATTTCCTGACAATATGTCGTTTGGCCATTTAATTGACAGATCTGGTACATTAAAATATTCTAGGGTCTTTAATACAGCTATTGAAGAAGCACAGTTGAGGGTAAAAGCCCATTTGGGGTTTAAATTTTCAAATATTCCATATAAGCTAAAAGCAAGATGACAATTAGGCTCGCTTTTCCATACAGATCCATGTTGCCCAACTCCTTCTTTTTGATTCATAGTCCATATAGCATCTCCTGAATCTAATTTCTTAGATTTTAACAAATACTTTAATTCTTTATTTGTTGAACTAGTGGCATCAAGTTTGCGTAAGTTTAAAGTAAACAAAAGTTCAGAATTTAATAAATTACATATTTGGATAAAAATAGATATTTAAATGATTAAAGATGTGCCAAATCCAGATTCTCTTATTTCAAAAATTATTGGAGGGATAGAAGAAGTGAAAGGAGTAGAAATTAATCTATTGGATTTACGTGAAATCCAAAATACGGTTTGTAGTTATTTTATAATTTGTAACGGTACATCAAATACACATGTCAATGCGATTGTGAACTCCGTGCAAAAAACTGTAAGTAAAAATCTTAAAGAAAAACCTTATCATACAGAAGGTGAGAAAAATTCAGAATGGGTTTTAATTGATTATATTGATGTTGTTGTTCATGTATTTCAAAAACAGATTAGAGATCGTTATGACTTAGAAAATCTTTGGGGAGATGCAAATTCTACGCAAATCGACTCAAACTATTAATAATTATGGAAAAAAAAGATAAAAAAACTCAAAAGCCTAAAATTAACATATACTGGATATATGGAATAGTAATAACTGTTTTGTTGGGAATGAGTTTCTTTGGAGGTAATTCAAATTTTAAAAATATAGGTAAAACTAATACTAGTGAATTTGAAAAATATCTTAATGCAGGAGATATAAAAGAGGTAGTTGTAATTAATAAAAATTTAGCTCAGATTTCTTTAAAAGAAGATGTTTTGTCTAAAGCTGAACATCAAAGGGTGAAATCTAAAAACTTTTTAGGTCAAGAAAACATAAAAGGCCCCCACTACCAATTTGAAGTTGGTAATCTTGAACTTTTTCAAAGAAAATTAGAAAAAGCTGAGGAAAAAGGAATCATCTTTAAATATGAATTTAATACTGTTGAAAACAAGTGGTTGGATGTCATTATAGGATTTCTACCAATAATAATAATTATTGGTGTTTGGATATTTTTAATGCGAAGAATGTCTGGTGGAGGCGCTGGTGGAGCAGGGAGTCAAATTTTTAATATAGGTAAATCAAAAGCTAAACTCTTCGATCAGAATTCAGATGTTAAAACAACATTTAAAGACGTTGCCGGACTAGAAGGAGCGAAAGAGGAGGTTCAAGAAATAGTAGATTTTTTAAAACATCCAGGAAAATATACTGCATTAGGAGGCAAAATACCGAAAGGAGCACTATTAGTTGGGATGCCAGGTACTGGAAAAACACTTTTAGCCAAGGCTGTTGCCGGTGAAGCAAAAGTTCCATTTTTCTCTCTTTCTGGATCAGATTTTGTTGAGATGTTTGTTGGAGTAGGAGCCTCAAGAGTTAGGGATTTATTTAAACAAGCAAAAGATAAATCTCCGGCAATAATTTTTATAGATGAAATTGATGCTATTGGAAGAGCAAGAGGAAAAAGCAATTTTACAGGGTCGAACGATGAAAGAGAAAACACTCTAAATCAATTATTAACTGAAATGGATGGATTTGGAACTAATTCAAATGTGATCGTTTTAGCTGCAACAAACAGAGCAGATGTTTTAGATAAAGCTCTAATGAGAGCAGGACGTTTTGATCGTCAAATTTATGTAGATCTACCAGATCTTAATGAAAGGAGAGAGATTTTTAAAGTTCATTTGAAACCATTAAAAACAATCAAATCTTTAGATTTTGACTTTTTAGCTAAACAAACTCCTGGTTTTTCAGGTGCAGATATTGCTAATGTTTGTAATGAAGCTGCTCTTATTGCGGCAAGAAAAAATAAAAAATCTGTTGGTAAACAAGATTTTTTAGATGCGGTAGATAGAATAGTGGGTGGTTTAGAAAAAAAGAATAAAATAATAACAAAAGAAGAGAAAAAAACAATTGCATATCATGAAGCTGGTCATGCTGCTGTAAGTTGGTTTCTTAAATTTGCTTCTCCTTTGGTTAAAGTTACTATAGTTCCTCGTGGACAATCACTTGGAGCTGCTTGGTATTTGCCAGAAGAAAGAATGATTGTTAGAACAGAGCAAATGCTCGATGAAATGTGCGCTACACTAGGAGGTAGAGCTGCCGAAAAAGTAATGTTTAATAAAATTTCAACCGGTGCTCTAAGTGATTTAGAAAAAGTCACCCGTCAAGCTAGAGCAATGGTTTCAGTTTACGGTTTAAATGATACTATTGGAAATATTACTTATTATGATTCATCTGGACAATCTGAATATAACTTTACAAAACCATATTCTGAAGAAACAGCAAAGACAATTGATAACGAAATATCAAAATTAATCGAAAAACAGTACCTAAGAGCTTGTGACTTACTTGCATCAAATAAGGATAAATTGGTTGCTCTGGCAGAACGTCTTTTAGAAAAAGAAGTTATCTTTAAGGAAGATTTAGTAAAAATATTAGGAAAACGTCCTTATAACGAAGACGAAACCGGGGTAAAATCTAAATTAAAAGGATAGAAATTAATTATAAAACATTTGTGAATTGTGAGTTTTTGGAACAATCTTTTTGGTAAAAAAAAAGTTACCCAAGAAAGTATGACGTCCAAAAGTCCTTTCATGCCAGAAAAAAAGGAACCAGTTGAAATAGTATTCGCTCATAATTTTACAGAAAAAGGAGGTCGTTTTTTATTTTCTGAATCTCATTCAGATTGTGAGAATTTTTTTCAAAACATACTCAGTGAAAACAATTGGATTAATTCTGATGTTTTTTTATTAGATAAAAGTTTAGGAAAGTATTTTAATTTAAAAATAAATGATACTTCCGAGATAAAAGAAAAAAAAGTAGCCTTAATAAATTGTGAGTTCCTTATTGCAAAAACTGGAGGAATAATGATTTCAAGTAATCAAATCAAAAACTTAAGTCTAACTGAGTTTCCAGAAAATATTATAGTAAAAGCTAAAGTATTTCAATTCGCACAAGATGTTAGTGATGGAATGAGTAGACTCAAAGCTTCTTATTCAAAAAATTTACCCTCTAACATCACGACTTTAAATGCAAAAAACTTAGATAAAGAGTCTGATTTTTTATCTCAAGGAAACAGTTCTAAAAATATTTATTTACTACTTGAAGAGTGAAAAATAAATAATATGATTATTCGATCATTTACTGGTATTTGCTATGTTTCAATTATACTGAGCTCACTTTTTTATGATATTAAATTATTCTCTATCATAATGTTTTGTTTTTCATGTTTAGCAATTTTTGAATACCAAAAACTTTTAAATTTGAAAAACATAATACCATATTTCTTACTAGGGTTTATGTATTTTTATTTTTTAGAAAGTAGAAATCCCTCTGAAACAATTTCAATTATATTGATAATTACTATCATTTCTCAAATTTTGATGTTGAGATGGTTATTCGTAGGGAGATACAAAAGAAAAATCGTTTCAACTTTTTTAACATATGGCTACCTGGTATTTAGTTGTTTTTTTATAATCGTAATACCTTTTTCAAAAGGGGATTATAACCCAAAACTATTGATGTTTATTTTTACTTTAAACTGGACAAATAATTCTTTCGCATATTTATTTGGGAAAAAATTTGGAAAAACTAAGATGATCCCAAAAGTTTCTCCAAATAAATCGTGGGAGGGTTTTTGGGGTGGGCTAGTTTTTACCAGTCTAATAGCTATTATATTTTATAAATTAGAGGTAGGGGTAAATTATATTCAAGTTGTTGTTTTTTCTTTTATAATTCCTATTTTAGCAACCTTGGGTGACTTAGTTCAGTCAAGAATTAAGCGTGATAAAGGAGTTAAAGATTCAGGGAATATATTACCCGGACATGGAGGATTTTATGACAGAATGGATAGTATTATTTTTATTGCTCCTTGGAGTTTTTATGTTTTAAATCAGATTTAATGTTTCACAAAGAAGGATATTTAACAATAACATTTTTTTTTATATTAGCTGTTTCACTTACAATTTTTACAGAATATAATATAATTAATCAGTCACTTAAAACTTTAATTCAACTATTTTCAGGATTATTATTAATACTAATTTTACAGTTTTTCAGAAATCCTAAAAGAGTTATTACTAGAGATATAAAAAAAATACTTTCTCCTGTTGATGGAAAAGTAGTGGTAATTGAGTCTGTTTGTGAGAAAGAGTATTTTAAGGACAATCGAATGCAAGTTTCCATTTTTATGTCTCCATTAAATGTTCATATAACGAGATATCCGCTAAGTGGAAAAGTTACTTATAGCAAATATCATCCTGGAAAATATCTATTTGCATGGCATCCCAAATCTTCCGAAGAAAATGAAAGAACTACTATTGTAATCAAAAATACTGAATTTGGAGAAGTTCTATACAGACAAGTTGCTGGTGCATTAGCTAGGCGAATAGTAAATTATGCCAAGGTCGGTAGTGAAGTAAAACAGGGAGACGATGCTGGATTTATAAAGTTTGGATCTAGAGTAGATTTATTTCTCCCTATTGATACTCCTATAGAGGTAGTTTTAAATCAAATTGCAAAAGGGGCAAAAACTATTATATCTTCTATTAAATAGGTGCCTATTAAAAGAAAATTAAAGACATTGTAAGTTATTTGATGAAAATGGGATATCGACATTATTTGAAACTTTGCAGTCTTTTTTTAATATTTTTAATTTTTTCCTTTGAGTCTTCAACTTTTTTTCTTTCAAGTTCTATTACGTTAATTGGGGCATTTTGAATAAAATTAGAATTTGATAATTTTTTATTTAATGAAATTAAAAACTCTTCTAAGTGAGTTAGTTCATCCTTTATTTTAGCAGATTCTTTTTTCAGATCAATCTTTATTTCAATAGGAATGAAAAACTCGTCAGTACCAACAATAAAGACACCTCCCTTATTTGTTTGTTTTTCTTGAGAAAACTCAATTTTATCCAATTTAGCTAGTTTAGAAATTAC
>CAYSNJ010000021.1:0-15170 GCA_964432535.1 uncultured Flavobacteriaceae bacterium | reverse complement strand
GATGCTGCTTGGGCAAAATTAGACTATGAAACAATAAAAACATTTATTGCAGATGATGCTTCTCTTAGTTTTCACGACGGATTTGTTGCTAAAACCCCTCAAGAATTTGTAGATAAAATTAAATCTGAAGTTGTTAAGTCTCAAGAGGAAGGAAATAATTATGAATGGACAACAGATTATGCTTTTGCAATTGCAGTTACAGATGATGACTCTGATTATACGACAGTGGATACAGGAGATTGGGTTAATGCTCAATTTACAACCAAGCACACTAATCCAAACTCAGAAATTGATTCGGAAGTTTTCTATGAATATTATCACATTGTTGACAATAAAGTAACACAATGGAACTCTTTTAAGAAATCCATTAAAAAATAACTTAATAAAAGATTGTTTTTAGACTTACTAATAAAACCAAGTTTGCCTCTGATTAACTTTATGAGCATATTTTTAAACCACTAATGAAAAAATAGACATTAAATTTTAATTGACAGATCCAATTAAAGTTACTTTATTTTGATTTTGATTGAAAGATTTTATCTGATCGTTTTTAACACCTGATTTCCAAAGATAAATTCTTTTTAGATTTTTAAATGTCTTAAAATTATCAAAACTTTTTTCAGTAACATTTGTTCCTATTAAATTCAAAACTTCTATATTTTCTAGGCTTGATATTAGTTTTATTCCTTCATCAGTAATTAAATTATCCTTTAAACTTAGCTTAACAAGATTTTTGAAATTCAATAAGTTTTTTATCATTTCAATCCCTATCTGGCCATTATAAATATCGAAATATACAATATGATCATTTATTTCTCTCAAATCTTCAAAATCATTAGTAGAAATATTTTCTCTTAAATATTTAACAGAAATATATTTTTGTTGATTAGAAATAAACTTAATTTCAAATTTATTTGGATCTATTTCCTTAAAACTTTCAAGTTTTTCCAATTTTAATCTTTTATCCCAGCTTTTTTGTTCAAAGTCATAAGAGTATAAATGATTAAACACATATTTCATTTTATCTGAAACTTCTGATGGTTTAATTAATTGATCTGATTCAGAAAGATTTTCTATCCACCACAAGATTAAGTTTTTCTCATAATAAGAAGTAGGTTCTCCATCAGAAGGCATAAATTTAATATTTTCTTGTGGTAGAGTTATTCTTTTGAATAGTTCGCTCTGGTTTGGATTAGTTTTATCCAGTATCTTTCCTGAATTACCCCCTTTTACAAGGCTGACTAACGAGGACATATCTAATCCACCTCTTTTAATTTCTTTATTGTGGCATGATATGCATTTAGAATCAAAAATTGGACTAACAAGGTCCTTGTAAATATAAATCGAATCAATATTCTTGTCTATATTTTGATTATCAACTTTTGAATTTTTAATTTGGATAGGTGAAAATTCAGTTAAATATTCATTCCCATGCGTAAGGTTTCCTCCAAGATGTCCAGTTATTAATAAAAGAATTATTACTGCAATGTTTAATATAGATTTATTTCGAAAATTTAATTGAAATTTTAAGAAAGAAGTCCTTCCTAGCAATGAAAGGAGTGAAATACCAACTAGTATAAATCCAAATGTTTTATGAATAAATAGATTTTCATCAATATAATGACCTCTAGAAGAGAGCAAAAATCCTGTAATGGAGCTAAATAGCGAACTTAGAAAACAAAAAAACCAACTTAATATGACTAACTTATTATTTAATTCTTTTTTTAAAAAACCATAATAAAGTTCAAAAAATATTACAAGGAAAATAAATCCAATAGGTAAATGAACAACTAATGAATGAAATCTGCCAAAAAATAAATCTAAATCCAAAATTAAACTCTTGTTAACTTAATAGGGTATGTGTTTTTAGAATTCCATTGAGGGACATACAAGTTTTTATCCTCATCAATACAAATATCATGTGGGTTTAAAAATGACTTTTTATCTGAAAGTGGAGCTAAAAAATTATTTCCTGAATATTTAGGGATACTACCTCCAGGTAAAGAAGCAACCTTATTATTTTGATCCAAAACTGCAATCATACCGTCGAACTTATCCCAAGAATTTGTAATAATTACAGCAAAATATAATTCATTTCCATCTAAAACAGGTCTACAAATCCAACATCCAGGTATTTCGAATTTTTCTATAAATAGCCCTCCCATAGAAAATCTTTTAAATTCATTTTTTGTCCTAGATGTAATTAAAAGTGATGGTGTATCTTCCCTATTATCAATTGTTATACCATGACAACAATTAAAAGTCGAATCCGAATCCCCTCTACCTCCAAAATGGTGAATATACTCTCCTTTAGAATTATATTGGATTATAAAATCTAGTCCATATCCGTCACATACATAAATATCACCATTATTAGCAATTGCTGTTTCTGTAGGTTTAAATTCTTTAGCGGAAGTATATTCTGGAATAAATTCAGGCCATTCAATTTGTAAAAGAATTTTACCTTTTGTATTAGTTTTGTAGACTTTGTGTTCAGCGTAATCAGTTATATATAAAAAATCCAAACCACCTTCATCATTAATTGTTAATCCATGGGTTCCTTCATTTCCAATACTCCATGAATCAATTATTTTCCCAGAACGATTATATTTTAAAATGTTATTCTGGTTATGATTTGTTGTTAAATAAAGATTTTTATCCTTATCAAATACCATTTCGTGACAATCATTGACTGGATATTGATCATTAACTCCCCATTCCTTATCAATTTTATAGCGGAAATTACCATGGCCTATAATTTGATCATCATTATCAATACCTTTTTTTATAAAAAAAGTTTTAGGTGTAGAAACAATACCAAAACTTAAAGCAGCAGTTTTTTTTACAAAATCTCTTCTTGAATTATTTGATTTTTTCATGATAAAATTTCATTTACAATGTTTCCATGGACATCAGTTAATCTATAACGTCTACCTTGGTGTTTATATGTCATTTTTTCGTGATCTACGCCAAGCAAATGAAGAAGAGTTGCTTGAAAATCATGAATATGAACAGGTCTTTCCGAAATATTATAACCAAACTCATCTGTAGCTCCAATTGTAATTCCTTTTTTGATTCCGGCACCAGCCATAAATATTGTGAAACATTTTGGATGGTGGTCTCTTCCATAATTAGGATCAGTAATTCTCCCTTGAGTATATGCGGTCCTTCCAAATTCTCCTCCCCAAATAACAAGAGTATCTTCTAAAAGACCTCTTTGTTTTAAGTCTTGAATAAGAGCGGCAGTAGCTTGGTCAGTTTCTTTGCATTGAACTTTAATATCCTTATTTAGTGATCCATGTTGATCCCAGCCTTGGTGATATAATTGAATGAATTTAACATCTTTTTCTGCAAGTTTTCTCGCCAAAAGACAATTTGCTGCAAAAGTTCCTGGATTTTTACTGTCTTCACCATAGAGATCAAATATATATTCAGGTTCATTAGAAATATCCATCACTTCAGGAACTGAAGTTTGCATTCTAAACGCCATTTCATATTGAGACATTTTAGATAAAATTTCAGGATCTCCAATATCTCTATAATTTATATCTTCTAATTTTTTAAGATATTCTAGCTGTTCTTTTCGAGATTCATAATTAACTCCAGGGGGATTTTCTAAATAAAGAACTGCATCTTTTCCGGATCTAAATTGAACACCTTGGTGTTTAGAAGGTAAAAAACCATTACCCCACGATCTAGCATAAAGTGGTTGACCACTTTTATTTTTTGTTACTAAAACTACAAATTCAGGTAAGTTTTTATTATCAGTGCCTAAGCCGTAACTGACCCAAGAGCCAATTGAGGGTCTACCTGGAAGATTTGATCCTGATTGAAGAAATGTTACAGCAGGATCATGATTTATTTCACTTGTATGCATAGATTTTATAAAACACAAATCATCAACAATTTTAGATGTATATGGCATTAGATCGCTCATCCATGCACCACTTTGTCCATGCTGTTTAAAATTGAAAACAGATCCAACCATCGGGAAAGTTGCTTGACCAGCTGTCATACCAGTTAACCTTTGATCTCCTCTAACACTTGAAGGGAGTTCCTTACCTGTTAAATTAATTAGTGAAGGCTTATAATCAAAAAGATCTAATTGTGAAGGTGCACCACTTTGAAAAAGATAAATTACTCTTTTGGCTTTTGGTGCAAAGTGAGGTAATCGTAGATGTGGATTTAATGAATCACTGTTGTAATTTCCTAACATTGAGTTAGTATTTAACAAAGAACCAAGAGTAACTGCACCCATACCAAGTGATGTTTTTGTCAAAAAATCTCTTCTTGTATATTTTTTATTATGGTCGTGTGAATTACAATTCATATTTATCTTTTTATATATGCTTCATCATGATTTAACATTGTATTAGCTACCAATGTAAGGGCAGCAGTTTTATATTTATCTAAACTTCGATTTCTTTTCTTTCTTCCGTTTTTAAATATCTGATCTGCTAATTTTGGATTGCTTTTAAATTTTTTGTATTGATTGTCATAGAATTCTTTTAAAATTTGAAGCTCTTCGCTACTAGGCATTCTCGAAGTACATAATTGAAAACCGTACTCTATTGATTTTTTAATTGATCCTGATTCTTCAATTTGAATCCTTTCAGCAAGAACCCTCGAGGCCTCAACAAACTGGGGATCATTTAGTAAAACTAATGCTTGTAGTGGGGTATTTGTTATTTCTCTTTTTACGGTACAAACTTCTCTTGAAGGTGCATCAAAAACTGACATTGAAGGTGGAGGTGATGTTCTTCTTAGAAAAGTATATAAACTTCTTCTGTAAAGGTCTTCTTCTGTTTCAGAAATTTTATAATCTAATAATTTAATTGAAAAATTTGATTTCTCTCTCCATAAACCATCAGGTTGATATGGTTTAACACTTTTTCCTCCAGTTTTCTTAACCAAAAGACCGCTGGCAGCTAAAGCATTGTCTCTTATCATTTCCGCAGGAAGCCTATAACTATTACTTCTCCACAAATAAATATTATTTGGGTCAATTTCAGCATATTTTTGATTAATGGAGGAACTTTGTTTATATGTAGATGAGGTAACCATTAATTTAATGAGTTTTTTTATATCCCAATCTTCATTAACAAGGAAGTTAGCCAGAAAGTCAAGTAATTCGGCATTTGAGGGTAACATTCCTTGCAAGCCAAAGTCTTCTGGAGAAGACACTATTCCTTTTCCAAAAATCAATTGCCAATATCTATTGGCTGTTACTCTTGAAGTTAATGGGTTTTTGTCTTCAAAAAGCCATTTGGCAAGTCCTAATCTATTTCTTGGTAAATCTTCTGAAAATTTAGGTAAAACACTTGGGGTATTAGCAAAAACCTCATAGCTTTTATTGGTATATTGACCTCTATCATAAAGAAAAGATTGTCTTGGTTCTTTCATGTCTTCCATAACCATTATTTCAGTTACATCTGACACTTCATTAAGCCATTGTTTTTTAAGTTTTGAAATTTCTTTTTGTATTTTTATCTGTTCATTATTTTCCAAAACTAAATGTTCACGTTTTAATTCATTTGAAATGAGTTTTTTATCAATATCATATTTATTGAATAAAGTTTTGATTTCAAATGAAGAAAGTGATTTATTAAAAATAAAAAGCTCGTCCATCTTACCTTTGAAAATTCTATTATCTCCACTTGAACCGTCGTAACTTTCGCCAACTTTTACTGATCTCCTCTCTTTTCTGATTCCTGAACTACTTACTGGTTTAATTGATTTATAAAGATTGTCAGTTTTTACGATTTGATCAATTTGATTTCCATTTAAAAATAATTTAACTCCACTTGCTTCTCCTGATCCATCGTAAGTAAAAGCAAGATGATCCCATTTATTTATTTTTAAAGAGTCAGGTGATTTTACATGAATTACGTTTTCTGGTAAAGAACTTATCAATCTGAAGTTAATATAATTATTATCATCTAAGAACAAATCCCAACCTCTCCAGTAGTTATTTTTACCTCCTGTAGTTCCAAAAATAGTTTGACTAAAACCTTTTTTCCTTTTTTCAGTATTTAACCACAAAGCACCAGAAAACGAATCAGTCGATTCAAAATTAGGAACTGACTCTAAGTATAAAACATCATTTTCATTTCCAAAAGAAAATGATGTTCCAACGACTCCATCTGAAATTTTTGGCATTTCATTGGATGTAATATTCGATTTATTATCAATTATGTAAGATGTTTGATTGCTAAAATTTCCTTGAGCGATATAACTTACGTCTGGACTTTTCTTTTTTACGGTTTTAAAGTTTTCAAAAGAAACATTTTGAATAATGGATCTTTCGATAGATTCTAAATTATTTTTCTCGTTTAACTGATCAACATAACTATAAATTTCAAACAATTCGTTTTGTTTTAATTCTAATTGCTTTTTCTTATAGGAAATCTGTTCTTGAATTTTATTTAGAGTTTTTTCTTTATTAGGCTCTGGCAATAGTAATAAGGGACCAAAATCTCCATCATCACCAGTCATTCCCAATTCCTTTGTTTGATTAAAAAAAGCTGCTAGTTCATAATAATCGCGTTGTGAAATTGGGTCAAATTTATGATCATGGCATTTTGCACACATTACTGTTAAACCTAGAAATGCGGTTCCAAATGTTTCTGTTCTGTCAAAAACATAATTTAATCTCCACTCTTCATCCACAACACCACCTTCGGCTGTCATTGGAGTATTTCGATTAAAAGCAGTGGGGATTATATCTTGTCTTGATGGGTTCGTAAGTAAGTCACCTGCAAGTTGCTTAGTCACAAACTCATCATAGGGCATATTATTTTTAAATGCATTAATTACCCAATCTCGCCAAGGCCACATCGTTCTTAAACCATCTGCATGAAGACCGTGTGAATCTGCATATCTTGACAAGTCCAACCAATCCATCGTCAATCTTTCAGCGTTTTCTTCTGATGCAAGTAGCTTATCAATAATTTTTTCGTAAGCTTTAGGGCTTTCGTCGTTTTTAAAATTATTGACATCCTCAATGGAAGGTGGTAAACCAGTCAAATCAAAGTAGACTCGTCTTATTAATCTCTCTTTAATTGCTGGTTCAGAAAAAGTTAAGCCATTTTCATTTAATTTATTCTCAATAAAAAAGTCAATTGGATTTGATTCCTTTTTAGTCAAAATATTATTCGTCTTATTTACTTCTGGGGGAATAAAAGCCCAATGATCTTTCCACTTGGCGCCTTGGTCAATCCACTTTAAAATTATAGCCTTTTCTTTGTTAGTAAGTAAAAGTTTTGATTCAGGGGTTGGCATCACCTCTTCAGGATCATTAGAAAGAATTCTGTGCGCTACTTCACTTTTAAATAAACTTCCAGAAACTAGGGCTTTTGAGCCACTTGAAAGCTTAGAAAAAGCAATTTTTTCATCATCTAACCGAAGTCCTGCTCTTCTTGAGTTTTCGTCTGGCCCATGACATTGATAGCATCTATCAGATAAGATAGGCTGTACATCATAATTAAAATCTACTACTCTATCAATTTGATCTAACTCGACCATTACCTGCTTGGGAACATCAATTGAACAGGAATAAAGTAATGATATAAGAAAGATAATATGGACTAAAGATTTCAAAATATTTTATTTTACATTAAAAATATAATTGTCATTTGTATAAATATAAATTTTTTTTTGCTCAAATTCAAGTATTTTTCTTGCATTAATCCCAACAGGTAATTTTAAAAATTCGGAGCCTTTAAATCTATTTGAAGTTGAATCATATTCAAATAATTTTCCTCCAGGGTTTGAATTTGGACTTCCCAATTCGTTTACAAAATACTTTGTATTCCCAACATAAAAGACTTCTAAAGGTGTTTTACTATTTACTGAAAAATCTTCAATGCTACTATATTGGGCTTCATCAGGAAGAGGAATTAATTTAAAACTATCATTGTCATTAATAAATAATGTTGATTTTAAATTATATAAATATTTTATTTCTAGTAAATCTTCTTCTTTTTTTCCTGTTAAGTCAAATAAATTATTTACTTCTGAGAAAGAGGTATAAGAATTAAACTTTTTCTTAAGATAAGGGAGTTGTTTATTTAGGTTATCTCTTGAAGTAAATGGTACATAGCTTCCATTATAATCATAAAATATAATTGGATCTAATTGAGAATTATTATCAAAATCATCGAGATACAATTTTACTGGTTTTCGCTGACTTGCCTTCCACTTGAAGTTAAGACCTGCATTTCCTGCTAAAAAATCTATTTTACCATCATTATTAAAATCATAAGGAAAAATTACATTCCATAAACCATTAGTTTTCTCCAGGCCATAGTCTGAAGTCACTTCAACAAATGTGAGGTCACCCTTGTTTAGTAATAGCCTAATTGGCATCCAATCTCCAACTAGTACCAAATCTTCTAATCCATCATTGTTAAAATCTATCCATTTCGAATCTGTTATCATTCCATAACGTTTTTTATCAATCACTTTAAAAGATTTTTCGTCTTTATTGTTAAGTAAAATAAAACTATATGGGCTTAGCCCGTATGATCCTGGAATAGAGCGACTACCAATAAATAAATCATCATAACCATCTTTATTTATATCGGATACTGAAATACTTGAGCCATTTGTTTTTGGCAAACCAATTTTTACTCTTTTGAAATCACCTTTTCCGTTATTTACATAGATTCTATCTGCTAATGACTCATTAAGTTCCATATTATCACTACCACCACTAACTACATATAAATCTTTGTCTCCATCACCATCAAAATCAAAAAGGGCAGCATCAACATCTTCAAAGTCTTTATCTTTATCAAAGTCTGAATTTTCTTTTAAAAAAAACTCCCCTTCTTTTGAGCCCAAGTAAATCCTAGATTTTTGATATTTAGCACCACCAATAAAGAAATCTAATATTCCATCTCGATTAAAATCATATTTAATAACTGCTGGACCTTCATATGACAACCTTTCGGGGATTAAACGTTCTCTTTCGTAATCATAGAAAATATTTTCTTGGTGTTTGATAGGTAAAATTTTTATTGACTCTTTGTTAGAAGATTTATTTTTCAAATCCTTATTTGAAATTTTAAGATTATCAGATCTTTCAATTATTCTATTTTCATTTATTGAAAGATTAGATATTTTCTGTTTGTATCCGTCAGGCCATCTAATAATTATAGAGTCAATATCTTTTTCCTTTCCTAAACCAAAGTAAACTTGATTAGTAGAAGAAGATTGGAATCCTTTTGTGGTAATATTCTCTCTTACAAAAATCTTATTTTTAGTATAAATATTAATTTTACTTCCACGAGTTACAGAATAATTTTTATTTCCTTTCAAAGTAAATGAAACAAAATTTCTCAAATTATTGGATATATTCTCTAAAATTTCAGATGGTGAATTAAGATTATTTAAAACAATATCTAAGTCACCGTCATTATCTAAATCACTATATGCTGCTCCATTACTGTAATTAGGCTTTCCTATAATATTTCTCTCGAAATTAAGATTCCCTTGATTAGTAAATAAAATGTTAGATGTCTTATTTGTTGGAATTTTTGAAATTAATTGTTTTTTGATTTCGTCTTGCTGTGAGTTATTATATTTAGTGAAATCAACATTACTTAAATAATTAATGTAATCTAAATCGTTTGGCCTTTTATAAATACCATTTGAAATAAAAATATCATTGTTTCCGTCTATATTAAAATCCTGAAGTAATACACCCCAACTCCAATCAGAAGCATAAGTGTTAGTTATATAAGCAATTTCAGAATAAGTGCCATCACCCCTGTTTAGCTGAAAATTGTTTCTTGAAAATTGTTTTTGAAACCCGAACTCACTTTTGATTCTGGATATTTTATCAGGATCTTCCCCACCAGATTTTAATAAACCTTTTGAGTCAAAGGGCATCATATCAGTAGTAAAAATATCTAAGAATCCGTCGTTATTTAAATCTGCAACATCAACACCCATAGTAAAATGTGACATTTGAACCAAATTATCTTTGGATGATTCCGAAAATGTTTTATCCCCATTATTAATATATATATAGTCATTTTCATGAAAATCATTACCAACATAAATATCAAGAAAACCATCATTATTAATATCAGTTGTTGTTACAGCTAGACCATAACCAAGGGGTGTATCATATATTTTACTAGACTTTGTAACATCTATAAATTTCTTATCCCTTTCATTTAATTTATTTTCAAAGAATCTATCCCCACTCAAAGAATCTGACTCTGTTCTTTTTTTTGCAGTTCCATAACTTCTAACAGTGTGGATAGCATGATTTAAAAGGTACATATCTAAGTCCCCATCTCTGTCAAAATCAAAAAATGTGGATTGTGTTGAAAATCCAGAAAAATCTAATCCAAACTCATTTGCCTTTTCTGTGAATGTTAAGTCTCCATTATTTATATACAACCTATTTTTTACAGCTTGAGGACTTGCGGGGCTAACTTTTGAAACATATATATCCAAATAACCGTCACCGTTAATATCTTCCATGGTAACGCCACTAGACCATGAATTATCAGAAGCAATACCTGATTCAACAGATATATTGTCGAATTGTAAATTGCCTAAATTTAGATATAGTTGATCAGAGACTTGATTACCAGAAAAATAAATATCTTCTAAGCCATCATTATTTATGTCACCTATTGCAACACCACCACCATTATAATAATATAAATATTCAATTATGTTTAGTTCGGTTCTGTAGCTTAATAAATTTTCAAAGTCAATCCCTGTTTTTGAAAAATTTAAGTTTTTAAATATTTCACTTGAAGATATTTTTCCTTTATTAGAATCACACGAAATAATTAAAATTCCTAAAACAAAAATTAGAACTTGATATTTCATAAAATTTATTTGAGATTATTTATTTTTGCAATTACGTTTTTAGAATCTAATCTATAAAGCAAAATTCTTCTATTTCCGTCAACCTTTACGAAGGTTTTTTTATCTATTCCGTCAAGATTAACATCTATAAAATCATTTCCTGGGAGCCAAAAAATTAATGAATCTTTAACTTGATTTATTAAAACACCAGATTGGTAATCAATATTCCAATTTGACCAACCAAGAAAATTAAATCTAAGTTCGAGTCCATCAATATTATTTTTTTCTTCAAAATTTGGAACAATAGACATTTTAATTTTTTTAGTCTTTTTTGAAGTTGATGTTAGGATTTGCTCTGGGTTAAAATTATATCCTCCTACTGTTATTATTTTATTCTTGTTAAGAAATGAACATCTATCATAATATTGCTGTTTTGTCATACCGAAACTAAATCCTAATATTAAATTATTATTTAATTCACCTTTTTTAATTTCACTTTCAACTAGGTTGTGATACTCTGAATTAAAGCTGCAACTAGTTAGCTGTAAAAAAGTAAATAAAATTAGTGTTCTTTTTGCAGTTTCAATTAGAGTGTGAAAAAACAAAAAACCCCACTGAGGGGGTTTTTTAATATTTACTCTGACAAAATTAATAACCGGGATTCTGAGTTAGTGATCCAGCAGCAGCTTGAATAGCTTCAAAAGGTATAGGTAAAATATTTTTGTATGGTTCTGATGCAGGTTTTTCCCACCAAGCATCATTATATTTACCGAATCTAATTAAGTCAGTTCTTCGAACGGCTTCTCCAAACATTTCTCTACCTCTTTCAGCAAGGAATATATCGGCATCCATTGATGTAAAGCCAGACACCCCTGCACGAGCTCTTATAATATTTGTATCAGGCAGTGCTTGACTCCAATCACCAGCTGCTCTTGCAGCAGCTTCAGCTCTTATCAAATAAACCTGTCCTAATCTAACTAGCGTAAAATCATTACTCTGGTCAGGTCTTCCAAATTGTTTGTAGCTAAATTTACCTGGCCTGACACCACATTCACGACAACCATCAGGAAAAATCTCATTGATGTAAGGAGTGTACTCTAATCTAGGGTCTCCATCGTCAGTAGCATAATCAAGTAAATCAGATCCACCATAGTCTAATTGACCCCCTTCAATGAAACTTGCTGTTTTACGCTTATCATTATCATTAAAGGAATTGTAAAATTCTTCTAGTGTAGAATATCCATTCCATGGCTGTGCATCAAAGTTCCATGTTAGTTGAGAAGAATAATGTAAAGACATCATAGCTAAATTAAATCCTCCAGCGGTTGCTTCATCATACTTTACAGTCCAAATGTGCTCAGGATTACCTTCATTATTGGAAGCAAATACAGCAGCAAAACCCTCTAATTTATCTGGATCAGTACTCACTTCAGGTCTTTTACCTAGGTTTACTACACTACACCCTGCATCACAAAGTGAATATCCTCCATTTTCAATAATGTAGTTTGCAGCATCATGAGCTTCTTGATATCTTGCGGTACCAGTGTAAATCTCTGCGTTTAGGTAAAGCTTAGCTATGATACCAAGAGCACCAAATCTGTTTATTCTGTAGGCATTTTTTGCAGTTCCTAATGGACTATTACTCAAATCCATTGAAGCAGAAATTGAAGAAACTCCAATCGCATCTAATAATTCTGATTCAATAAAACTAAATGCTTCAGCACTTGAACTCTGAGGTGCGTCTTGTCCAGTTGAAGTAGGTAGCTTTATATTACCATATAAATCCATGAGCCTCCAGAAGAAGTAAGCTCTTAAAGCCTTTATTTGAGCAGTACCGTTTGCATCTAACGAACCTCCTAGTAATTCATTACATGCATTAACAGCAGAATAATGTGAATTCCAGTTGTTTGTAACAGCTGCATTTGTAGCAGTATAATTGTGCTGATGAAAATCAATTAACCATCCACCATCATACCAGTCACCCCCTTTGGTGGTTACTACCATTTCATCAGAGGCTAGTTCTTGAGCAGAATAATAGTTGGTATGTCCTGCTGTTCCTGTATTTCTCAATTGAGAAAAAGCACCTTCAAGTGCATCTCCTCCTGCACCACCTCCAGAGTCTGTTGTTATTCCTTCAACGGAAATGTCAGAAGTAATAACTCCTCTTAAATCCTCCTCTAAATCAGTACAAGACAGAATTAAACATGAGGTAAAGAGCAATATCCAAAATTTAGAATAAGTGTTCATATTTGTATTATTTATTTTATAATTTTTCATTTTCATTTTCATTATTAAAGCGTTAGTCTTAAACCAATAGTAAATGATCGAGCTGCAAAGTAATCTGCTCTTCGATCAATACCAGGTGCTAGCAGGGCATCAGAATTAGATGATGCACCACCTTCTTGACCTCCACCAAGCGAATCAAAAAGCTCAGGTGCAGGATCTGTTCCAGTATAATTTGTTATGACAAAGGGTCTATTTGCGTTAAGAGAAACAACAGCACTTTCAATACCCTTATTCGTTCCGAAGTCAAATTTCTTAGCAATAGTTAAGTTATCCAAGAGGAAAAAATCAGCCTTTTCTACATACAAAGAACTATACTGAGCCACACCAAGTGACGGTTCTCTTAGCACTGTATTCATTTGATTATACGAAGTTTGTGATGGCACATTAGGCTCATAAAAAGCTCTAAAAGTATTTATTAAACTATGACCAAATGCACCTCTGAAAAATGCATTAATGGACCAATCTCCAAAAGTAACTTGATTTGACCATCCTAATTCTAATGTAGGGAAAGCCTGACCTAGTACTTCACCATCATAATCCTCATTTAGTACGTTTCCAGAATCGGTATTTATTACTCCATCACCATTAACATCTCTAAATTGATTTCCACCATCTGCGGTTACTCCTTCCCATACAGGGCCGTAAATTTCACCAAGAGGCTGACCCACTTGAACTTTAACCATAGCAACAGCATTCTGTCCTGGCGAGCCTAAATAGCCATATTGAGCTCTGTCTAAAACGTATTCATCTAAAGTATTTGTATTAGAAGATAAAACAATTCCAGTATTGTAAGATGTTGAACCATTGTCTAAAACATCATAACCGATGGCAAGCTCAACTCCTTGAGAAGAGAGTTGTCCTGCATTTTCGAATCTTCTATTTACCCCATAAATAGAGGCATCAACTTCTCTATCTATAATAAAGTCTTTAACTACTCTATCATAAATGTCTAAATCTATTGATAATGGGCCACTTTTAAATTCAATACCTAAGTTTGTTTCCCCTTTTTCTTCCCATTTTAAATCTGGATTGGCAGCACGTCCTAAAGTTGTTGCACCACCTGCAGAACCACCTCCACTATAAACAAAATTTCTTGATTCTAAAGAAAGACCATTTGAACCAGGTAATGAACCAGTTGTTGCATAACCAACTCTAACTTTAAGAAGATCTAATCCTAAGTCAAACATTGAATTGAAATCTGCACCAGCTCCAACACTTGGGAATAATCCCCATTTGTTGTCGGCTCCTAATTTAGAAGAACCTTCTTGTCTCAAACTTGCGTTAAAAAATATATTTTTATTAAAGGTTAAATTTAATCTACCAAAAAATGCTATAATTTTTTCGTCAGGAGACGCATAACTGTTTGCTCCAATATAACCATCATTTAATAAATCCTGAGAATTTTGAATTCCATCAGAATAATCTATAGAGTTATCTGGGAAGTCACCTAAAGAAAGACCGGTTCCAGTTGTATTTATCTGGTTGTATGAATAACCTCCTGTAAATACTATATCTGTAGTACCGAATGATTTATCCCAAGCAGCATATAATTCATACACTTTCGTAGACAAATCAAATGACCCTAAATTAGCAAGACCTCTTCTTGTTGGACTTACAGCATTCCCTTCAAACAAAAGGGTAGTTGGTCTATAAAGCTGGTCACGAGATGTTGTTCTTTGTTCAGCAGCTCTAAATATTAAATCCAAATTTTCATGAAGCTCTAAATTAGCATTTACGTTAAAATTAAAGTCAGTTGAATTTCTAGTGTTTCTAGTCTGCTCGATAATTGCCACTGGGTTATAACTTCTAAAGAGCCCTAATTGTTCAAAGTATCCACCATATTGAGCTGAATTAAATACAAATGGAGAATCAGTACCATATATAGGAGCAGTAGGGTTGTAAAATTGTCCAAACTCAAATGCTCTTTCATCCCCACGATCAGCATCTTTTTTAGTATAGGATAAATTAAAGTTTAGGGTTAGCTTATCGTTAAACGCTTTTGTACTTACGTTTGCACGTGTGTTAAGTTGTTTGAAACCAGTATTGTTTAA
>CAYSNJ010000020.1:12393-17365 GCA_964432535.1 uncultured Flavobacteriaceae bacterium | reverse complement strand
GTATGCCTTGGTGGCGGAATTGGTAGACGCGCTGGATTCAAAATCCAGTTCTTTCGAGAGTGTGGGTTCGATTCCCACCCAAGGTACTATGTGGGAGACATCTGAGAAGCTGTCTCCTTTTTTTTTATTTTAACCTTATTAAATTTTGTATTTTTAGTAAATGAGACCAATTTTTATATTATTGCTTTTCAAATCGTGTTTTGCAATCGGTCAAGAGTATGATGATTATGAATATTTACAACCTCTAAATGATTCTTCATTATACGGACAAAAGCTCTTTGTAACAGAGTTGTTAAATATAGCTGGCTATTTTCCTGAGAAAATTTGGGTTTACCAAACTTTACCAAACAAAGCACACGTTTTCAGAGTTAGACTCGATTCAATATCTGGAGGGTTTGTTTTTGTGAGATGGGATAAATCTAAGAAAGAAAATTATATTGCAAATAAATTAATAGATCCAGGGTTATATTTTAATTTAAAATCTGCAAAAGAAATCATGAGAATACAGACTAATAAGGCTACTTTCTCTTCAAATGATGTATCTATTCAAGCCTCTGATCAGCAAACTATAACCGAAGATGAATTGCTAAGACTTCGTCAAGAATTTGATTTACAAAACCGAGAAAAAGCACTTGAACAAGCCAAAATAGAATTTAAAAAAAACTCAAAAAGAAAGTCTAAAAAAAAAGATTTTAATTAAATATTTTATATCATTGTTTAGTCTAATTATAAATTAATTGCGATTATTCCTCTTTATTTTCTTAATACTAAATTCTCTTACATTGTTTTCCCAAAACTCTGGAGATATTCAAGGAAGAATTTTAGAATCTAAATTTTTGTCACCTCTAAGTGGCGCTAATGTTGTTATTGACGGAACTTCAATTGGAGTTGTTACTGATGAATATGGGTTTTTCATAATTGAAAATATTGAAACTAAAACATATAACTTGACTGTAAGTTTTCTTGGATATAAGAGTCAAACTAAATATAATATAATTGTGAAATCTGTTGGAACTTCTAATTTGCTTTTTAAACTAGAAGAAGCTTCGGAGTCATTGGAAGAAGTAGTCTTGTCAAATACATCATTTAGAACTACTAAAGAGACTCCGCTATCTACTCAAACCTTTTCTTCAGTAGAAATTGAAACTTATCCCGGTGGAAATAATGATATTACAAAAGTTGCACAAAGCCTTCCCGGAATTTCTCCATCCAGTGGAGGATTTAGAAATGATTTTATTATTCGTGGAGGAGCTCCAAATGAAAGTGTTTATTATTTAGATGGAGTTGAGATCCCCAACATAAATCATTTTAGCACACAAGGTAGTGCTGGAGGTCCAGTTGGAATGCTTAATGTTTCTTTTATTAGAGAAGTGACCCTTTCTTCTTCTGCATTTGGAGCAGAATACGATAATCCTTTATCGGGAGTTTTAGCTTTTGAACAAAGAGAAGGAAATAGTCAAAAAGGTTCTGTTAATTTTCGTGTAGGTGCAAGTGAAGCTGGAGCTACCTTTAATGGTCCTATTTTTAAGGGTAAAAAAGAAAGATCAAACACTACATTAATGATCTCTGCCAGAAGAAGTTACCTTCAATTTGTTTTTGAATTAATTGGACTACCTATTCGTCCAAATTACTGGGACTATCAATGGAAGCTAAATCATAAAATTGATGAGCAAAACAGTTTAACCTTTATAGGCTTAGGATCCCTTGATGATTTTTCAGTCGTTTCACCAGAAAATTTTGATCCAGAGCAACAAGGTTTGATTGAATCTACTTCAATTATCGATCAACAGACCATAACAATCGGATTAACTTGGAAGCATAAATTAAAAAGTGGTAATGGACAAATAAATACAACACTCAGTACAAATAGACTTAAAAATATTTTCAGTCGATATAAAGACAACGAAAACAAAACGGGAATTCTTTTCCAAAATGATTCTCAAGAGTACGAAACTAAAATAAGAGTTCATGCAATCAATTATTTGAAAGAATGGAAAATTTCATACGGATTAAATATTCAGCAATCTGTATATCGAAATAGAACAAAAGACTTGATCAGTAATTTTCAATATAATACCGATATTAATTTTATAAAGTATGGATTTTTTGGAAAGGTTAGTCGTTCTTTTTCTAATGAACGTTTAAGTATTGCACTGGGCCTTCGAAGTGATTCAGACAGTTTTACAAATGGGTCAAATATCTCGGATAATCTATCGCCAAGACTTTCTTTTTCTTATGCTTTAGATAAAAACAGTCGTTGGAAATTGAATGGTTCAGTTGGCAGATATTTTAAAATTCCAACATATACAATGCTTGGTTTTCAAAATAATGATGGAGAATTTATTAATAGGTCTAATCGCTATACGCAAAGTAATCATTATGTTTTTGGATTTGAATACAGTTTAAGTCCTTCTGCTAGACTTACAATTGAAGCTTTTAGAAAAGTGTATGATCAATATCCTATTTCAGTTTTAGACGGTGTTTCAATTGCCAATAAAGGAGCTGATTTTGAGGTTCTTGGGAATGAAGCTATTTTAGATACTGGAAGTGGACTAAGTGAGGGGCTTGAAATTTTATTTCAACAAAAATTATCAAATAACTTTTATGGAATTTTTGCATACACTCTTTTTAGCAGTAAATTTTCTGGATTAAATACAAAAAAACTTCCATCAGTTTGGGACAGTGGAAGTCTTATTACTTTTACAGGAGGGTATAAATTTCCTAAAAACTGGGAATTAAGTGCGCGTTATCGATATGCTGGATCAACTCCGTATGCACCCACAGACGTATCTGCAACTTTGGCTACTTATCCAAAAATTATTCTTGATTATACTCGTCTCGGCCAGGATAGATTACCCTCATTTAAACAAGGAGATATCCGGTTAGATAAGAAATGGAATTTTGAAAAATTATCTTTTAACTTTTATTTAGAATTACAAAACTTTTTAGCTCAGAATAATCCTAGGCCTGATGAGTTTAGTTTAGCAAGAGATGACGATGGAAGTTTGGTCAGTCCCCGTGAACTAAGAAAGATTGAGCGTGAAGATAGAAATACTCCAATCCCATCCTTTGGCCTTGTATTTGATTTTTGAGATTATTTAAAAGCATTTAAGCCAGTAATGTCTAAACCTGTAATTAATAAATGAATATCGTGAGTGCCTTCGTAAGTGAGTACAGATTCCAAATTCATCATATGTCTCATTACGGAATATTCTCCTGTAATTCCCATTCCTCCTAACATTTGTCGCGCTTGTCTGGTGATATTTGCAGCAATTTCAACATTATTTCTTTTAGCCATTGATATTTGACCTGAAGTTGCCTTCCCTTCATTTTTAAGCATCCCAAGTCTCCATGCTAAAAGTTGTGCCTTTGTAATTTCAGTAATCATTTCAGCTAATTTTTTTTGTTGTAATTGTGTTCCAGCAATTGGCTTATCAAATTGAATCCTTTCTTTTGCATAACGAAGCGCGGTGTCGTAACAATCCATTGCTACTCCAATTGCTCCCCAAGCAATGCCATATCTAGCTGAGTCAAGGCAAGATAGAGGCGCTCCTAATCCTGATCTTCCAGGAAGAATATTTTTTTTTGGAACCTTAACATTATTAAAGATTAGTTCGCCAGTTGCTGAAGCCCTTAGAGACCACTTATTGTGAGTTTCAGGTGTACTAAAGCCTTCCATTCCTCTCTCTACGATTAAACCATGTATTCTGTTTTGCTCATCTTTAGCCCAAACAACTGCTATATCAGCAAATGGAGAGTTTGAAATCCATAATTTAGCTCCATTTAATAGATAATGATCTCCTTTATCTGTAAAGTGAGTTGTCATTCCACTGGGGTTAGATCCATGATCTGGTTCTGTTAGTCCAAAACAACCCATCAAAGATCCGTTAGCTAATTTAGGTAAATATTGTTTTTTCTGATTTTCACTTCCGTATTTCCAGATAGGGAACATAACTAGTGATGATTGAACGGATGCAGTAGATCGGATTCCAGAATCACCCCTTTCAATTTCTTGCATTATTATACCATAACTTATATAGTCTAATCCAGCGCCACCATACTCTTCAGGAATATAAGGTCCAAATGCACCAATATTTGCCAGTCCAGGGATTAGTTGTTTAGGAAAAGTGGCATCTTGAGAGTGTTTTTCAATTATTGGAGATACGTTTTTTTTAACCCAACTTCTTGATGCATCTTTAACTAATTTCTGTTCTTCCGTAAGTAAATCATCGATGTTATAATAATCTGGGGCAACAAATAAGTCTGGCTTCATTTTTTATAAATTATATATTGTAAATGTACATATTTTAATAAAATCTTTAATCAAAAAGCTCCAATAGTCCCTCGGGAATTTTTAAAAATATACTTTTATTCTTCCTATCTATTTTAGTCAACAAATCATCATGGATAGGAATCAATATATTTTTCTTTCCAGTATTCACCTCAAAAAGTGATTGTGCAGTTATATCATTGATTTTATGAATAAAACCTATTTCACCTAGTTTGGAGTCAAAAACTTTAAACCCAAGAACTTCATGATAATAAAATTTATTTCCTTTTAATTTGGGAAGAAGTTTAAGAGGTAGATATATTTTATTTTTTAATAATTTACTTACCTCGTTTTCATCGCAGATATCTTCAAGTTTAAATCGCAATAATGACGATTTATGAACTAAGCATTTATCAACAAAATAAGGAATTAATTTATTTTCTATATCAATAAAAATAGAAGACAATGTGGTATAGCTTTCGATATGGTCTGTGTCTGTTTTGACTAAGAACTCACCTTTGAAACTATATTTTCCAACAATAGTGCCTAAGTAAAAACAGGCTTCTTTATTCATTGAAAATATGATACAACTCTATTTTGAAGATCGTTTCTCAGTAGCAGGAGTTTCCTCAGCAGTAGGAGTTTCCTCAGCAGCAGGTACTTCTTCAGCTACAGGTGCATCTTCAGTAGCAGGTACTTCTT
>CAYSNJ010000020.1:0-12293 GCA_964432535.1 uncultured Flavobacteriaceae bacterium | reverse complement strand
TCTTCAGCAGCAGGTGTTTCTTCAGCTAAAATCTTAGCGGCATCCTCTATTCTTTTATCACTAACAGCTTTTTCAGCTTCTAAGATTTTCTTTTTATTTTGAATTTCTTCTTTGCTTAAGTTATCAAGCGTATTTTTAATTTTCCCCTCCTTTTCAGAGATCCATGTATCAAACTTTTCCTCCGCTTGCTCTTGAGTGAGTGCTCCTTTTTTAACTCCTCCGTTTAGGTGGTGTTTTAACATTATGCCTTGGAAGGAAAGTAGGTTCCTCACGGTTTCAGATGGTACCGCTCCATTTTCCAGCCACTTTAGAGCGCTGTCGCTATTAATATTAATAGATGCTGGATTTATATTAGGATTGTAAGTACCTATTTTTTCTAGGTATCGTCCGTCTCTTTTTGAACGAGAATCAGCCGCAACTACCCAATAAAATGGTTTTCCTTTTTTCCCGTGTCTTTGTAACCTAATCCGTACTGGCATAAATAATTAATTTGTGAAGGTACCCGACCTTCTGTTTATGAATGAATTGGACGGCAAAAATATGATTTTATTTTGTTAGCACCTCATATTAAAGTTTAATTTTTTTAAATATAAAACTTCTAAGAAATTTGAATTGAAAGAAAATAATTATTCTTTTATAAAAATCAAAAATTCTTAATTTAAATCTCGTTGGATAGGGGTCTATTTTATTGTATTTTTGCGCACTAAATTATTTTAAATGCAAATTTCTCGCAAAGATACTGATTCACTAAATTCAACTTTAACAATAAGTTTAGATCGTAAGGATTTTGCCCCTAAGGTTGAAGAAGTCTTAAAAAATTATCGTAAAACGGCTAATGTTCCTGGTTTTCGTAAGGGACATGTTCCGATAGGAATGATAAAAAAACAATATGAAAAATCAATAATTGCCGATGAGGTAAACAAATTATTACAGGAAAGCTTAGATAAATATTTAAAAGATGAGAAAATTGCGATCCTGGGAAATCCCATTCCTGTAATGGACAATAATTTAGATTGGAAATCTGAAAGTCTTGATTTTAATTTTGAACTAGGATTATCGCCAAAATTCGAGATTGATCTTAAAACAAGAAAAAAAGTTATTCATTATCAAATTAATGCTGATGATAAAATGATTATTGACCAGTTGAGTAATATTCGTAAACAATATGGTAAGATAGCTTCAAAAAAAGAGATTAAATCTGATTATGAAATTACTGCTTCATTTGACTCTAAGGAAAACAGAATTGAAACAACGTCAACATTTACAGTAGACGATATAAATAGTAAAAAAAACAAAGAATTATTATTAGCCTCCAAACCTGGAAATATAATTTCATATCAAGTAAAAGGATTATTTAATGAAATGAATAAAGCAAAACAAATTTTAGGAATTAATGATGAATCTTTTGCGAGCCTAAATGGAGAGGTGTCAATCGAAATCAAAGAAGTTAACGAAAGAATACTTGCGGAATTAAATCAAGAATTATTTGATAAAATTTACGAACCTGGAACAGTTAAGTCTGAAAAAGACTTAAAACTAAAGATTGCTGAGGGCATTGAAAAACAACTTGAGCAACAATCTGAACAAAAACTACTAAATGATGTAACTGAATTTTTAATTGAAAACACAAAATTTAAATTACCTGAAAAATTTTTAATTAAATGGATGCAAAATTCTGGAAAAGAATCATTAAGCCCTGAAGAAGCTAAAGAAGAATATTCTAAATCTGAGAGGGGTATAAGATATCAATTAATTGAAGGGAAAATTATTACTGAAAACAATTTACAGGTAAAAATAGACGAATTAAAAGATTTCGCTAAAGAAATGATCTCAAAACAAATGTCTCAATATGGACAACCTGCTCCTGAAGGAGAAGAAATGGAAGGCGTTATAAGTAGGATTTTATCAAACAAAGAAGAAGGAAAAAGATTGCAAGAACAATTAGCTAGTAAAAAGCTGTTAGACTTTTATAAAGAACATGCACCTTTAAAAGTTAAAAAAATTAATTTTGAAAACTTTGTAAAAGAGGCTTATGCTAAAGCCTAATTTTTTTAACTAATTTTAATAAATATTACAATAAAATAAATATATGGATTACGGGAAAGAATTTAAAAAATATGCTACGAAGCATCATGGAATAAACTCTATGTATTACGATGAAATAGTGAGCAGTATGACTCCTTACATCATTGAAGAAAGACAATTAAACGTTGCTCAAATGGATGTTTTTTCTAGATTGATGATGGATAGGATTATGTTTTTAGGAACAGCTATCAACGACAACGTTGCTAATGTAATTCAAGCACAACTTTTATTCTTACAAAGTACAGATGCTAAAAGAGATATTCAAATGTATATAAACTCTCCTGGAGGGGGAGTATATGCTGGACTTGGTATTTATGATACAATGCAATTTATTTCTCCAGATGTAGCAACTATTTGTACGGGTATAGCTGCTTCCATGGGTGCAGTTTTACTATGCGCAGGTAAGTCAGGTAAAAGATCTGCATTACCTCACTCAAGAGTAATGATTCATCAACCACTAGGAGGAGCTCAAGGGCAAGCTTCTGATATTGAAATTACAGCAAGAGAAATTTTAAAACTGAAAGACGAATTATACCAGATCATTTCAAAACATTCTGGACAAAAAATGGATAAGGTTACTGATGATAGTGATCGTGATTATTGGATGAAAGCAGAAGAAGCTAAAAAATACGGAATGATTGATGAAGTTTTAAAAGCCTCTAAATAATAATTAAAATGAGTAATGAAAACGAATTAACCTGTTCTTTTTGCGGTCGAGTAAAACCTGAAACCCAGATATTAGTTGCAGGTCTTGATGCTCATATTTGTGAAAAATGCATTAGTCAAGCAAATAGTATTGTTAAGGAAGAAACTGCAAATGTTGATTCTTCTGAGTTTGATATTGAGTTAAGGCCCCCTAAAGTAATTAAGGCTTTCTTAGATGAGTACATCATAGGACAAGATACAGCAAAAAAAGTTTTGAGTGTTGCAGTATACAATCATTACAAGAGAATTGCCAACCAGAAATCTAAAGAGGATATAGAAATTCAAAAAAGTAATTTATTACTTGTTGGTCCCACAGGAACAGGAAAAACTCTTTTAGCTCAAACAATTGCTAAGTTGCTTGAGGTACCCTTAGCAATAGTAGATGCAACAGTTTTAACTGAGGCAGGATATGTTGGAGAGGATGTGGAAAGTATTTTAACAAGATTGCTTCAATCAGCAGATTATGATTTGATTAAAGCTCAACAAGGAATTGTTTTTATCGATGAAATAGATAAGATTGCTCGAAAGGGAGATAACCCGTCAATTACAAGAGATGTTTCAGGAGAAGGAGTTCAACAAGCATTATTAAAACTGCTAGAGGGAACCATTGTTAATGTCCCTCCAAAGGGAGGAAGAAAACACCCAGATCAAAAATTCATAGAAGTTGATACTTCAAATATTTTATTTATAGCAGGAGGAGCTTTTGACGGAATCGATAGGGTAATTAATAATCGACTAAATCTTCAGGCAATTGGTTATAAAAGTCAAATAAAAGCTGAGAAAATTGATGTGGAAAATTTACTTCAATATGTTACACCAAAAGATATAAGGACTTTCGGGTTAATTCCTGAAATAATTGGAAGACTCCCTGTTTTGTCTCACATGAACCCTTTAGACAAATCGACTTTGAGGTCTATTTTAACTGATCCAAAAAATGCCTTAACTAAACAATATCAGAAGTTGTTTTCTATGGATAATATATCATTAACTTTCACTAATGGGGCATTAGATTTTATTGTTCAAAAAGCATTGGATTATAATTTAGGAGCTAGAGGGTTACGTTCCTTGTGTGAAGCTGTCCTTAACCAAGCTATGTTTGATTTGCCTGGTACTAAAGTTTCTGAATTGAAGGTCACTAAATCTTATGCAGAGGAGCAATTTAATAGTGTTGAACTTACAGCTCTTAAAGCGGTTTCTTAATTAAATATTAATTTTCAAAAGTGAGTCAAGATATTTCCTTGAGTCTGATAATCTTGGAATTTTATTTTGACCGCCAAGTTTATTATTAGAGGACATCCATTCATAAAACAACCCATTTTTCGCTATAGTTATTAAAGGTTTTTTTAGTGTCATATTTTTATATCTTTTAGCTTCATAATCAGAATTAAGCTCTTTTAATTTTTCATCAAGAAAATCACTAAAAGATTCAATATTTTTCGGGAGTTTGTCAAATTCAATTAGCCATTGATGCTTGCCTTTTGAACTTGCTTTCATAAAAACTGGGCCAACGGTATAGTTTATAATTGATAAATTAAATTTTTTAGCAGATAAACCAATTGCTTCTTCAGTATTTTCAATAATTAATTCCTCACCAAAAACATTGATAAAATGTTTAGTACGACCAGTAATTCTAATTCGGTGGGGTGTTAAATTTGTAAATTTTATTGTATCTCCAATTAAATACCTCCAAAGTCCAGCGTTGGTTGTAATAATTATAGCATAGTTGATTCCAACTTTTACCTCCCAAAGGGGAACCACCTTTTGATTTGGTTTATTGAAATTATCCATGGGGATAAACTCGTAAAAAATACCGTAGTCAAGCATTAGTAATAGTTCAGAACTATTATTTCGATCTTGAATTGCAAAAAATCCTTCAGACGCATTGTAAATTTCATAAAAATTTATTTGCTTATCATTAAAAAGATTTTCAAATTCATTTCTATAAGGGCTAAAGTTTACTCCACCGTGAAAATATACTTCGATATTTGGCCATATATCGTTAATATTTTTAACTTTTTTTCTTTTTAAAATATTTTGAAGAAGAACCAACATCCATGAAGGCATTCCCGCTAAACTAGTCACTCTTTCATTCAAAGTTTCTGAAATAATAGCTTCCATTTTACTCTCCCACTCAGTCATCAGTGAAACTTTATTACTTGGTGTACTTCCTAACTCTGCCCAAAATGGGAGATTATCTATAAATATAGATGAAAGGTCTCCAAAATAACTATTGTTGTTTTCATAAAGCTCACCACTACCTCCTAGTCTTAGACACTTTCCAACCATTAACTGAGAATCCTCATTATTATTAAGATAAAGAGAAAGCATATCTTTCCCAGCTTTGTAATGACAATCTTCAAGAGATTCTGTGCTTACAGGGATAAACTTACTTTTTGAATTTGTTGTGCCACTTGATTTGGCAAACCATTTTATATCAGATGGCCAAAAAATATTTTGTTGTCCTTGTCTACACCTTTCAATAGACTCACTAATTTCCTCATATTTTACGATAGGTAGAGTATTTTTAAAATCCTCATAATTTTTAATGGTGTCAAATTTATATTTTTCGCCTACTTCTGTATTTTTTGCAGTATTTAAGAGTTTGAGTAGCACCTCTTGTTGGGTTTCAATGGGGAATTTTACAAACAATTCAATCTGCGTAATTCTTTTTTTTAAAGCCCACGATGCAATAGAATGAAAAAAAGGAATTGGCATAGTATACGTATATTTATAAAGTAAATTTAAAAAATTTGATCGATGTTTAAGGGGGTATTAAAAAAAATGCACACAATTAATGGTTTGCCCATCAGGTATTATTTGTCATTAGAAAATGATTTTATTGAAATAAATCAGTGTATTGGAAGAAAGTTAAAGATCACTAAAACGGGAGAACAATGTCTGAATTGCGCCAAAAACCAACCCATATTCAGGCAAGGTTTTTGTAAAAATTGTTTTTTTGAATCCCCCTTAATTGGGGATTGGATTATTCGCCCTGAATTAAGTAAAGCTCATCTTGGAATTGAAGACAGAGATTTGGAATTTGAAAAAAAAATGCAATTACAACCTCATATAGTTTATTTGTCTTTAAGTAGCCATTTAAAAGTTGGAGTAACCAAAAAAGAGCAACTCATTACTCGTTGGGTTGACCAAGGAGCCCAAAGTGCAATTTCAATACTGGAGGTTCCTAATAGATATCTTGCAGGAAAAGCCGAGGTTGAACTTAAAAATATATTTTCTGATAAAACTAATTGGCGAAAAATGTTGCAAAATGAGTTCGAACCAATTGATTGGAATTTGTCTAGAAATAATGCAATCAATTGTTTATCAGAAGATCTTAAGCAATACATTTTGAATGATTATAAAATTACAAATCTTGACTTCCCAATTGATATTTATCCTAAAAAAGTTAACAGTTTAAATTTGACTAAATCAATATCATATGAAGGAGTTCTTAATGGAGTAAAAGGCCAGTATTTAATATTTAATGATGATACTGTTTTTAATATTCGAAGTAATGAAGGAATGGAAGTTTTAGTAAATATTGACTAATCAGTCGTTTTGTTTGAGTTGACCACTGATTCTTTTATCAATATTATTTCTTTTGAGGTTAGTTCCCTATACTTTCCAATATTCATGTCAAGATGAACATTCATTATCCTTGTTCGAATTAGTTTAACAACTCTGTAATCGAGATACTCACACATTCTTCTAATTTGACGATTCAACCCTTGAGTCAAAATAATTTTAAATTCTTTTTTATGAGTTTGTTTTACATCGCATTTACGAGTAATTGTATCTAAAACTGGAACACCTGTTGCCATTTTTGATATAAAATCATTTGTAATAGGTTTATTAACAGTAACCACATATTCTTTTTCGTGATTATTTCTTGCCCTTAAAATTTTATTTACAATATCTCCATCATTCGTTAATAAAATCAGACCTTCACTTGGCTTATCTAGTCTTCCAATAGGGTAAATTCTAGATGGATAATTTATAAAGTCAATGATATTATCTTTTTCTACTCTGGTGTCAGTAGTACAAACAATTCCAACAGGCTTGTTGAAGGCAAGATAAATTTGTTTTTCTTTTTTAGTACTCAATAATTCTCCATCAACTTTAATAAGATCGTCTCGATTTACTTTTTGTCCAACTATTGCAGTTTCATTATTGACTAAAACTCTTTCCTGTTCTATTAATTTATCTGCAGCTCGTCTAGAGCAAAACCCTATTTCACTGAAGTATTTATTTAGACGTATTGGTTCATTCTTCATTTGTATTCCAATCTATTTCTTCTCCAATCTTAAGTGAAAATCTATTTCTGAAAAAATGTACAAAAATGTACAAAAAAGGTGTGTCAAATAATGCAATTATTATTTTAAAAATAAATGAAGCCATTGAAAGTCCAAAAAAACTATTCCAATCTAGTACATTAAACAAGCATAAAAGACCAACAACAGTAACGCTATCAATAAATTGAGAAGCGAAAGTTGAAAAATTATTTCTAAGCCAAAGCATTTTTCCTCTAGTTAGTTTTTTCCAAAAGTGATATATGCGAATATCGATTAATTGAGCTATTAAATATGCAATCATAGAAGCTAGAGATGCAATTGGAGATAATGAGAAAACTTTTTCGTAAAGAGAATCATTCACGGGAGAATATTCAACTGCAGGAAGTAAGTTTCCTAATAGTAAAATTCCTGCAGAGAAAAAAGAAGCAAATATTCCTAAAACTACGACAATATTTGCCCTTCTTTTACCGTAAATTTCTGAAATTAAATCAGTTATTAAAAAGGTTAAAGGATAAGGGAGTAATCCAACAGATATTTCGAATAGAGGTTGTCCAAACAATGAAAAATCAAATGGATACCAATAAAAAAATTTTTGAAAAATAATATTGGATACAACTAATGAAGTGATAAATAGTGAGCATAAAAAAAGATAAATTTTTTCAGCAAAAATTTTATCAGAAGCTTTCATTTATTTTTTTGATATTATGATTGATTTCACTCGCATAAAGATAGGGTTTTGTAATTTTGTTTTATGATTAAATCTAATTCACATAAAGTGTATATTTCTTTTGGAAGTAACAAAGGAAATAGATTAAATAATTTAATTAAATCTCTTAAAGAAATTGAAGTTCAAGTTGGGAGAGTTATTAAGCTTTCTAATATATATAAAACAAAATCTTGGGGATTTAAAAGCAGAGATTTTTATAATGGATGTGTTTTAATTCAAACGAAATTTTCTCCAGAAACAGTATTAAAGAAGTTGTTATCAATTGAAGATTCCTTGGGAAGAATCCGAGATAGTAAAGAAATATATTCTTCTAGAGAGATTGATCTTGACATATTGTTTTATGATGATTTAATTCAAAGTACTAAGAACTTAACCATACCTCACCCTCAAATTCACAAAAGAAATTTTGTATTAATCCCCCTATTTGATATTGCAAAAGATTTGTTTCATCCAAAAATAAATCTATCAATTAAAAAGCTCATAAGCATATCAGATGATACTTTAGAGCCAAAGAAACTTGACAACAATAATTATTATGTTCCTTTTTGGGATAGATATTCCTTTATTTCTATCGAAGGTAACATTGGAGTTGGAAAAACAACTTTAAGTCAAAAAATAAAATCCCATTTTGATATTGAATTATTAAGTGAGAATTACAATAAAAATCCATTTTTAAAAGAGTTTTATTCCAACCCAAAAGAGGTATCATTAAAACTTGAACATTTTTTTTTGACCGAAAGATCAAATCAAATAAAAAATCATTTTGCAGCTAATAAAAAAAGAAAAACAATTAGTGACTTTTGGATTGGGAAGTCAATGATTTTTGGTAAAAAAAATCTTCTTCAGGATCAATATAAAGTATTTAGTGACAATTTTAAAAGAGTATATTTAGGACTAGAAAAACCAGAAATTATTATTTTTTTAAAACAAAATACCGTACAACTTCAAAAACAGATTATTGATAGAGGTAGGTCATTTGAGAAGAAAATTTCAGGTAGTTATTTAGATTCTATTTCTGAGGAATATCATGCTATTTTTGAAAAAAAAAATCACTTTATTTTAATTGAATTGAACCCAAAAGAAGTTTTAAACCTCAAAAGGGAAAAGGGTCAAGAGCATCTGTACAGAAAACTTATTAATTACTAATCTTACTGTAAAAATCCCAAATTAATATTCCTGCGGAAACGGATATGTTTAGTGAGTGTTTGGTTCCAAATTGAGGAATCTCTATTGTTTTGTTGATAAGACTTATTACTTCTTGTGAAACACCTTTAACTTCGTTTCCAAAAACAAGTGCATAGGTTTGATTTTTTTCTGGTATAAATTTCTCTAATGAGATCGAGTCTTCGGTTTGCTCCACTGCAATAATCTTTATTTTCTTCTCCATTAAATTACAGATTAAATCATAAGTTGATTCAGAATATTCCCAATCAACAGATTCGGTTGAACCCAATGCGGTTTTTTGAATGTCTTTGTTAGGGGGTATAGCACTAATTCCACACAAAAATATTTTTTCAACAATGAAAGCATCTGCAGTTCTGAATACTGAACCAATATTATTCATACTTCTAATATTATCTAAAATTATTATTAATGGAGTTTTTTTAGAAGACTTAAACTCTGAAACAGTTTTTCTATTAAGCTCAATATTTTTTAACTTTCGCATATTCAAAAATAAACAAAACATTGCCATAGTCTTATTGATTTTCTTTTTTTGATTTTCATAAAAGTGTACATTCGTAAAAAGCTTAAAAGTGCAAAAGAAAATAAAGGAAACCCCCTTAATGAAACAGTATAATAAAATCAAGGAAAAGTATCCTGATGCACTGTTATTGTTTCGAGTAGGGGATTTTTATGAAACTTTTGGAGAAGACGCCATCAAAGCAGCTTCAATTTTAGGTATAATATTGACTAAAAGAGGCGCGGGAAGCACTAGTGAAACTCCACTTGCAGGATTCCCTCATCATTCACTTAACACATATTTACCAAAGCTAGTAAAGGCTGGGTTCCGTGTGGCTATTTGTGATCAGTTAGAAAATCCAAAGTTAACAAAGTCTATTGTAAAAAGAGGTGTTACGGAATTAGTTACTCCAGGTGTTGTAACAAATGATGCTATTCTTGATCATAAAAAAAATAATTATTTATGCGCAGTCTCTTTTGGAAAAAAAAATATCGGGATATCATTCATAGATATTTCGACGGGTGATTTTTGGGTTGGTCAAGGAGCTAAAAACATTATTTCTCAATTTTTACAAAATTTTAATCCAAGTGAAATATTAGTTGGTAAACCACAAAAAAAACTTTTTGAAACAAATTTTGGATCTCAACATCCTACATTTTTTATAGATGATTGGGCTTTCGAAAATGACTTTGCAATTGAAAAACTAACCAGTCATTTTGAAACTAATTCTTTGAGTGGGTTTGGAATAAGCGATCTTTTTGAGGGAAATAATTCTGCAGGAGCAATTTTACACTACCTCTCCGAAACTCATCAAAACAGGTTAAAACACATCACTAAAATTCAAAGACTAGTCAGTTCAGACTTCGTTTGGATGGATGATTTTACTATCAGAAATCTTGAATTATTTCACTCATCTAACAATGATGGAATTTCGTTAATTTCAATTTTGGACCATACTTTAACATCAATGGGTGCCAGACGAATGAAACATTGGCTCGCTTTTCCTTCTAAAGATATTAATGAAATAAAACTCCGACAACAACTAGTTAAATCAATAAGTGAAATTGAATCTGTTTATATGGTTCTTGAGAATTTCATGCCACTAATTATAGATCTAGAGAGAGTGATGTCCAAAATATCTACAAATAAAGTTGCTCCAAGAACTCTCGTTCAATTAAATAAGTCTTTAAATCACATCCCAATTATCTTAGATGAATTTGATAAAAGTGGAAATAAACATTTAAAAAATAAAATATCTAATTTTCCATCTATTAATGATATTGTTGATCTGCTTTCAAAAACATTAGATTCCGATGCCCCATCTTTACTTCACAAGGGGAATGTCATCGCAAAAGGTGTTTCAGAAGAATTAGACGAACTAAGAGATCTGCTCTCAACTACCAAATCTCACCTTGACAATCTTTTGAAAAATGAAATAGATCGAACTAAAATAAGTTCACTTAAGATAGCGTTCAACAATGTTTACGGCTATTATATTGAGGTGAGAAATAGTCATAAAGACAAAGTCCCTTCAGAATGGATTAGAAAGCAAACTTTAGTCAATGCTGAAAGATATATCACTGAAGAACTAAAGGAATTTGAAACAAAAATATTTGGAGCAGAGGACAAGATTAAAGTTCTTGAGGAAAATCTGTATCAAAAACTTCTTGATGAATTACAAGATTATATTCACACTCTAAAATCAGCTTCAAACGAACTCTCCCTGATTGATTGTTTATGGAGTTTTTCATATTCAGCCAAAAAATACAATTATATATGTCCAAAATTTATAAATGAAAATTCAGTTTTTATTGAGGACGGAAGACATCCGGTAATTGAACAAGAAATGTTTACAGATTCATTATATGTTCCAAACACTGTTACACTAAATGATAAGGATCAGCAATTAATTATGATAACAGGTCCAAATATGTCAGGAAAGTCGGCTCTTCTAAGACAGACAGCGTTAATAACAATAATGGGTCAAATGGGAAGCTATGTTCCGGCTAAATCAGTTAAGATGGGTATTATCGATAAAATATTCACAAGAGTTGGTGCAAGTGATAATATATCCAAGGGAGCTTCAACATTTATGGTTGAAATGAATGAGTCATCAACAATTCTGAATAACGTAACAAAACAAAGCTTAGTCTTACTTGACGAGATCGGACGGGGAACTAGTACTTATGATGGAATATCTATCGCATGGGCAATAGCTCAATTTCTTCATGAACACCCAAATAAACCTAAGGTGCTTTTTGCAACTCATTATCATGAGTTAAATGCAATGTCCGATCAATTTCCAAGGATTAAAAATTTTAATGTTTCAGTTAAAGAACTCAAGAATAAGGTTTTGTTTTTAAGAAAGCTTGAACCTGGAGGTAGTGCTCATAGTTTTGGTATTCATGTTGCAAAAATGGCAGGGATGCCATCGAGTATTTTACAAACTGCCTCTAAAAAGCTTAAAGCGCTTGAGTCAACTCGTGCACTAGAAGAAAGAACAGGTTTAATTAGTGAAGATGAATCTTCTTTGCAAATGACAATGTTTAAACTTGATGACCCACTTTTAGAGGAACTACGTGATGAAATAAAAGAATTAGACATCAACGCTCTTACCCCTATCGAGGCTTTGATGAAGTTGAATGAGATAAAACGGAGATTAGGTGTAAATTAAGTTTTAAAAATTTGAAATTTTTTTATTAAGCTATAATAGCTATTTATATGTTTATTCTATATTTGTAAACCTTTTGCGAAAGTAGCTCAGGGGTAGAGCATCACCTTGCCAAGGTGAGGGTCGCGGGTT
>CAYSNJ010000019.1:0-18034 GCA_964432535.1 uncultured Flavobacteriaceae bacterium | reverse complement strand
CCTGCGACCTTTGGGTTATGAGCCCAACGAGCTACCTACTGCTCTACCTCGCGATGTGGACGTCAAATATACATCAAATAATTATATAGATCAATTATATTTCTGGACAAAATTCAGATGCTTAAGCTATCTTTGTTTTGTGAAAGATTCAAAACATCATTCTGGTTTTATAACAATTATAGGTAATCCTAATGTTGGAAAATCAACATTAATGAATGCATTAATGGGGCTTAATCTCTCTATTATAACACATAAAGCTCAGACAACAAGACATAGAATTTTAGGGATTGTTAATGGAGAAGATTATCAAATAGTTTTATCGGACACTCCTGGAATTATAAAGCCTGCATATGAAATGCAAAATTCAATGATGAATTTTGTAAAAGAGGCTTTAGATGATGCCGATATATTAATATATATGATTGCAATTGGAGAAACAATAATTAAGGATGAAGCACTTTTTAAGAAAATCCAAAATAGTAAACTTCCAGTGGTTGTATTAATAAATAAAATAGACACTTCAAATCAAGATGAAGTTGAATCATCTCTAAGGCACTGGGAAGAACTGATCCCTAAAGCTTCTATATATTCTATTTCAGCTTTAACAGGCTTTTTTATTCCTGAACTTTTAAATATATTAAAAGGACACTTGCCTGAAGGGCCAGAATACTTCCCAAAAGATCAAATTACAGATAAACCAGAACGTTTTTTTGTTAATGAAGCAATACGATCTCAGATTTTAGAACATTATACCAAAGAAATTCCTTATTCCGTTGAAGTTAATACCGAGGAGTTTTTTGAAGATGAAAAAATTATAAGAATTAGATCTGTTATTCTTGTAGAAAGAGAAAGTCAAAAAGGAATACTAATAGGCCACAAAGGGAAGAAATTAAAAACAGTTGGAGTTGGAGCAAGAAAAGCATTACAAGCCTTTTTTGGTAAAAAAATACATCTTGAAACTTATGTTAAGGTCTCAAAAAACTGGAGAACTAATATTCAACAATTGAAACGTTTTGGCTACCAGAACTAGTCATATAGTTATGTTGAATTAAAAAAGGTTACTTTTGCTCAAAATCCAGGAAAATTGGGAAATATAGTAGCTATAGTAGGTCGACCAAATGTTGGTAAATCTACCTTTTTTAATAGGATGATTCAAAGGCGTGAAGCAATTGTAGATGCTCAAAGTGGAGTTACAAGAGATCGACACTATGGAAAATCAGACTGGAATGGACGAGATTTTACTCTAATTGATACTGGGGGATATGTAGAAAACAGTGATGATGTTTTTCAAAAAGAAATTGATAAACAAGTAACACTTGCTATTGAAGAGGCAGACAGTATTATTTTCATGGTTGACACTGAAGATGGTATAACTGGCATGGATGAAGTAATCGCTAAGTTGCTTAGAAGGTCTCAGAAACCTGTTTTTATTGCGGTAAATAAGACTGATAGTGGTAAAAGACTCGATAACTCTCTTGAGTTCTACGCTTTAGGTTTTGAACATATTTTCCCTATTTCAGCAATTAATGGAAGTGGAAGTGGAGAGCTCCTAGATAAATTAATTGAGATGTTCCCAGATGAGTTACAGGTAGAACAAAGTTTACTTCCAAGATTTGCTGTCGTGGGTAGGCCAAACGCTGGAAAATCATCATTTATCAATGCATTAATTGGAGAAGAACGTTATATAGTAACTGATGTTGCTGGAACAACTAGGGATAGTATTGATACTAAATATAATCGTTTTGGTTTTGAATTTAATTTGATAGACACTGCTGGTATTAGAAGAAAATCAAAAGTAAAAGAAGATATTGAGTTTTATTCTGTTATGCGATCGGTAAGAGCTATAGAAAATAGCGATGTTTGTATTTTGCTTTTAGATGCTGAAAGAGGTTTTGACGGTCAGGTACAGAATATATTTTGGCTAGCACAAAGAAATAACAAGGGAATTGTAATATTAGTCAACAAGTGGGACCTAGTTGAAAAATCAACAAATTCAGTAAAAGAATACGAATCTTTAATTCGAAAAGAAATTTCGCCATTTGAAGATGTTCCTATCTTATTTATTTCTTCTCTTAATAAACAGAGAATTTTCAAAGCAATCGAGCTTGCTGTAAACGTTCATGAAAGACGTTCCAATAAAATAGTAACCAGAAAACTTAACGATTTAATGTTGCCGATTATTGAAAATTATCCTCCACCAGCCATAAAAGGTAAATTTGTAAAAATTAAGTTTTGTACTCAATTGCCTACTTCTTACCCGCAATTTGCTTTTTTTTGTAATCATCCAAATTTAGTTAAAGACCCTTACAAAAGATTTCTTGAAAATCAACTTCGAAAAAATTTCGATTTCAATGGAGTTCCCATAACAATATTCATTAGAAAAAAATAGCTAAAGCTGATCTGAAATTTGTTTTAATTCAAATCTAATTATCTCAAGTCTTTTAAGGATGTCTTTATGAGTACTTTCTCCAGTTTTTTGTTTTAAATACTTTTTAGCTCCATCTAAAGTCATACCTTTTTCTTTAACTAAATGAAAAATAAGCTGGATTGTTTGAATGTCTTTAGGAGTATATTTTCTTGTTCCAGACTCTTTTTTCTTTGGTTTGATTTCATCAAATTCATTTTCCCAAAAACGAAGTAGAGAAGGCTTTACATTAAATGCTTTTGCAACTTCACCAATATTGTAATAAAGTTTTTCTGGAAGATTAACTAACATTAATCAAGAGATTGGTTTTCTTGATTGGCTAAATTTAGTAATATGTCAAATTCCTCAGATGATAAATTTCCATAATAAAAATTAAGTGGATTGATTTTTTTTCCATCTTTAGATATTTCGTAGTGAAGGTGAGGTCCAGCTGATCGACCAGTATTTCCGACATATCCGATAACTTCACCTCTTTTTACTTTTTGACCTCTTTTTACCTCATATTTATTCATGTGAGCGTACAAGCTTACATATCCGAAACCGTGATCAATCCTTACGTGTTTTCCATAACCAGAAGCTCGATTGTCAGCTCTTTTAACAAGACCATCTCCAGTGGCATAGATAGGAGTTCCTTTTGGTGCAGTAAAATCCATTCCCCAATGCATCCTCGGTTTTTTTGTAAATGGATCGTTCCTGTTACCGAAGCCTGAAGCAAGTCGTGTAAGATTTTTATTTCTGATAGGTTGAATGGAGGGTATAGCAGACAATAGATCCACTTTATTTGATGCTAGATATTGAATTTCGTCAAGAGATTTAGATTGAACAACTAATTGTTTGCTTAAAACGTCAAGTCTTTTACTTGCATCAACTATAATTTCAGAATTTTCAAAACCTTCAAGATTTTTGTATCTATTAATTCCCCCAAAACCAACAATTCTTTGAGATTTTGGAATTGGACTAGCTTCAAAATATACTCTGTATAAATTATTGTCTCTTTCTTGAATATTTTCTAGAACATTTTCAATTTGAGTGAGTTTTAAATTCATTAAGTCATATTGTAGTGCAAAATTTTCTAATTCTCGTTTTTGAATTATTTCTTTTGGTGTTGAAACAATACTAAAGTTTAGTAATATAAATAAAGAAAATACTCCAAAAATAATAGCAGAAAGAAGAAATAAAATAAAATTGGATATCTGAAGAGTTCTCGACTTCAGTATAGGTTTGTATGTAAGGGTTTTAGAATCAAAAAGGTACTTAATCTTAGCCATGTAAATTCAAACTATTAATAGATTATAGAATAAATATTATGCAAATATAGAAAAACCATACTAAATCCTTCTTTTTCTTAATAGTCATTTCCAATCAGATACTTATCTTTGTTGGATATTTCAACATAACATCTTTTATGAAATCTGAATTAGTTCGTAAAAAGTTTTTAGAATTTTTTGCTTCAAAGCACCATGAAATAGTTTCTTCCGCTCCGATGGTTATAAAAGATGATCCAACATTAATGTTCACCAATGCTGGAATGAATCAATTCAAAGAGTATTTTTTAGGTAATAGTAAATTTAAAAATACAAGAGTTGCTGACACACAAAAATGTTTAAGGGTTTCTGGTAAACATAATGATTTGGAAGAAGTTGGAATAGATACATACCATCATACATTTTTTGAAATGCTGGGTAACTGGAGTTTTGGTGACTACTTTAAAAAAGATGCTATAAATTGGTCTTGGGAGCTTCTTACGGAAATATTTAATATTGATAAAAATAATTTATATGTAACTATTTTTGAAGGTGATGAATCTGAGTTACTTGATAGAGATAATGAAGCTTTTAAGTTTTGGAATGCTATTTTACCTGAGGAGCGAATTATAAATGGAAATAAAAAAGATAACTTTTGGGAAATGGGTACTCAAGGACCGTGTGGTCCCTGTTCTGAAATACATATTGATATTCGATCTGATTCTGAAAAAGAGAAAGTCTCCGGAAGAGATTTGGTAAATAAAGATCACCCTCATGTCATAGAGGTTTGGAATCTTGTTTTTATGGAATTCAACAGGAAATCGGATGGATCTCTAGAAAAACTCCCTTCTAAGCATGTAGATACAGGTATGGGTTTTGAAAGACTTTGTATGGTTCTTCAGGGAGTAAAGTCAAATTATGATACAGATATTTTTAAACCTTTGATTATTGAAATAGAAACTCTCACAAGTTCCGCCTATGGTAAAAATGAAAATATTGACAGGGCGATAAGAGTAATTTCAGATCATGTAAGAACCGTCTATTTTTCTATTGCTGACGGACAACTGCCAAGTAATACTGGGGCTGGTTATGTAATTCGAAGAATTCTTCGAAGAGCAATTAGATATGGTTTTACTTTTTTAAATCAGAAACAACCATTCATAAACAAGTTAGTTGATACCTTGAGTAAACAGATGAGTTCTGTTTTTCCTGAACTTAAAAAAGAACAAAAACTTGCGGAAAATGTAATTAGAGAAGAAGAGGCTTCATTTTTGAAAACCCTTGACCAAGGTCTGGTGATGCTTAACTCTCTTCTAAATTCATCAGATAATAGAATATTGAGTGGAAAAAAAATATTTGAACTATATGATACTTTTGGATTTCCAATTGATTTAACAGCTTTAATTGCCAGAGAAAATAAATTTGAAATTGATGAGAAAGGGTTTGATGAGGAAATGCAAAAACAAAAAGAACGTTCTAGAGCTGACGCTAATTCTTCAGCTGGAGATTGGGAGATTGTTTTAGATGATGATATTGAAGAATTTATAGGTTATGATATTTTAGAAGCTGAAGTTAAAATAACGCGTTATCGTAAATTACGAAATCAAAAAGATGGAGACTTTTACCAATTTATTTTTAATTTAACTCCATTCTATCCTGAAGGAGGAGGACAAGTTGGAGACAAAGGATATCTCCAAGAAAAGAATGGAACTATTCATTATATAATTGATACCAAAAAGGAAAATAATCTAATAATTCATTTTTCAAAAACTATCCCAAGTAAAATAGGTAACACATGCAAAGCATTTGTAGATAAAAAACAACGATTCAGATCATCTTCAAATCATACAGCTACTCATCTTTTACATCAAGGATTAAGAGCAATCCTAGGAGATCATGTTGAACAAAAAGGATCAATGGTTCATTCAGGAATGTTTAGATTTGATTTTTCTCATTTTTCAAAAGTTAATATTAATGAAATACAACAAGTAGAAGATTTTGTCAATTCAAGGATTAAAGAGCACTTACCTATAGAAGAGTCAAGAAATATACCATATACAACTGCAGTAGATCAGGGAGCTATTGCTCTTTTTGGTGAAAAGTATGGAGACACAGTAAGAACAATTCGTTTTGGAAAATCAATTGAACTTTGTGGTGGCTGTCACGTGAAAAATACATCTGATATATGGTACTTCAAAATCACGAATGAGAGTGCGATAGCTTCGGGAATTCGCAGAATTGAAGCGATTACTGGAGATGCGGTTATGTTACATTTTGAAGAGCAGAATAAAATTCTAAATGATTTAAAAGTTATAATGAAACAGCAAGCAGATCCAATTAAAGCTTACAATATTTTGATTGATGAAAACAATGATCTTAAAAAAGAACTGTTAACCCTAAATAAGTTGAAGATAAATACCTTAAAGCATGATATTAAAAAAAATATTACTCCAATAGATGATGTGAACTTTGCTGCTTGTGAAGTTGATTTGGATGCCAAGAAAATTAAGGATCTAGCTTTTGATATTGGTAATGATATAAAAAATTTATTTTTAGTTTTAGTATCTAGAAAAAATAACAAACCATTTTTAAGCTGTTTTATTTCTAAAAGCCTTGTAGAATCGAAAAAATATGATGCTTCTCTTATTGTTAACGGACTAGGAGACTATATTCAAGGAAGTGGTGGTGGTCAAAAATTTTATGCTACGGCTGGAGGTAAAAATATTAATGGGATTGAGGAAGCTTTAAAAATGGCTGAATCATATATTTAGTTTTAAGAAATTAATTTCGATTAATGAAAGCTTCTACAGATTTTATAACGGAAATAAATGGTTGTAAGGTTTGGTTAAAAAGAGATGATAAATTTGGTAAGGGTATAAAGGGAAATAAATTCCGAAAACTTAAATATAATATCTTAAAAGTAAAAGAAGATAATTTAAAAGGGCTTGTGACTTTTGGCGGAGCTTTTTCAAATCATTTATATGCCACAGCTTTGGCAGGTAAAATAAATAAAATAGAAACTTTTGGTATTGTTAGAGGCGATGAGTGGCAATTTAAAATTAAAGAAAACCCAACACTTTCGAATTGTATAGATTTTGGAATGAATTTAATATTTGTTTCAAGAAAAATTTATAAACAAAAACACTCCCTTAATTTTTGGAGCTTAATAGGTTTTAATCCAAAAGACTTATATATCATTCCTGAGGGAGGTACAAATGAATTAGCAATTCAAGGAACTTCTGAAATACTTGACGAAGATGATAAAATATATGACTCAATATGTTGTCCTGTTGGAACAGGTGGAACCATAGCTGGGTTAATAAAGGGTTCGCATTCCAAACAAAAAGTTATCGGATATTCTTCATTAAATAATCAAGAGTTAAAAAATGAAGTAAATAAGCTAGTCAATGGATATGATTGGGATCTAAATGAGGATTATACATTTGGTGGATATGCTAAATCAAGTTCTGAATTAATTTCCTTTATTAACAATTTTAAAAAAAAATACTCTATTCAATTAGATCCAATCTATTCAGGCAAAATGCTTTTTGGTATTTTTGATAAAATAAAAAAAGGGAAATGGATTTGGGGAAACAAAATTCTAGCTATTCACACTGGGGGTTTTCAATCGATAGAAGGATTCAATATAAGGCAACTAAAAAAAGGACTATTATGCATAAAACTTTAAAACCTATAATTTACTTTTTATTTTTTTGTTTAATTTATGGATGTGGTTCTCTAAGAAAATCTAATTATCGAAAAGTTTCAAATTTAAAAAATAATCGATCCATTGAAAAATTAGATAAAATACCAAAAAAAAAGATTGCCTTAAAAAGAAAATCAAGTTCTGATAAAGCTAAAGACTACATATCAAAATTTTCTCCTATCGCAAAAGAGGAAATGAAAAAATTTAAAATTCCTGCGAGTATAACTCTTGCACAGGGTATGTTAGAATCTGGCCTTGGTTATGGAACATTAGCCTCCAAAGCCAATAATCACTTTGGGATAAAGTGCCACAAAGGATGGAAGGGAAAAAAAATATATCATGATGATGACGAAAAGGGAGAATGTTTTAGGGTTTATAAAACCGCAAAAAAATCATACAGAGACCACTCAATTTTTTTATCTCAGCGAGGTAGATACAGTTTCTTGTTTAATTACAAAACAACAAATTACAAAGCTTGGGCTAGAGGCCTAAAAAAAGCGGGTTATGCGACTGATCCAAAATATCCAAGCAAATTAATAGATCTGATTGAACGATATGAATTATACCGTTTTGATAAGCGGAGATTTTCAAAAAAAAGTAACAAGACAAGTAAAATATCATCTTATAAAGTGAAAAAAGGAGATACACTTTATTCAATTTCCAAGAAATATGAGATATCTGTCAAGGATTTGGTTAAAAATAATAATCTAAAAAACAACATAATTTATTTGGGTCAAAAGCTTAAAATAAATTGATAAAAATAATAAATGCGTTATAAGAGAAGTAGTGAGTTATTCGAATATGCAAAATTAAGCATTCCCGGTGGAGTTAATTCCCCAGTTAGGGCATTTAAAGCGGTTGGAGGATCTCCAGTTTTTATTAATAAAGCTAAAGGAGCATATTTATATGATGAAGACGGGAATAAGTTTATAGATTATATATCGAGTTGGGGTCCCATGATTTTGGGTCATGCTTATGAGCCCGTTGTGAATAGCATATCAGATATTGCTAAAAATGGAACCTCGTTCGGAATGCCCACAGAATTAGAAACGAAAATCGCTGAATTAGTAATATCATCTGCTCCTAATATTGATAAGGTGCGATTTGTAAACTCTGGAACAGAAGCCTGTATGAGTGCTATAAGATTAGCAAGAGGATACACTAACAGAGATAAAATAATCAAATTTTCGGGATGTTATCATGGCCATTCAGATTCTTTTTTGATTCAAGCTGGAAGTGGTGCCGTTACTTTTGGAAGTCCAAACAGTCCTGGAGTAACTAAGGGAACCGCTAAAGACACTTTAATATCGAATTATAACGATATTGAAAGTGTCAAATTACATTTTAAGATGTATCCAAATGAAATTGCAGCTGTTATAATCGAACCAGTAGCAGGGAATATGGGTTGTATTCCACCTGTTAGTGGTTTTTTAGAGGCGATTAGAGAAATTTGTGATAACAACCAATCACTTTTAATTTTTGATGAGGTTATGACTGGATTTAGACTTTCGTTAGGAGGTGCTCAAGAAGTTTTAAATGTCAGAGCAGATATCGTAACATATGGAAAAGTAATAGGAGGTGGTCTCCCTGTTGGAGCTTTTGCATCTACTAATGATATTATGAAAAAATTGGCTCCAGATGGTCCAGTATATCAGGCAGGAACTTTAAGCGGAAACCCATTAGCAATGTCAGCTGGAATAACTACTATCAAGGCTTTAAAAAATGATATCAAAATATATGATCGATTAAGAGATAAAACTAAAACACTTCATGAAGGAATGAAGAAATGTTTAAATAAAAAATCCATACCATTTCAGATTAATAGATATGGTTCGATGATATCATTACACTTCACTGATTCTAAAGTTGTTGATTTTAAATCTTCGTCAAAAGGTGATAATAAATTTTTTAAAAAATATTTTCATGGAATGCTAGCTGAGGGTATATATCTTCCACCAAGTGCATATGAGAGCTATTTTTTAAATGATGCATTACAATATGATGATATAGAGTTTACCTTAAATGCCTTCAAAAAAGTAATTAATAGTTTTTAAAAATTTTCATTCATTTAGTTGAATAGTTAGAGAATCGTCATGTTTTGTAACCTTAACAATTCCTATTTTGACTAAGCCTTTAATGGTTTTATCCCAAGCTTTATTACTTAATTCACATTTTTGTTTCAAATCAAATAGATCAATATTTTTTTCTTTTTTAAGAATATTGAAAATTACTTTTTCGTTATCAGTCAATTCAACTTGTTTTTTTTCAGGTTTCATTTGAGGGAAAAATAATACCTCTTGAATAGAAGAGTTATTTGTTAATAGCATTACAAGTCTGTCAATTCCAATCCCAATTCCAGCAGTTGGGGGCATACCATACTCTAGAGCCCTAAGAAAATCTTGATCTATAAACATTGCTTCGTCATCACCTTTTTCACTAAGCGCTAATTGTTCTTCAAAACGTTTTTTTTGATCTATTGGATCATTTAATTCTGAATAAGCATTAGCTAACTCATTTCCATTAACCATCAATTCAAATCTTTCTGTCAATTTATTATTATTACGATGTTCTTTAGTTAAAGGGCTCATTTCTTTGGGATAATCTATTATAAAAGTTGGTTGAATATATTTATGTTCACACTTCTCACTGAAAATCTCATCAATAATTTTTCCAACTCCCATTGATTGATCTATATCTATTCCTATTTTTTTTGCAGTATCTATAAGTTCAGATTCACTCATCTCAGACACATCATATCCCGTATGAATTTTAATTGCTTCTAAAATTGGAACTCGAGGATAAGGAGCTTTAAAATCAATTTTAGTTTTCTCAACCTCAACAATTGAATTTCCAGTTGAATCAATCGCTACTTTTTCTAACAACTCTTCAGTTGTTTCCATCATCCATAAATAGTCTTTATACGCTACATATAGCTCCATAATAGTAAATTCCGGATTGTGTGTTCGATCCATTCCTTCATTTCTAAAGTCCTTTGAAAACTCATATACACCATCAAAACCACCAACAATAAGTCTTTTTAAATATAGTTCATTAGCGATTCTAAGATATAATGGGATATTGAGTGCGTTGTGATGCGTAGTAAAGGGTCTTGCAGAAGCTCCGCCAGGTATTGGTTGTAATATTGGTGTTTCTACCTCTAAGTAGTTTTTTTTATTTAAAAACTCCCTAATACTATTAGTTATTTTAGTTCTCTTGATGAACGTATTTCTAACCTCAGGATTAACAATTAAGTCAACATATCTCATTCGGTATCGTAGTTCTGGATCAGTAAACTCATCGTATATATTGCCTTCACTATCTGCCTTTGGTAATGGAAGTGGTCTTAAGGACTTATTTAAGATGGTGAAGTTTTTCACCATTACAGTCTTTTCTCCAACTTGAGTAGTGAATAGAGATCCTTCAATTCCAATTATATCTCCGATATCTAAAAGTCTTTTATATATTTCATTATATAATTTTTTATCCTCTCCAGGACACAACTCATCTCTGTTAAAATAAACTTGAATCTTTCCCTGACTGTCCTGTATTTCAGCGAAACTGGCTTTACCTTGAATTCTTCTAGACATAATTCTTCCTGCAATCACTACGGAAATACCCTCCTTGTAATTTTGTTTAATCATTGAAGAATTACTATCAATTGGATAAAGGGCAGCAGGGTAGGGATTTATTCCTAATTTTTTGATATTTTCAAGTTTTTCCCGTCTAATTTTTTCTTGTTCTGATAGAGATGACATAGTAAAATATGTTTTATGCAAAGATAACTAATGTTATTTATTGGGCTCTCAAAATTCGTATCTTTGACTAGTTATTGAACTCATGTCGCTTGTTAGAGTTGTTTTATCAATCATTTTCCCTCCTCTTTCTGTTTTTGATAAGGGTTGTGGTTCTATTATAATTGTTTTTATCCTTACAATATGTGGTTGGGTTCCCGGAGTAATTGCTGCCCTAGTGATTTTAAATAAAAATAATAATGAATGATTGTGCACAAAAATAAAAATATTCAAGTTCAAAAATGGAGAAGACAGAAATATACTATTGCTTGGAAAAAACAGGAAGTTCTATTGGAGTCAATTATAAAAATTAAAAAACATAACAGATCTTCTGAAAAACAAATTAAAACCCCAAATTATTTAATTTTATTAGAACATAAACCCGTATATAGTATGGGTAAAAGTGGTAAAATGGAAAATTTATTAATCACTAAATCCAATCTTTTAAAGAAAGGTATTGATTTTGTTAAATCCAATCGTGGAGGAGATATAACTTTTCATGGTCCTGGTCAATTAGTAATATATCCAGTTTTAGATTTAGAAAATTTTTTCACTGACATTCATGAATATTTAAGAAAATTAGAAGATGTAATAATCCAAACTCTCAATGACTTTGGAATAAAAGGGGAGAGAAGTCCAGGAGAGACAGGTGTTTGGTTGGGTATTGGCACTCCTTTTTCAAGAAAGATATGTGCGATGGGTATTAGAGCCAGTAGATGGGTTACGATGCATGGACTAGCATTAAACATCAATACAGATCTTAGTTATTTTGACAATATAATTCCATGTGGAATTAAAGGAAAAGGAATAACATCAATGCAGAAAGAGATTGGAAAAAAAATAAATATTAAAAGGGTTGCTTCAAAAATTGAATTTTATTTTGAAAATATTTTTGAGGCAAAATTGATTGACTAATTAATTTGATAAATAATTATCGAATCATTTTCAGATTTAACTATCATTTCAAGAGAATTGTCATTGTCTGCATTAACTAAATCTATAATACCTGAACCGTATACGGGAAACCCACTAACTTTATCGCCATTACTTAAAAAAAGATAGACTTTTTTTGTGTCTAATTCAGTAGTCGATACGTATATGGTGTTATTAATATAGAATATTTTTGGCCTTGTGTAATTACCAAATGGAAGCTTTACAGGAATACCTTTAATAGTAATTATGTTTTCTGAAATACTAACTAGTGTTTTTGTTGTCATATCTAATAAATGACTTTGACCCAATTGTTCTGGTATTTTTATAACATTTCCTTTTGTATCAATTTGAACTAGATTTCCTTCAGTATCTGAAGTTGTAAAAGTATTAAGATAGGGCCACACAGGATTTTTACTCAAAGATAGATTGGACTTTATATTTATGACTTTTTCACCTTTTCTGTTTAATATGTTTAATTTTCCGTTCGCCTCTTGAACTAAAATAAAATCCTTTCCTTTTATTTTTACATGCTTTACAGGGTTAATAATTGCATTATTTGTTTTGGTAAATTCAAAACCATCAACTTTTTTAGCATCAGAATTCAACATAAGTAATGTTTTATCTTGTGCCAATAAAAATCTATAATTTCTGTTATTATCATAGTCAAAAACAGATAAAGGTAGAGCGTTAGATTTAGATTTTATGATTTTATCAAAGGGTTTTACAATCTTGCCATTTCTATCTAAAATCATAAAATGATTTTTGGTTCTAAATGCCATTTGTAATTTTTTGTTTTTATAAAGATCTATCTGGATAATTTCACCTATAATTTTTTCTGGAAGCTCTTTTTTCCAAAAAAGACTTCCCTTATTAGAATAAAGATATAAAGTGTTTTCTTCATCTTGAAAAACAATATCATAAAAATTTGAACGATGATTTTTTACCCACTTAGGTATGGAATTAATATTTGATTTTGAAGAGATATTTGCTTGATTTACAACGGTGTTTATTTTATTATCAGGGATCTCTTCTCCAAAACGTATATGAAGATGGGCTATTTCAGTATCATTTACCCATTGCATAGCTGCCAAAGGGAATTTTTTTGAATTAAAGTCTTGAAATTTTTTATTAGTTTTAAATAGGTTAGTTTTACTAACCCATAATCCAGAATTTAAATCAGATAAACCCTCCATAAGGGTAAGAAAATCTGCATTGTTATTTATTGTCGAGTTATCCTTGAAACTACCTATAATTGTCTTAACTAATGACTCTTTACTGGTAAGAATATAAAATTCATCAATTGAAATGGCAAATTTAGCTCTGAATTTGATTTTGAATAAATCCAAAATTGGATTTAAGTCTTTAGGTGATTTATCAATTTTTTTGTAGAAAATATTTCTAAATGAGTTTTTTCCATTCTCAAAATTAATAATAGGCTGGTTTAAGCTTGTTCTGTGAAGAATAACTGCCCTTCCCTCATTATGATTGAGGATTGATATTTCGTCAACAGAACTATATGATTTTAAAAACTTATTGTTTGAAGCAATATTATAATACCTAGCATATGATTCAACTTGACCAGAAAATTGAGACATATTCTCTATTGGAAAACTGATAAATGAATCAAAGCTATTTGGTATTATGTTAGTGCTTTTAATTTTTTTTGGAATCATATTCTTAAAAATCCCTAATCTTGAAGGAATAGAGTCTCTTGTAATAGCTATTCCATCTAGACCTATTAAGGGTGAGTTGTAGTTTACGTCAAATGCAATCCAACTTTCATTAAAACTTGGAAATAAAGAAGGTCTTGGTAAAAAAGTATTCAAAAATGATTTAGAATTTTTATTGAGGAGAATGTTAAATACAGATTTATTTTCAAGGTTATTAATTAGTTTGTAAAAATCTTGATCTGTAATTCCCAATTGCTTTGATTTGTATGTTCTTATTGCGTTCTCAACAATTAATTTAGAATTTGAAATTATATCACTTTTATTTATTTGAACTATGAAAAAGCTAATGCCTTCGACAGAGATTTCTTTGATATTAAATCCTGAATAGTCAGAAAATTCATAATCAGTTCTGAGACTATCTTTGGTGGATTTTTGAATTAGTATTGAAGAAAAATTTTCTTTTCCTGATGGTGTAAAACATAAAATTGGAGTGGATTCGGACGTATTTTTTATTAATGAAATAAGGGCTTTAGTTTCTTTTTTTTGTGGAATTAAAAAATTGAATGAGGAATTGTTTTGCCAATTCTCCTTGAATATTGAGACTTCGTTAATTTTTACAATTAATTCAGAGTTTTTAGGGATAAATTGATTTAGGTTTCCTTTTTTATCCATACTAGAATCGCAGCTAATAATAGCTAAACCAAATAATAAAATTATTTTGTATTTCATTTTATAAAAGTAAACACTTATAAATTTAAGGACAACTGTTTATTAAATAATCTAAATGATTTTCTATGATGTTCTGTAATTCCATAATTCATAATGGCGTCTCTATGTTCTTTAGTTCCATAACCTTTGTTTTTAATCCATTTGTAATTGTCATGTTTTAAGTGAAGATTCATCATTATTTCGTCTCGATATGTTTTGGCAAGAATAGATGCAGCTGCAATATTTTGATATTTGCCATCTCCTTTAACAATACACTTGTGTGGAATATTTTTATAATTTATAAAATAGTTCCCATCAATTAAAAGATGTTCAGGAATGATTTTTAATAATTTAATTGCTCCATGCATTGCTTCCATAGTTGCATTCAATACATTGATCTTATCGATAATAATTGAATTTATACTGAAAACCGAGTATGCTAGAGCTATGTTTTCTATTTCTATTCTAAGCTTTTCACGTTTGTATTTTGAAAGCTTCTTTGAATCATTTAAACCATGTATATTTATGTCAAGGGGAAGTATTACTGCAGCTGCAGTCACTGGGCCTGCAAGAGATCCTCTTCCAGCCTCGTCAACACCTGCTTCAAGAGATTTCAAAAAACTTACAGTTAAACACATTTTAATCTTTAAGTAAACTTTAGTTCATTAAAATTAAAGCAAAAAGATATATAACCTTTAACTTTGATTACAAATTAATACTATGCGTTTAGTTGTTTTTTTTACGTTGATGTTTAGTGGGTTTTTGAAAGCTCAGAATTTAGATCTAAAAATAGCAGATACAATTCCAAATAACAAGTCTGATATTAGAGAGGAAACATTAAATATTGAGAATTCCAATAACTTTTCCTTAGATACCATACCAAAAATAAAAGATGTTCCTGCGTTTAAGTTGAAGTCAAAAGAAGATCTAGCAAAAAAAGATAGTTTGTCAAGTATTTCCAAAAAACGCAAAATTATTCGCTACAGAAAAATAATTATGGACACCGTCCTCATAAAAAATTATAAAATTTTTTATGAGGACGGTTCTATGGAAATTGTCGATACCACATTAAATATCTTAAAAGATTATAAATTCAATTATTTAAGAAAAGATTATTTTGAATTAATACCAATGCCTAATGTTGGTCATGGATTTAATAGAATGGGGTATGATTTTTTAGAAGAAAAAATCAATCCTCAGCTTGGTGCTATTGGAAGAAACTATGGTTATGTAGAGCAAGAGGATGTTCAGTATTTTGAAGTCCCGACTCCTTTGACGGAGTTATTTTTTAAAACTACTTTTGAGCAAGGACAGTTATTGGATGCATTAATTTCAGTAAATACATCTCCAAACTTTAACATAACAGTTGCTCACAAGGGACTAAGGTCGCTTGGAAACTACGTAGACTCCAAAACTAACGCAACTAATCTTAGACTTTCACTTCAATATAAAAATTTCAATGAGAGATATCGATTAAGGGCTCATATTGTTAATCAGAAATTAAGTTCACAAGAAAACGGAGGTATTGATAGTTTGTCGGTTTATTTTTTTGAAAAGGCGATTGAAGATTTAGAATATGATGGTTTTCTTGACAGAGCAAGACTGGTTACAAACCTTAAAGCGCAAAATACAATTCAGGGAAAAAGATATCATACGAGTCAAAATTATAAATTGATTCCCTCTTTTAAAGATTCCTTAAAATACAATTTAATAGTTGGTCATGATTTTACTTATGAAACAAAAAATCATTTATTTAGTCAAATTAAAGAAAATGATTTTTTAGGAGAAAACTTAGTTCTAACATCTGATGGAATATCTGTTTCTAATAACATTAATGATATTCATAAGCTTAGATCCATTGAGAATAAATTTTATGCTAACTATAACCTGGGTATAATAGGATCTTTTTATTTTGGATTAAATTTTAATAAATGGAATTATTTTAAAGAAAATTTTCAATCTGAAGAATTTAATTTTAGCACCAACCAAGGTCTTGATATAAATCAGCAAACTGTCAGTGCTGGTTGGAATAAGTCAATTTCAGGGTATGCTTTTAAAATCTTGGGTCAAAAAACATTGAAAAATGATTTTGGAAATTCAGTTTTTAAACTTCACATGCAAAAAAAGTATAAAAGCGAATTATCATTCAAAGCTAAATTAGAATACAGATCAGAATCACCAAATTTTAATTTTCATCTTTTTAGAAGCAGTTATGCAGATTACAATTGGCAAAATACGGAGTGGTTATTACAAAAAACAGGAGCTATCAATACTGAGATTAGTCATCCTAAATGGGGGGTTTTATCATTTAAGCTTCAGTCAATAGATGATTATTTATATTTCCAAGATATAACACCTGCAGATAAAATAAATAAAATGTTTATCGTGTCTCCAGCTCAGTCCAAAAACAGAATTAATTATTTTAAAACTAGATTTTTTCAACACTTGAAGATCTGGAAGTTTGGATTAATTAATACGATCCAGTTTCAAAAAATTCTTAAAAATAATGGAGATGAAGATTTTTCGCCGTTAAATGTTCCTGAATGGATAACAAGAAGTACAATAGTTTTAGAAACTTTTGTTTTTAAGAAAGCATTGTTTATTCAAACTGGAGCTACTTTTCAGTATTTCTCTAAATATTATGCTGATCAATATCATCCTGTTTTGGGAGAATTTGCATCTCAAAATCACACAAAAACTGGAAGCTTTCCTAGGGTTGATCTTTTTTTAAATGCAAAAATTCAACAAACTCGGATTTTTTTAAAGTATGAACACTTCAATAGTGACAGAACTGGCTATGATTATTACTCTTCACCATTTGTTCCATATAGAGATGGTGTTGTTAGGTTTGGTTTGGTTTGGAATATGTTTCAGTAGTCTTGAGGTTCAGCATTTTAATCCTTAATTATATTTGATATTTTTTTTAAAAACATCAAATTAAATCAATTATTTATCTTCTAATAGATAATATAATAATATTCACAAACTGTATATTCTGGTGACATATAAAAAAAAAATAAAAAAAAACAGGAAAGGGTGATGATTTATATAAAAACCGTTTTATATTTGCAGCCGCTTAAGGGGTAAAGTATCTCTTTCAAAAGCTAAAAAGTTCATTGAGAAATTGATAATATGACAGCGCGTATCAATATGATACAAAGCGAAGAATTAACCATTTTGAGACGAAGTCAATTACTGAGTTGTTAAATTTTTTTAAAGAACTACAACGAAGAGTTTGATCCTGGCTCAGGATGAACGCTAGCGGCAGGCTTAACACATGCAAGTCGAGGGGTAACAGAAAGTGCTTGCACTTTGCTGACGACCGGCGCACGGGTGAGTAACGCGTATGCAACCTACCTTTTACAGAGGGATACCCAAAAGAAATTTTGAATAATACCTCATAAGCTCTATTTACAGCATTTTATATAGAGGAAAACTCCGGTGGTAAAAGATGGGCATGCGTCCTATTAGTTTGTTGGTAAGGTAACGGCTTACCAAGACTACGATAGGTAGGGGTCCTGAGAGGGAGATCCCCCACACTGGTACTGAGACACGGA
>CAYSNJ010000018.1:11907-20417 GCA_964432535.1 uncultured Flavobacteriaceae bacterium | reverse complement strand
CGGCATGGGTTTTTAGAAAAATACCTTGGTTTATTTTTAAAAAAATGTAAATAAATAGATAGAATATTTATTACCTGCATATAAAAATTATAGTCTCACATAAATTTTTTCAGTATGAATTACTTTTTTAGAAACATGAAATCAAATTATATTATCTATATTATTTTTCTTTTAATTATTTCAACAGAATGTTATTCTCAAGATTCAATTGATCAATATAAAGCTCTTAGATTAAAAAGCGAATTAGGTTTTGAAAAACCCTATAGAATTCTAGAAACTACATTTAAAAGTATTAAGGGGTTTCAAACATACTATCCAGGAACTAAAATTACTCTTGAAATAATAATTAGATATCATTTGTATACAGAAATAAAGATTGATCAAAAAGAAAATAGATTAATCTCAATGGATCAAACTGAGTTTAAGTTAAAGAATATTATTTCTGAACAAGACCTAACCAAAAAAACGGTTGACTTAATTGGAGATATGTTTTTTGGTGTAAATGAGGTCAGAGGAATCCGTAAATAAAATTAATATACTTATGTTTTAAGTAACTAAGAAAATACTATACTCAAATTATTTTTGTTAAATTCTAATTGCTTCTTTGAAGTCTCACAAAATAATTTAATAAATACTTAAGCTGGGCTATTAACTTAATCTTTTAGTTATGCTTAAGTGTTTTTTATTATATTGTGAAGGATACAAACATCTATGAAAAAGCTACTTTTTTTTGCATTACTTATAATTTTCTCCTGTTCAAAAGACGAAACACCAAGATATTTATTATCCGTGTCTACAAGTTTGGGAGGAACTGTGAATACTGTTGGTGGAGATTATTCTGAAGGGAAGAAAGTTACAATTACAGCCACTGCAGATGCAGAATATCAGTTTGTAAACTGGTCCAATGGATCTACTCAAAATCCTTTGACTATAACTGTTATGTCAGATCAAGTACTGACAGCTAACTTTGAAAAAGTAAAGTACAATTTATCCCTCTCTACCAAAGGAGAAGGAACAATCGTGCAAGAACTCATTTCTTCAGGAAGGACAGAATATAATTCTGGAAGTGTAGTTCGGTTGACAGCCACACCAGCAGTTGGATACTATTTTACAGGATGGACAGAAGATGTTACTTCAAGTACTAATCCTATAGAGGTTGATATTACTTCAGCTAAAACGATTAAAGCAGTATTTGATATAATTATAGTGAACCTTCATATAACTGTTGAGGGTCAGGGAGAGGTATTGGAAGAGCTAGTTGGGGCTAAAAACACTAATTATAATTACGGAGATACTGTAAAGTTAACTCCTCAGTCAGCCGAAGGATTTGATTTTATTTCTTGGAGTGGAGACCATACAGGAGTTGAAAACCCATTGGAACTAACTCTTACAGAATCTAAAACAGTTCAAGCCAATTTTGAGTACGAACTCTTTAATCGAGTGGTAGGAAAGTGGAAAATAAGAAAGAAGACACAAAACAAACAATCTTGGGGTGCATACAGTATGACCTTTAGAAGGAATTATAGTTATACCGTAAACACAATATCAGGACCAGTTAATGGGACTTTTGATATTAAGTCTAATTCTGAACTAGAACTGGTTGGTTATGGTAATATAAGTAACGTTGATTTAACTCAAAATATAACAACCAACTCCTGGAGTAACTTTAATTTTAGTATTAGTGTAACAGGAGGTTTTCAAGGGAATGTAGAAACTGAATTTATTGATGATACCAATAGTAATTCAAAAATTTATTTAGCAGATAATAATGTCACTGTAAAATGTGATGAAGCCAATATTGGAGATACAGGATCTATTGGGGATAAGGAATATACAGTGGTAGATGAAGCAACTTTAAGAACTATGGTTGCAAATGATGAAGATGTTACTTGTGCTTGTACCTCTTATGTTACTGATATGAATTCGATATTTAAAGATAAGACAGAATTCAATCAAGACATTGGTAGTTGGGACACTTCTAACGTGACGAGTATGAGACAGATGTTTCAGCGAGCAATCTCTTTTAATCAAAATATAGGAAGCTGGGATACCTCAAGTGTGAACGATATGTTGCAAATGTTCTGGGGATGGAAAGAGGATTCAACAGAAGGAATGGATTTTAATCAAGACATAAGCAATTGGAATACTTCTAATGTTACTAATATGAGGGGGATGTTCCGAAGTGCTTTTGCTTTTAATCAAAATATTGAAAATTGGGATACTTCAAGTGTGACTGATATGTCATTAATGTTTTTAATAGCTAATTCATTTAATCAAGAGATAGGGAGTTGGAATACTTCTAATGTTACTAATATAAATGGAATGTTTAATTCAGCAACTGCATTCAATCAAGATATTGGAAATTGGGATACTTCTAGTGTTACGGATATGAATTATATGTTTTATGAAGCAACTGCATTTAATAAAGACATTGGAAGTTGGGATACATCTAGTGTTACGGATATGAATAGTATGTTTCATGAAGCAACTGCATTTAATCAAGATATAGGGAGTTGGAATACTTCAAGTGTGACTTTTATGGGGAATATGTTTCAAGAAGCAACTGCATTTAATCAAGATATAGGGAATTGGAATACTTCAAGTGTGACTAATATGGGTGGAATGTTTAATGGAGCAACTGCTTTTAATCAAGATATAGGAAATTGGAACACTTCAAGTGTTACAGATATGAGTGGTATGTTTTATGGGGCAACAGCATTTAACCAAGATATAGGAAGCTGGAATACTTCGATTGTTACTGCTATGCAGAGTATGTTTTATGGGGCAACAGCATTTAATCAAGATATAGGAGACTGGGATACTTCAAATATTACACTTATGGGGAATATGTTTTATGGGGCAACAGCATTTAATCAAGATATAGGAGACTGGGATGTTTCTAAAGTGACTAATATGCAAACTGTATTTGCAAATGCTACTTCTTTTAATCAAGATATAGGAGACTGGGATGTTTCTATAGTGACTAATATGAGAGCGTTGTTTGTTGGAGCAACTTCATTTAATCAGAATATAGGTAGTTGGAATACTTCTAGTGTGATTGATATGGATTATATGTTTGATGGTGCAACTGCATTCAATCAAGGTCTAACAGGTTGGTGTGTTTCAAATATTACTTCAGAACCTACAAATTTTGCAGCTAATTCAGCTTTAACAGACGCTAACAAACCTGTCTGGGGAACGTGTCCAAATTAGAAAGGTTTTGTGACCAGCCTGTGTATTATTAAGATTAGATATGTTTTATTGAAAGGAAAGGAGGGATATTGATTACTCAAATTTTTTATTAATTTTAATAAAATTTATACATTATGAGAATTTTTTTTCTTTCTTTTTTACTTTACCCTATTTTATTATTGAGTCAAAATAAAGCTGTTGATGCTTCGACAAAATGGATAGAAGATAATGGTGCAGATATGATTAATGAATATGCCGAATTTTTAAAACTACCTAACCATGCCTCAAACATTAATGACATTAATAAAAATGCAGAATTTTTAAAAAATAGTTTTTCTAATCGTGGATTTGAAATGCAATTATTAGAGTTGCCTGATGCACCCCCAATTGTTTATGGAGAAAGACTAGTTCCAGGAGCTAAGAGAACATATTGTTTTTATATTCATTATGATGGACAGCCTGTAGATCCTGAAGCATGGAAACATGGTCCTTTTAATCCTACTTTATATGATAAGGCGATGAGTAAAGGTGGGAAAAAAATTGATTTTCCAAAATCAGGTGATAAAATTGAGAAGGAATGGAGGGTTTATGCAAGATCTGCAAGTGATGATAAGGCACCTTTTCTAACACTTTGGTCTGCAATTGATGCTTTAAATAACTCAGAAATACCATTTTCTTCAAATATTAAATTATTTTTTGATGGTGAAGAAGAATCAAGTTCTCCTAATGTTATGGATTATCTTGAAAAGTATTCTGAATTATTTGATGATATTGATGTTTGGCTATTGAATGATGGAGCAGTTTTTCAAACCGGACAACCTCAGTTTAAATTTGGAGGTAGGGGAGTTACCAGCCTAGAACTAACTGTTTTTGGAGCAAACGCCTCTTTACATAGTGGACATTATGGAAATTGGGCACCAGTACCAGGTCAAATGCTTGCTAGACTTCTAACGAGTATGAAATCGGAGGATGGAACTGTTTTAATTGATGGTTTTTATGATTCAGTCACTCCAATTTCAAAATACGAGAGGGAGCAAATTAATAATATTCCTAATATTGATAAGTATCTTAAAAAGGAATTGGACTTGACATATACTGAAGGGAACAATCAGAATTTATTTGAAAGAGTACTAGTTCCAAGTTTAACAATTAGAGGACTTTCAAGTGGAAATGTTGGTGAGAAATCTAGAAATGTAATTCCATCAAAAGCCATTGCAACCCTTGGAATGAGATTAGTTAAAGGAAATGACCCTGATAAAATGATTGATTTGGTCGAAGATCATATACGAAGTCAAGGTTGGTACATAACTTATGAAGATCCAGATAAAAAAGTTAGAAATACATACCCAAAAATTGTAAAAATCAAAAGGAACCCAAATGGTTTTCCTGCTGGAAAAATAGATATGGATAATGCTATTATAAAACCAATTATTGAGTCTGTGAAAGAGCATTTGAATCCAAATATTGTATTACTTTCAAGTTCTGGTGGCTCAAACAGGATTTATGAAATTATTTTTGAAGTTCTTAAAAAGCCAGGAATATCAGTAAATATGGTTAATCACGACAATAATCAGCATGCTGCAAATGAAAATTTAAGATTGGGAAATTTGTGGTACGGGATTAATTTAATGGCATTATTATTGACAATGGAATGAAAAAATTACTTCTTTTTTTAATATTTATTCCAAATTTAATTTTTGGACAAATTAATCTTAATAATTTTCCTGAAGACAATCAGTTGTTTGCTAGAGACAATAACAATATAGCATCAGTTTCTTTTTCTGGAAATATTTTAGATAATAATTATGAGCAGTTTAGTTTAAAAATTTATAAAGATGGATTAATTTACGGTGAGAAAAATATTGAAATTATCAATAATAAGTTTGATTTTAACGCCACTATTGAGGCGGGTCTTTTTCAATATAGTTTTAAAATATTTGCAAAGAAAGAAAATATACAAAACCTTTTATTCGAGGCAAATAATGTAGTTTGTGGAGACGCTTATATAATAACAGGTCAATCCAATTCACACGCTAGTAGTAAGAAATCTATTTATTCAAGTCCATTCGCAAGAAGTTTCGGAGTAAAAACAGGTTATGAAACTTATTCTGAAGATGATAAAAAGATTAGATGGGGCCTGGCAACTGGTAATTGTATATCATGTTCAGAGGACGACTGGAGAGACAATGGTGGTGGATGGACTACTAAAATAGATCATGGAATTGGTGCATGGGGAATGGAATTATCAAAATTATTAATTGAAAAGCATCAAATACCCGTATGCATTATAAATGGTGGTAGCGGTTCTTCAACTATTGAAGAAAACATGTTGTACCCAGAAAAAAATTCCTTAGAAACAAGTTTTGGTAGATTAGCTTACAGAGTTGATCAAGCAAAACTTAAAGACAATATTAAAGCTATTTTTTACCACCAAGGAGAATCGGATGCTACTTTGGAAAAATCGTTGTCTTATGAAGATAATTTTGATATATTAAATTCTGATTGGAAAAGAGTATATAAGGGACTTAAGAAAATATATATATTTCAAATTTATCCGGGGTGTGGAGAAGCTTTTCAGTCTGAAATTCGGGAAACTCAAAATCAAATTTTCAAAAAATATGATCATGTTGAAATAATGTCTACCACAGCTGTTTTAGGTCATGATGGTTGTCATTTTTCATATGAGGGTTATAGAGAGTTTGCAAAACGAATATTACCACTTGTCTCTAGAGATTTATTTGGAGAAAAATCTTCATTCATAATTACTCCTCCACAATTACTTAATGCATATTACAGTGGAGAAAAAGAAATTACACTAATATTTGATCAGCCAATTGAATTAGAAGAAGATTATATTGTAAATGGTATTAATCACTCAATGAAGAATCAGTTTCTTTTTAGGATTGATAAAGATAAATCTCTGATTAACGGTGTTATAGAAATATTGATTGTTAAGGATAAAAAAATTATTATCAAGTTAAAAAGTAATAAAAAATACAGATTTGTTACTTGGCCTCCTAATAAAGAATATCTAAATACTAAAGATATATATCAGGGTCCCTGGATTAAAGGTTTAATTAATAATATTGGAGCTTTAACCTTTGATAACAAAAAAATTAATCAAATCAATTTACAACAATGAAAAATATACACATACTTATTGTTTTTTTAGTATTAGTATACAACTCTAACATAAGAGCTCAAAACGAATCTATAATTAATTTAATCATCGAGGAAGCATCAAAAAATTCTCAACTTGAGATTTTAGGTCAGGAACTTTTAGATGGAATTGGACCTCGTTTGGTTGGAACTCCCCAAATGAAAAATGCTCATGACTGGGCAGTAAATAAATATAAACAATGGGGGATTAATTCAAGAAGTGAGAAGTTTGGAACATGGCGGGGATGGGAGAGAGGTATTACTCATATTGATATGGTTCATCCAAGGGTACAGTCACTAAAAGGAACGCAATTAGCTTGGAGTCCCTCCACATCTGACAAAGGTATTCGAGCTGAGGTTATAGTAATTCCTGAAATAAAAGATTCATTAGACTTTGTTAAATGGTTACCGTCAGTGAAAAATAAAATAGTTTTAATTTCCAAACTAGAACCCACGGGTAGGCCTGATTATAACTGGAAAGAATTTGCCACTCAAGATTCTTTTGAAAAAATGAAATTAGAAAGAAAAAAGTCTTCAGAATTATGGAATCAAAATATAAGAAACACAGGTTATTCTAGAAGAAATATTCATAAACCACTTGAAGAGCATGGTGCAGCTGCAATAATTAGCTCATATTGGTCAAAAGGCTTTGGGGTAAATAAAATTTTTAGTGCTAGAACTAAAAAAATTCCTACAATTGATCTTGAGTTGGAGGATTATACAATGATCTACAGATTGACTTTGAGAGGTGAAAATCCGATATTAGAAATTAACTCTAAATCAAAAGAATTGGGAGAAGTTCCTACATTCAACACAATTGGAGAAATCAAAGGTGTTGAAAATCCGGATCAGTATGTGATTTTATCTGCTCATTTTGATTCATGGGATGGTGGGACAGGAGCTACTGATAACGGTACTGGTTCACTTGTTATGATGGAAGCAATGAGAGTATTGAAAAAAGTATACCCAAATCCTAAAAGAACAATTCTTGTGGGGCACTGGGGAAGTGAAGAACAAGGACTTAACGGATCAAGGGCTTTTGTTGAAGATCATCCTGATATTATTAAAAATATTCAAGCTGTGTTTAATCAAGATAATGGGACAGGAAGAGTTGTCAACATTTCTGGACAAGGATTTTTAAACTCATATGATTATATAGGAAGGTGGTTAAATAAAGTACCTGAACAAATAAATAAACATATCGAAACTATTTTCCCTGGTTCCCCTTCAAGAGGAGGTTCAGACTATGCCTCTTTTGTTGCAGCTGGAGTTCCGGCTTTCAGTCTGAGTTCTTTAGATTGGTCCTATAGAAACTATACGTGGCATACCAACCGAGATACATATGATAAGATTATTTTTGATGATGTTAGAAGTAATGTCATTCTTACAGCTATATTGACCTACATGGCATCAGAAGATCAACAAACTACTTCACGAGAAAAGAGTATTCTTCCTTTGGATAAAAGAACAGGAAAAAAAATGAATTGGCCTTCACAAAGGCCCTCCAATAGAAAGGGTGGCTATTAATTTTTATAAATAAAATATGCATTTTAGTTCTTGTAAATAAGTTTTAAAAATGAAATATTTTTGTATAAATGAAGATTAAATTGCATTCAAAATCAAATTATTCACTTTAATAACGCAAGTATCTGTTTACAAATACTTTACATGGTTAAATAATTGGAATTTTAAAAAAAATAGTTAAATTTAAAACATATGAATTTAAAATTTAAAATATTTATTTCGATTATAGCTTTAATTTTTACATCCTGCTCATCTTCGGCCGAGGATGAAATTATTGTTAAACAATTTACAGCTACCATAAACGCTGGTGCAGGAGGAGTTGTATCCACACCCGGAGGAACTTTAAATGAAGGTACTGTTATATCAATAACTGCAACTCCTAACAATGGATACGAATTTACAGGTTGGACTGGTAGTGCAGAAACATCAAATGTGATTAATATTACATTATATTCAAACATAACTCTTACAGCTAATTTTCAATTACTTGAAGTAGCAGAAACTCAGTTCACAGCTACAATAACAGCAGGAACTGGAGGAGCTATTTCTAATGCTGGAGGAACATTAAATGAAGGTACAATTATATCAATTACCGCAACAGCAGCTGATGGATATGAATTTATAGGCTGGACTGG
>CAYSNJ010000018.1:0-11807 GCA_964432535.1 uncultured Flavobacteriaceae bacterium | reverse complement strand
GAATGTAATTAGTTTTACATTAAGTTCAGATATTACACTTACGGCTAATTTTCAAGTAGCAGAAACTCAGTTTACAGCTACAATAACAGCAGGAACCGGTGGTGCTGTTTCCACTTCTGGAGGAACATTAAATGAAGGTACAGTTATATCAATTACCGCAACAGCAGCTGATGGATATGAATTTATAGGCTGGACTGGAAGTGAAGAAACATCGAATGTAATTAGTTTTACATTAAGTTCAGATATTACACTTACGGCTAATTTTCAAATTATTCAAGTTGCAACAAACTACTATTCAAGTGGTCAGTTAGTTGCAAATAATAATATATCTGAGTGGTTTGATAGATCTCTGGATGTTTATGGAATGAAATTTCTTGTTGCTGGAGCAGCAGGAGGGCAACCAGCAGTTTCTGATGAATTTGCTAAGAAAGTTGCTCAATTTTACAAGTTATTAGTTAATAAAGATGCACCAGGAATTAATACTACTGCTCAAGAAAAAATGATTAGAATTCTTTTGGGCGAAACAGGTTTTCATGAAGGACTTCCGACTGGGCAGAGGATTGGCTATGGAAATGCTGATCAGTACACACCAAACCCACTTACTGATGAAGGATGTAATGGTTATTCAGGATTGTGTTCATTAAATGATTCCATGGTGTTAAAAGACATGATTTGGTATATGTCTCCTGATAATTCGGAACTAAGCGGAGATAATGTTATTACAGAAGTATTTGAACACTTATTACACACTATACAATCTCTTGGAACTAGAGGTGCCGTAGATGGTTCTCTCTCGGCATTGAATATGGACGAAGAAGAAGATTTATCGGGAACAGAACTATTTCTTGCAATGAAAGAAGCTTATGAAAATGGTGTTTTTGGAATTGATGACTATGGTGGTGATATTAATAATTCTGAAAATTTTGATAAAATGCTTGTAGAGTACCAATATTTACTAACTTTTGGAATGTGGGGATTTGGGACACAACTTTGGGATGGAGGGTCACTTGAACCAGAATGGAGTAATAATGCTAATACTCCTGAAGGAATTCAACAAAATAATCCTCTTGGATATGCTCTTTTTAATAATTATATAGCTCCAGTATTATCTAAGCCAAGTATTGTTACATTAAGGCTAATGTTCCAGGATAATACTGGTGGAGAGTCAGGATATGTTCCAGATTAAATAATATTTACCTTTAAAAAACTATCAGTTATTTTTCCATTGTATTTTATTCAATATTAATATTGTACCTGTTGATTTGTTTAGAGTGAAATCTAAATACAACATCTACTTTTAAGATAGGTTATCAGTAATATTTTCTTATTTTTAATAAACAAATCATTAAAATATCAAAATGAAAAAGAATTCAAATATTATATTTTTTCTATCTGCATTGTTTATTTCATTTGTAAATATTTTAAATGCACAAGATAAATCTGAAATTGAGTTTGAAGACATAAAGTATAGAAATGTAGGTCCAACACGAGGTGGCAGATCTACCACTGTTTGTGGTGTTATCAACGAACAATTTACATTTTACATGGGAACTACTGGTGGCGGAGTATGGAAAACACTGGATGGAGGATTGAGTTGGAAAAACATTAGTGATGGTTATTTTAAGACACCATCAATAGGCTCTATTGATATTTTTCAAGCCGATCCATCAATCATTTATGTTGGAACTGGTTCAGACGGAATTAGATCAAATGTAATTATTGGAAAAGGGGTTTATAAGTCAAATGATGCTGGTTCTAGTTGGGAATATATAGGTCTTGAGAATAGTGGTCAAATTGGTGCCATTAAAGTACATCCAAAAAACCCAAATATTGTTTACGCGGCTGCAATAGGACAACCTTTTAACTCGAATATTGAAAGAGGACTATTCAAGTCTTCAGATGCAGGTAAATCATGGAGTAAAATTTTATTTATTTCTGATAAGATTGGGATTGTTGATGTTGAATTTTCTCCAGAGAACCCAGATATAATTTATGCTGCCTCTTGGAAAGTTGATCGTAAGCCATGGACAATTATAAGTGGATCTGAAAGGGGGGGAATATACAAATCAATTGATGCTGGAAAAACTTGGAGTATTCTCTCTAATGGTCTTCCAGATGGAATCGTGGGTAAAATTGACTTAGCTGTCTCCGCAGCAGATCCCAATAGGTTATATGCAGTCATAGAAGCTGACAAGAAACAAGGTGGGGTTTATATTTCATACGATAAAGGAGAAAGTTTTAAATTAATGAATCAAAGAAAAGAGCTTCTAAATAGACCATTTTATTATTGTAATATATATGCTAATCCAAATAATGCAGATTTAATATATTCAAATGCTAATAAATTTATGGTATCCAAAAATGCAGGAAAAACATGGGATATCAAAAGTACACCTCATGGAGACAATCATGATATTTGGATAAACCCTAAACATGATAATATTTGGATACAATCAAATGATGGAGGAGTAAATATTACTTTTAATTCAGGGAAGACTTGGACTACACAATTCAATCAGCCTACAGCGGAAATCTATCAAGTTGAGGTTGATAACCAATTTCCGTATTGGCTTTATGGAGGACAACAGGATAATTATAGCACTATTTCTGTTCCGAGTCAACCACCGTATCCAATACAAGCAGGACCAAATGCATGGATTCTTTCAACAGGTGGATGTGAGACTGGACCTGCAGTCCCTTTGCCCGGAAATCCAGATATAGTCTATTCAAATTGTAAAGGAAGATTTAGTGTTTATAATAAAAAAACAGGTCAAGAAAAGCGATTTTACGTAGGTGCTCAAAATATGTATGGTCATAATCCAAAAGATTTAAAATATCGATTTCAAAGAGTTTCTCCAATTCATATCTCTCCCCATGATGAAAAAGTAATATACCACGGTTCCCAATTTTTACATAAAACCACAAATGAAGGTGCTACTTGGGAAGTGATTTCTCCAGATTTAACTGAGTTTGATCAATCAAAACAAGTAATTTCAGGATCTCCAATTACAAGAGATGTTACAGGTGAAGAATTTTTTAGTACAATTTATTCAATCAGAGAATCTATTATTGAAAAAGATCAGATATGGGTAGGGTCAAATGATGGACTTATTCATTTAACAAGAGATGGTGGAGTAAACTGGAAAAATGTAACTCCCAAATCTCTTTTAAAAGGGGGTAGAGTAGATTCTGTGGAACCATCTAAACATAATCCAGCTATATCCTACATAACTATTTTAAGATATCAATTAGGGGACTGGTCTCCGTATATATATCGTACAAATAACTATGGAAAAACATGGAAACTAGTAGTCGAGGGGATTCCAAATGATTTTCCTGTAAGAGTTGTCAGGGAGGATCCGATTAGAGAAGGATTACTATATGCAGGAACAGAATTTGGTATTTATATTTCTAAAGATTCAGGAGATTCTTGGCTTAAATTTCAGAAAAATCTACCTGTCACCCCAATAACTGACATGAAAATTCATAGAGACGATATTGTATTATCAACGATGGGAAGGTCTTTTTGGATTATGGATGATATAAATTTTTTGAGATATGAGATTGATCCTAAAAAACCTAAAATAATCGAACCCTCGGAAACAATTAGGTATAGGTATAGAGTACCTAATGTTAATATAAATGATTATTTAAAACCAGGAGTTTTTATAGACTACTATCTTGATAATGAAAAATATAAAACCATTTTAATTTCATTCATTGATGAAAATGGAAATGTTGTAAACACTTTCACTAATAAAAATATTGACGTAAATCAAAAAAACGATTACAACATGGGATTAAATGAATTTGTATCAAATAAAACATCAAAAGTGACTACCAAAAAAGGATTTAATCGATTCCGATGGGATTTAAGACATCAAGGAGTTTTAGATAAAGACAAAGAAAAAAATATTCGTGGTCCACTTGTAAAGCCAGGAAAATACAAAGTTCAAGTTTCAGTTGATAAAAATCATTTCTTAGAAGATGAGATACTGATTCTAAAGGACCCTAACACAAAAACGAATGTAGATGATTTAATAAAACTTGAAGAACTACAATTAAAATTAATTTATAAAATCCGTGAAGCAAAACAAATTTTGGAAAAAATAGAAAACTCGATTTCGAAAAATAAATCTGATATATTAAAAGAAAAATTAGGTTTGTTAATTACAAAGGAGGGAACTTACATGCAGCCAATGCTGATAGATCAACTTAAATATTTGTATAATATGATTACAAAAGCGGATCAAAAATTAGGTAATGACGCATATAATAGATTTAATGAATTAAGTATAGAGTTAGAAGAAATTAAAAAAGATCTATAATAGTTTTTCCCTGTTTGGTTTTCCTTATTTTTATCTATTACACACAAAAATTGTCCTAAATTTATTTATATGAAAAAATTGAATATTTTTTTATCTCTATTTGCTGTATTTTTCCAATCAAATGAATGTGTAGCACAAGAATTAAATAATGATAAAAATTACACTTTTAAAAGGGGAGATTTTAACGGAATTGGAAAGTGGTATATGGGAAGAGAAATTGCCTATGTAATGGGGTTTGAAGGAATTGGTTGGCTAGAAAGATCCGATCGAGAAAAAGAGGAGGATGTTTCTAATTTGATTCAAAACATGAATATTAAATCCAATGATACTATTGCCGACATTGGAGCTGGTTCAGGATATCATGTTTTTAAAATGGCTCCACTAGTAAAAAATGGTATTGTCTATGCAGTGGATATTCAACCTGAAATGTTGATGAAAATTAAAAAGACTAAAGAGTCAAATAAAATTAGAAACATTGAAACAATTCTTGGAAGTGAAAAAAGTATTCATTTACCTAAAAACTCCGTCAACAAAATTTTAATGGTTGATGTGTATCATGAGTTTAATTTTCCAGTAGAAATGATTGCTTCCATAAAAAACGCATTGAAGCCCAATGGACAGTTATTTTTAATTGAATATAGGAGTGAAGACTCAAAAGTTCCTATCAAAAAAATACACAAAATGACTGAAAAACAATCTGTCAAGGAAATGGAAGCTGCTGGTTTTAAACTTAAAGAAAATATAGATAACCTTCCTTGGCAGCACTGTATGATTTTTGTGAAAAAAGATTGACCAAATATTCTATAAAAAAAACAATTTTAAAACCCCCAGTTTTTGAGCATGTGGTTTCTCGGGGCAGTTTTTTTTAATCGGTCTTTTATTTTATCAAGATACATAGTGTTGTAGCGAAGACGTGAAATATAATTTGGGTTTTCCTGATCTCCATTCCAGCAGTGTTCAGCATTATCTCCATAATCAACCTCACCTCCATAGTAGGGATTTTTTGTAGATTCTAAAAACTCTTCTGTGAGTACAACTGCATTATTTAAATAATAATTGTCCATATCTCCACAATAGATATTTATTTTCCCTTCGAGATCCTTTCCAATTTTATCCCAATCTCTTTCCATAATATTTCTTAAGTCATAATTTTCTTTCCAATAGTTTGCAACATCATGATCAATATCCCCTGTAATTTTATCCCATATAGGTTTGGGGTACCCATCTTCTCCAACTGGTGAATAAACCGCTTGCCATATATCCCATTGGTCTCCAGATCTGCCTTTATCTCCCAATATAAATTCTCTTCTGTTCATATCTATCAATTGTGTTTTGATATGTCCTTTTCCGTCTCTCATTCCAGGTCGAAGTATCTTCCTGAAATTTCCGGTTTTATAGTAAGCATTTTCATCTTTATAAAGATCAACTACAGTATAGGCTCTAAAATCAATTGGATCTGGACATGCAGCATAGCATCCGTTATATTGTTTAGGATAAAAAACTTGAACAGCTAATGCTTCCCATCCACCAGTTGACCCTCCGTATAAAAAACGACCCCAGCCTTCTCCAACACCATTGAATAATTTTTCAATTTGTGGAATAAGTTCGTAAGTAATTGCATCCCCATAAGGACCAAGATTAGCAGAATTTACTGCATAAGAATCATCGTAGTAGGGGTTTTGGTGTTGAATTTCTATCACGAGAAATCTAGGAAAATCTTTTGACACCCAATCCTTGTAGAAATCGAATGCTTCCTTTTCTTGTATGTATTTGTAACCTGTAATACCAAACCTACTGCTGAAAATTGTATCCTTTTCATTTGCAATAGGAGGAGTGGTTCGAAATCCACCAATCGTTTTTGGGAAGTGCCCATGAAAAACCATTAATGGATACTTGGTATTACTTTTTTTATCGAAGTCTTCTGGAATCAAAACATTGGCTTGAAGATACATTGGTCTTCCCCAAAACTCTGAGAGTAGATCACTTTTAATTCTAACATGCTTTATATATTTAGAATCCTCAACAGGTTCTATTTTAGGAATCTCTTCAGTAATTATAATCTCCACGGGATTTTTACTCTTTTTATCAAACTCTATTCTAATGGGTTTACTGTAAATGTTGTTCGGACTGATATTCCAGTGTTGTCCTTCTCCTTGATCCATAGGGAGTTGAACAGTATGTCCGTTTGATAAATTAAAAGTATCGTATTTATGGAGTAAGGCTTGAACAAAATAAGTACCTGATTTTAGTTGGTTTAATTCTTCAATTGGATACGCCTTTGTAGAAGAATTAAATAATTCTTTTTGACCTGGATTCCACTGCTGAACATTTTTACCGATAATTATACCTGTTTCATTAGAATCGTTAATATTAAAGCGTGGCTCTTTGAGTGAATCTTTAGTTATCATTAACAAAAGTCGACCATCATAACCATTCAAACCTAGAGTAGAGTCGTAAGTCACCTCAAATATCGTAGTCTCTTTGTTATTACATCCAGTTAATATTATAACTATAAATAGAGCTTGAAAAACACTTCTTAAATTATTCATTAATTTAATATTTAAACATCAATTTAGTAAATATTTATCCGTTTTCGTTTTTTTTGAGAATTTTAGGGCATTAATTACGCTTCAAAATCCATTTGTAAATTGACTTTTATATTTCTGACAAAAGATTTAGTGCATCCCATAATATAAAAAGTAGACTAACTTTACCAAAATGCATTCAGAAAACCCTTACCGAGAAAGATATGACCTTAAGAAATATTCAAAAGCGTATTCTTTGCTAGGAAAACATATCGTTTTGAGTCCTTCTAGTCAACAAACTATTAATTTTAGTGATTCAACAGCGGTATACGCATTAAATAAAGCAATATTACTCTCAGATTTTAAACTTGATGATTATAATTTACCTAAAGGCTACTTAATCCCACCAATACCTGGTCGGATAGACTATCTGCTAAATTTGCAAGATTTTCTATTAGGAAAATTTAATATTGAGAAAGGAAAAAAATTAAGAGGGCTTGACATCGGTACTGGAGCAAATGGTATCTATTGTATATTGGGTACACAACATTTTAACTGGTCGATGATAGGAGCTGAATGTAAAATATCTGCTGTGAAAATTGCAAAAGAAAACATTCAGATGACAAATGGTCTAAAAGATAAAATTGAAATACGTCACCAAGAGAATAAAAGTTTCCTTTTTAAAAACATCATTAATAAGAAAGAGCAGTTTGATTTTTCGATTTGTAATCCGCCATTTCACAGCTCCAAAGCTCAAGCTATTAAGGGATCTCTCAAAAAACAAAGTAATTTGGGTAACTCAGTGGATCTGAATAACTACTTACTAAACTTTGAGGGACAAGCAAACGAGTTATGGTGTAATGGTGGTGAAACTCTTTTTATTAAAAGATTAATAAAAGAAAGTGTAGGTTTTAAATCTCAAGTAAAAATATTTTCTTCTCTTGTATCAAAAAAGGATACCCTTATTATTATTGAAAAGTACTTAAAAAAAGAGAAAGCGAACCATTATATTATTCCTATGGATATAGGAAATAAGAAGAGTCGGATTTTAGTGTGGTGGTTTGAAATGAATTTATAAAACCGTTACTCGTACTTTTTTCTTTTTGAGTTTTGAGTTGTTTAATTTTATTGCCAAGTTATAAGCAATGGATTTAGGCACTGCAACAAAAGCACAATCTTGTTTTAACTCAATCATTCCCAATTGGTCTTTATTTATTTTTCCTTGTTTAAAAAAGAGTCCTGCAATATCCCCTTTTGAAATTTTATCTTTTCGACCTCCAGAAATAAATAAGGTTTCCCAAAACTGAGGCTTACTAACTGCTTTTTTAGAAATGTTTACCACTTGTGAATTTTTATAATATTCTGGCAAATCTTCTTTTTTTCCTTTAATAACATAGGCTGTTCCTTTGGAATAAACCCTAGCTGCTCTTCCATTTCGATGAATAAACTCTTCTTCTGCACGTGGCATTTCGAAATGTATGATAAATTTTAATTCAGGAATATCTAGTCCTCTTGAAGCTAAATCCGTAGCAATTAAAATGGAATTGGTACCGTTTCTGAATTTAATTAAAGCTCTCTCTCTCTCTCTTTGCTCCATTGCTCCAGAAAAACAGCTATGATTTAATTTATGTTTTTTTAAAAAATGACTAATAGTATCGATGCTTTCTCTCAAATTACAAAATACAATTCCATTTTGATTTCCTAGATATTCAATTAAATCCAAAAGCGTTAGTAATTTACTCTTTGAGTTATAAAGGACAGTTTTGACCTTTAATTTAGAGACGATTTGTTCTTGTAAATAATTTATTGTTTTATGTTGATCTAAGCGAACAAAGTCAGGCACTTTTAGGGTTTTTGTAGCTGAGGTTAACACTCGTTTATTAATATGAGTTAACTTACTAATTATCTGTCGCATCTCCTCTTCAAAACCATCTTCAAGTGACTTATCAAACTCGTCCAAAATAAGGCATTTTATGCTTTTTTTAGAAAATCGATCTGCATTAAAATGGTCGGCAATCCGACCTGGAGTTCCAATTAGAATAGCTGGAACATGCTTAATTTCAATTTTATCTTTTGACATGGGACGTCCCCCATAGACTGCATTAACCTTATATCCAGAACCCATACTTCGCACTACCTGTTCTATTTGTATAGCAAGTTCTCTCGAAGGAACAATAATCAGTGCTTGTACTTCATTAGAATTGGAATCTAGTGCTTTGATAAGAGGTAATAAAAAAGCTAATGTTTTTCCAGTTCCAGTTGGGGACAACAAAATAGTATTGGTTGTCGATTCGATTACAGCAATAGCTTCCTCTTGCATGGGGTTTAGTTCGTGAATATTTAATTTCACTAAAATATCCTGCTGCTCTTTGATACTATTTGCCATAATAATTAATGATTTTCATTCTTTTTTATAAGAGTCTTTTTTGGAAGTTGGGTCTTTGTATTCATCAAGTAATTTCCCAATAATTTGTCAATAAGTTCTTCTTTGGTCAAATGTTGAAAAATACTACTAATCTTATGTCTGAAGGCATCTGAAATCATTCGATTGGGTTTTGTTTTGAATATTTTCTTAGCCCATAATAAACCATTATTTTCTTCTATGCTTTGAGCATCTCCTTTTTTGAGTTCATTGAATTTTATTCCCAATTCTTTTTCAAAATTGGCTATGTCTTTCACTTCCTCTTCTTGAAGTATTGTTAATGAAAAACCTTTTTCTCCTGCTCTTGCTGTTCGTCCACTACGATGAACATAGGTGTCGTAAGTATCAGGCAAATGATAGTTGATTACATAGGAAATTTCTTTTATATCAATTCCACGGGCTGCAAGATCGGTGGCAATCAAAATATCGATATATCCTTCTCTAAACTGCCCCATGATTCGGTCTCGAATACCCTGGTTTAGACTTCCATGAATTGAACCTGATGAAAATTTATTAATGGCTAAATTTTTTCCAAGTTTATTAACTGCCGCCTTCGTTTTACAAAAAATCAAACCACGCTGTCCTAATCTAGAACTTAAAAAATGCATTAAAACATCTAGTTTTTCGATGGGTTCTACTATCATATAGTGGTGATCAATATTTAGATTTCCAGTTATTTCCATGTCTACTTTTAGTCGTATAACATGCTTTGACATATAGTTTTGTATCAATTGTTTTATTGCTCCAGAAAGAGTCGCTGTAAATAAAAGTGTTCTTCTTTTTTTGGGAATTTCTTTTATAATTATATCCAAATCTTCTTTAAAAGTGCTCACCATTTCATCGGCTTCATCTAACACTAAATACTTTATATTTTTAATATCTATTGCTCTTTGCTTGATTAGGTCAATTAAGCGTCCTGGAGTGGCAACAACAATATGTGTAGGGTTTGTTAAGAGTTCTATTTGCGGTTTTACGGGAATTCCTCCACATACTACTGTAATTGAGATTTTAGTAATATCGGTAGTAAAATCCATTAAATTAGAATGAATTTGATTTACTAGTTCTCGAGTAGGTGCTAATATCAATGCTTGAATTTCTTTGTTTTCAATGTCAATCAATTGCAATAAAGGCAATCCAAATGCAGCAGTTTTTCCCGTTCCTGTTTTTGCCAATGCGACAACATCTTCTGTTTGATTTAGCACCACTGGGATTGTTTTCTTTTGAATGTCTGTGGGAATCGTAATGTTTAAATCAACAAGGACTTGTTGTAATTCGAGGGAAATTCCTAAATCAGAAAATGGTTTTAACATTAAATATTTTTGTGTAAAGGTATGTATACGGAATCGAAGCTCAGCTTAATATTTAGTCAAAAGTTCAATAAGAAAACACAAAAAGATATGAGTGCTCGCATGCTTTAAAGATGTAATTCAAGCAGATAAGTCATTTGGAAATAGTAAAGAAAGTATATATTCTAATTTAATAATGGAGTATAAAATATTCAAATTCAAGCAAAGACGGATGTTAAGCTATTTAAAATAAGTTTATAATCATAAATTTTAATTATTTTAATTATTTTAAGTTAACTAACTTTATGTATGGATAATTTATTTTTTAATAAAAATAATCACTACATAATTGATATTCAATCTTTTGAAGGTTTATTGAATTTAACAATTTCTTTTATCATAATAGTGTCAATTTTAGTTGTAGGTAAATATCTAAATAAAAGCACAAAACTAGCTTTAGCAAAAGTGATATGCATATTAGCTATAATCTTAACTTTCTATGGTCATTTAATTGATATTTTTAATAATAATTGGAGGTTAAATGAAGATCTTCCTCTGCATTTATGCTCAATTTCAAATTTAATTCTCTGTGTTATCCTTTTTATCCCAAAAAACAATAAACTTTTTGAATTCCTATTTTATTGTGGTTTTCTGGGTGGATTAATGGCAATTTTAACACCCCAAATTAATTATTATGATGGAGGAATCTTTATGTATTTAGAATATTATATAACTCATGGAATCATTATACTTATACCTTTATATATGTTTTATCACCTCGAAATGAAGTTGTCTAAGTATTCGTGGTTATCGACATTTTTAATTCTAAATGTTTTGATGCTTATTGTAATGCCATTGAATTTTATAATTGGATCTGGATCTAATTACATGTACTTATCTGATTCTCCAAAAATAAATAATCCACTAGTGTTCGGAGATTGGCCATTCTATATTTTAAATTGGGAAATCATTGTATTATTATTATTTTATTTTACATATCTAACATTCACTAGAAAAAAAATTTAATTTTTAGATGTTTAACATTTGGTTGTTCTTTTGAGCAAAAGCCACTTCAAATATTCTCTTATTTTCTGGAATCTTTAAGGAAATTAACATTATTAAAATTTTAAAAATGTAATTTGCAAAAAAATTTAATATTACAATCAAATTTAATTGTCATAAATTTAATATTATGAAAAAGCTACTTCTTATTTTACTATTTGTTCCATTAACCTATTGTTCTTCA
>CAYSNJ010000017.1:238-23268 GCA_964432535.1 uncultured Flavobacteriaceae bacterium | reverse complement strand
CCGATTGATATAGATGTTACTCAATCTAAAAGTTACAATGCTGTTTTTGAAGCACAACCATTAGTGAGTTCAACTTATTTAGGTACAAATTGTAAAGAAGTTTCTTACTCAAGTAAGCCTGATGCAGATTATGTCAATGGTGATTATTCTTATTACACATACGGATGGCAATCGGATGGGACAGACCAAAATTCCTGTGTTAATGCCTATAACGGGGTTACTACTTTTGGAGTAGATTTGGTCAATGCTGTTTTGTCTGACGCGAAAGAAAAACTGGGTCAAATTGTCCCAGTAAATGCTTGGATATTCCATACTCAAAATTCAGATGTAGAAACTATTTGCTCAGACTACTCACCCTTTACAGACGATTCAAGCTGTTTTGATCTTCAACAAATGGCTGCTGCAACGGTTACACAATATGTATTACATAATGGTGGAGAATTTAGACTTTCTGAAATTTTCTGGAGTGATGAAGAACAAAATGGTGCAGGTTATAGGGTTGCTTACCATGAATTTTTTCACATCCACCAAAATTCTCATAAGTTTTATTTCGAAGAAACTGAGAATTTTGGTATCAACATGACACAATTTAGAAATGTTGATGACAACGAGGGAGTAAATTTAGTTGGACCCGTATGGCTTGAAGAGGGGGGAGCTGAGTTTGCAGGCGTTTGGTACTCATCTTTAAAAGGATGGGTAAACTATAATGAAAATTGGATAAATTATTTGGATGAAGCCAGAAGTGTTATTTCTGACGCTGCATCGAGAGGGGATATAGTTTCTTTGAGGGATTACGAGACTAGATATTCGATTCAGAAAGTAGAATCTTCTGAAAATCCAACGGGCACATCAAGAGAATTCGCATATGCATATTCAGGAGGTGGACTAGCACATATATACTTAATTAGTAAGGGCTTTACTGATTTAAATAATTCAATGATTGAGTATTACAGGAACATAGCAGAATTAGAAAGGGAACATATTGGCGAGGGATATATTTATGCATTTGAGGAATATTTTGGAATGTCTTTAGATAGTTTTTATACTGAATTTGACGATTTTATGTTGAAACCTAGAGAAGAACAATTATCTATCCTAGGATTAGAATAAAGCATACTTTGAAAGGTTTAAATGAATATAACTTTAAACTAAGGTTCACGATATTTCCCAATCTAAGAATTTTAGGATATAAAATATTAGCAATTAGTGGGGTGCTAATTAAAGGTTTATATAAGGGGGGTATTTTATAGTACTTTTTTTAGTGTTCTTTTATTTCTTTTTTTGTCATTAAGTCTTAAACCAACATTGTGGATGATGTAGTTGTAGACTGAAGATATACTCACAACTTTGTTATAAGTCAATTTAGAAGTGTGTGCTAAGAACCTTGTTAACCCTTATTAAAATATGGGGTTTTTTGTTATTAGGTATTTTTTGGTATTAAATAATTCAGTAATTTAATTGATAAATTTAAAATCAATTATAATGAGAACATTATTAGTATTCATTTTACTTTTTAGCCTCACTTCACATTCTTGGAGTCAAGATCGACTTACAGGAGAAATTTTTACAACTCGATCAGAAGTTCTTGCTCAAAATGGAATGGCCGCAACTAGCCAGCCTTTAGCTACCCAGGTAGCTTTAGATATTCTTAAGAAAGGAGGTAGTGCAATGGATGCAGCCATTGCAGCAAATGCAGTTCTTGGATTAGTGGAGCCTGCAAGCTGTGGTATAGGAGGAGATATTTTTGCCATAGTTTGGAGTAATAAGGAAAAAAAACTGTATGGTTTTAATGGGAGCGGTAGGTCTCCAAAATCTTTAAATATTGATTACTTTATTGATAAACAGATGAAATATGTTCCGTTTTATGGACCCTTACCAGTTTCTGTTCCCGGTTGTGTTGACGGCTGGTTTGAAATGCACAATAAGTTTGGTGTCTTACCAATGGACGAGATTTTAAAACCTGCTATAGATTACAGTAGAAAAGGTTTTCCTGTTTCCGAGGTAATAGCTTACGAAATGGAATCTAATTATAAAAACCTGGTTGAAATTCCTGGTTTTGCAGAAACATACTTAATAAATGGAAAACCTCCAAAAAAAGGTGAAATATTTAAAAATATTGATTTAGCCAATACTTATGATAAAATTGCTAAAAATGGAAGAGATGCTTTTTATAAAGGAGAGATTGCCCGAACTATAGATGCGTTTATGACTAAACATAATGGTTTCCTTTCTTACGAAGATCTTGCAAGTCATAAATCTAATTGGATTCAGCCTGTATCTTCTAACTATCGTGGATTTGATATTTGGGAATTGCCTCCAAATGGACAAGGTACTGCCGCTTTACAAATGTTAAATATATTAGAAGGATATGATATAGCATCTATGGGGTTTGGAAGTGCAGATTATTTGCATGTTCTAACGGAATCTAAAAAGCTGGCTTATGAAGACCGTGCCAAGTTTTATGCGGATCCAAGTTTTAGTAAAATTCCTTTAAAAGAACTTCTTTCTAAAGAATATGCTGATAAAAGGCGAGCTCTAATTGATAGCGATAAAGCCGCAAAAATTTATAAAGCTGGAGATTTAGAAATTGAAAAAGGAAACACTACCTATTTAACTGTCGCTGATAAAGATGGAAATATGGTTTCACTTATTCAAAGTATATATTCTGAGTTCGCATCAGGAATGGTTCCTGATGGTTTAGGTTTTGTTCTACAAAATCGTGGTCAAATGTTTAATGTACAAGACCGTAATCACGCAAATGCGTTTGAACCAGGTAAGCGTCCTTTTCATACAATTATCCCGGCATTTATTACCAAAGACGGTAAACCATTTATAAGTTTTGGTCTTATGGGAGGTGCTGTGCAACCTCAAGGACATGCTCAAATAGTTGTTAATTTGATTGATTTTGGGATGAACCTTCAAGAAGCTGGCGACGCACCTAGGATGCGACATCGAGGAAGTTCTCAACCTACAGGATCAAAAATGACTAATGGGGGTACTTTAAATCTGGAAAGCGGCTTTGATTATAAGTCTATTCGTGAACTAAGAAAAAAAGGACATAATATTTCATTTTCAGTAGGTATATATGGAGGATATCAAGCAATTGGAATTGATACTAAAAACAAGGTTTATACCGGTGCTTCAGAATCTAGAAAAGACGGTCAAGCTTCTGGATATTAGCGATTATAATTTCTAGAACCTCCAGATCTACTTGATTTTTTTGAACGACTGTGGCTTGATTTATTACGATTACCCCCTTTTTGTTTAATGGGATCGGGTTTAATGCTTGGATCAGGTTCATAACCTAATTTTATATCTGAAGGAATTGACATTCCAACTAATCTTTCGATATCTTTCAAATAAGTTTTTTCATCTACACAGACCAAAGAAATAGCTTCTCCTTTAGCTCCAGCCCTACCAGTTCTTCCAATTCGATGCACATAGTCTTCAGGGACATTAGGTAGTTCGAAATTAACAACATGAGGAAGTAAAGGAATATCAAGCCCTCTTGCTGCAATATCTGTTGCAACTAGAACTTTTACTGAGCATTCTTTAAACCCTGCTAGAGCTTTAGTTCTTGCACCTTGACTCTTATTTCCATGAATTGCAGCTGCAGATATATTAGCCTGTGTCAACTTTTTTGTTAATTTATTTGCACCATGCTTTGTTCTTGTAAAAACCAAGACTTGTGACCAGTTACCTTCTTTTATTAAATCGATTATTAGATTTGTTTTTCGGGCCTTATCAACTTTATAAACTTTTTGAAGTATGGCGTCAACAGTAGTATTTCCTGGAGTTGCTTCAACCATTACAGGTTGATTTAAAATTCCTTTTGCGAGAGCTTTAATTTCTTTTGAAAAAGTTGCTGAAAATAGTAAATTTTGTCTTTGTCTAGGAAGTAAACTCATTATTTTGTTGATATCGCGTTGGAATCCCATATCTAGCATTCTATCTGCCTCATCAAGTACCAAGATTTGAACATCTGATAATGAAAGATACTTTTGATTATGTAAGTCTAATAACCGACCAGGAGTTGCAATCAAGACTTCTACTCCCTTTCGTAGAATAGATACTTGAGGCTTTTGATTAACACCTCCAAAAATTACGGTAGAACGAATATCAATGTAAGTACTATATTCTTTAACATTTTCAAATATTTGTGCGGCTAATTCTCGAGTTGGGGTAAGTATTAGTGCAAGTATTTTTCTGTTTTTTCTATTATTTTGTTTTAAAAGTAACTGAAGTAAAGGCAAAGTAAAACCAGCTGTTTTTCCAGTCCCAGTCTGAGCAGATGCCAAAACATCATTACCTTTTAATATAAGTGGAATGGATTTTTCTTGAATTACAGATGGGTTAGTATACCCTTTTTTTTGTATCGCTTTTAAAAGCGATGGCTCTAGGCCAAGATCGTTAAATTTCATATTGAAGAGCCTTTTTTGTGCTCTGGTTTATAGTTTGAAATAATGCTCAATTGATATTTAACAAAATAAAAACAAGATGATTTTAATAAAAATAGATGCAAAAAGTCAAACAATTGATTTTGTTCAAAGATATATCTTTATATCCCTATATGTTTAATTATGTCAAATAATACTTATTTATGTTTATTTAAAATATAGGGTTGAAAAAATTATTTAAAAACATATCTATTTTTTTTTATCTTTAACGCTCATAACTAAACAAGAACAAAATTATATTAAAAATGAAAAAATCATTCATTGCATTCTTTGCCGCGAGTATTCTTATGTTAAGTAACAATTTAACAGCTAATACAATCTCTTTAGATGATATAAATAGCGTAACTGCCTTTCAAGATATTGATGAAGCAGAAGCCGTTGCGGCTCCATCTTTTACACAAGAGTTGAAAAATCGTTTTATCGAAGGAGGACCGGGTTTTATGGGAATTGTTTTAATTTGTCTAATCCTTGGATTAGCAATAGCAATAGAACGTATCATATATTTAAACTTAGCAACTACTAATACGAAAAAACTAACAGCTGGAGTAGAGGAAGCTTTATCATCAGGAGGAGTTGATGGCGCAAAAGAATTGTGTAGAAACACAAAAGGACCTGTAGCATCAATTTTTTACCAAGGATTAGATCGTATTGATGAGGGTGTTGAAAGTGCAGAAAAAGCTGTTGTTGCCTATGGAGGAGTTCAAATGGGTCAACTAGAAAAAAATGTTTCATGGATATCTTTATTTATAGCATTAGCTCCCATGCTTGGATTTATGGGAACTGTAATAGGAATGATTCAAGCTTTCGATAAAATTGAAGCTGCAGGAGATATGCAACCATCACTTGTTGCTGGAGGTATTAAAGTAGCCCTTTTAACAACAGTGTTTGGTTTAGTAGTAGCAATTATTCTTCAGGTTTTTTATAATTATATTATCGCTAAAATTGACAGTATAGTGAATGATATGGAAGATGCTTCAATTACTTTAATTGACATTCTAGTAGCTAACAAAAAATAAACTAACTAACATTTCGAAAAATGAATTTTCAAAATATCATTAAAATAGTAAGTGGCTTATTAGGTGTTTTAGGAGTTATTTTCCTCCTAAGAATAATGAGTCTTGGAGATGACCAAGTCAAAATGGATGCTAGTATGGGTGATTATTCATCTGTAAGCCCCCTAATAACTCTTGCTCTAGCTATATTATCAATCGCTATAATTGTAACTGTTGTATTTTCAGTAATTACTTTAGCTTCTGATCCAAAAAAATTAAAAAAAGCATTAATAGCATCTGGTTTATTTTTACTTGTTATTGCCATCGCTTACGGCATTTCCGAAGGAGTTGAAACTCCAATGAAGGACGGTGAGGTTTTATCTGCTAATGGTTCAAGACTTGTTGGAACTGGAATCGTTTCGTTTTACATGCTTACAATTATTGCCTTTGGATCTATGATGTTTTCAGCAATAAAAAAAATAATTAAAAAGTAAATTATTATGGCAAAAAGATCAGCACCTGAGGTTAACGCAGGCTCAATGGCCGATATCGCTTTCTTACTTTTAATTTTCTTTCTTGTGACAACTACAATTGAAACAGATAGTGGGCTAAACAGAAAACTCCCTCCAATGGAGGAAGTAATTGATCCTCCGATAATCAAACAAAAGAATATCTTTACGGTTGTTGTAAACAAGAATAATCAGCTATTGGTTGAGGAAGAGTTAACAGATATTTCTAATGTTAGATCATTAGCAATGGATTTTCTTGATAATGGTGGAGGAACAGGTGAAGATGCCTGTGATTATTGCTTAGGTAAAAAAGATCCTTCATCCTCTGACAATCCCGAGAAAGCTATTATTTCATTAAAAAATGACCGTGAAACCTCATATAAGGTATATATTGCTGTCCAAAATGAACTTGTTGCAGCTTACAATGAGTTGAGAAATAGAGAATATTTAAGGTTAAACCCGATGAGTGGGATGAATTTTGTTCAAGCAAACAGTCGATATTCAGATCCCAGAACGTCTTCTGGAGAGAAAGAAAGACTTAAACCTCAATTAAGTACTGTTAAGCTAATGTATCCTCAAAAATTATCCGAGGCCGAACCAAATAAAAATTAATATGTCTAAGTTTAAAAAGAAAAAAGGGGGTGAATTACCAGCAATTTCAACTGCATCATTACCGGATATTGTATTTATGTTGCTATTCTTTTTTATGGTGGCTACCGTAATGAGAGATAGCACTTTAATGGTTAATAATTCTCTTCCAGCTGCTGATCAAGTCCAAAAACTAGATAAAAAAGATAGAGTAATGTATATTTATGCTGGAAAGCCATCTTCAAGATACGAGGATAAATATGGATCTGGAGCCCGTATACAGTTAAATGATAAATTTGCTGTAGTTGAAGATGTTGGAGCTTTTGTTTTAGCCGAACGCGCTTCTAAAAGACAAGAATTACAAAATGTACTAACAACGGCGTTGAAAGTAGATGGTGAAACTAAAATGGGTTTAGTTAGTGATATCAAACAAGAATTGAGAAAGGTTAATGCGCTTAAACTAAACTACACAACCCGAATAGGTGAGTATACTCAAAATGTAGATTAAACACAGATCTGTTTCATCACTAAGCCACCCATAAAGTATTTTACTGAGTCTCAATTATGAGTTTTAAATATCTTTTTCTAAGTATATGTAGCATATACTTTTCTTATGGACAGATAAATTATTCTGTTCCAGATTCATTGATTGATTTAAAATATCGAGAGGATCAATTCTACATGGGGGCTAATTATGTAGTGATTAAAGGAGAAAATCAACTGGTTCAACAAAATGATTTTTCTAGTCAAGTTCATTTTGGTATTCTTAGAGACATTCCACTAAACAAAAAAGGGAATTTTTCGTTTGCATTTGGTGTGGGTCCATCCTATACTCAGTTTCAGTCTAATATTGACTTCAAAACGGGTTTATTAACAGCTAATAAATTTAATACTGCAAAATATATATCCTTGAATTTACCATTTGAAATAAGGATAAGGTCATCAACTTCAACTTCATTTAAATTTTGGAGATTATATTTAGGTAGCCAACTTCAGTATAATTTTCTTTCAAAGGATCTAGACGCATTAAAAAAGATAACAACATTTTCAACAATAAACATAGGCTATAACACATGGAATTTTTCTCTTGGATATGATTTAGGTGGAAGACTAATAAATCTTGAAGGTAATAAGGACTCTCAATTTAAGCTACTTACAGTTGGATTAATTTTTTATATATTTTAATTAAATTTCTTTTCTTAATCTTGCCACTGGTAATCCAAGTTGCTCTCTATATTTTGCAACAGTCCTTCTAGCAACTATGTAGCCTTTGTTTTTTAAATTTTTAGAAATAGCGATATCAGCTAGAGGGGTTTTCTTGTCTTCTTTGGAAATTAGCTCTTCTAAAATATTTTTCACTTCTATACTTGAAATATCATCTCCCTCGTCATTTTTCATACCCTCTGAAAAGAAACTTTTAACTAATTTAATTCCATAAGGAGTGTCTATATATTTACTATTTGCAACCCTTGAAACAGTTGAGATATCCATATTAATTTTATTAGCAATATTTTTTAAAATCATAGGCTTCAAACATTTCTCATCACCAGTTAAAAAATATTCATTTTGATGTTCGATTATAGCATTTATTGTAATATATAGAGTTTTATATCTCTGATTAATAGCTTCAATAAACCATTTTGCAGAATCTAATTTTTGTTTTATGAAATGAACAGCATCACTATTAGCCTTATTTTTTGATGAGGACTCTTTGTATCCTTTTAGCATTTCCTTATAATTTATTGAGACGTGAAGCTCCGGAGCATTTCTTCTGTTTAATTCAACATTCACTTTTCCGTCGTCAATTGTTAGAATAAAGTCAGGTATTATATGAGTATTACTAGTCTCGTTTGATAAAGTCCCTCCTGGTTTTGGATTCAACTTAGAAACTAATTCGATTACCTGTTTTAAAACTTCTTCTGTTATATTATATTTTGAAATTAGCTTTTGATAATGTTTTCTCGAAAACTCATCAAAAGATTCAATCATGATTTTTTCTGCTAAATCTAAAATTTTAGTTTTTTTCGTCTTTCTTTTTATTTGAAGAATCAAACACTCTTTTAAATCTCTGGCTCCTACTCCAGGTGGATCTAGTGTTTGAACTTTTTTTAATATACTATTCACTTGACTTACTGATACAAACAAGTTTTGTGAAAAAGCTAAATCGTCAACTAAATCATCTAAATCTCTTCTTATATATCCACTCTCGTCAATACTACCGATTATAAAATCTAAAATAGGGATCTCATTTTTATCTAAAATTAGATTTTGTGCCTGACTTTTTAAGTTTTGATGAAAAGAGATGCCGCCTGAAACTGGAATTATTTTTCCGTCATCCTCATCTGAATTGAAATTATTAACCTCTGTTCTGTAAGAGGGTATTTCATCATCATTTATGTATTCATCAATATTTATATCTTCATCGTCGTTTATAGTAGACTCATTATTAAATTCATCAAACTCATCAAGATTAGATTCTTTTCCAGTTTCGAGTGCCGGGTTTTCTCCAATTTCATTTTGAATTTTTTGTTCTAGCTCAAGTGTTGAAAGTTGGATCATCTTCATTAACTGAATCTGTTGAGGAGATAGTTTCTGAGATAGCTTTATGTTAAGTTGTTGCTTGAGCATTTAACCTTAAATTAAGTTAAAGTTATAAAAATAAGGATATAAGAAAAATTTAAAAGGATGCGTTTTGAGGAGTTCTAGGAAAAGGTATCACATCTCTGATATTTCCCATACCAGTAGTAAATTGAACTAACCTTTCAAAACCTAAACCAAATCCACTGTGAGGAACACTACCATACCTTCTCAGATCCAAATACCACCACAATTCATCCTTATCTACCTTCATAGCCTCCATTCTTTTTTCCAAAACATCCAATCTTTCTTCTCGTTGAGATCCACCCACAATTTCTCCAATTCCCGGGAATAAAACGTCCATTGCTCTTACAGTTTTTTCATCGTCATTCATTCTCATATAAAATGCTTTAATTTTTGCAGGGTAATCATATATTATTACCGGGCATTTGAAATGTTTTTCAACTAAAAATCTTTCATGTTCACTTTGTAAATCAATTCCCCAGTCACTAACTTTATATTTAAATTTATTTTTCTTATTGGGTTTGCAGTTTTTTAAAATGTCTATAGATTCGGTATATGTTATTCTTTTGAAACTATTATTAATTACAAAATTTATTTTTTCTATTAAGCCCATTTCACTTCTTTCATTCCCGGGTTTATTTTTTTGTTCATCACTATAACGATTATCTAAAAATTCTATGTCTTTTTCGCATTTTGACAAAACCTTATTTAAAATAGATTTAATAAATTCCTCTGCTAAATTCATATTGTCTTTCAAATCATAAAAAGCCATCTCAGGTTCTATCATCCAAAATTCTGCCAAATGTCTTGTGGTGTTTGAATTTTCTGCTCTAAATGTTGGTCCGAATGTATAAACATTCCCAAGTCCCATCGCGTAACTCTCTGCCTCAAGTTGACCAGAAACAGTCAAATGAGTTTCTTTACCAAAGAAATCTTTTTTATAATCAATATTATTTTTGGAATTATCAGATGGAATTGTTGTAATCTTAAACATCTCACCTGCACCCTCTGCATCGCTTCCAGTTATAATTGGTGTATTTATGTAGTAAAACTTCTTTTCTTGAAAAAACTCATGCACAGCAAACGAAAGAGTAGATCGAATTCTCATTATAGCATTAAAAGTTGTTGTGCGGATTCGTAGATGTGCTTTTTCACGAAGAAATTCTAAACTGTGTTTTTTGGGTTGAATTGGGTACGACTCTGAATCTGATTCTCCTATTATTGATATTTCACTTGCAATTATTTCAAGGTTTTGTCCAGTTCCTTGACTTTCAACTAGATCTCCAACAACTCTTATAGCTGCCCCTGTGTTTATTTTTTTTAATAAAGAACTGTCTGTATTTTTAAAATCAATAACACATTGAAGATTAGTGATACACGAGCCATCATTAATTGCGATAAATCTATTTCCTCTAAATGTTTTAACCCAACCACAAATTTCAATATTTGATTTTGTTTTATTCTCATTGAGAAAGTCATCTATTCTTTTCATTATTTTTTATAATTATAACTTTCACAAATATACTACTTTGGTTAGGGATATATCAAAGTCTGTTGTTATGGATTTTATTCTAAAATTTTAATTTTAGGTTCTTTGATAATCTTCTTATTACTAATTCTATTTTCCATTGATATTAAAAGGGAAGGAAGAAGAATTAAGTTTGCTAACATTGCAAAAAGTAATGTAACAGAAACCAATCCTCCCAGGGCTACGGTGCCTCCGAAATTAGAAGTCATAAAAACCGCAAACCCAAAAAATAGTACTATCGAGGTATAAAACATACTAATCCCAGTTTCTCTAAGACTAGAATATATTGCTGGTTTGATTTTCCATTTATTTGCACTTAATTCTTGTCTGTATTTAGCAAGAAAATGAATAGTGTCATCAACTGAAATTCCAAAAGCAATACTAAAAACAAGGATCGTTGAAGGTTTAAGAGGTATGCCTGAAAACCCCATTACTCCTGCGGTAATAATTAAGGGGAGTAGGTTTGGTATCAAAGAAATAATAATCATTTTAGATGACCTAAACATGTAAGCCATGAATAATGCTATCAAGAAAATCGCAAGTGAAAGAGACAAGAATAGATTCTTAACTAGATACTTTGTTCCTTTTAAAAAAAGCAAAGATTTACCCGTCATTAATATATTGAATCTTTCGGCTGGAAATATTTTCATTAAACTTACTTTCAAATCTCTTTCAATTACTTCAATCCGATCTGTTTTAATATCTTTCATAAATGTCGTAATCCTTCCAAATTGTCCAGTACTATCTATATAGTTAGATATTAAATTTGTATCACTTCCTGAATTTTTAATATATTTAGATATGAACCTATTTTCCTGAGTTGTGGGTAGTTTATAGTAATTAGGGTTTCCGTTATAATATGCTTGTTTAGCAAATTTAAGCCCATTTATAACTGAAATTGGAGGAGATAGCTCAGAGTATTCTTCAATATGATTTTGAAATTTTTCTATCCGCCTAAGATTCGCAAGACTATATATTCCGTTTTTTCTTTTTGTATCAATTATAATCTCAATAGGAACAACACCTGAAAACTCGTCATCAAAAAATTTAAGATCCTTAAAGAAATCTGATTTTTTTGGCATATCCTCGATTAAGCTTCCTGAAATTTCAATTTGATAAATTCCAATGATTCCAAAGATTAACCCTGATAATGATATTACATATACCCTAACTCTATTATTCCTCACATTATTCTCCATCCATCCGATAAAGTTGTCAATTGTTTTGTTTTTAAGATGTTTTAAATGTTTAGAATTTGGAATTGGAAGAAAACTGTAAATTATGGGTATTATAAATAATGAAAGAAGAAATATTCCAAAAATGTTAATTGATGCTACAATTCCAAATTCTTTGAGTATTTTACTGTCAGTAAGAATAAATGTTGCAAAACCACAAGCTGTGGTTAGGTTGGTCATTAGAGTAGCATTTCCAATCTTAACAATGACTCTTTGAAGAGATTTTATTTGGTTACCATGATTGGCGACTTCTTGTTGATATTTATTTATTAAAAAAATGCAATTTGGTATGCCAATTACAATTATTAAAGGGGGGATTAGTGCAGTTATAACCGTAATCTCGTAGCCCAAAATACCCAATACTCCGAATGACCACATAACTCCTATCAAAACGACTGAAAGTGATATTAAGGTTGCTCTAATTGATCTAAAAAATAAAAAGAAAATTAATGAAGTTAAAAACATAGCGGAAAGAACAAAAATGCTAATTTCATCGACAATATTTTGAGCGTTTAAAGTTCTTATATAGGGCATTCCTGAAATCCTTAAATTTATTTCATTATCTTTTTCAAAGGACTCTATGAGGGGAAGAAAAACATCATTAATAAAAACTTTTCGTTGTTTAGTATTAACTAAAGCAGGATCCATATATATTATGGATCTCAATGTTTTATTTGTTTTACTGTAAATCAGATTATTATAAAAAGGAAGTTCTAAAAATAATTTCTCTTTAAACTTAGATATTTCAACTTCACTAAGTTTATAGGTTTTTAAAACTGGATAAACTTCAAACTTTTCGTCTTTAGTGTTTTTTATTAAATTTTTAAGATTTGATGTTCCAACTGTAAAATCTATTTCCTCTAATTCCGATAAGGTTTGAGTTAATTTATTCCAAGCTTCAAATTTTTTTGAGCTAAAAATTGTAGAGTCTTTTGTTGCTAATAATAGAACATTTCCTTCATCCCCAAATTGTTTAACAAATCCATCGTACTTGACGTTATCAATATGTTTGTCTGGTAACAAATTTGCTTCAGAAAAAGTAAAACGTATATGTTGCCACTGATTAATCCAAAAAAAAGTAATAAAGATTATCCCTATTAAAATTGAAATTCTATTTCTGAGTATCAGGCGAGCAACAGCCTCCCAAAAATTTAAACTTTTTTTATTTTTCATATTTTGAACATAGTTCAGAAAAATTTAAACTGTTAAAATTTCTTTCTCTTTGTTTGTAAATAGGTTATCCGTTTTTTGAATATATGAATCTGTTAGTTTTTGAATTTCTGATTCTAAATTTTTCTTCATGTCATCTGAAATATCAGAATTTTTTATAGCATCGTTTGCTTCTTTTCTGGAATTACGAATACTCACCTTCGCATTTTCCGTTTCATTTTTTGCTATTTTAACTAATTGAACCCTTCGCTCTTCGGTCATTGGTGGGATATTTATTATAATTGAATCCCCGTTATTCATTGGGGTAAAACCAATATTGGCTACTAATATAGCTTTTTCAATATCTCCCATTAGTCCCTTTTCCCAAGGTTGAATAGTTAGGGTTCGAGAATCAGGTGTGCTAATATTAGCAACCTGACTTAAGTGGGTTTTAGAGCCGTAGTAGTCAACCATAATATTTGAAAGCATAATTGGATTTGCTTTTCCTGCTCTAATATTGAGTAATTCTTTTTCGAGATGTTTGATTGCGTCCACCATACTCTCTTTAGCTGATTCAAGTATAAAATCTATTTCTTCCATAATTTTTAGATGTAAACTTTTGTTCCCACGACTTCTCCGTTAATAATTTTCTTTAAGTTGCCCTTTGTGTTCATATCAAAAACTATTATAGGTAAATTATTTTCTTGACTAAGTGTAAAAGCAGTTGTATCCATTATTTTCAAACCTCGTTTTAGAACTTCGTCAAATGAAAGGGAATCAAATTTAACAGCATTTTTATTTTTTTCAGGATCTTCATCATAAATCCCATCAACTCTTGTACCCTTTAAAATTACATCTGCATTTATTTCTATTGCCCTTAAAACTGCTGCAGAGTCTGTCGTGAAAAATGGATTACCTGTTCCGCATCCAAAAATAACAACTCTACCTTTTTCCAAGTGTCGAGTTGCTTTTCTTTTAATATAAGGCTCTGCTATCGCTTCAATTTTTATTGCTGTTTGAAGCCGAGTAGGAACATCATTATCTTCTAATGCTGATTGGAGAGCAAGGCCATTAATAACAGTTGCTAGCATACCCATATAGTCTGCCTGAACTCTATCCATACCTTTACTTGCTCCAGAAACTCCTCTGAAAATATTGCCCCCGCCAATTACAATAGCTATCTCTGTCCCTTCTTTTTGAATTTCTTTTATTTGTTTTGCATAATTATCAAGTCTTACAGGGTCTATTCCGCTTTTGTGATCTCCCATCAATGCTTCACCACTTAATTTGAGTAAAATTCTCTTATGTGTCATATTATAAATATAGATAAATATTTTTTTGTATTTGAGTATTATATTTATTGGGCCTTTAAGCTTAAATCAATATGAGGAGATGAGTGAGTTAATGCACCAATTGAAATATAATCTACTCCAGTCTTTGCAACATCAACGATGTTAAACTCATTTATATTACCTGAAGCTTCTGTCTTAAATCTACTATTAATAATCTTAACAGCACTTTTAAGTTCAGAAATATTCATATTATCTAATAGTATTCTGTCAACCCATCGAAAACCTAAAACCTTATTTATTTCATTAACATTTCTGACTTCGATAAATACTAATTTTTTTTTTGGATTCATCTTTTTTATATAGGCCTCAGTTTTGTTTAAAACGTCTTCAATATTTCTTGAATAATCAATGTGATTGTCTTTTATCATTATAGCATCAAAAAGGCCCATTCGATGATTATTTCCTCCTCCAATTTTAACAGCCCATTTTTCAGGATATCTAAAATTAGGAGTAGTTTTTCTTGTGTCTAATAAAATTGAATCGTAAGACTTGATTTTATTATTTAAATTATTTGTAATAGTTGCTATCCCACTCATTCTTTGTAAAGTGTTTAGAACTAGTCTTTCCGTAGCTAAAATTGATCTTGCATTACCGTCAACGATGAATGGAGTAGAATTTTGATCTACGCATGTTCCATCATTAATAAGTTTAGTAAATTTAATATTTGGATCATAAAATTTAAAAATTTTTTCTGCTAATTCAACTCCAGCAATAACACATGGTGTTTTTACATAAAGTTTTGCTGACATTTCAGCCTCTTTTGGAATACAAGCATTTCCAGTTATATCTCCGCCTTGGATATCCTCAATTAAAGCATTTTTAATAAATAAATTTAATGAATCTTTATTCTCTTTATAAAAATTTGACATTTAAAAAAATTAACTAATTGCTAACATTCTATTAATAGAAATTTTCGACCTATTTATTAAATCACTGTTTAAATTTATCTGGGGAGACTCATTTATTAGACAGTTGTATACTTTTTCAAGAGTATTTAATTTCATAAAAGCACACTCACTACATGCACATGTTTCATCTTTAACAGGTGCGGGTATAAATATTTTTTCTGGACATGATTTTTGCATCTGATGAATAATTCCAGATTCGGTTGCTACTATGAAAGAATTACTTTCATCCATTTCAACATATTTTAAAAGAGCAGATGTGCTGCCAATGAAATTAGCGATTTCAAGAATTGGTGAAGTACTTTCAGGATGAGCAATAAATTTAGCTGAAGGATATTCTTTCGCAAGTGATATAATTCTTTCAAGTGAAAATGCTTCATGAACCATGCACGCTCCGTCCCATAAAACCATGTCTCTTCCAGTTTTTTTAATTAAGTATCGTCCAAGATTTCTATCTGGAGCAAAAATTATATTTCTATTTTTTGGAATACTATTAATTACTTTTATTGCATTACTTGATGTACAAACAATATCACTTAGAGCTTTTATCTCTGCAGAACAATTAATATATGTTACAATTACCGAATTTGGAAATTTGTCTGTGAATTTTTTAAAATCTTTAGGAGGGCAAGAGTCAGCTAGGGAACATCCAGCTTTTAAATCTGGAAGTAAAACTGTTTTTGAAGGATTAATTATTTTAGCTGTTTCTGCCATAAAGTGTACTCCTGCTAATATTATTATATCAGCAGTTATTTTAGCGGCACACTGAGCAAGATATAGACTGTCTCCTAGGTAATCTGCAATCTCTTGAATTTCGGGTGATTGGTAATAGTGTGCTAATAGCACAGCGTTTTTTTTCTTTTTTAATTGTAATATTTCGGAAACTAAACGAGAGTTATCTTGGGTTATCTTTGGATTATATTTTTTTAAATGACTCGATTTTTTTATTGAACCAATGTTTAATGATTTCATCTGAAATATTTGAGTAAAATTATTAAAATAATTTTTCAAAATCAGTTATTTTCGAAGCATTTTCAATTTTATAATTTCCAATTGAAATTCTCTCTAATTTGGAGAGATGAGCTCCACTCTTAAGCGCTAATCCAAAATCATTTGCTAAGCTACGAATATAGGTGCCTTTTCCACATTCTATTTTGAAATTTACATCTGGTAAATTAATTGTATTTATGGTAAATTCTTTTATTTCAACTTTACGAGATTCTATTTCAATTACCTCTTTTTTTCTCGCGTACTCATATAATCGTTTTCCTTCTTTTTTTAAAGCCGAATATATTGGAGGTTTTTGATCAATTTCACCAATAAAATCTCTTGTTTTATCGATAATTAAGTTATCGTTCAAATGTTTATAGTTAAAATTTTTGTTTGGTTTTGTTTCTAAATCAAAAGAAGGAGTAGATGATCCAAGGGTAAAAACACCGGTATACACTTTTTTCATTTCTTGAAATTTGTGTATTTGTTTAGTTGCTTTACCTATTGCGATAATTAATAGTCCAGTTGCTAATGGATCTAATGTGCCAGCATGTCCAACTTTTAATTTTTTAATTTTAAAAAATCTACACAAAATGTATCTAATTTTATTAACCACTTGAAAAGATGTCCATCCAATAGGTTTATTTATTAAAATTAACCGACCCTCATTAATATCACTAAGTGAATTGGTTTTTTTAAATCGCTCCATAGCTCGCTAAAAACAATCCAAATATTAAACAGTAATAGCCAAAATATTTTAATTGACTTTTTTCAACGATTTTGATCATTAGTTTGCAAGCCAATATTCCAGTTAAAAAAGCAGATATGAACCCAATTAGCAAAATAGGAGAAAAGTTTAATGATTCATCTTTGGGATAAAATAAAATACTCTTAAACATGCTGCCAAAAATTAGAGGTATCACCATTAAAAAAGAAAATTTTGTAGCCTCACTCTTTTTTACTCCTAACATCGAAGCTGAGGCAATAGTAGCTCCACTTCTTGAAATTCCAGGAAGAATTGCAATAGCTTGGATCAATCCAATTATAAAAGCATTTTTCAAACTAATATTTTTTGATTTAGGATTTACCTTATCAGTCTTAAACAATAAAATTGAGGTTAAAATTAACATAATACCCACTAAAATTATATTTGAATTAAATAAAAGACCTATAAATTCCTCAAGAAAGAGACCAACTAAAACAGCAGGAATCATTGAAATGATAATGGTTAAAAAAAATCTATTCCTTTTAAAATCTTTATTTAAAAAAATACTAAGAATTTCCTTTCTAAAAACCCATATTGTACTTAGAGCTGTTGCAAAGTGTAAAACTAGTGTTAGTAGTAGTCCTTGATTTTTAATAAATTTTAAATTAAAAAAATATTTAAAAACCTCAATATGGCCACTGGATGAGACAGGAAGAAATTCAGTTAATCCTTGAACTAATCCTAAAATAAAGATTTTAAATTCCTCCATTTTTATTGGGGTTTTTTAGTATTGAATAAACAGCTATTCCAAAACCAAGTAAAACTAATGAAGGAGCGATTCTAATACGTCTAAAATTAAAAATCTCTTTATTAAAAATATTGGGATCATTGCTATCTCCCCCAGACATTAAAATAAAACCAAGCGATATTGTGAAAATTGATAAAAACAACCATTTATAATTTATATTTTTTAATAAAAAATCTTTTTTTGAGTTATTAGTATATTTCATCTGATTTTAAGTCTAGAAAGCGTTTGGTAACAAAAATAGTGCTTGTTAAATTAATAATTGATCCAAAAATAAAAACAAAAATTAAAATAATAATTATAGGTAATTTTTCTTGGAGTAAATTTAATTCCGGAAAATTTTCTTGAATCTTTTGAAAAATTAAGTATAATAAGAAAATTGAAAATATAGATGACACTAAACTTATTTTTAAATATTTGATAATGAATGGTTTTTGAATGAACCATTTTGTGGCTCCAACCAGTTGCATTGTCTTAATTGTAAAACGTTTTGAGTAAATTGAGAGTCGAATCGAACTATTGATTAATAATATTGCAATAATGATAAAGGTTAAACTGGATATTAAAATCCAAAACTTAATTCTTTTAATATTTTTATCTAGTAATTCTAGTAGGGGTTTGTCATAATTAACTTCTGAAATAAATTGACGTCTCGATAAATCTTCACTTAAATTTTTTATAATTAGTGGCTTTACGTAATTAGCATTAAAATATATATCCAGTGAGCTCTCAAGTGGATTGAAGCCTAAAAACTCCATGTATTCTTCACCTATTTCATCTACATAAATTTTTGCTGCTTCCTCTTTTGAAGTAAATATTACAGATTTTGTTGCCTCTTTAAATTGTATATACTTTTGAATTTGTTTAATCTCAACAGGTTTTGAGCTGTCCTTGAAATAAACTGTAACCGCAATTTGTTCTTTAAAGTGGTTAGCAACTTTATTAGAGTTGAATAATAGTAGTCCCAATAACCCAGTTAGAAAAACAACTATAATATTTATTATTACAACTGAAATGTATGTATTCAGTAATTTTCTTTTTTGATATTGTTCTTCGAAATTCTTTTTCAATATTATTTTAAAGTTATAAAATTAATAAACCCAAACGATTTCTTTGCTTAGGTACGTAAATTCTTTTTCCTTTCAACCTTTAAATGTATTTTTGCTTTGTAAAAAGGATACTCGTGAACTACGATTTTAAAAAAATTGAATCCAAATGGAGAAAATTTTGGAAAAACAATCAGACATTTAAGACAAGTAACAATAGTAAACTTCCAAAATTTTATATTTTAGATATGTTTCCATACCCATCTGGTGCCGGGCTTCACGTAGGGCACCCACTTGGCTATATTGCTACTGACATATTTGCTCGTTACAAAAGACATAAAAAATTTAATGTTTTGCATCCACAAGGGTATGATTCTTTTGGATTACCAGCTGAACAATATGCGATACAAACTGGTCAGCACCCCCAAATCACAACAGAGACAAACATTAATAGATATAGAGATCAATTGGATAAAATGGGTTTTTCTTTTGACTGGTCAAGAGAAATCAGGACCTCTAAATCAACATATTATAGATGGACGCAATGGATATTTATAAAGCTATTTGAAAGTTATTATGATCTCAATAAAGATAAGGCTCTGCCAATTTCATTTTTGATTAATGAATTAAATAAAAATGGTACAAAAAATGTTAACGCAACTTCGAGTCATAAGAGTCTCGAAATGTCAGCCTCAGAATGGAGACTTTTAAACACTGAAAACAAAGAAAAGATTTTATTAGGCTACAGGTTAGCTTACTTATCAGAAACAGAAGTTAATTGGTGTCCTGGTTTGGGAACTGTATTAGCTAATGATGAAATTATTAATGGGGTTTCAGAAAGAGGAGGGTTTGTGATAGAAAAGAAAAAAATGATGCAGTGGAGTATGAGAATTGGTGCATACTCAGAGAGATTAATTCAGGGATTAGACAAGGTTGATTGGCCCGAACCTTTAAAGGAAATGCAACGTAATTGGATTGGAAGATCTAAAGGAGCATCTGTAAAATTTAGAATAGAAAATACTGATGATGAAATAGAAGTGTTTACAACCAGACCAGACACACTATTTGGTGTTACTTTTTTGACTCTTGCACCTGAACATAAATTAGTACTGAAAATATCTTCAAAAAAGCAATACAAATATGTAGAACAATATATAAAGTTTTCTTCCAAAAGATCTGAAAGAGATCGTATGTCAGATGTTAAAACCATTACTGGAGTTTTTTCAGGATCATTCGCTATTCACCCATTTAATAGTGAGAAAATTCCAATATGGATTGGTGACTATGTTATAGCTGGTTACGGAACAGGAGCAGTTATGGCTGTTCCTTGTGGAGATCAACGTGATTTTGATTTTGCAAATCATTTTTCTCTACCAATTAAAAATATTTTTCTTGATGTTGATATTTCAAAAAAAGCATTTACAGAAAAGAATAAATTTAGATTAACAAATTCTGACTTTTTAGATGGATTAGACTATGAATCTTCAATGGTGAAAGTTATTAAACATATAGAAAAAATAAAATGTGGGAAGGGAAAGATTAATTATAAGCTAAGGGATGCAGTATTTAGCAGGCAAAGGTACTGGGGAGAGCCTATACCAATTTATTATAAGAATGGTATTCCTATTTCAATAGGGGAAGACAGTTTACCCTTGAAATTACCTAAAGTTGAGAATTATCTTCCTACTTCGGACGGATCTTCTCCTTTGGGAAATGCGAAAAACTGGGCCTGGAATGTTGAGGAAAAAAAAGTAGTATCAAACAAGCTCATAAATAACACCAGTATTTTCCCCCTAGAATTAAATACAATGCCAGGATGGGCAGGGAGTTCTTGGTATTTTTATCGTTATATGGATCCTGATAATGATGAAAATTTTGTAGGAAAAGAGGCTGTTAGTTATTGGCGGGAAGTCGATTTATATCTTGGTGGAAGTGAACATGCTACAGGCCATCTTTTATACTCTAGATTTTGGCAGAAATTTTTATTTGATATTGATTTACTTCCAGTTGACGAGTATGCAAAAAAAATAATAAATCAAGGAATGATTCTAGGTTCTTCAGCTTTTATTCATAGAAAATCTGGTACAGATAATTATTTTTCTAAAAATATTTCTAAAAATATAAATTCTGAATCAATTAGAGTCGATATTTCTTTTGTAGACAACAACGATGAGTTAGATTACTTAAGAATTAAAAAAACTCAACCCATTTTTAAAAACGCGAATTTTAATCTAGAAAACGGAAAGTTTATTGTTAGAAGAGAAGTCGAAAAAATGTCTAAATCAAAATTTAACGTTGTAAATCCAGATGAAATATGTGAATCTTATGGGGCTGACACCCTAAGAATGTATGAAATGTTTTTGGGTCCATTAGAACAATCTAAGCCATGGAATACTTCGGGTATTGTCGGCGTTCATTCTTTTTTAAAGAAACTTTGGAAACTCTATCATCCTTTAAATATTTTTAGCGTTAGCGATAATGAGCCCTCTGTGAAATCATTAAAATCTTTTAACAAAACAATCAAGAAAATAACAGAAGACATCAATAGTTTTTCATTTAACACCTGCATAAGTTCATTTATGATATGTGTAAATGAACTTTCAAAAGAAAAATGTAATGAAAGAAAAATCCTTGAGCCTTTGACTATTTTGTTATCCCCTTTTGCCCCTCACATAGCTGAAGAGTTGTGGTCCTTATTTGGAAACACAAATTCATTAATTAATGAAGCTTTTCCAGAATATAATGAATCCTACTTAAAAGAAACCACTAAGACTTATCCAATTTCTTTTAATGGCAAAATGCGATTTACTATCGAGTTGGAGCTAAGTTTAAATAAAAAAGAAATTGAAATCAGCATATTAAAAGATGAGAGGACAATCAATCAACTTAATGGGCACACTCCAAAAAAAATAATCATTGTGCCTGGAAAAATAGTTAATATTGTTTACTGATAAGTAATGATATAATTTAATTTTTTTAGACCACTAAAAAATTAATTATACTCCAATTTGTCTGAAAATTTGCTGTTCTAGAGAAATGAAGGTCTCAGTTCGAGAAATACCTGGTATTTTTTGGATACTATTAGTTAATAGATGCATTAAGTGTTGATTATCCTTACATAATATTTTGACAAAAACACTCCAATTTCCAGTTGTGTAATGACATTCTAAGATTTCAGGTATCATTTTTAATTTTTTTACAGCGGTAAGGTTATTCATTGCTTTATCTAAATAGATCCCAACAAAAGCCATTGTTTTATATCCTAGGACTTTTGAGTTTATTTTGATATGTGAACCAGAAATTATGCCTGATTTTTCTAATTTTTTAATTCTTTGGTGAACTGCTGCTCCAGATATAAGGGCTTTTAATGCAATTTTTTTTATAGGTATTCTAGAGTTTAAAATAAGTTCATTTAAAATTATTTTATCTATGCCATCAATACTTAATACACTTGTATCTATTTTCATAAATAATTTTTTGTTTACTTAATAAAATATAGAATATTTTATTTATTATATTTAATATATTTTTCAATAGCCATTGTCATAGAGGGTGATTCTTTGCTGGGAGCTGAAATATCAATTCTTAGATTAGCCTTTAGAGCTGCATCAGTAGTTGTCTGACCATAAACAGCAATTTTAGTTTCATTTTGTTCAAAATCAGGATAATTTTTAAATAAAGATTCTATTCCAGAGGGGCTAAAAAAAACTAAGACATCATAGTAAACATTTCTTAAATCAGATAAGTCACTGACAACCGTTTTGAATAATTCTGCCCTTTTCCATTTTAAATTTAATTTATTTAAAGTTTCGGGTATTGACGGTTTTAGACTGTCTGAAGTTGGGAGTAAATATTTTTCAGAACCAAATTTCAATAAAACACTTGATAAGTCTTCAATGGTTTTATCTCCGATATATATTTTACGTTTTCTGTAAACTACATATTTTTGAAGATAAAAAGCTACTGCTTCAGATAGACAAAAGTATTTTGTGCTATCAGGAACTTTAAATCTCATTTCCTCTGTAAGTCTAAAGTAATGATCTACTGCATTTTTGCTTGTAAGGATTATATTATCAAAATCTGCAAAATCTATTTTTTGAGTTCTAACTGTTTTTGCATCCACTCCTTCAACATGTATAAATGGTCTGAAATCTATTTTTAATTTAT
>CAYSNJ010000017.1:0-228 GCA_964432535.1 uncultured Flavobacteriaceae bacterium | reverse complement strand
CGAGCGTAGGGCGACTTTTCAGTAGCGGGCTCAGGTTGAGAGACCAAAATTGTTTTTAACTTCATGTCGAGATTATTAATACTGTGAATATAACACCGTTGATAACCAAAGCCATGGTGAGATTTTGAATGCACAAATGTAGTAAATTAAATACAGAAAGTTTTTTGGATTTTTATCAATATAATTTTTAAATATTAAAAAATGATAAAAAGAAAAAATTATGCTTAG
>CAYSNJ010000016.1:0-25011 GCA_964432535.1 uncultured Flavobacteriaceae bacterium | reverse complement strand
GAATTGTCAAGTGGGGGTATATTGTCTGTCAAGCCTTTACCAAGAGGACCATGACATTGAATACAAAAATCATCATATATCATTGAACCATCTTCAATGCTTTGATCCAAAGATTTATTTTGAAATGTTAAACAAAAACCAAGTAATGAAAAGATATACAGAAACAAAATAAATCTCATTATTTAGGAGAGATTTTTATGATTCCTTTTCCTTCAACACCAATGTATAAGTGACCATCTGGTCCTTGTTTTACATTTCTTACTCTTCCAACACCATCTAATATTTTTTCTCTATAAATCACTTTATTATTATCAATGACCAGTCTTTCCAAATATTCAAAAACTAGGGAACCAACAAATAAATTTCCTTTCCATTCGGGAAAAACATCAGAGGTTAAAAAACTCATTCCGCTAGGTGCTATTGAGGGTTTCCAATAATAAATTGGTTGTTCCATCCCGGGAGCTTCAGTTTTATCAGTAATTGTTGTACCAATATAATTAATACCGTAAGTTATAACTGGCCACCCATAATTCTTGCCTTTTTCAGGAAGGTTAATTTCATCTCCACCTCTTGGTCCATGCTCATGTTCCCACAAAACTCCAGTTTCAGGGTGAATGACTAGACCTTGAGGGTTTCTGTGTCCATATGAATATACTGCCGATTTAGCACCTCTTTTAGTTTTAAATGGATTATCGATTGGGATACTCCCATCAAGATTTAAACGATAAATTTTACCTCCATCTAATTCAATGTTTTGAGGGTTTAAGTCTCTATTACCTCTATCTCCAATTGAAAAAAATAAATGACCATTATTATCAAAAACAATTCTTGATCCCCAATGTTGCCCTTTTTTTGTATTGGGAAAAGCTTTGTAGAGTAAACGAGTATTAATAATTTCAGTATCGAGTAATTTTGCAATATATAGGGCCGTATTTCCTCCAGACCCGTTTCCTTGCTGGCTACTTATGGTAAAATATATAAGTTTATTATTTTTATAATCAGGATGAATAGCAACATCTAATAGTCCACCTTGTCCTCTAACATATGCCTTTGGAATTCCAGTGATAACTACTTTTTCCCCATTAACAAATCTATACAGGGATCCAGACTTTTCAGTTACAAGTATTTCTTTCGAGCTTATAAAATCCATACCCCAAGGTATATCTATACCGTCTATGATGATTTCAGTCTTATAATTAACCTTTATTTCATTAATTATTTTTGGAGGGTTTTCATCCTGGCAGAAAATATTAAATGAAAATAATATTAGATATATAAAGCTTAATTTTTTCATCAATTTTTTTATGTAATTTAAGAATAAGTATCGATTTAAAAAACTCATAGATGTCTTAAAACTTCTTGATGTTAGTTGTGTTATAATTAGTCGGGATGACAGGATTTGAACCTGCGACCCCACGCACCCCATGCGTGTACGCTACCAGACTGCGCTACATCCCGAAAAAGAGTTGGAAAATATATTTAGTCGGGGTGGCAGGATTCGAACCTGCGACCTCCTGCTCCCAAAGCAGGCGCGATGACCGGGCTACGCTACACCCCGAAAAATATTGGGCAAATATAAGGTTAATTACCATTTTCACAAGCTATTTAATAATTTGTTTTGGAAAAACAGAACTAGCTATTTTCTTTTTATTTGGGGGCTATTATTTTTATATTTTCAATCTGAATTGTTCCACGTATGATCCCATCAATGACCTTATTTAAGGCGAATACGATAGGAATTTTTAATTTTGATTTAGAATATACAAGACTAATTTCTCTTGCAGGAGCTGGTTCTTCAAAATATCTAAGATTCTTTCTTTTCTTTTCGGATAGAGACTGTGCATGCATATAGGGAAGAAGAGTCATTCCAAGACCTTCATCGGCCAAGTTAACCATAGTTTCAAAACTACCGCTCTTAATGCTAAAATTATAATCAATGATATTTACATTACATAAATTTATTATTTGATTTCTAAAACAATGTCCGTCCTCCAGAATTAATATTTTACTACTTTCTAAATCAGTTATTTGTAAATTTTTATTGCTATTTAACGGATGGTTTTCTGGAATGTATCCAACAAAAGGCTCATAGTAAAGAGGGTTTTCTATTAGTTTTCGATTATCTAAAGGAGTTGCTCCAATACCCGCATCTATTCGTCCATCTAAAATTTGTTCAGTAAAATTCTTCGTATTTAATTCTTCAATTTTTAGATGAACTTTTGGAAATTTTTTTAAAAAAGTATTTAAAAAAAGGGGGAGTAGGGTAGGCATTACCGTAGGAATTATACCAAGTCTAAATTCTCCCTCAACAACATCCTTTTCCTGATCTATTAAGTATCTCATTTTTTGAGATTCTTCAATTATATTCTTAGCTTGTTTGATTATTTTATCTCCAACACTTGTTAGTGTTATGGGTTTAGAGTTCCGATTAAATATTATTGTTCCAAGTTCATCTTCAAGTTTTTGAACTTGCATACTTAAAGTGGGTTGAGTAACATGAGATTTCTCAGCAGCTAGTGTAAAATTTCCATATTTAGCTACAGCTATGGTGTATTGTAGTTGTGTTAGTGTCATTAGAAAATACTATTATAATATAAATTTAATAAGAAAAATCTATTTAATCAATTATTGACGCCTTTATGTATATGTTTTTGTGCGGAGTTTCCCTTTCATCTGTTTTTTCTTTATTGATTTTATCAACAACATCCATTCCTTTTATTACCCTTCCAAATGCTGTATAATTTTTATCAAGATGATAAGCCCCTGGAGATTGTTGAACTATAAAAAACTCAAATGGTGATGCTAGTTTATGAGGGTTATCAATTTCACTACTTGGCATAGATATAACCCCTCGATAATGCTTATTTCCTTTTCTTGTATCTGGAGGAAGCAAATAGCGTCCAATTCTTTTTCGTTTCATTAATACTTTGGCGTTATCAGAATTTCCACCTTGAATTATAAAATTTGGAACCACTCTGTGGAATATGGTTCCATCGAAGTATTTTTTTTTGGTTAAAAAAATAAAATTTGATCTATGAATGTTTGTATTTTTATATAGAAGAATATCTATATCACCATATTCAGTCGATAATCTTACTTTATTTTCTAAATTTTTTTTAGAGTATTCAAATAAAAAAGGTATTGCATTTTTATTATCTAACTCAATAAAATCATCATTCTTTTTTATCTTTATATGGGTTTTTGGAATTGAATCTTTTTTCTCTAAAACTGATTTGTTTTTTGGGGGGTTATTACAACCATTAAGAAATAATAAAATAGATAACAAAATCTTTTTCATGAAATTTTTGATGTTTAAAAATTCAATTTTAAAAGTAAAACAAATTTCATTACCTGGAAGGAGTGCTCAAAAAGACATGTCTTCATCCTCACGAATAAAATATATAAGTAATAATACAACTCATTATTTTGATTCTTTAAAAGCCAGTGTTTTAATATGTGTATATCAAAACACGAACGGAGATGCCTTTTTTTCTTTAATGCAAAGACCAATTAATAAAGGTGTTCATTCTGGTCAAATATGCTTGCCGGGGGGTAAAAGAGAATCATTTGATGATTCTGATTGGAAAACGTCAATACGTGAAACCGAAGAAGAACTGGGTTTAAAAGCCAAACACATGAACTTTGTTAAAGCTTTAACTCCTATATATATTCCTCCAAGCAATTTCATTGTATGTCCTTTTATCGCAATATATAATCAAATTCCAAATTTTAAAATTGATAAACGTGAAGTGAAAAAAGTTTTTAGTGTATCTTTTGATTCGTTATTAAATGATGAATTGAAAACTAAAATTCATATTTCAAATGAATATATGAATGAGTTTGGCGTTCCAGCATATAATTTTAATAATAATATCGTTTGGGGTGCTACGGCAATGATATTATCAGAATTTAAAATTTTATTAAAAAAAATATTTTAATCAATACTCAAACTTAACATATGCTTTTTTTTAAAAAAAACTCTTTTGGACACTATTTAATTTTAAAAAAATGGTTAATTAGATATCTTGGTATTTTTACTCACCGGAGGTTTAGAGGTTTTAATAATTTAAAAATAGAAGGATCTGAAGTTATTAAGAACCTTCCTGATAAAAATATTTTATTTATCTCAAATCATCAAACCTATTTCGCTGATGTAGTAGCAATGTTTCATGTATTTAATGCGTGTTTGACAGGAAGGATAGATTCTATCAAAAATATAGGATATATCTGGAATCCAAAGTTAAATATATATTACGTTGCTGCAAAAGAAACTATGAAAGACAGTTTGCTTTCAAGGATATTAGCTTATGCAGGTTCTGTATCTATTGAGAGAACCTGGCGTGAAAAGGGTAAAGAAATCAACAGACAAGTCAAGTTTTCAGATATTTCAAATATTGGAATAGCATTAGATGATGGATGGGTTGTTACATTTCCGCAGGGAACAACAAAACCTTTTAAGCCTGTTAGGAAAGGAACTGCTCACTTAATTAAAACTTATAAACCCATAGTTGTTCCGATTGTAATAGATGGATTTAGAAGATCCTTTGATAAAAAGGGAATAATGATTAAAAAAAGAGATATTGTTCAAACAATGCATATTAAAAAAGCGCTAGAAATTGATTACGACAATGATTCTATCGAAGAGATTATAGAAAAAATCGAATACGCCATTGAACAACACCCCTCTTTTTTAAAAGTTCTGCCTGTAAAAGATTAAATTTTAAATTTCCATATTATTTAGATGTCATTAATGATTCCAGCACATGAGACTCTGGCTCCAGCTGCTCCCGAAGGTTGAGATACCAAATCATCTTCTCCATCATGGATAATAATAGATTTTCCTACTACATTTTTATTCGAATCACCACAGTCTAAACACCATAAGTCGGTTGTAAATTTCATCATTCCGTGTCCATTCTCATCTGCAACAAAATTCCCAATATCACCTCTATGAAAACCTTCGGCACTTCCCCACAAACCATGAACTTCAAAAGTTGGATTCCAATGGCCTCCAGCAGACTTTCCGTCATCAGATGAACAATCGGCCTTTTCATGAATATGGATTGCATGATTTCCAGGTTTTAAACCCATTACATGCGCCTCTAATTCAACTTTGCCGTCGTTTACTTGTCTTATGGTAACTATTCCAGAAGTTCCACTATCATTTTTTGAATTTAAAGAAATTTTATATTTTTTAAGTGATTCAGTTTTCTTCTTGTTTTCGGAACAACTAACTGCTATTAGTATAATTATGAGAATTAAATATTTTTTCATTTTATGATATTTTTAATTATTAATATTAAATTTTTGGGTTGTTTTAAAGGGTGAAATAGATAATTTATCCATTTTCAGTTGGTATTGTTTCCAATCTTGATTGAAAAATACATTTACTTTTTTTAAAGAAGAATCTAATTCGCTTTTTGCCTGTTTAATTAAAGTATTTTCGGTTGTAGTTATACCATTTGGTCTGGAAGTTGAATAATAATAAGCTTTTCTTATTCTTGACAAAACGTTTTCTTTTGGACTTCGTATTATACCCTGTCTTTTATCGATTTTACCGAAGAATAAGTCCTGTACAGAATTAATTTTTTTGACAATTTCTTTTGATAATATAATTTGATCTTTGTATGATATGGAATCATTTGTGCTTAGTGATTTTTCAAAATCTTTTGCAATTAAAAGACTTTCTGCAAGCTGAACCGTAGCTTTATCAACAACATCTAAGAATTTTTCTAACTTTTTACCAGTTTTATATGAATCTTCTATTGTTTTACTAGAAATTGTCAATCTTGGATCTGATTTTACTACAATTGATGACTCATCTTTGAGCTCCCCAACCTCCATTATCAATTTATATTTACCAGGTCTTACATTAACTCCCGAACCTTCTTGATTATTTTTTCTAATTTTTCTTTTTGGGTATTTAGGACCCTTTTCATCCATATTCCAACTAACTACATGAATTCCTTTTTTATCAGGAGCTTTCATTTTTATAGTTCTTATTAGTATATCATTATCAAATATTTTTAATGATATAGAATCCTTTTTAGCATTCTTTGATTTAGAAAATTCTGGATTAAAGAAATACTTTATTCTTGCTCCAAGTTTTCGGTTTTCTCCGTTAAATAGTGCATCTCCCCCAAATCTACTTCCAGTTGGCTGTTGAATTGAAGCCAAATAGGCGGTTGGAGGCTCAAATAGTTCAAATAGGTTATCTGTCAAAGATATGTCATCAGCAATTTTTCTTAATGGTTTAATGTCATCCAAGATCCATGCTGCTCTTCCAAATGTTCCAATCACCAAATCATGTTCTCTGGGATGGATTATGAGGTCTTTGGTAGATACAGAAGGGAATGTTTTTGGATTAAATTTTTTCCAATCATTTCCTGAGTTTAAAGAAAAATATAAGCCGTCATCAGTACCTAAAAAAAGTAATTTAGGATTTACAATATCTTCAACAATACTTAAAGTATATGTTGGGACATCATCTGAATCAACAATTCTTTGCCATGTTTTTCCATAATTTTTTGTACGATATGCATATGCTTCATAATTAAATCGTCTATAATCATTGGCTATTAATAAAGCTTCTCCTTTATTTTTATTTGAAGCTTTGATTTGGGGAATCCAACTACCTTTTGGCAAACCCTTTAATCCTTTTGTAACATCATTCCAACTTTCTCCACCGTCTTTAGTCATATGTACTCTTCCATCGTCAGATGATACCCACAACATGTTTTTTTCAATTGGACTTGGCTCAATAACAATTAAAGTACAGTGATTTTCAGCACCTGTTGCATCTAGGGTTAAACCCCCACTTTCAGATTGTTTTTGTTTTTCAGGATTATTTGTTGTTAAGTCTGGTGAAATTATTTCCCAATTAAGTCCTTTGTCCAGACTTTTGTGAACAAACTGACTTCCAAAATATACAGTCCCATTGTCAAATGGATCTTGACCTATAGCGGCATTCCAGTTAAACCGTAATCTTGTTTCAGGATTGGGGTGAGTTGGGCGAACAGTATAATTATTCCCAGTTTTCCAGTCATATCTTGAAACGTTTCCCTGTTGACTCATTGCGAAACCATATTGAGAATTGTCTTTATCGGGTACTACATCAAAACCATCACCAAACGCAATTTCTTGCCAATATGAATTTCGAATTCCTTGAGTTTTCCAAACATATGCTGGTCCTCTCCATGATCCATTATCTTGCATGCCCCCATATACATTGTAAGGAAATTCATTATCAGTACTGATATGGTAAAATTGAGCAACAGGAATGTTACCTATGAATCGCCAGGATTCCCCTCCATCTCTTGAAATATTTATTCCTCCATCGTTACCATCAATTATAAAATCACCATCTTCTGGATGAATCCACCAGGCATGATGATCAGGATGAACTCCATTATTTACTCCATATGCTGGCATCAATTCTGAAAAAGACTTACCCCCATCTTCCGAAACATTAACATATGTAAAAACTGAATAAACTCTATTTTCATTTTCAGGATCTACAAATAAATCGGAATAATAAAAAGGACGATTACCTATTCCAGGCTTTGTATTGATTAGCTTCCATTTTTTTCCACCATCGTTAGACTTGTACAAGCCATTTTTTTTTGACTCAATTAAAGCATATATTATTTTACTTTTATTTTTAGCAAAGGCTAATCCAATCCTTCCTAAATCGCCTTTTGGAAGACCATCTTCATCTGTTTTTTTAATCCAATTCTTGCCACCATCAATGGTTATAAATAGTCCACTATTAGATCCGCCTGATTTAAAAAACCACGGTTCTCTTTTGTGTTCCCAAAGAGCCGCAACTAATTTATTTGGATTATTAGGATCCATAATTAGGTCAGCTGCTCCGGTATTAAGATTTCCACTAAGAATTTTCTTCCAAGTTTCTCCTCCATTAAGGGTTTTGTAAACTCCTCTTTCTTCATGTTCGCCCCAGGGAGATCCAATTGCAGCTAAATAAATAATATCAGGATTGTTAGGATGTATTATTATTCGATGAATATGTCTAGTATACTCAAGTCCCATACTTTCCCAGGTATCCCCTCCATCCAATGATTTAAAAATACCAAAACCACCATTCAAACTATTTCTAGGATTTCCTTCTCCAGTTCCAGCCCAAACAACGTCAGGATTTGACTGTTGTATTGCAATAGATCCAATTGAAGCAGTTATTTGATCGTTAAAAATTGGTTCCCACGAAACACCACCGCTTTTTGAACGCCAAATACCACCTGAAGCTGTTCCAATATAAATTGTTTTTGGATCATTGTGAACTACATCAATTGCTGTTGTTCTTCCACTCATACCTCCAGGTCCAATGTTTCTGGCAGGAGAAGTATTCAGCCATTTAGGATCAAAACTTTGAGCGTTAATAATATTTATTGAAATAAAGGAAAGAAATAATAATAGTAGTCTCATATTTAATTTTAAAAATTAAAGATAATAAACAGATTGAATTTATTCTAAATAAAAAAATATGATATTTGTACCTCAATCATTAATATGAAAAAAGTTTTATTTTTAATAATAATTTGTATTGTGAATGGATGTTCTGTAATTAAAAACTACTCATTAAACGCCTTTACCTCATCAAAATATAAATCAATTCCTTTTTCAGAGGACAATGTTCCATCTAAACCTGATTATTCCTCAGAAACATCATGGGCAGTTTTACCCTCTAATTATCCAAAGCCTCTTACTGAAATAGTTGGAAATACAAAGTCAAAAAAAGCAGCTGTTTTTTTTATTTATCCAACATTACTTCTAGACCCTGAAGATGTTAGTTGGAATTCTGATATTTATGATAAACAAATACGGTATGATGTAATTAATAAATCTGTTAGATACCAAGCATCAGCATGGGCAAAAGCTGGTGATTTGTATGTTCCATTTTATCGTCAAGCTCATATTAGAATTTTCACACCCCCTTATGATGAATTAAAAGCTTGGGAGATAGCATATTCTGACATAAAAACATCTTTTGAATACTTTTTGAAATATCACAGAAATAATCGTCCAATAATTATTGCATCACATAGTCAAGGATCAATTCATGCTAAAAGGCTATTACAGGAATACTTTGATGGAAAAGATTTACAAAATGATTTGGTTGCTGCATATTTAATTGGTGCACAAATAAAAAGAGATGATTTTAAAAATTTAAAAACATTAGAATCTAAAAAAGAAACGGGTGGATACGTGAGTTGGAATACTTTTAAAAAAAATAAATATCCAGAAAAATATGATAAATGGTTTAAAGGTGGAGTTGTAACAAATCCCATAACTTGGAACTTAAATAAATCATCAGATATTTCTGATCATTTAGGACTCCTTTATATTGATAACGAAATATATTCTAAAAGTGTAAGGGTTCATGTAACAGACGGACTTTTATGGACCTCTATCCCTAAAGTTCCAAACAGACTATTTTTAAGTTTTATAAAAAGCTACCATTATGCTGATATTAATTTATTTTGGGCAGATATTGAAAAAAATGCTTTGGACAGAGTAGATTCTTGGTTTAAAAAAAACAAAAAACTTTGATTCTTTCAGAAATATTTGCAGAATGCCAAAACAAATGGATGAATGCAATTAGCGAGAAAAATCATTGTTTCAGATCTTTTGTTTTGTCAACTGTTGACAAACATAACAAGCCTAATAGCAGAACTGTAATTTTAAGAAGCTTTAATCCTGAACTTTTAGAGTTTAATATTTATTCAGACCTCCGTTCTAAAAAAATAATTGATTTAAAAAACTCACCATATGCCCAATTATTATTTTATGACAATATTTCTTTATTTCAAATTATTGTTAAAGCGGAATTGACAAATAAAAACACAGATACAAATATTTTTAATAATCAACCGGATCATTCAAAAAAAAATTACACAACACTTAAACCTCCTGGAGAATTAGTTAATGATCCATATGAAATTAGTATTGGAAATGACATAAATTTTTGTGAATTAACATTTAAAGCAAATTCCTTTGAAGTTTTGGATTTAAGTAATGATGTAAATATTAGAAGCCGTTTTAAAATAAATAATCATTGGAAAGGAGATTTTATTGTACCATAATAATAATAAAATTTGTAATTTGAAAAAAATAATATAGATGAAAAAAAAACATCAAAATTCAAAAACTAATAGTCGTAGAGATTTTATAAAAAAATCTGCTTTAGCCTCAACTTTTTTGATTCTTCCACGACACGTTTTAGGTGGTTTAAACTACACGGCTCCAAGTGATCAGCTTGCTGTTGCCGGTATAGGTGTTGGAGGCAAAGGAAGATCAGATATAATGAATGCTTCAGTAAATGGAAGAGAAAGAATTGTTGCTCTATGTGATGTTGACTCTAATGGTCTTCATGGTGTGACAGAAAGCCGTAAAAGTTTTCCTAAAGCCAAGTTTTACGCAGATTTCAGAGAAATGCTTGACAAACATCCTGAAATTGATGCTGTTACTATTTCCGGTCCTGATCATTCTCATGCTCCATCAGCAATTTATTCAATGGAACGAAATAAACATGTATATGTTCAAAAACCTTTAACTCACAATGTAAGAGAGGCACGAATTTTAACAGAAATGGCTAGAGAAAGAAAAATTGTATCTCAAATGGGTAATCAGGGAGCATCAAATCCTTCCCAGTTATCTGTTCAAAAATGGATTAATGAAGGAGAGATTGGAGAAGTTTCAAAAGTTTATGTTTGGACCAATCGTCCAGTTTGGCCACAAGGAATTAATATGCCAAAACCAGATAATAGTAAACTTCCAAATGGTCTTAATTGGGATTTATGGTTAGGTCCAGCTCCTAAAACTGAATACGTACCAGGAATGCATCCTTTTGATTGGAGAGGCTGGTGGGCATATGGAACAGGTGCTCTTGGTGATATGGGATGCCATATTATTGATGTTCCTTTTAAAGCCTTGGGTTTAAAATATCCTACTGATGTAGAATGTAGTGTAGGAAGTGTTTTTACTAAAATGTGGACTCCAGAATATATTCCAGAGGGATGTCCTCCTTCATCTTCAGTAACATTGCATTTTGATCCCACAACAAAAAATAAAAGTAAAATTGAAATGGTTTGGACAGATGGAGGTATAAGACCATCGCATCCAGATTTAATTCCTCCAAATGAAGATTTGGCTGGAAAAGGAGGTTATAATGGAGTTATGATGATTGGCGAAAAAGGTATTATAACTACTGATGTTTATGGAATGAATCCAAAAATGTATAAAAATGGAGTTCCAACAATAAATGGATCTGTTATAGATAAATCTGAAGAACCTGAGTTTGGTCATGCGCGCAAATGGATTGATGCCTGTAAAGCTGGATTTAATTCTAAAGAACACATGTCTTTAACTTCCTCTTTTGACTATTCTGGACCTCTTACGGAAACAGTTTTAATGGGTAATATTGCAATTAGAAGTTATTTACTTCGTAAAGAAAACAGTAATGGCAATATGGAATTCTATGCTCGTAAGAAACTTTTATGGGATGGGGATAACATGAGAATCACAAATATGGATGATGCTAATCAGTTTGTAGGTAGAGATTATCGTTCAGGATGGGAGATTTAATTTAATATTTTGAAAATACTTATTACAGGGGGACTTGGATACATAGGTTCTCATGTAGCTACTGAATTAATCAGGGAGAATCACGAGATTTTTATTATTGATAATCTATCGAATGCATATTTATCTGTTCTAGATCAAATAGAAGCTGTTACAAATATAAAACCTGATTTTGAAAAAATTGATTTGATAAATAAGTTAGATATTCAAGTCTTTTTTGAAAAAAATAAAAATATTGAAGGTATAATTCATTTTGCCGCTTTAAAGTCAGTAAGTGAGAGTGTTAGTAATCCAGTTAAATATTACAAGAATAATGTTTTGGGTATGATGAATCTTTTAGAGTTCATGCCTCAAAATATACCCTTAGTATACAGTTCTTCCTGTACAGTTTATGGAAGCTCAATAATTCAACCAATACATGAAAAAATTCCGTTTGGAAGTCCAACATCACCTTATGGACACACTAAACAGATATGTGAACAAATAATTGAGGCTAATTTTAGAATTGAATCAAAATTCAAAGCAATATGTCTTAGATATTTTAATCCGATAGGTGCACATTCTTCGTGTTTGATTGGAGAAAACCCTAAAAAAAATCCTGAAAATATAATGCCTTACTTAACTCAGGCTGTAATAGGTAAACAAGAAATTTTTACTGTCTATGGTAATGACTACCCAACAAAAGATGGAAGCTGTATTCGAGATTATATTCATATAGTTGATTTGTCAAAAGCACATTGTAAAGCAATTAACTACTTAGATAACTTAAAAAAAGATAAATTTTTAGAATCTATCAATATTGGAACTGGAAAAGGAATAAGTGTACTAGAGTTAATAAGTTGCTTTGAGAAATCTACAGGTGAAAAAGTCCCATTCAAAATAGGCGACAGAAGATCTGGGGATATAGTAACCGCATATGCAGATACTCAAAAAGCCGAAAAATTATTGGATTGGAAATCAAAATATACATTATCTGAATCATTACAATCAGCATGGAATTGGGAGTTAAGCAAATAAATATTAACTTAATTAAAAATATAAGATGAACAGAAGAAATCTAATAAAGACAATAGGGTCCGGTATTGCTGGGATCGGAGTTATTCCTCTTAGTTATTCACAAGATAATCTGACAACAAAATATTTAAAACTAAAAGGCAATATAAATCATTCTGTGAGTGCCTGGTGCTACAAGAAAATTCCATTTGAAGAACTAGCTGTTGAGTCAAAACAAATGGGATTAGTAGGGATTGACCTTGTTGGATCTGAAAGGTGGGATGTTTTAAAGAAACACAATTTAATCTCAACAATGTGTTACGGTGACCTCGAGGGGAAATCAACCAGAAGTTTAACAAATGGTTGGTGTGATAAAAATTTTCATGATGATTTAATAACAAATTATTTAAGGCATATTAAACTGGTTTCTGATGCAGGTTGGACTAATTTGATTTGCTTTAGCGGGAGTAGGAGAGATATAAGTGACAAACAAGGACTTGAAAATTGTGTGGAAGGTTTAAGTAAAGTAATTCCTTTGGCTGAAAAACTTGGGGTTATTCTGCACATGGAACTTTTAAATTCGAAAATTGATCACAAAGATTACATGTGTGATAATTCTAATTGGGGAGTTGAGTTATGCAAAAGAATAAACTCTAAAAACTTCAAACTTCTTTATGATATTTATCACATGCAAATAAATGAAGGTGACGTGATAAGAACAATCACTGAGAATTATAAACATATTGGACATTATCATACTGCAGGAGTTCCTGGAAGACATGAGATAGACGAGAGTCAAGAATTATTCTATCCTGCAATTATGAAAGCAATTTTTTCAACTGGTTTTAAAGGTTATGTTGCCCAAGAATTTAAACCAACTAAAGAAGACTTAATAGGAGGACTCGCCGAAGCAATTCAGATTTGTGATGTTTAATACTTTGCTGGTTTTCCGTTAGTTGTACTGTTCTTGATGAATTCACGTAGATCATCGTTAGCTTTAACTAAATCTTCTTGTCTGAGATACATCATGTGACCACTTCTATATCCTTTAAAGTAAAAACGATCTTTGAACTTGCCACTTGGATCAACCTGCCACATTGTATATTTTGCACTAAAATATGTAGTAGCACCATCATAATAACCGGACTGAATAAATACTTTTAAAAATGGATTTTCAGCCATCGCTTGTCTTAAGTTATCTCTAACTCTTACATTATCTCTATTCCATGGTCTAACAGAATGATGATTTCTCCCCCAGGTATTGTACTTTACATCAGATTTGAAATTTAATTCATTTTGTAGATAGTGATTTATAGCAGGAGTAAAAGCGTGGTCCCAGGCACTCATTTCAGCATTATAATCTACTCTATTTCCAGAATCTTGTCTGTCAATACCTTTATACCTTGAATCTAATCTGCCAATTGTCTTTCCTTCATCTCTTAGCAACTCCTTCCAAAAAAAAGATGTTGATAGATTAATGTTATTTTGAAGAATATCTTTTTTGTTTAGTCCAGTGAAGAAAGAGATTTTATCAGCTATTAAGTTTTTCTCATTATTACTAATAAAACCTCCTTTAGATAAAGCAGGAATCAATTCATTTAAAGCAAAGTCTTCTGCTTTTGGAAGGATTTCCTCTAAATCTAATTTTTGTAACTCGTTTGGTAATTTTTTATGATACCACGAGGCAGCGGTATAATAAGGGAAATCAATTGCGGATGCAACTGGTCCAGGGTATACTTGGTAATCAGCCGGAGAAACCATAATAACTCCATTTAAATAAATCCATTGTTTGTCCTGTAATTCGTGGGATAAACCCATCACTCTTACTCCTCCATAACTTTCTCCAATCAGGTATTTGGGAGAATCCCATCTATTTTTTCTAGAAATAAAAGTACTTATCCATTCTGCTAGATATTTAATATCTTGATTTACCCCAAAAAATGTTTTACCACTTTCTTTTTTCCCTTCATATTCAACTATCCTTGAGTACCCAACATTTACTGGGTTTACAAATACAATATCAGCTACATCCAAAATAGAGTAGGGGTTTGATTTAAAACCGTAGGGCTGAACTGGATAGCCCTCTGCATCAACTTTGAGCATTCTCGGCCCAGTATATCCCATATGCATCCACAAAGAACCTGCTCCTGGACCACCATTAAAAGAAAACACAAGAGGACGAGTAGTGTTGCTTGAGATATTAGTTCTTTTGTAATAAGTGAAAAACAAACTAGCAATTGGCTTACCATCTCCATTCCAAACAGGAATTCTCCCCGTTTGTGCTTCATAATTAATAGTTTGACCTTTGATTGTAGTTTTATGTTGAGTAACCACAAGAGTGTCTATGGGAAGTTTTTTTTCCTGGGAAAATAAAAAAGCAGATAAAAACACAATTATTAAATATGAGTATTTTGTTTTCATTTTTTTTGATATTGTTTGATACAATATACCTAAATTCGCCTTCTTAAAAAACTTAACAAAAATGAAAAAAATAATTTTATTGTTCTCAATCACATTAATTCTAAGCTGTAGTAAAGATGATTCTGCTACTGTTACTGCAACTGTTCCTGAATTATCAATTGAACAAGAAGTGATATTGAAGACTGAAAATGAGAAAAAACTTATTGGAAAATGGAATTTTAATTCACTCTCTGGTAGGGTTCTTGAGACTTGTGAAATTAATTCAATTGAATTTTCAGAGGAAAACACTTTCATTTTGAAGCTTAATATAACAGGAGGCACAAGTAATGTTGAGTATGTTCAAGGACATTACTATATAATTTTTGCCGAAGCAACTGTCGATGATGTGCCAATAGAGAGAATTATATTATTTAATGCTCCAGTCACGGATGAAAATTCTATTCCAGAAAGTGGAAATGTTGCTACTTTTACAAATATTGTTTTTGACGCCCAAGGCGATGTCAGTTTTACATTTCAGGCTGAATCGGAAATTAATAATTTTTGTGCAACTGCACCTCAAAATCTTTCAGCTGAACAAGCGGAACAAATTGTTGTTGTAGAAAGTGTTCTTCCTGATAGTAATCAAGCATTGCTTATAAATACATGGCGTATTACCGGAAACTCCGAATCCATTAACGGTCAAGCAACAGATTATACTATTTGTGATTGGTTCGCAGATAGTACTGAGGATCTTTGTTATAGCTCTGAGCTAAACAACATAGATCCAAATTGCTCATTTATCTCCGACCCTATTAATGATATTGTAGTAAGTATAACTGCTTATGGAACTTATTTTATAACTTTTTCTAATAGTTCTGGTCCTGTAGATTATGAGGAAGGGGAATGGAATTGGGTTGGCGATGGATTCAATAAGATCTCAATAACTTTTGAGGAAAATGGTCAACAGGAAACCGATATATTGCAAATCAACAGTGTTTCTTCTGGTTCGTTAGTTTTATCTGCATCTGGAACCGATTCCATAGATGGAGTAGATGTTTCACTTGAAGAGACATATACAATGCAACCGGCATCAGATAATTTCACTAATCCTTCATGTCCAGAATTTTCTTTTGACACAGACTCAGGTAATTAATATTTAAAGAAAATAAATAGATTATCAATAAATAAAGAAACTTCCTTATTGGAGGTTTTTTTATTTTTGGGTATTGAGTTAGTAATTTTAATTTGCTCCGAGATTAAACACAATTATTCTAATTGATTATCTGTCAGATAGAGGTTAAGTTTCTCCAAACTAATCAGTTTAAACAAGACAAGTATCTATAACAGAATCAATAAGATCTGCCACTCATAGAGTCAGCAGGTTTTTGTGAGATCTTAATATATAGCTTTCAGATATGTAATTAGAAACATTACCATGAACAATTATATTAACTTCTGAGTATTCGTCAAGAAGAGATTCAAGATTAGTTATTAATTACTATTCACTTTTATCAATTAAAGTATTTAGATAAAAACATAACTACCAGGAATAATTAGGCTATTTTTGTGCCTTTAAATATTATATGCTCACATTCAAAGATTTAGGTCTTGATTCCAGTCTTATTCAAGCTGTTGAAGATCTTGGTTTTCAAACTCCAACTGAAGTTCAAAAAGAGGCGATTCCATTATTGTTAAAAAAGGATACAGATCTTGTTGCCTTGGCACAAACCGGTACAGGTAAAACTGCTGCTTTTGGAATGCCTTTGTTGCAAAAAATTGATTCAAAATCTAAACATACTCAGGGTCTTATTTTATCTCCCACGAGAGAGCTTTGTATTCAAATCACTAAGGAGATTCAGACTTATGCAAAACATATTCCAAAAGTCAATATAGTTGCTGTCTATGGTGGAGCTAATATTCAGGAACAATCTAATAAAATCAAAAAGGGTGCGCAGATAATAGTTGCAACACCCGGAAGAATGCAAGACATGCAAAGACGTCGACTGGTAGACATTAGAAAGATTAATTACTGTATACTTGATGAAGCCGATGAAATGCTAAACATGGGATTCTACGAGGATATTACTGCAATTTTATCTGAAGCCCCAAAAGAAAAAAATACATGGCTTTTCTCAGCCACAATGCCTTCTACAGTTGCAAAAATTGCAAAAAAATTCATGAACTCTCCAGTAGAAATTACGGTCGGGAGTAAAAATTCAGGATCTAAAAATGTCACACACGAATACTACACAGTAAGTGGACGTCAGCGTTTTGAGGCACTAAAACGTCTAGTTGATGCTCATCCGACTATTTTTGGTTGTATTTTTTGTAGAACGAAAAGAGACACTCAAAGAGTTGCTGAAAATCTTATTGAAGCTGGCTACAATGCTGCAGCTATTCATGGAGATTTAAGTCAAAACCAAAGAGATACTGTAATGAATTCGTTTAGGAAAAAACAAATTCAACTTTTAGTAGCTACTGACGTAGCTGCAAGAGGTATCGATGTTGATAATATTACCCACGTAATTAATTATCAATTACCCGATGAAAGTGAGATTTACACCCACAGAAGTGGTCGTACCGGTAGGGCTGATAATAAAGGTGTTTCCATAATTATTGTAAGCCAGAGTGAACAACGTAAAATTAGATCTATAGAAAAACTCATTCAGTCTAAAATTACTCACAAAACAATACCTGACGCAGATGAAATTTGTAATGCGCAGATGCTTCATTTGGCGAAAAAAATTGGAGATGTAACTCCTTCCGATTCAGCTGAAAAACTTCTTCCTGCTTTTATGGAAAAGCTTGAAGATCTTTCAAAGGAAGATATATTGAAAAGATTGGTAACTGTTGAGCTTGACCGATTTTATAATTATTACAGTGGAAAATCAAAAAATCTAGATACTCCAAAAAAGGATTTTTCTGACAATGATTCAAAATCTCGAGTTAGTAAAAAAGACGAAGTGCGTTATCATATTAATATTGGTGAAAAAGATAATTATGACTGGAAATCTTTAAAAGACCTCATAAAGGGAACGCTAAGTCTTACTGACGATGAAATATTTCATGTAGACGTTATGAGAAACTTTTCATTCTTTTCTTCGGGCCCTGATGAAAAGGACATCGTTTTGGAAGGTTTTAAATTAATTAATATTGATAATAGAGATATTGAAGTTTCGATAACTGAAAAATTTAATCCAAATAAGTCTAAGAAGTCAAAATCAAGAAACAGGGAAAGAGATGGAGGTTTTTCAAAAAGAGGTTCTTCTGGAAGAAACACATCCGGAGCTAGTTTCTCAGGAAAAAGTTCATCGGGAAGAAGTAAACCTAATCCATTTAAGTTTTCTAAAAACAAAAAATCTTCAGATAAAAGGAAAAGAAAATAAATACATTATTAAATAAAAAAACCTCCCACTGGGAGGTTTTTTTATTTAATAATGTATTTAGTGATTAATACTAATTTACTCCACGATCAAACTCAACTCTTCTACTTAATTTTCTGTTAGATAGAGGTTTAGTTTCACCATACGCCTCAGTTGAAACACGGCTAGCATCTATACCAGCAGCAATAAGAGCAGCCATTACAGAGTCTGCACGTTTCTGTGAAATCCTCATGTTGTAACTTTCAGATCCATCATCAGAAGCGTGACCTTGAACAATTATATTTACTTCCGGATATTCATCAAGAAGAGATTTAAGATTAGATATTAATTCTTCACCACTTTTACTAATTTTCACACTTGATGATCCAAAATATATTCTTGCTCCATTTAGTTCTCCAGATTTAGATTCACTAACAGATATAAATTCAATAAGTTTAGATGGTTCAGCTTCACATCCACCGTTTGCAGCAACACCAGCAATGTTAGGGCATAAGTCGTCTTTATCAAGAACACCATCTCCATCAGTATCTGGCCACGGACATCCCATATTTCCTGTTTCACCAGCTACATTAGGACATTTGTCATCTTTATCAGCAACAGTATCTCCATCACTATCAGGACACCCACCCATTTCAGCACTACCTGCTTCTTCTGGACATGCATCGTCTCCATCAGCAATTCCATCTCCATCAGTATCAGGACAACCGTTCATTTCTGCAGTACCAGCCTCTTCAGGACATGAATCTTCATTATCAGGAATACCATCACCGTCTGTATCAGGACAACCTTTGAATTCTTTTAACCCTGGTACATCTGGACATATATCTTTTTTATCAGAAACTCCATCTCCGTCAGAATCTCCAGTTCCAAACATGTATGTTAGTCCAATTACGTGCTGTAGTTGGTTTGAAGAACCTTTCTCAGAGGCGCTTCTCATGGAAGTACTTAAGTGTGCAGCCCATTTATCAGAGAGCATGTAGTTTACACCAGCACCACCAACAGTAGTTCTTGCTGATTCTTTTGATGGGAATAGTGCATCCTCATCAGGACCATTTCCAAATCTTGATAAACCATAACCAGCAAAAAGATAAGGAATTACTTTCCCTTCTTTTACTATGTTATACTTTATAATTCCATCGATAGTATAATATTCATCCGCAGAACCGTCTATACTATTAGCTGAGTATTGAGCGCCAATAGAAATGTTACCACCTAAATAACGAGTTAAACTTAGTGCAGGAACACCAGTTCCAGATCCACTGTTATCATCGTCTATACTAACAATATTTGCACCAATACCAACAGCCCATGGATTTTGAGCATTTTGTGCTGTTACAGAGCTAGAATTGAATATCCAAGCACCAATAGCTAATGCGAGAGTAATATATTTTTTCATTTGATTTTTTTTAATATCAACAAATATACTAAAAAAGCTACTATTTAGAATAAAAACAGGGTAATTAGAGCTTTTCTTAAGATTAGCTACTATATTTCTTTATGGTAAGCTTGAATTCACCAATATTAATTTGTTCGATTATATAATGAATATTTGATAAAATTGTAGCACGAGATGATTTCTTACTTATTGAACTCATATTATTTTCTGTCCATTTTTTTATTCTTACAGTATCTATTTGTGGAAATGAAATTTTAGAAGCTATATTAAAGAATAAAGTTGCTTTTTCTAATGAGTTAATTTCCGAATAGGAGAAGAATTCAATTTTTTTAACTTTTTCATTTGCATCAATAACTATTCTGTACTTATCCTCTAGTTCTGTAAAATCATACTCTTTAATACTACCACTTGATTCTTTTTTCTTTTTTTTAAAGTTTTTTTTTATTAAAAATTCCTCAAAATCTTGAGGATCTATACCTTCAAGAAAATTTGAATTGACTTGTGAAATATTTTTATCTATTTTTAGTTCGTCAAAATTCAAATCCTTTATTTCCTTTATTTTGTTGTTAAAACAAGAAGTTGCTATGAAGACTAGACTTAGGGATAACAATTTTTTAATCATAAATATTTAATAAATTGATTTTAAAAATATGAATTTAGTCATTATTTAATAGAGTTAAAAAAACTAAAATTTAAAAAAATGAAAAGATATTTTATTGAGGGTGGGTTAATTTTCCTGAGTGTATTGGCATCTTTTTTTATTGAATCTTTTAGGTTAAGACAATCTAATATTCAAATAAAAAATGGTTTATTGATAGAGCTTAGTGAAATTATAAATGAAGATTTAAAGCAAATAAGCAAAGTTATAGGTATTCAGAACCAATCACTAGAGGCTACAAATAGACTAGTTAGTGATTATACTAACGCTCAATCTATGAGTGAAGAAGACATTGCGAAAAATTATTTAGAAATTATTCAAAACACTCCAACTTCTTTTTATTCTCAAAAGGGAGTTTATACTCAATTATTACAATCAGGAAGTCTAGAATTATTAAATTACAAAACATTAAGATTAAAACTTTTGTACGTATATGAACATTTAGATGAAAGAAAACTGGGTATTGATAGATTTGTTGATGATTTTGTTTGGAATACAAATCAAAACTTAGTTAATGAAATCGTTGTTTTGTCATCAGTTGATCAATTAAACAAAAGCTTAATGTATTCTGAAAGAAATATATCATCTTACATAATTGGTGATGGTTACTATAAATCAAAAGCAGTAATAGGGTTCTATGCTGCAAATATTAATTACATAATATTTTATATAGATGTGTTAATAAAGTACGAAGAGGAGTTAAATGAAATATTAAAGCTAATTGATCAAGAGGTGAACCAATAATAAAATACGATACTAATTTTTACTAGGAGTTAATACTGTTTGTTTGTAAGTAACGGACTGTATTTTTTCTTTGGAGTAATAAATTGGAAAATATTTGTCTGTAGCCCATTCTTTAAAAAGATTTTTATAAAAGACACTTTCTGGGTCGCCAGATTGGCCTGGGCTATTTGTTGCCACTGACTCATCCCAATTACCCGTGTCAACTATTATTCTAAAGCTAGCTCCACTTGACTGGTTGTTGTTTCCTCCAGTTGATCCGGGAGTATATGCATTCCCTCCTCTTGGTAAAGGGCCAAGATTTAATTTTTTACCAATTTCAGAATTCACAATCCCTCCCAATGCATGATTTATTTTAATATGTTTGAAATCTTTTTGACCATAATTCCAATTATCAATATTTTCCCCCAGCTTGTTTTCGAGTTTTGTAATGCCTTTTATAAATGATTTTTTTAAAAATAAATCTCTTCCATTAATTGGATTTGATCCAAAAAAATCTTGTGTAGGGTTTTGAATCCAATCAATTATTTTCTTCAGTTGAAGAGATGTTATATAATTTTTACCATTGTCTGGAACAAACTTTTCAAAGGCCTGTTTTTTTATTTCATTTTCCCATGAAACATATATTGCTGCTGGAATTGAATTTGGAGTCAGCTTAAAATCCCAATTAAGTAACCTAGCAATTATATCACTTTCTTTAATTTCAAATGGTATATTCTTTAAATATGGGATTAGAGTTTTAGCAGGAATTGACATTACATCAACTTGAAGTTTTTTCATTTTCTCCATATTTAAATCATTATCGTTATCTAAAACTTCATTTACTCGATCCCCTCTGTATGGATCGGACCACGAATAGCCAATTGCATTCCAATTTTTGTAATTACTTGGTGTCACATTTTGATTAGCAGTTGCGATATAACCTCTTTTTGGATTATATTCATTTGGCTTCTCAATAATGGGTAAATACCCATCCCATTCGTATGATCCATCACCAGGAACTGGAACTAATCCGCTAAACCCATTACGTATTGGTGCAATTCCAACTGCTTGCCAACCAATATTTCCTTTTGTATCTGCCCATATCATATTTTCACCAGGAATATTACTAAAATTACAAGCTTCTCTAAATTCTTCCCATGTTTTAGACTGATCCATTCTAAGTGATGCAAGGTAAGGTGAGCCCCCTGGTTCTAACCAAGCACACTTTACTCCAAAAGCAATATTTTTTTCTTTGTTTATATATGTAACTGGGCCATGATGGGTGTAGTTAAGTTTCACTTCTTTGGAATTTTGTCCTTTAATATTTACAACTTCAGTAATAGTTGTCATTTTTTTCCACTTTCCATTGAACATATACTCTAAATGATTTTCTGGATTTAAATTATATTGATACAAATCTTCACCATCAGTTCTAAAAACAGTAAGCCCCCATGCCCCATAATTATTGTGACCAATGGAAATTCCTGGTATTTCCGGTTCACCACCGCCAATTACATTCCATTTAGGTGAAACAAGATGAGTCATATATCTAAGCGAAGGAACAGCAATCTTTCTGTGTGGGTCATTTGCCATATAAGTATTTCCATTTGAGGTTTTACTTCCACTAACAACCCAGTTGTTACTTCCAATAGCAAGAGAGTCTTCCTTTACTTCAAAAGGATTATTTGCTAATCGAGAAGAAGTAAATTCTTTTTTAACTGTATTTGCGTCAAATAATAATGGCTTTCTGAAGGAAAAGTATGGCTCGAGTATGTCTTCAAATAAAAGATCTTTATCAATTTTTGCATCTAACTTTAAAAGGGGGTCTTGAGGATGAAGCCATAATAACTTTTTAACTTCTTTTACTCCAATTGCTGCAACAGCTCTTCCTATTTGTAATTCCGAACCTATATTACCAAGAAGTCCTTGATGTCTTGAGATAACAACTTCTGGAGTCCAAGGTTCTGGAACTATTCCAAGAATTTTAAATGGAAGTGGAAGCAATTCAGGACTTTTTTTTGCTTCTGTAATGTAAGCGTTTACACCCTTTACATATGCTTTTATAATTTCAGACCCCTCGGGATGATAGTGGTTTAATTCAGCTTCAATATCACCTCTATATTTAAATAATCGGGTTCCAATATCTCTTTTAAGTTCACTTTCTCCCAAGATTTCAGCTACAGTTCCGGTTGCTTGTCTTCTCCAGATTTCAAATTGAAACAGTCTGTCTTTGGCTGCTAAATAACCTTGAGAAAAAAATAAGTCATTTTGATTTTTTGCATAAATGTGATTTACCCCCCATTTATCTCTTAAAACTTCAACTACTTCATCAATTCCTTTAATTTTTATATTATCTTTTTTTATATTGTGGTCAAATGAATTATTACAGGAAATAAAAATTAAAATAGCTATTGCTGTTATTGTCGTTTTAAAATTGGAATTCATTGATAGGAATTTTTAAGTTCAATTTTATAAATTAACACATATTTTTTAAATGGAGTCCTACAAAAAATATTTTTTAGAAGGTTTAGTTATATTTTTTAGTGTTTTTCTTTCTTTTTATGTCGGAAATCTCAACGAAAAAAACGCAAACATTGACAAAAAGCAGCAATATATTGATGACCTTATGGGTACATTAAAAAAAGATATTATTCAAATTGAAGAATTGATGAATCAGTTATATAAATCTGAGGAATATATCAATGATATCCAAAATGACATTGATTCTAATCATCAATTATTAAGCGATAAAGAAGTTATAAATAAGCTTATCGGTGTTGAGGTTGGATTTTCTTTTTTTCCACAAGACGGAATATTTAATCAAATGATTTCAACTGGGACTTTTGAGTTGATATTAAGTAGAGATTTAAAAATGAATCTTCTTGAAATGTATAATCATCAAAAGGAAAGAAATTTTGCTCAATCTAAAGAAATAGACGAATTCAATTTAATTTTTAGAAATTTACCATATTCCAAATTTAGAATAAGATTCGATTATAAATTACTTGAGGGAGATTTTTATGGAAGTCCATCATTAACAAGTTTTAAGTTTGATAAGAATTTTTATATATCTGATGAGTTTTACGGAATTCTTTCACAAGCAAAACTTTATTCAAACATGTACAAAAGACTACTAAATGATGTTTATAATTCTTATAAAGAAACTCTACTTCTTTCCAAAAGTGAGCTAAATAATTAGAAGCTTATTGGTCATACACCATATTATTTTCCCCATTTATTGGACAGAAATTTGGTATTAATTTCCTATATTGAATAAAATATTATGAAAAAACTCTTAACAATTGCAGTTATCATGCTAGGCATGAGTGCAACAGCTCAAATAATTACTGATAAAGGTGGATATTCGATCGATGTAACTGATTATGAAATGATTGAAATAACTAAATCAACAAATCCACTTCAAGGGGTTAAGATGGTTGGAGATGGTTATGATGAAATTGTAATAAAAAAAGGTTCTAAAATTCAAGATGGTGAACGAGAAATCACAGATAAGACTACAGAGTTTGCAAAGAAAAATGCATTTTGGAAATCATTTATGAAAAGACGCGGCTTTACCTTTAAAGATGAAAGCTCATCAAAAAAAAAGATGCTTGGTGCAGATATTACTGAAACACTTTTGACTTTTGTAAAGGAAGAATAATCTATTATCTGATTTTTTAAATTAATAAAATTAATTTTATAACAAATAAAAAAATAGCAACAATTTATTGTTGCTATTTTTTTGTGACCTCGGAGCTGTAATTCTTATGACTTAAAACTCTGACTCGGATTCAATTCTTTTTCATTTTTCATAAACTATGATTTATTTCTTTTGATATTTTTTCACACCCAAATAAGTC
>CAYSNJ010000015.1:0-28905 GCA_964432535.1 uncultured Flavobacteriaceae bacterium | reverse complement strand
TAAAAAGAAAAAATTATGCTTAGAATTAATACTAATAATTTTATTAATGAATTTGATATCATATGATTCAAATATAAAACGCATAATAATACCATAACAAAAATCATAATATATCCATAGAATATTATATTTTTAAAATAATACAACTTTAGTTGATGGACCCCCCCCAAATTTTTATCAATAATATTCATAATTAAAAATCTAGTCAAAATAAAAATATTAGATATTATGAAAATTATCATATAATTATTTAATGTCAATCCGATTTCATTTAATGTATGAACAAAAAAAAGAACCAGAAGTGACAGGCTAGAACATATTAACACAATTATTAGTAAATAAAATATATTGAAAATTTCAAAATTTCTATCAACACAATATCTTTGAATATATCTGTTGTACTTTGTAAAATCTTGAAAAAATTTAAATTGAATAGGATCAAAAAGTTTAAGAATTAAAATTATGCAGAGATAAAAAAGGAACAACCCTAGTATCCAATTATTGCTATTAAGCATTCTTTCTGTCCAAAATTCCATAATATAAAAGTATTGGTTTTTACCGATTTTCAAATCTATTCATATCGTTTAAATGGTAAAAAATTTATCTAAATTTGTATATGGCAGAAAATATTTTGATAATAATTCCAACATTTAATGAATCAGAAAATATTTTACAAATAATTTCCAGTGTATTTAGACATGTCCCTAAATGTAATGTTTTGGTTGTTGATGATAATTCACCTGATGGCACATCTGGAGTAGTAAGAAAAATAATTAATCAAAATAAAGAAAGACTTTTTATAATAGATAGAAAGTGTAAACTTGGGCTCGGAGCTGCATATATTGAAGGATTCAATTGGGCTTTAAAAAATAAATACGATTTTATCTTTGAAATGGATGCTGATTTGTCTCATGATCCAGTTTATGTTTCTGAAATGGTTAATATTTTAAAAGATAGTTCAGATGTAGTTGTGGGGTCAAGATACATAGGGGGGGTTAATGTTGTAAACTGGCCATTAACAAGAATATTATTGTCATACTCAGCATCATTGTATGTCCGAATAATCACTGGAATGCCAATTAAAGACCCAACAGCTGGATTTGTTGGATATAAAAGAAGAGTTTTAGAAAAAATACAGCTTGATAAAATACAATTTGTGGGTTATGCGTTTCAAATTGAAATGAAATACAAGTCTTGGATTCAAGGTTTCAAAATAACTGAGTATCCTATCATTTTTAAAAATAGAATTAACGGAAAATCTAAAATGGATCAAAGTATATTTTGGGAAGCAATCATCGGAGTTATAAAATTGCGTTTATTTAATTAAATAGAAAAATGAAAAGAATACTTATTTGTAATGCAACTATAGTAAATGAAGGTTCCCAGAAGCTAAATGATATCTTAATAGAAGGTGAAAAAATAATTAAAATTAGATCTAATATTGATCTCGAAAATGATATGCAAGTTATTGATGCAAAAGGACTTCACGTTCTTCCAGGTTTAATTGATGATCAAGTTCATTTCAGAGAACCTGGATTAGTTCATAAAGGAGATATTGAGAGTGAGTCAAGAGCAGCTGTTGCCGGAGGAATAACCTCTTTCATTGAAATGCCTAATACTATCCCTCAAACAACTACTAAGTTGGAGTTAGATAAAAAGTTTTTTAAAGCATCTAAAACATCTGCGGCTAACTATTCTTTTTTATTTGGTGGTACAAATCAAAATATAGATGAAATATTAAAATTAGATAAAAATCATGTAGCTGGTATAAAGATTTTTTTAGGATCCTCCACTGGAAATATGTTAGTTGATGATCCAACAGTTTTGAGAAAAATATTTAGTTCCACCAAGTTATTAATTGCAGTTCATTGTGAAGATGAAGAAACAATAAAACAGAATTTAAATAAATTCACTAAAAAATATGGAGAAAACATACCTATGTCAAAACATCCTTTAATTCGATCTGAACGAGCGTGTTATATTTCTTCATCTAAAGCAATTTCTTTAGCAAAAGAAACCGGTGCAAGATTACATGTTTTTCATCTCTCTACCGCTAAAGAGACCATGTTATTTGATAACAAGAAAGATCTAAAAGATAAAAAAATCACATCAGAAGTTTGCATTCATCACCTCTGGTTTACTGATAATGATTATGATGAAAAAGGGACTTTGATTAAGTGGAATCCTGCAATTAAAACTAAGGAAGATCAAATCGAATTATGGAAAGCGTTAAATGATGATAGAATTGATTTAATAGCTTCAGACCATGCTCCTCACACAATCTCTGAAAAAAATAACCTTTATTTAAAAGCTCCATCGGGTGGACCACTCGTTCAACACTTACTACTTGCATTATTAACATGTGTAAAAAAATGTAAAATATCCTTAGAAAAATTGGTTCAAAAAGCCTGTCATAATCCTGCAATTTTATTTGAAATTAATAAAAGAGGTTATTTGAGAGAAGGGTATTTTGCAGATCTTGTAATTGTAAATTTGAAAGCAAAAACCAATATTACCAAAGATTCATTATTTTATAAATGTGGTTGGTCACCATTTGAAGGAGTTAGTTTTGATGCTAAAATCGAAAAAACATTTGTTAATGGTGTTAAGGTTTATGATAATGGAGTTATTCTGGAAACAAATGCAGGAAAACAACTTACCTTTAATCGATGAAGTTTTTTATTACATTATTTTCAATTATATTTTTTTTTTCATGTCAAAGTGATAAAATAAAAAAACCAAAAGATTTAATTGAAAAAAATAAAATGGGATTAATTATGAGAGATATGATTTTGATGAAATCTATTTCTAGAAACTATATAGTGGCAATTAAAAATAAAAATTGGTTTGGAGATAAATACATATATGAAAAATATAAAATTGATAGCCTTCAGCTTATTAAAAGCCTGAATTATTACGCTAAATCTCCAAAAATATATTTAGATATACATAATGATATAAAAACGGACTTGCAAAGGTTAATGGATAGTATTGCTGTTGAGGTAAAAGAAGAAATAAGGAAAGAAAAAGAATTTGAAGGATCTACTAAATCAAAAAACTAAATTTGTTTATAATTAAAATTTGGTAAAAATTTAGTTATTTTTTCCCCATCATATTCGTTTTTATTAAAAAGAGACTTTATTAAACTTAGACTCAGATATCTTTTCTTAAACCAAAGAAAGGATAGTATAAAATCAAAAAATAGTATTAAATAAAATATAATTTTTCTAACAGAAACAATTTCTTTTTTGATCTTGAGCCTTTTTTTTAATTGACAAATCACGGATTTAAAACTCAAGTTTTTTGCAACTAAAATAAATTTTTCGTTTGATATAGAGCTATTCATTAGTGCTATACTTGTATTCACTACATCACTTATATTTACAAATCCACTCTTTCCTTTTGTGTAAAAACACAAAGGTGATTGAGTAATCATCTTTTCAATTTTTGACTGGGGAGAATCGCCTTTTATTGATTTTCCCAATATTATTCCTGGACTAACTATTACTGAATTAACACCCTCTTCAATCCCCCTCCAAATTTCTAATTCAGCATTGTATTTAGAGTTGGAATAGGGTGAGGTGTATTTTGACTCATAGTATTTTGTTTTTTCAGTTATGTTGACTCCTGAAGTTTGTTCTCCCAATGCAGATATTGAGCTTAGGTGAATTAGTTTATGTATTTTTTTATCAATACAAAGATTAACAATGTTTTCTGTACCCTGAATATTTACTTTATTTAATTTTTCTCGGTCACTTATTGAAAATGATATAAAGCCTGCGCAATGGTATACCTTTTTAATCCCTTCAAAGGCATCTTCCAGACTCACGATATCGTTTATGTCAGATTTTCTCCAAATTATATTATTGCAATCTATATCTTTTAGAAAATCCTCTACCTTTTTTTTTTTAACTTCAGATCGATATAGTGCAACAACATTATTATTATCTTTCAATAATTCTTTAAGCAAATTCATGCCGACAAATCCAGTTGATCCGGTAATTAAAATCATTATACAAAAATACAATTTTTCAAATTCATTTTTTCTTTCATTCTATAAATATATATTTGTATTAGAACAAAGATATTATGTCTAAAAATTTCGTTGAGGAGTTGAGATGGAGGGGAATGTTGCATAACATTACACCCGATACAGAAGAGTATTTGACTTCAAAAAATAAATCAGCATATATCGGTTTTGATCCAACCGCTGACTCTTTGCACATAGGAAGCCTAGTTCAAATAATTATATTAATGCATTTTCAAAATTTTGGTCACAAACCAATAATTCTTGTTGGAGGTGCAACCGGTATGATTGGGGATCCCTCGGGTAAATCGAATGAAAGAAAATTATTAGATATTAAAACATTGGAAAAAAATATCAAATCAATCAGATCTCAATTTCAAAGTTTTTTAAATTTTAATAATGAAAATAATAATTCAGCTATTTTAATTAACAATTATGATTGGATGAAAAAATTCAGTCTAATTGATTTTTCAAGAGAAATTGGGAAAAATATCACTGTTAATTATATGATGGCTAAAGAATCTGTAAAAAAAAGATTGGCTGGAGAATCAAAGGTGGGTATGTCATTCACTGAATTTACCTATCAATTAATTCAAGGTTATGATTTTCTTTATTTATATGAAAATTATGATTGTAAAATTCAAATGGGTGGAAGTGATCAATGGGGAAATATCACAACTGGAACTGAGTTAATTAGAAGGAAATCACAAGGTAAAGCATATGCAATAACATGTCCTCTAATAACAAAGGCCGATGGAAGTAAATTTGGTAAAACTGAAGATGGAAATATATGGTTAGATAAGAAAAGAACTTCTGTTTATAAGTTTTATCAATATTGGTTGAATACTTCTGACGAAGATGCATTGTCATATATAAAGATATTCACCTTTTTAGAATTAAATTCTATAAAAAAAATTACTGACGAACATATTAAATCTCCTCATTTAAGAGTTTTGCAGCTAAAATTAGCTGATTGCGTAACTGAGTTAGTTCATGGTAAAGATGAATTAAATAAAGCAAAAATAGCTTCGAATATTTTATTTGGTAAAGACACATCAAATAGTCTAATAAAAATTGATTCTGAAACTTTCCTGGAGATATTTGAAGGAGTTCCTCAGATCAAATTATCAAAAAAAATTCTTAAAGATGGTTTATCAATAATTTCAGCTTTATCTAAAGAGTCAGGGTTTTTAAATTCTATTAGTGAAGCTAAAAGATCTTTAAAAGAAAATGCCATTTCGGTAAATAAAGTAAAAGTATCAGAAGAATTTAAATTAAATATTTCGGACCTAATAGGGGATAAGTTTATTTTACTACAAAGAGGTAAGAAAAATTATTTCGTATTAAAATTTAATTAAATAAAATTAAATTGCAACCTCTTACCTCTGCTTGATCAAGTCTTCCTGTCACCTCAAAATCACCATTAGAGTAAACTCTTCCAACATCATCAGTTGCGATAAAAGGACAGCTTTCCGAGTTAGCTAAATCTATAATATTTAATCCTCCTGAATGCTCCGGCTTACATATTGATAAGGGATCATCTATTTCTCTTGTTAAAACCTTCATCCAAGGAGGACATTTAAAGATCCCATCATTGTGAGAATAGGCCTGGGATAAAATTTCAGTCATACCATATTCAGAATGAATTGATTTCAATCCAAATCCATCACAAAGTTTTTTATGAAGTTCACTTCTTACTAATTCTTTTCTTCTTCCTTTCATGCCACCTGTTTCGATTACAACCGTATATTTTAATTCCATTTTATTTGTTTCAATAAAATCTATAAGAGCAAATGAAACACCTATGAGAATAGTTTTCTTTTTTTTTGATTCAAGATCCTTGAGCATGTTGAATAGTTTATCAAAATCATCTAAATAAAACCCGCTAGATTCAGATTTACTTTGTTTTATTAAATCATTTACCATATAAATCAGTGAAGAATCTTTTCTCTCAGAATAGCCTGGAAGTAGAGCTAAAATTACCCAATCAGTTGGTTTTCCGTAAGACAAACTGAAAGACTTTGAAAAACTTTTCTCATAATTATTAGTTGTTTTTAAAAAATGTTTGGATTTTTTAAGATTACTTGTTGTTCCACTTGATTTAAAAATAATAATTGGTTTTTCATTAAATATTTTGACATCATGAGTTTTAAAAAAAGAAATTGGAAGAAAAGGAATTTCATTGATTGAATTTATTAAACTTGGAGGCTTATTTATTAAATTACAATAACTACTATATATGGGGTTTAATTTGTAATGTTTATTTAAAAGATTAAAACAAACATCATCAAAATCAGTTTGAGATCTTATTTTGAAAAAAGGATTTAATTGAATTTTCATTGAAACAAAATTAAATAATTAAAATACATTTACTTTTTAAATTATATATTTAAAATATGAATTTTTCATTAATTTAATTTTAAGTTAACATGGCCTAGAGCTTTTAGTTTTAGATTCGTACAAAATTTTTAGATGGACAACACTAAGATTAAAATACTATTGGTTGACGATGAAGTGGACGTTTTAGAGGTGCTGACTTACAATCTTTTAAATCAAGGTTATCAGATCTTAACTGCAAATGATGGATCTGAAGCTGTTGATATGGCTATTAAATATAAGCCTCGGTTAATCATAATGGATGTAATGATGCCTAACATGGATGGAATTGAAGCTTGTGAAATTATAAGAAAGAATAATGAGTTAAACAATACAATTATTATGTTCTTAACGGCTAGGGGAGAAGATTATTCCCATATTGCAGCTTTTGATGCTGGTGCAGATGACTATGTAACAAAACCTATTAAACCAAAAATTTTAATGTCGAAGGTAAAATCTTTATTACGTAGATTAGAAAATATTGATTCTATTAATGAAACGATTCTAGCTGGAGATATTATAATAAATAGAGAAAGTTATAGTGTTAATCACAATGGAAAAATTTTATTTCTTCCCAGAAAGGAATTCGAATTATTGTCAGCATTAGCTTTGAAATCTGACAGAGTTATTAGTAGAGAACAAATAATGGAAAAAGTTTGGGGTCTGGATGTTGTAGTTGGAGACAGAACGATTGATGTTCACATACTAAAATTGAGGAAAAAATTTGGAGATGAGTATTTTCAAACGATTAAGGGTGTGGGTTATAAATTCGTTGCTAAACAATTATCTAATTAGTGAAAAAATATAAAACTTTTTTTGTTTCATTGTTTGTTTCAATCATTATTTGCTCAATATTTTATTTTATAAACTCATTTGAAGCTTCAATATTTAATGATTTTAAGCTCTCAATGATTTATGGATTTATATTTTTTGTGCTAATTTTTTTAATAATAAATTTTAGTTTTAAATTTCTTTTAACTCAAAGTGTAAAAAGAATATTAGATGATGTTTATTCTAAAGATAATAATTTAGATGATCAAATAATTTCAACTGATTTAGATTTGCTTTCTGAAAGTTTAAAAAAGTTTGCTTCTGATAAGAAGCTTGAAATAGAACTATTAAAAAATCAGGATAATTATAGAAAAGATTTCATCGGAAATATGTCCCATGAATTAAAGACTCCGTTATTCACAATCCAAAGCTATATATCAACTCTTATTGAAGGAGGTCATGCTGATCCGGATATTTTAATAAGGTATTTAAAAAAATCTTCAAAAGCAGTAGATAGATTAACATATTTAGTAAAAGACTTAGATTTAATAACTCAGTTTGAAGCAGGTATAAAAAATATTGAGATGAATTCATTTGATATATTAAAAATAATAAATAATGTTTTTGAGCTTTTAGAGATTCAATCTCAAAAAAGTAATATTTCATTAATACTTGATCGTGAATATTTAGAACCAATCAGCGTCATTGGAGATGCAGAAAGAATCCAACAAGTTGTAACTAATTTAATAATGAATTCCATTAAATATGGGGTTAAAAACGGGACAACAGAAATTAGTGTTCAGGATTTAAATATTGACAAATTTATTGTTCGTATTATAGATAATGGTCAAGGTATAAACGAAGAACATTTGCCAAGACTTTTTGAAAGATTTTATAGGGTTGATAAATCAGGAAATAGAAAAAAAGGAGGGTCTGGCTTAGGGTTGTCAATAGTGAAGCATGTTATTGAAGCTCACCAGGAAAAAATATATGTTGAAAGTACTTTAGGGACTGGTTCGGAGTTTTCTTTTACATTACAAAAAGCTTAAACTTAAATATTGTTTAATCATTGAAAAAACTAGATATTTTTTTTAAAAATTGAATGTGGGAAGTAAAAATAAATTAAAAAGATTCAAAGAAAATGAAACATTTTTAAATGTAATTCAACCCTCTCGAAATACTCTGGTTAGTGGTAATTTTAACTTCAAAGGAAGTTGGAGAGAGGACTACTTCAAAAATAGTAATGAGATAGTTCTTGAATTGGGTTGTGGAAAAGGAGAATACATGATTTATCTAGCAAAAAAATACCCTAATAAAAACTTCATAGGTATTGACATAAAAGGAGCAAGATTTTGGAAAGGTGCAAAAATTGCAACTGAAGAAAAAATTTCAAATATTGTATTTGTAAGATCACAAATAGAATTAATAACAAACCTCTTTGCAACTAATGAAATATCTGAATTGTGGATTACATTTCCAGATCCGCAAATTAAATTTCAAAGGACTAAACACCGCCTAATAAATCCTGAATTTTTATCTAAATATCAAAGGATTTTAGACAGCAAAGGTTTAGTTCATTTGAAAACAGATAGTGAGTTTTTACATGGGTATTTGTTAGGACTACTAAGAAACATGTCGTGTCATATAAATTATTCGAATCATAATATTTATCACAACATGAATGTTCCTTCAGATGTAACATCTGTTCAAACCTACTACGAAAAGATATTTTTAAAAATCAATAAGCCAATTACATATTTGCAATTTTTCTGGGATGACTAAAAATGAAAGAAATTTTTTTGAAGACGTCTATTCTGTCGTAAAACAAATTCCATACGGAAGAGTTACAAGTTATGGTTCAATCGCAAAATATATTGGTTCTCCTCAATCCTCGAGAATGGTTGGGTGGGCCATGAACTCTAGCCATAAAATTAACAACGTGCCTGCTCACAGAGTTGTGAACAAAATTGGACTTTTATCAGGTAAGCATCATTTTGGCGGAACTAACTTAATGCAGCAGCTCCTAGAATCAGAAGGATTAAAAGTTGAAAATAATAAAATTGTAGATTTTTATTTGATGTTTTGGGATCCTTCAATTAATTTATCTCCCTTTAAAATTTAATTGTAAAAAACATTCTTTACTTGTATTTAAAGTATATTTGTTTATATAGGTTATAAATGTTAATACAAAAAGAATCAGTAATAAAAGTGCTTAAAAATTTAACCGCTCCCGGAAGTGGTGAAGATATCATTTCCAGTGGTTCAGTTTTAAATTTACAAATTTTTGGAGATCAGATTGACATTGATTTAAAAATTGATAACCCAAGTTTACAGGCTCGAAAAAAACTTGAGGTGGAAATACTTAAAGCCATTCATTCGCAAATAAATGTTAAAGCAAAAGTTAACATTAATATTAAAGTTGATTCTAAAAAATCACCTCCTATGTCGCCAATTAAGGGTAGATCAATTTCAGGAATAGACTCCATAGTTGCCATTGCGTCAGGGAAGGGAGGGGTAGGAAAATCCACAGTAACTGCAAATGTTGCAGTTACTCTTGCTAAAATGGGGTTGAAAGTTGGAGTTTTAGATGCAGATATTTACGGTCCTTCTATGCCTTTAATGTTCGATTTGGAAGGACAACGTCCAAAGGCACAAGAAATAGACGGAAAATCTAAAATGCTGCCCCTTGAAAGCTATGGTGTTAAAGTTCTTTCAATAGGCTTTTTCACAAAGCCTGATCAAGCTGTTATATGGAGAGGTCCTATGGCTTCTAAAGCATTAAATCAATTAATATTCGACGCTGCATGGGGTGACCTAGATTTTCTATTAGTCGATTTACCCCCTGGAACAGGTGATATTCATTTAAGCATTGTTCAATCATTACCGATTACAGGTGCGGTTGTTGTCAGTACACCTCAGCAAATAGCTTTAGCAGATGCTAGAAAAGGAATTGCAATGTTTCAACAAGAAACAATTCAAATTCCTGTTTTGGGAATAATTGAAAATATGGCATATTTTACGCCGGATGAATCTCCTGATTCTAAATATTATATATTTGGAAAAGATGGAGCTAAGATATTGTCTGAATCAAAAAATATTCCCTTTCTAGGTTCTTTGCCTTTAGTTCAGTCTATTAGAGAATCAGGTGATTACGGGAGACCTGCTGCTCTTCAAGAACAAAGTATTGTAGCTGATTCTTTCACTTCAGTAACTCAGGAACTTGCCCGTCAGGTTATTAAAAGAAATAAAACACTACCTCCTACAAAAGCAGTTGAAATCACCACGATGACAGGTTGTAGTGCTGTTAATTAAATATTATGAAAACTATAGATATCAAGAAAAAAGTAATTATTGCCTTAGACGAAATTCGTCCATTTTTAGCATCTGATGGAGGGGACATATCCTTAGTCTCAATTGAAGATGATAAAATTGTTAATGTTCAACTTCATGGAGCATGTGTTTCATGTAGTGTCAATCAAATGACTCTTAAACAAGGAGTTGAAATGACCATAAAAAAACATGTTCCTCAAATAGAAAAGGTTATTAGTTTAGAACCTTAGAATTTATTTTGAAAAAAGACATTACTTTAAACGTTTTAGATAGGAATGGAAAATATCATACTTTAATCGTACCATGTGATATGAATCTTAACCTAATGGATATATTTAAAGCACATAATCTTCCAGTCGAAGGAACTTGTGGTGGAATTGCTATGTGTGCATCATGCCAATGTTATATCATTTCTTCTCATCAGTTATTGGAAAAAACAGATAATGAACTAGCTATGCTATCTGAAGCATATAATGTTAAAAATAACAGTCGGTTAGGCTGTCAGATTTTTGTTTCTAATAAACTAGATGGATTGGAAATTCAATTGGCTCCTGAGGAATAATTAAAATTTCACGCTTGGATGTGAGAATTTAAGGAAAATGAATAATTATGAAATCTAAATTCTATATTATAATTATACATGTAATGTTTATTTCATGTATAAATAACTCTGAGCTAATTGTTTTAGGTCATAGAGGGGCTATGGGGTACGCTGTAGAGAACACTTTAACTTCGATTGAAAAAGCAATTGAATTAGGGGTTGATGGAATTGAAATAGATGTTTTTAGATGTCTGACCGGAGAATTGGTCGTATTCCACGATAAGTCTGTAGAAAAACTTACTAATGGAGAGGGATTTATTGAACAACTTTCTTTGGATAGTATAAAAAAATTAATTGTTTCTGATAATGAAAAAATACCAACTTTAAATGAAGTATTAGATCTAGTTGATGGAAAAATGATGTTAAATATTGAATTGAAAGGAAAGAATACTTCATTTCTAACACATCAAATATTAAATTCTTATTTTAAATCATCAAATTGGAAAAAAGAAAACATAATAATATCTAGTTTTATTTGGCCAGAATTAAGGGCATTTTATCAATTAAATAAAGATATAAAAATAGGAATATTAATAAAAAAAGATGATCCTTTAAAAGCAATTCCAATTGCAAAAGAATTAAAAGCGTTCTCTATCAATCCGGAGCACATTCTCTTAACAAAATTAAATGCTGCAAAAATAAGGGCTGAAAATTTCAAAATTTATACCTGGACAGTTAATAAAGTAAAAGATATTAATAGAATAAAAAAGATTGGTGTCGATGGAATAATATCTGATTACCCCGATAGAGTTAGATAAATAATTTATTCTCAATAAAATTTAATACTAATTAACCATATTTAATAATAAACTTTTAAGTATACTTTTTTGGACCATTGTCAAAATAGTATCTTTGTAAGATGGTTGAACAAGATTTTGTTTTTAAAAAAGTCCAACTTGTAAGTGGGGTTTCTTCATACGAATCTCCAAGCAATATTGCATTGGTGAAATATTGGGGAAAGTATGGGGAACAGTATCCAAAAAACCCATCAATTAGTTTCACTTTATCTAACTGTAAATCAGTAACTAAAATAAAATATAGACCTAAAAAAGATAACGAAATTAACAATTTTTTATTTTTATTTGACGGTTTTTTAATGCCATCTTTTAATGAGAAAATTAAACAATTTATAAATAGAATTTCAATATATATCCCCGCAATCAAATATCATTTTTTTGAAATAGAGAGTTATAATACTTTCCCGCACAGTAGTGGAATTGCATCATCTGCTTCTGCAATGTCTTCTTTAGCACTTTGTTTTATGGAAATTGAAAAAAAGATTAACTTAAAAATATCCAAATCGTATTTTACAAAAAAAGCTTCCTTTTTAGCTCGTTTAGGTTCAGGGAGTGCTACGAGGAGTATAGAAGGTCCAGTTGTTTGTTGGGGAGAGTCTGAAGCTTTCAATGATTCAAGTATTTTATATGGAACTACTTTTAGAAATATTGCTCCTATTTTCAATTCCTACCAGGACACGATTCTCATAATTGATAAAAATGAAAAAAAAGTCAGTAGTACTTTAGGTCACCACCTTATGGAGTCAAATCCTTATGCCGAAAATAGATTCATTCAGGCTAGAAAAAATATGAGTAAAATAAAAGATGTTTTGATTAAAGGAGATCTTGATAACTTTATAAAGATAATTGAATTGGAAGCTCTGTCTCTTCATGCAATGATGATGACTTCATCACCATCTTTTATTTTAATGCATCCAAATACCCTTTCTGTAATAAATGAGATTTATGAGTTTAGAAAACAAACTTCAATACCAATTTGTTTTACTCTTGACGCTGGAGCAAACATCCACTTGCTTTATCCTGTTCAGTTTTTTGAAAAAACTCAAAACTTTATAAATAATAAATTATTAAAGTATTGTTTCTCTAAACAATATATTAATGATCACGTCGGTATTGGATCAAAAATAATAGAAGTTTAAAATATGAAGGAAACTTTATTTTATGCAAAAATACTTCTCTTTGGAGAGTATGGAGTTATTAAAGATTCTAAAGGTCTTTTAATACCGCATAATCAATTTAATGGATCATTAAAAATATCAGATTTAACTTTAGATAGTGAAGACCAAATGTCACATGATAAGATTAAGGAGTTTATTTTGTTTTTAGAATCAGTTGATACAAAAATTGTAGATTTTGATTGGGCTAAAATTAAAAATGACATTAATAGAAATATTTATTTTGATAGTAGTATTCCTCAAGGATATGGTGTGGGAAGCAGTGGTGCTCTTGTAGCTGCTGTATATGAAAGATTTGCTAAAGATAAAATCACAGTTCTAGAAAAATTAACAAATAGTAAACTTCAAAAATTAAAATTAATTTTTTCTTTAATGGAATCATTTTTTCATGGAAAATCTTCAGGTTTAGATCCATTAAACAGTTATTTAAGTATTCCCATACTTATAAATTCGAAAGATGAAATCGAATCAACAAATATTCCATCTCAAAACTTAGATGGAAATGGTGCGATTTTTTTATTAGATAGTGGATATGAAAGAAAAACTTCTACAATGGTTGAATTGTTCATGAATAAAATGAAAAATGAATTTTTCAATAAAATGATAAAAGATCAATTTGTTTTTAATACAGACAAGTGTATTCGAAATTTTTTAGATGGAAATTATAAAAATTTGTTTTACCACTTAAAAGACTTATCAGAGTTAGTTTTTTATAATTTCAAACCAATGATTCCAGATCAATATAAGGATCTGTGGCTAAATGGTTTAAATACCAATTCGTATTATTTAAAATTGTGCGGATCAGGTGGAGGAGGCTATATTCTTGGTTTTACTCAAGATTGGATAAAAGCTAAAAAAGAATTAACATCACATGACTTGCATGTTATATACCATTTTTAAATAGTCAATTTCATACTTTTTTATTTTTACTTCTATCTTATTTGGTGTTTAGCGAAGGATCTTTAAATTTTAAAAGAATATTGGTTCAACAACATCAAATATTTCCTTTTTTGTGGAGCTATGAATAATAAAATTCTTGACTATTCCCAGTTATTACAAGTTATATTTTAATTTTCGAATCATTAAATACCTCATAGTAAACATACAATCATACTTTGTTTTGAGTCTTATTTTTATTACTGTATTGGTGATTTTTTTATAGATATCATCAAAACAAAAGGAGTATCTTTGATTACATAATATTTAAAATATATTATTAAGGGGTCTTAAGTATTGCTCTTCTCAATTAGAGTCAAAATATGAAAAAAAACACCAACACTGAATCACTTTCAAATGATTCATTAAATTCATTTAACTACAAACCTATTAGGTTAAACAAGTTTATTTCTAATTCTGGTCTTTGCTCAAGACGAGATGCGGATCAATTTATTAAACTAGGAATGGTTAATGTCAATGGAAAAATTATTACTGAAATGGGTCACAAGGTGCTTCCAACGGATAAAGTGAAGTGTGATGGTCAAAGTATAAAAGCGTCAAGACCATCTTATATTTTACTTAACAAGCCAAAAGGTTTTTTAGCAATGTCATCTGGGAAAAAATCAAAAAAAACTGTTGATGAATTAATTAATATTCCTAGATTAAGTAAGCTTTATTCATCAGATGACATGGGAAGAACAGTTACTGGACTTTTATTTTTAAGTGATGACATTAATTTAATAAAAAAAATAAATCAATCAAAAAAAGGAGTCAGAATGATTTATAAAATTTCTCTTGATAAAAATATTACAAAATCTGATATTGAAATTGCTAAAAAGTCTCAGCTTATTTTTGATAAGGAAATTCAATTTAAAGATGTTTCTTACATACTGGGAGGTACCAAAAATGAAATAGGTGTGGAGTGTAATAATATTCCTTCAAGTATTATCATAAAGTTTTTTAAAAAAATCAATTATACGGTTGAATACTTAGACAGAACTACTTATGGCTCCTTTTCTAAAAAAGAATTACCTAGAGGAAAATGGAGATCACTAAGTTCTAGGGAGCTAAGTTTTTTGAAAATGCTTTGAAAATTATATCTCTTCTTGTTATCATCTCATAAAGAAAAAGACTGAAAACTATTATATACTCAAGTAGTATTAAAACTGTATTTTCTTGAAACCCATTTGAAGTATATGAAGAATATGAAAAAAAAACAGTAGCACTCCAAACAATTGGGTAAAAATAGGGAGTGAATATGCAAAGCGCGACCAGAGATATTATATACCAAGGATGAACCGTGGTAGCGAAAAAAAAATACACTGTAAGAAGTAGTAACTGGCTTTTCAAAATTCTTTTTAAAGTATTATTTTTCTGAAAAAGACTAAAATAACAGATTATAAACATCAATATGAATGGTAATATTTTTCCAAATGTTTGTATGATGTTATAGCCTTTATAATAAAATCCAAACTCTCTTATGATATAATAAATACTTGCATTAAATTCAAAATTATTAAACCACAACTTTATGGTTTGAATATAGTTTGATGAAAAATTGTGATCTAGGTAAGGTATCCATAGAAGCGAAAAAACAAAAACCGTTAACAAACAATACTGTATGTACTTTTTAATACCTAATTTTTTAAAAAATACTGGGATAAGTATTAATGTTAGAAGTTTTGATCCAACTGATAGCGCCATCATAATTGAAGATTGAACATTTTTATTTTTTTGTAAAAATAAAATTCCCAAAAGAAAGAAAAACATCATGACTCCTTCTCCATGTAAATTCCCAGTTAGCTCAATTATAACTAATGGATTCAAAAAATACCAACCAATTCTATTCAGTGGTAATTTCAAAATATTTAATATTTGATATGAGATATAGAAAATACATAACTCAAAAAAAATTATAAAAATTCTTAAATAAATAACAGAATAAAAAATATTATTTTCCCCTAAATAGGATGCAGCTAAAAACATCCATTGACTTATTGGGGGATAATTTGAAAAATTAGAATTTGACAGCTCTCCCATTCCATGAAATAAATCACTAGACAAATAGAACAGTTCATTTGTGTTTATTAAATAGTTTGGCTTGAATAGATATGGGTTTGTACCGATGATTTGCAAATTACCATCCCAAATAAACCTGTTAAAATCTTGAGATAATTCGGGTAATGAAATAATAAAAATTAGTCTAAAGGTCAGACCTATTATCAAAATTAACAATGGAGTAATTCTTTGATACATTAAAATCATGAAACCTAAAAAAAGTAAGCTGAATGAAATTAGTAAAGAACCCGATTCTGTTCTCTCTAGATAGTATCCAATAAGTAAATACAAAAACATAGATAAAACTAAAGTCAAAGATGAGATAACAGTTGATTTTATATTTAACTTCATTTAATTTCAACTATAGATTTTATAAAAACAAATCCAAAACCTAAAAAAAGAACTAGATGGAAGGGAAATAAAATAAAGTCTCCGTTTTTTGTAACATTAAATGCGCTGAATAATCCAAATAAAAAATATAGTGACATTAGTGCTTCAATAAAAGCATATACGCCAATTGATTTTTCAATGTATCTATTTTGATTTAAAAAATTCGAATTATCTTTTTTAATATTAAATTTTGGAGTTCTGATAAATGGACTTTTCATACCTAGGTGACCTTTTAAAACTGCAATAGAATTGTGAACTGAAAAGGCAATTGAAATAGAGTAAAAAGTTATAAACCTTAAGGTATAGTCGCAAAGACTATATAATCCAGCACCGTATTTTTGTTTGTGAATAAACCAGTAGCAAATGTAAAATATTAAAGTACTTAAAATAAAGAGAGAGCTGAAATTAAAGAACCAATTCAATTGATTCCACTCATTTTTAATGTATAACATTGGTACACTTAAAAAACCAACAAAAAAAATATTTAAAAATATTGTGCTATTTAGTAAATGGAGAAAAGCATGAATTTTAGTTTTGATTTTAATATTAGATGATTTTAAAACTTTAAATATATTTTTTTGAAAATTTTCAGCACCTCCTTTATTCCATCTGTATTGTTGAGACCTTATTGCGCTCATAACAATAGGTAATTCTGCAGGGGTAACAATTTTTTCTAAATAAATAAACTTCCAGTCCTTAAGTTGTGCTCGATAGCTCAAATCTAGATCTTCTGTTATTGTATCTCCTTCCCAGTTGCCAGCATCAAGTATTGTTGATTTTCTCCAAATACCCGCTGTTCCATTAAAGTTTATAAAATGATTTTGAAAATTTCGACCTACTTGTTCGAGGGTAAAGTGTGCATCGAGCGCAAAAGCTTGAACTTTTGTAAGAACAGAAAAGTTACGATTAATGTGTCCCCATCTGGTTTGAACCATACCAATTTCACAATTCTTGAAATAAGGTATTGTTTTAAATAGAAAATCTGAATTAGGTAAAAAATCAGAATCAAAAATAGCTATAAATTCTCCTTTGGAAGTTTTTAACCCTTCTTTTAATGCACCTGCCTTGTATCCAAGTCGGTTTTTTCTTTTTATATGCACAATATCAACACCTGTATTTTTTATTTCATAAATCAATTTTTCAGTTAATCTTATTGAATCGTCGTCTGAATCGTCAAGAACCTGAATTTCTAATTTATCGGAGGGATATTTAATTTGAACTATTGAACTTAATAATCTTTCAATAACGTACAATTCATTATAAATAGGTAATTGAATAGTTACAAAGGGAAACTCTTTTTTTTTATTAAAATTCCATTGAGATAACTTTTTTAAATTATTTTTTTCTTTCAAATAATTATCTAGTAAATCAAACTGAGCTAGTGAATATAAAAAAATAGTAATTAAAGAAGTTGTGTACAAGAAAATAAGGAAGAAAACAAAAAACAATAACAGTGGATTTTCATTTTCAATCATTTTCTTAAATAATATTTAAATATCCAACTTATAATTTTGAATCCTGCAAAAACAGTCCCCTTAAATGTCCCAGACACTTTCGAGTATCCTATTCTTTTTCGATAATTAACAGGAACTTCACAATAAGAAATTTTATTTTTTAAAACTTTTAGTTGCATCTCAATAGTCCAGCCATAAGTTTTATCACACATTTTTAGATCCTTTAAAGTTTTCCACCTAATTGCTCTGAAGGGACCTAGGTCCGTAAAAGTACCTTTATACAATAGGTTCATTAAAAAACAAGCTAATTTATTTCCAAAGACTTGTTGGGGGGTCATAGAACCCTTTTCTCTGAGAGTAATAACTCTTGATCCAACTACAAAATCTGATTTATTTTTTAAAATGGGATTTACTATTTTGTTAATTTGTTCCGGGTAATCAGAGTAATCACCGTCTATAAAAACAAGTATGTCTGGAGGAAATTTCTCAAGAAAGTCTATTCCTTTGAGACAGGCATAACCGTATCCTCTTCTCTGCTCTTTAATTACTATAGCTCCATGTTTTTCAGCCACCTCTGATGTTTTGTCAGAGCATCCATTGTTAACAACTATTAATTTATCATAAATTTTAGGTATCGACTTTAAAACAAGTCCAATAGACTTCTCTTCATTTAAAGCAGGTATTATTATTGATATTTTCATACTGCTTATAAAAAGTCATTTATTTGATATTTAATTCTATCTGTTGCTGTGGTACAATATATTTATCAAAATAGACACTTGAAAATTCATCCATAGTTAAGAATAATGAAATTGAAATTATAACTAATATGAAACTAAATAATGCTTTATTTATTTTTTTTTGTTTTGCAGTGTTTAAGCTACATTCCTCTTTTTTATTGAATTGTACTATTCCAAAAACAACAATTAGAACTCCTACAATTCTTAAAATAATTGCACCCATACCAATTGAACCATCATCAGCGTAGAAAAAATCAGCAAATGAAATAGCATAAATACCACTCATAATACCAAACTGAAATAAAATTACTGGACCAATACAGCAAATAATTCCTGCTAAAGCTGCTGATAAAGAAACTTTAAAAAGATGATAAATTTTCCACATTGTAATTTTTTTAGAATCAAATTTAGTACAATTCTATTGAATTATATTTAAATCCCAATTATAAGCTAAATATTTTATTTTTGGATTTTTGATTTCAATTGGGGAGTATTTATTAATAAAGTTCAAAAGATTCTCATTACTTCCAAAATCTTTTTTAAACCAAAAAAATAATTTTGAAATTTTAATTTCATTAGTATTAATTTCATTTTTGTTTACAATAAAAGAAACTGTTGCATCTTCAAGTTGTTTTTCAAGTTTGTATGACAAATAAGCATCTTTAGAAAGTTTAGGACAAGAAATTGAAGCACAATTTATAGCAAAATGAATTCTTGGTTCTTTCATTTTTCTTAAAATATCATGTTCAATTTCATCTAATGAATAACTCCTGTGTTCAAAAAATAAAATTTTTTCACCCCATACATTTTTAATTTTTCTGATACTACTCACAGGGTAATTTTCTAAAATAATCTTGATAGTAAGGGAATTATATGCATTAATCCAATAACTCATTTTTTCATTTTTTGACCAATAATCCTTTGGATGATTTTTTTTAAGGACACTAATGTATGCGTCAAGACCCTCTGTGTTTTTATTCCAATTTTCGTAATCAACTAGTCCGTCTTTGCCAACATACTTTTTTAACTCTACACTCCACCTCTCATGAATATTTCTTTCAAATGTTTCATTTAATAAGCAAATAGTTAATATTATCAATAAGGGTGTTTTCATACTAAATTAGTGACTTTATTTCTGAATGTTTATTTAAGTCTTGCTCATTATCTATATCGTTTAACTTAGGAAGATAATAAATAGATTTCTTAAAGTCTATCTTTTTAATACTTTCCATAAGTACAGTTGAAGTACCCCATGAGTTTATATTAAATAATGAAGAATTTAGTTTTTTTAATCCTAATAAATAATATCCTCCATCTTCAGCTGGACCAAAAACAACATCATTTTTTTCTAACGCACTAAATGCTTCACTAAAAATTTTTTCTTCTATGCTCCAAAGGTCACTTCCAATTATGCAGATTCTTTTATAACCTTTATTGAATGCCCATCGAAAAGCGTTTTCCATTCGATCACCTAGATTTTTACCGTTTTGAATTTTTTGATTTTTAGTAAACGACCAATTTGTATTACTAGGAATGAAATCACTATGAAAAACTGCAACATCACACTGTAGTTTTTTTAATACTGAAATAGTTTTATCTCTAAGGAGATTGTGAACTTTTAATGCATTAGAGTCTCCAATAGATCCTGCTAGTCGTGTTTTAACTTTACCTAACAAAGAGTTTTTACAAAATACAATAACTAAAATATTAATCATTTAAATTTTATTTCCAGCATACAGGTATCAGCTCTCCTTTAATTAGTCCAAATTTAGCAATCTCTATATCTGAATATTTTGAGGTTAAATCTATCTTTTTGCACTTAAATCCAACTTTAGTTAATCTTTTAAAAAAATCCATACCATAAATTCGAACATGATCATATTGACCAAAATTTTCATTTCGATCTTCAGGGTTAGTAATTGAATAATCCTCATAGGTTTTTTCTTTTTTTTGATCCAAAGGAACCTGTATAATTGCTCTTCCTCCAGGTTTTAACACTCTATAAATTTCTTTCATAGCTGAAACATCATCAATAATATGCTCAAGAACGTGATTACATAAAATCAAATTATAAGTTTCATTTTCAAAAGGGAGATCACATAAATCTGCTTTAACATCTGCTAGAGGAGAGTTTAAGTCTGTTGTTGTATAAGACCAATTTTTAAAATATTTAAATTTATTATAAAAAACCTGTTCAGGGGCTACATGTAAAACTTTTAAAAACTCATTTTTTATTTGAGATTTATGATTGAGATATAGCCATAACAATCTATGTCTCTCCAAAGATAGAGTGCCTGGACAAAGTGCATTGGGTCTTAAAGTATTATATCCATAAGATAGAAATCTACTATATTGTTTCCCGTTTATAGGGTCTGTAAACTTTGATCCCATAAATATTAATGAAAGAATAGGTCTAAATAAAATACTAAGTTTAATTAAAAACACTCTAGGAAAAATTTTTAATAGTATTTGCATCTCTAAATAATTTTAGAATCTGTAAAAGGTATCTCTTGGCTACAACTTATTCCTAGAGCAGAGTCAATATATTTAAAAGTGGAAAGTAAATTTGGCTTTCCATCAATTAAGGCTACGTTGTGCTCAAAGTGAGCGCTGGGTAGGTTGTCTTTGGTTAATATAGTCCAGCCATCTTTTAATTGTTTTATTTTTCGAGTTCCCATATTAATCATAGGTTCTATTGCAATGACCATACCATTTTCAAGTTTTTTTCCTTGTCCTCTTCTTCCATAGTTTGAAATTTCAGGGGCTTCATGCATTGTTCTTCCTAAACCATGACCGACTAATTCCCTTACTACTCCATATCCCTTTGATTCACAATGATCTTGAACTGCATATCCAATGTCTCCAACTCTATTTCCAATTTTAAACTCTGCAATTCCTTTGTATAAAGATTCTTTTGTTGTGTCTAACAAGGATTTTATTTTCGAATCTATCTCTCCTACGGCAAATGTATATGCATGATCACCGTAAAAACCATTCTTAAGAGCCCCACAGTCAATGGAAACAATATCACCATTTTTTAGAGGAATATTATTGGGAATTCCATGAACAACTTGAGAATTGGGAGATACACATAAGGTGTTTGGAAAATCATAAAGGCCTAAAAAACCTGGTTCTGCTCCGTTATCTCGTATAAAAGTTTCAGCTAATTTATCTAATTTAAGAGTTGTAACACCTGGTATTATTTCTGATGCTAACATTCCTAAAACCATTGAAACTATAATCGCACTTTCGCGAACTAATTCAATCTCTTCTTTTGATTTTAAAATAATTTTACTCATTTATTTGAATATCAAAGTATGGATTTTTATAAGGTTTCTCTTGAATAATAGTTTCCAAATCCCTTGCTAAGGATATGTTTGGGAATTCAACAAATCGATTTATTTCCTTCCCGTTTTTATAAAAAATTAATGTAGGTACATTTGTTATTTTCAAGCCCTTTTCGTAATTCTCTGGAGTATGTTTTTCATCAGAAACGGCATACATTTCAATTTTGGAAAGATCAAAATTAGAGAAGTCTAATAGCTTTAATATTCCAGAAACTTCTCTTTCTGAATCTTCACACCAAGTACCTAGAAACAACTTAAGATTTATTTCTTTTAATTGTTTTTGATTATTTTCAATCCATCCATCTGGTATTTTGTATCTATTATATTCTGTTTCAAACCATTTACTGTGTTCGTATGTTATAAGATTATGCCGATTTATTTTACCCATTATAAAAGGCTCACCTTCAATCGTTTCTCCATGAATAACTGGAAGAGGAGTTAAATCAGGATTACACGAAAGTATAATATTTCCAAATACAACTATTAGAGAAAAAATAACTCTATTGCAAAATAAAATTTTTGATTTCATCTTTTAAATATAGATTATAATAGTGAATTCAGATTCATAGACTTAGGTTTTGTAATATCTAAAATATCTAAAATTGTAGGTGCAATATTCCCTAAAATCCCATTTTTTATTTTATTTTTATTTTTGTCTATTAATATAATTGGAACAGGATTTAAAGTGTGTGCTGTATTTGGAGTCCCATCTTCATTAATCATAGTCTCACAATTTCCATGATCTGCAATTATTAAACTAGTATATTCCAATCTTAAAGCAACTTCGATAATCTCTTTACAACATGAATCAACTACTTCACAAGCTTTAGTTGCTGCGTTGAGGTTCCCGGTATGACCTACCATATCAGGGTTTGCAAAGTTTAAACACACAAAATCTGGTTGATCATTATTCATTTTGTTAATAATGGAATCTTTTATTTCAAAAGCTGACATTTCAGGCTTTAAATCGTAAGTAGCAACTTTTGGGGATTGACATAGTATCCTATCTTCATTTTTGAAAGCCTTCTCCCTACCTCCATTAAAGAAAAAAGTTACATGAGGATATTTTTCTGTTTCAGCAATTCGAGTTTGAGTCTTACCAGACTTAGATATTATCTCTCCCAATGTATCTTTAAGGTTCTCTTTGTCAAAAATTATTTTAATTTTTTTAAACGAAGGGTCGTAGTTCGTAAGTGTAACAAAGTAAAGTTTGATCGGACTTAATTTGAATTCAGGATATGGTTTTTGAGTTAAAGATTTGGTTAATTGTCTACCCCTGTCTGTTCGAAAGTTAAAATAAATTACAACATCATCTTCCTGAATTTTTGAAATGGGTTCTCCACCTTTCGTATTAACAATTGGAGGCATAAACTCATCAGTTATTCCCTTTGAATAATTGTAGTTTAATTCTTTTAGTAAATCATTAGTTTTCTTTCCTGTATTATTTAATAAAAGATTATGTGATTTTTCAATTCTTTCCCACCTCTGGTCTCTATCCATAGAATAATATCTTCCGATAAGAGTAGCGATTTCTGCCCCAGTTTTTTTTAAAGTCGGTGTAATTTCTTTAATAAATCCAGGGGCAGATTTGGGATCAACATCTCTGCCATCGGTAAAAGCATGAATATATAGATTTTTTACATTTTCATTGTGCGCTATATTTAATAATGCAATCAAATGATTTAAGTGTGAATGAACTCCTCCATTAGAAAAAAGACCCAAAAAATGAACATTTTTACCATTTTTTTTAGCATGTCGATATGCTTCGATTAGTATTTTTTCATTTTTTAAGACATTATTTTTTATTGCATTATTTATTTTGGCAAGATCCTGATAAACAACTCTACCAGCTCCTAAATTCATATGACCAACCTCACTGTTCCCCATTTGACCTAGAGGAAGTCCAACATGTTCTCCATGTGTTAGAAGCTCTGAGTTGGAATATTTCTCATATAAACTATCAATAAATGGTGTTTGAGCGTTTGCAATTGCAGATACAGATGGGTTGCTTGTTTTTCCCCAGCCATCAAGAATCATTAATAAAGCTTTAGACATTTTAAAAAATATTATAACAAAGATAACAATTCAACAAGCTTATTTATAGACTATGTGAACGAAAAAAATATTGTTTCTTTGTAAAAAAAAGTGATTTTAGGTATAGTCTATCGTTCTACGGGGAGCTGGTACAAGGTTGTTCATGGTAATAAAACCATTAACTGCAGGCTCCAAGGAAAATTGCGTTTGGAAGGTATTAAATCAACAAATCCTGTTGTCGTTGGTGATAAAGCATGGATAAATTATGATTCTAAGTCAAATGAAGGTATAATAATTAAAATTGAGCCCCGGGATAATTATATTGTTAGAAAATCTGTAAATCTATCTAAGCAAACCCATATTATTGCTTCTAATATTGATCATGCCTTTTTAATAATCACCTATGACAATCCTCCAACTTCAACCTCTTTTATTGACAGATTTCTCGTTACTGCTGATGCATATAAAATAAAATCTACTCTAGTATTTAATAAAATCGATTCTTATGATTCCAAAACTATGTCGAGAATAGATGAATTAATAAACACTTATAAAAACATAGGTTATAAAAGTTTAAAGATATCAGCAACACACGGTGAAAATTTAGATAAATTAAATCAAATTATATCAAATAAAGTTTGCATGTTTTCTGGGCATTCTGGGGTAGGTAAATCAACTCTTATAAATGCTATTTCTCCTAATCTTAAACTTAGAACATCTTCTATTTCAAATTATCATATGCAAGGTCAGCACACAACTACTTTTGCGGAAATGTTTGATTTAGAAAGCGGAGCTAAATTAATAGATACTCCAGGAATAAAAGGTTTTGGGCTAGTTGATATAAAAAAAAATGAAATAAGTAAGTATTTCCCTGAATTTAACAGACTCTCAAATAAATGTAAATTTAATGATTGTCTTCATGTAAACGAGCCAAAATGTGAGGTTAAGAAAGCAGTTGATCTAAATTTAATTTCATCTTCACGTTATAAAAGCTATATTCAGCTTTTAGAAGGGGATAATACATATAGAAATTCGTGAGGTTATTAATTCAAAAAGTTAAAAAAGCAAAAGTTTTAGTTTCGGGTGAAGTAGTAGGAAAAATTAATAAAGGATTATTAATTTTTCAAGGTGTTGAAGGTTTTGATAATGATGATGATATAAACTGGTTGGTTAATAAAGTTATTAATTTAAGAGTTTTTAATGACTTAAAAGATGTCAAGGATCATTCAATCAAAGATGTAAATGGAGAGATTCTAGTTGTTAGTCAATTCACTTTGATGGCTTCTACAAAAAAAGGAAACCGACCCTCTTATATAAAAGCTGCAGATCAATATTTTGCAGAAAAAATGTACAATAAATTTTTAAAAAAACTAAAAGATTCTTTAGGTAAAAAAATTGAATGTGGTATTTTCAGAGCAAGTATGGAAGTTGATTTAATTAATGATGGTCCAGTAACAATATGGATTGACTCAAAAAACAAACAATAATTACCAAATATTGACTTCGGGAATAAGATTGATTCCAAAAACTTTAAAAACTTTTTCTTGTATTATGTTTGATAGATTTAAAACTTCAACTCCTGAGGAATTTCCATAATTAACTAGTATTAATGCCTGAGATTTGTGAACACCAGCATCTCCTTTTCTGTAGCCTTTAAAATTTAATTTTTCAATTAACCATGCAGCAGAAATTTTAGTAGCTCCGCTAGAGGGGTAATTAGGAATTTCAGGATATTTATTTACTAAAACCTTAAATAAATTAGTATCGATTATTGGATTTTTAAAAAAACTGCCACAGTTTCCAATCTCCTTTGGATCAGGAAGTTTTGACTTTCTAATCCTAATTACAGTTCTCGCAATTTCGGTAAGACTGACGGGCCTATTTCCAATATTTTTTTCTATATCTCCATATTCAGTTTTAAAGTTGTGATAACCTGGTTTTGATAATTTCAACTTAATAGATGTAATTATGTAATTATTTTTCTCTTTATTTTTAAATATTGAATCTCGATATCCAAATTCACAATCTTCAATCGAAAAAACTTTTGTGTTTAAAGTCTCTAAATTAATTCCACTACACTCTACAAATACATCTTTTAATTCTACTCCATAAGCTCCTATATTTTGGATGGGGGCAGCACCAATACTTCCTGGAATTAAGGCTAAATTTTCGACTCCTCCATAGTTATTATTTATCGACCAAGTAACAAACTTGTGCCAATTTTCTCCAGCATTAACATTGACAATCACATGAGAGTCTGTTTCTTTTTCCACCAAAACACCTTTAGTATTCATGTGGATAGTTAATCCATTAAATTTTTTAGTCCATAAAATATTACTACCCCCACCTAAAACTTTTATTGGAAGTGAATTAGCCTTAAGAAGGCTAATTAAACTTGATATTTCGTCTATTTTGAAGTATTGTTGAGTAATTCCGTCAACACCAATAGTTGTGAGCTTTTTAATTGATTTATTTTCTTCTAATTGAATCATTTATCTAATATAGAAAAAGACTTATTAATTTTTACAGCCTTTATTTTTTTTTTAAAATATTCATTTAGGATTATGTTTTTTAAATACCCACAGCCTTATTACTTTTGTAACTAATTAATTAATATATAATGTCAATTCCCTCAAAATTTGTTCCATCGGATGTTGAAGACAAGTGGTACAAATATTGGTTAAAAAATAAGTTTTTTAAATCCACACCTGACGACAGAGAACCCTACACAATTGTAATACCTCCTCCAAATGTGACAGGAGTTCTCCACATGGGTCATATGATGAACAATTCATTACAAGACATTTTAATTCGCAGAGCAAGAATGAAAGGTTACAATGCATGCTGGGTTCCAGGGACTGATCATGCTTCAATAGCTACAGAAGCAAAAGTTGTTGCAAAACTTAAAACAAAAGGAATTTTAAAAAATGATCTTTCAAGAGAAGAATTTTTAAAACATGCTTGGGAATGGACAGATGAATATGGAGGAGTAATTCTTGACCAGCTAAAAAAAATTGGATGCTCATGCGACTGGGACAGAACAAAATTTACATTAGATCCTGAAATGTCAAAATCAGTAACTACTGTTTTTATAGATCTTTATAAAAAAGGATTAATTTATAGAGGTTACAGAATGGTTAATTGGGATCCACAGGCTCAAACTACTCTTTCTGACGAAGAAGTAATTTATAAAGAAAAGTCAGGAAGTTTATTCTATATATCTTATAAAATTGATAATTATGACGAAACACTTACAATAGCTACTACAAGGCCAGAAACTATTATGGGTGATACTGCAATATGTATTAATCCAAAAGATGAGAGATATAAACATTTACATGGTAAAAATGCTGTAGTACCAATTTCAAAAAGATCAATTCCAATAATATTAGATGAATATGTTGATATTGACTTTGGAACGGGATGCTTAAAAGTTACTCCAGCTCATGACCTTAACGACAAAAGCTTAGGAGAAAAACATAAACTAGAGTTTATCGATATTTTAAATCCTGATGGCACACTGAACTCAAATGGTCTTAAATACGAAGGAATAGATAGGTTTGAGGTAAGGAAATTGATAGTTAAAGATTTGGAGGGTTTAGGATGTCTCATTAAAAAAGAAAATTATATTAATAATATAGGAACTTCCGAAAGAACAAATGCAATAATAGAACCCAGAATTTCTGAACAGTGGTTTTTAAAAATGGAAAAATTAGCAAAACCAGCAATAGATGCTGTTTTAGAAACTAAAGAAATTAAGCTAGTTCCAGAAAAATTTAAAAATACTTATCGTCATTGGATGGAAAACATTACTGATTGGAATATATCCAGACAGTTATGGTGGGGTCACCGAATACCAGTATATTATTATGGAAAAAATAAAGATTTTTTTGTTGTTGCAGAATCTAAAGAAAAAGCTCTAGAATTAGCTATTATTGAATCTGGAAATCCAAATATGTTGATTTCAGAATTAATACAAGATAATGACGTTCTTGATACTTGGTTTTCCTCCTGGTTGTGGCCAATTTCAGTTTTTGATGGAATAAACAACCCTGACAACCGTGAGATAAACTATTATTATCCAACACAAGATTTAGTTACGGGTCCTGATATTTTGTTTTTTTGGGTAGCTCGAATGATAATAGCGGGTTATACATATAGAAACAAACCACCTTTTTCTAAAGTTTATTTAACCGGATTAGTTCGTGATCCAAAAGGGCAAAAAATGTCTAAGCAACTCGGTAATTCTCCAGATGCATTAGAATTGATAAGCGAATATGGTGCCGATGCTGTAAGAGTTGGTCTTATGCTTAGTTCTGCAGCTGGAAATGATTTATTATTCGATAAAGGCCTATGTAATCAGGGTAAAAACTTTGTTAATAAAATATGGAATGCTTATCGGTTAATCGATGGATGGATAGTAGACCCAAAAATTGATCAGCCAATTTCTTCAAAAGATGCGATAGAATGTTTTGAAAACAAATTCAACAAAGCCTTAGAATCTATTAATGACAACTTTGATAAATATAGAATTTCAGATGCTCTTATGACTGTTTATAAGTTGATTTGGGATGATTTTTGTTCTTGGTTATTGGAAGCTGTGAAGCCAGAATATGGATTATCTATCGATCCAAAATCAATAAATCAGATTAAAAATAGTTTCCAAGAAATTTTAAAATTAACACATCCTTTCATACCTTTTGTTTCGGAGGAGATCTGGCATTTTATGTCACCAAGAAGTGATACAGAATCATTAGTAATTAGTAAGTGGCCAATTCAAAATAAATATAACAATTCAGTTCTCGTAAATTACGAGCAGTTAAGAGAAATTGTTACATCAGTTAGGAACTTTCGAAAAGAAAATTCTTT
>CAYSNJ010000014.1:0-35501 GCA_964432535.1 uncultured Flavobacteriaceae bacterium | reverse complement strand
TAGACGGGGTCCAAGCATAGGTAAAACCGGATACGGCTGATGAACCTATGGTTGCGCTTGTATTATTGCAATCAATTGTAGCATCTGACCCTGCGTTGGCTGTTGGTGCTGCGTTATCTACCGTTACTACAACTGTATCAGCAGTACTTTCACAGCCAGATGCGTTAGTGACCACTAAACTATAAGTTGTGGTGGTGTTTGGTGTTGCTGTGGGTTGTGCAACATTAGCTGCAGATAAACCTGTAGACGGAGTCCAAGCATAAGTAAGGCCTGATACGGCTGAGGCTCCAATAACAGCACTTGTATTATTACAATCAATTGTGGCATTTGATCCTGCATTGGCTGTTGGATCTGTACATCCTCTAGTTACTATTCTAAAGAAGTCGCCCTTTAATCCATTCTTTAAACCCGCTTTAAAAATTTTGCCACCTCCATACCTCAGGAACCAATCATCAGCAGAGGAGTCATTCCATGAAGAGTGCCAATTTCCGTTATTAAAGGAAGTTGGCTCAAACCTCATACCACTAGGAGGAGATGAATCATAATTACTTGAAGAAAAATTTGATCCAGTAAAATGCTTGAATTGATCATGCTCAAGATAAATACCTTTAATAACATTATCAAAAGTGACAATCCCAGGTGATGATCTAAAGTTGGAACCATCATGATTCAAATAAAACAGATAAACATTTACAACCTCACCAACAGCTAAACCTTCAAACTGATAGTATGAACCACCTTGATTTAATGAGTTTATAATAGCTGAGGTTAGAACTAAATTCTCCGCTTCAATAGTTATAACATTGGTATCACCAGGATCATATCCTGTAGGAGAATTTTGTTGGTTATAAAATGCATTTGAAGGTAAGCCTGTATGTTTTTCAATCACATTAGAATTAGTAGAACTAATTCCCTGACCTTGAATAAAATTCATATTAAACACACAGATTATAACTATTATAGCATATTTATAAATACCATTATTTAAATTCATATTAAACATTTTTAGTTTGCACTAATTAATTATTCAATTCATTTATAAAAACAAATTCAGTTCTTCTGTTATCTTGATGCACGAATTCATTACAAATTTCACCATTTGGACATTCATTAATAAGTTTTGTTTCACCGTAATTTTCTACTGTAATTCTCTCCTCAGAAATACCTCCTTTATTTACCAAATATTCAGTGGCAGATTTATTTCTCCTCATTGACAAGGCTAAATTATAGGGTTGATCACCTCTTGAATCTGTATGAGATAATAAAACAACTTTAACTTTTGGAAATTCATTCATGTATTTAATGATCTTGACCAATTCTAATTCCGCATCGGGTCTTATATTAGACTTGTCAAAATCATATAAAATATGTTTTAGTTCAAAATCTTCACACAAAGCAGTATTATCCTCAATTAAAAACCAAGCATCTTTTTTTAAAGTATATTTTAAGTGATATAAAAGTTTAATTGCTTTGCTTTTAGATTTAAAACGACCGTATGCGACCCTAAACAGGCCTTCAGGATTAATCTCAGCTATAGCTGCATCATAACCCTCAATTATTAAAGATTTCATTTTTCTTTCAGCATTAGATTTATTGCTAAATGAACCAGCAATTATACTAAAATGAGAGCATGTTAATTCATCTTTTTTATTGGAAGTATACTGTAGCACTGGTTTTAAAACCAACTTTAAATTCTTTATTTTTTCTGAACTATTAGTAAAAACTAATGTGTCATTTTTATAGTTTTCTTTTTCACCAATAAGTTTATATAAGCTAAAGTCACAAACTAAATCAAGGGCATATGCACCATTAATATCAGATTTAAATGTTTCAATAGTATTATTATCTTGATCATAAATAGTAACATCAGCATTAGGAATACTTTCAAGTGTATTTTTATCAACTATAACTCCTTTAACACTTTGTTCGCATGGATTTCTAGTGAAACTATAAATATCATCATCACCTTTTCCCCCAGCTCTATTTGAGGTGAAATATCCATTTAAACTAACCTCGTTTATAAGGTATCCAAAATCATCTTTCGGACTATTAATCGGTTTTCCAATATTAGTTGCTACTTCTTTTGAATTTGAAAGGTTATTAATATTATTAAATTTAAAAATATCCAAACCTCCCAAACCAATATGAGAATCCGATGAAAAATATAATGTACCATTATCACTCACAAAAGGAAAGTTTTCACGACCTTCTGTATTAATCTTTATGCCTAAATTTTGTGGAGTTCCAAAAGTGCCATCCTTATTAATATTAACTAAAAAAATATCTGAACTACCAATAGTTCCAGGCATATCAGATGTAAAGTATAATTTTGTTTCATCAATACTTAAAGTTGGATGAGCAACATTATAGTCATCACTATTAAATGGTAATGACTCAATGTCTCTCCATTTTTCATCTCTAAAAGTTGCTTTATGAATTTTTAAACCAATTATATTTTTATCATTTTTTCTTGAGCTATTTCTTGTAAAATAAATGGTTTTTCCGTCCTTTGTAAAAGCTGTTGAAGACTCATGATACTTGGTGTTTACCTTGCCTGTTATTTCAGTTATATTACCTTCTTTATCAAATTGAAATATATCTAAGAAAGGTTGATCATTCCAATTATATAATTTATTTTTTTTATTCCTTGAAGATGCAAATATTAAATTACCATTATAAATGGATGTCCCAAAATCTGAAAAGGAAGTGTTTATCTCTAAATTACGTAAAGGGAACTCTTCAGATAATAAATCTATTACCTGAAGGTAATTTATATTGAATAATTTACTTCTTGAATCTTCTGGGTTTGACTTAATAAACTTCTTCATAATTCTGTCAGATTCAGAATAATTTTCAACCGCCTTTAAGGATTGCGCGTATCTGAAATAAATTTCTTTGTCCAAAGCTTCTTCATTTGATGACAATAATTGTTTATACCATCTAGAAGCCTCCCTCATTTGTCCATTAAAATAATACGAATTTGCCAGGAGAAGAGTCTTTGTATCATCTTTGCCAACTTCGGCTGATGAAGAAAGCTGTTCAATTATTTTGATATATGATAAATTATCATATTCTTTTTGTGCATTCTTAATTGTGTTTTTTTGCCCAAAAGAAACCTTAACAAGACATAATGTAAATAACGATATTATAAATAGTCTGTTTTTCATTGTTATAGCTTTTAAAAAAATCTTGGTGATAATATTTTTAATCTTTTAGTTATTTCTTGTAATTCAAACCTCAACATAATTTCATGAGTCCCTCCCGTATATTTATTTCCCATAGAATTGTTGTAATCATAGGCATAACCAACAAATAAAGTGTCACTTACCTGTAAACCAGTCAACCCACTAATAGAATCATCCCACCTGTATGCTAAGCCTAATACAAATCTGTTATTAAACATTGTATTCATTGAAAGGTCTGCTATAATGGGGGAGCCAGAAACAGCTTTCACCATAAAAGCTGGTTTTAACTTTATACTATTATCAATATTAAATACATACCCTCCAATTACAAAAAAATGTAAACTTTCTGAGGCTAAAGAACCTTTGTAATCATCATAATGCTTCGTAGTTAAAATATTTGGTAAGGATAGTCCTAAATAACCCCTGGTGGAGTGTAAATATAACCCGACCCCTATTGTTGGAGAAAACAAACTTATATTTTCATTAAAAGCTAGATCAGTATTTTGAAAAAGAACTCCCCTAGTCCAATCTGAATTTAAATTATGTAATCCTCCTTTAAGCCCAAATGATAGCTCCGTTAATTCATTTAATCTTATTGTATAAGAAAAATTTAGATCTATGTAGTCCTCTCTTATTGGCCCTAATTGATCGCTTACAATACTTAACCCTATACCAAGATTTTGGTTTTTTAAAGGAGAATGAATTCCAAATGTTAGTGTCTTTGGAGCACCATCAATACTCACCCATTGTGTACGATATAAACCCGTGACACTCAATACATCTCTTTGACCCGTATAAGCAGAGTTTATGCTCATAGTATTATACATGTATTGAGTGTATTGAGGGTCTTGTTGTGAACATACTTCAAGACTCACTAGTATTCCAAAAAATATTAAGAATAAGTTTTTCATTATTAAATAGAAATTATAACTGAGTTAAGACTTTCAGAATCTGAAAGTTTTATTTTTTTTCCTAATCGATATCTTTGGGTTTCAACTGTTCTTAACGAAACTCCTGTTATTTGAGAAATTTCGTTAGCGCTTTGATTCATTTTAATGTAAGCGCACAAACGAAGATCAGTTTGTGAGAGTTTTCCATATTTCAATACTAAAGCTTTAAAGAACTCAGGATATACCTCTGTAAATTGACTCTCAAAATTTTTAAATACTTTTTCAGAGCCAATAATTTTATTAATATCATTTTCAATACCCTGAGATAGATCCTCATTGGGCCGATTATCATTTTTATTTTTTTTGATATTTTGTTTCAGAGAATCTAAATACTCATTTCTTTGTGCTATAAAATTTGTTTTACTAACCAACTCTAATTGCTTCTTTTCTAATCTTGATTTTGTTATGCTCTGCTCTATTTGAAGACGAATATTTCGCTCCTTCTGATAATTATAATTTATCCTCATTGTAATAAATGAAAAAACAAGTATAACAGATCCAATAATGAGTATGAATAAGTATGTGTTGTATCTGATTTTACTCTCATTTAACTCACTTTGTTTTTTAGATAACAGAATCTGTGTCTCTAGTTTTGAAAAAGCCCCTCTTATTTTTGATGTATTTATAATACCACCCATTTTAATCAATGAATCTTTTACCTTGATTAAATTATCAAAATCTTCCTTTTGAGTGTAAACACTCTGAAGCACGTTATAGTTTATTTTTTTTTGATTAGTGCTCAGTGATTTTGAAGAAAGATTTTGAAGTGCACTTATCTCCGCATTTTTATAATCTTTAAGACCAAGAAAACAGCGAGAAATCATTGAATCGATGAAAGGTAATTCATCAGGAAATGCAGCCAGAATAATTTTCGTTTTGTATAGGTAATCAAGTGCATTATTAAATTCATTTTCTCTAAAATACCTTGTTCCATATTGAAGAAAAATATATCCATAATTTCTTTGTAAATATGATTTTTCTAGAATACCAGATTCACTTTTAACTTGATTATATAAAATTACAGCTTCGTTATAAAATTCATTGGAATTATAAAGATCCCCAGTATTTAAAAATAAATTTATCAGTTGATTATAGGCATACATTTCTCCTTCTAAATCCTTGATTTTTTTTCTACTACTTAATACCCTTAAGTAAAGTTTCTCTACCGTTTCATAATCCTTTTCATGAGTTAAAAAAAGACCTAGATTACCATATACAGTATTTAAACCAATTTCTTTTTTTCTATCATCATCAAATAAAAGAAAATTAATTTCAGCTTCTTTTCCTTTTAATTTTGCATTATCAATTTCACCAATGGCATAATATAAATTACTAATATTAACAAGTACCCACGGAGGAGAGTTAACGTTTTTTTCATGATAATATCTATCCTTATCGACAAGTTTAAAAGATTTTAATGCTTCTGAAAAATAAGATAAGGCCTCAGCATATAATTTCTTATTTGTTAGAAGTTGTCCAATTAAATTATATGTAGAGACTAATTCTCTATTTGGATTAACAACATCCGCTATTTTAAGAACCTCAAATCCATAATCGAGAGCCTTGTTAGGATCTATTTCAGAGTATTTACTAATAGAATCATTTAAGGATTTGTGATCAGTTTTATCAATCTGAGCAGAACCGAAGAAGACACTGAAAAAAATAATTGTTTTATAAATCAATCCTAACTATTTACTAGGCACACAAATTTTATTAAAAATCAAACCGAAGTTTTATGATTTTTTCTATTTGACTTTCTCTTGAAAAATTGATCTTTTTCAATCAAAAACTCCTCTCGTGTGTAAGTACGACCATTGCAATAGATTGATTTTACACCTTTGGGAAAGTCATTATAAAATAAGTATTCACCTATCATTTATCTATTTTTGTTAGGGTCGAAATTATAAAATAGTATTCAATATAATGAATTAATAACTACTTCATTACTACTACGTTATATTATTTTTTTCCTTGTTAAAAACAAGTAAAATTATAACTTACAAACATTTGTTTTAATTGGCTTATCAATTTTAGGTTTGAATGCCATCCATATTCATACATAAATTATCTGATGGAGCATTCCTTAAGTCAAAATAGAATTCTTCTCGCTCTTTCTTATCTTTAGGAAAATCACAATAATTGAAAAGTCTAAAAACATTATCGTAGACCCTTCCGTTCATTTCATCGATCCATTCATTTTCTACAAGATCTATAATTAAATTACCATCAAATAGCTTGATTACATAATTAAAACATGTGGCTTTTATTTCAAATTTTACTTTATCTGAATAGCCATCTCCGTAAGTATATTCTGTGATATTTTCTTTATATTTTGATAAAGAAGTAGATCATAATGATTAATAAATACTTTATGACTTTAAAGGTCAAGTGTGATTTGAGAATCTTCATTACTTAGATGGATCTCATCATTCACCTCAATCTCTTCAGTAGCTATTTCTATATGATCAATTGAATACGGCAAGCTTTCTTTAAGAGTCACAGATTTGATCTTTTTATCAGAAAGCTGATTTCCTATTGCTTTAATTCCTTTAATAGTGATAAACTCCTCTACGTTTACAAGTATCGATTTAGGAGCATCTTCTCCCCTTTTCTGCTTAGAAAAGTGAATTTCTAAAACAGGTCTTCCTTCAGTTGTGATATATAAAAGTTCTGTTTTTTCTTTTATGAAAAAGTCTTCTTTATTCTCATTTTCAATTAAAAATCTCTTTAAAAATGATTTCTTTTTGTAAGGATCATAATAAACCGCAGTAATTGGCTTTCTAGGAAGCCACTTCTCAAGAATTAACTGTTCTTTATCAAAATGAAGAGTCATCTCCGGAATCATAACTTTCACAGTCGCATTTCCCGTAATCTCAAGTAATTTATCCCCACCTTTAAATGCTCCCAAAAGTTTCCCTCTACCGTCAGTATTTAACCTCTGAACTGTAGTGTCTATCCATATATCTCTGGGCTTTAGCGTAGACTTTCCTTTTTCTTTAAGTTCAATACCATTTTTACGAATGGTATACTTAGTTACAATGTTTCCTTTTGAATTTCTCCCTTTGATTATATAATCAGCAAAATCTAAATCCCATTTCAATTTTTTTATACTTCCAGTGTTTCTTAGATTTATTGATATTATCTCTGCTTCACCATTTGGATTAGCAGAAAAATACTGAATTTCAGAGCTTGATTTTCCTTGTGTTAAATCATAGGACTTATCTCTTGTGACACCACTAACTGGAAATCTTTTAACAAAATAGGTTCCATTTTTTCCATCTCGATATATCATATTATAAATAGTTCTGGAATCCTTTCGCTTAAATATTGCAGTGTGAAGAATGTTTTTTTCAATAAACACTTTACTACCTACCTTAACCACCTGCATTAGTCCAGAAGCAGTAAAAACAATGATATCATCAATATCAGAACATTCGCATATAAACTCGTCTTTTTTAAGACCTGTTCCAATGAAACCTTCTTCTTTATTTACATATAGTTTTTGATTACGAACAACTACTTTTTTTGCATCAACATCATCAAAAGTGGTAATCTCTGTTTTTCTATACTTATTCTTACCGTATGTCTTCAGGAGATGATCAAAATATCTTATGGCATAATCAATCAAATGATTTAAGTTATTTTTAACCTCACTAATATCGCCTTCCAATGCTTCTATTTTTTGTTGAGCTTTATCGATATCAAATTTTGAAATTCTTTTTATCCGAATCTCGGTAAGTCTACTTATATCTTCTTCTACAATAGGTCTTTTAAGAATTTTAACATAAGGTTTTAGACCCACATTGATAGCCTCAATAACAGCTTCCCAGGTTTCAACCTCTTCGATGTCACGATAAATTCTATTTTCAATGAAAATTCTTTCTAGAGAGGCAAAGTGCCATTGATTTTCAAGCTCTTCCAATTGAACTTCCAATTCATTTTTTAACAACTCAACAGTATTGTCTGTTGAAATTCTTAACATTTCTGAAACTCCTATAAAACATGGTTTATTATCAATAATAACACAACTAAGAGGAGAGATTGAAGACTCACAATCAGTAAATGCATATAAGGCATCTATTGTTTTGTCAGGAGAAATACCGGTAGGAAGGTAAATTAATATTTCTACGTTTTCAGCAGTATTATCTTCAATTTTTTTAATTTTAATTTTACCCTTATCGTTGGCTTTTAGTATGTTATCAATTAAAGATGAAGTATTAGTTGAAAATGGTATTTGATCTATCACTAGTGTATTTTTATCACGTTGAGTAATGGATGCGCGCACTCGAATCTTGCCACCTCTCATTCCATCATTGTAATTATCAACATCAATCGAACCTCCCGTCTGGAAGTCGGGATATATTTTAAATGATCTACCTTTCAAGTAAGCTACTGAAGCCTTAATCAGCTCATTGAAATTATGAGGAAGGATTTTTGTAGACAATCCTACAGCAATCCCTTCAGCCCCCTGAGTTAAAAGCATTGGGAATTTAACTGGAAGATTAACAGGCTCTTTCCTCCTTCCATCATAGGAAAGCTGCCAATCAGTTACTTTTGGACTGAAGACCACTTCCAAAGCAAATTTTGATAATCTTGCCTCAATATATCTTGATGCAGCTGCCCTATCTCCAGTTAGAATATTTCCCCAATTACCCTGCATGTCGATCAGAAGTTCTTTTTGACCGATTTGAACCATTGCATCTGATATACTTGCATCTCCATGAGGATGATATTGCATGGTGTGACCAACAACGTTGGCTACTTTATTGTATCTACCATCATCCAAATCCTTCATAGAATGAAGAATCCTTCTTTGAACTGGCTTAAAACCATCCTCTATTGCTGGGACAGCTCTTTCTAAAATTACATAAGAAGCATAATCAAGAAACCAATCCTTGTACATGCCTGTAATTTTTACAAGAGTATCTTTATTGTTTTCTGATTCTAAAAAATTATTTCCCTTTCCTATCATTCTACTGAATCAAGTTCAACTTTTAGATTTTCAATTATAAACTTTTGTCTTTCTTGAGTGTTTTTACCCATATAAAAACCTAACAACTCTTCACTAGTAACAGATTTATCAAGCATTACAGGGTCTAATCGTATATCCTCACCTATAAAAAATTTAAACTCATCAGGAGATATCTCACCTAAACCTTTAAACCGAGTTATCTCTGGACTACCACTTAATTTCTCAATAGCTTCAAGCTTTTCTCTATCCGAATAACAATAAAATGTTTCTTTTTTATTTCTAACCCTAAATAAAGGGGTTTGTAATATATATAAATGTCCTTCCTTAATCAGTTCAGGGAAAAATTGAAGGAAAAATGTAATTAAAAGTAATCTTATATGCATCCCATCAACGTCAGCATCAGTTGCAATAACAACATTATTATAGCGAAGATCTTCCATACTTTCTTCAATATTCAAAGCTGCTTGCAAAAGATTGAATTCTTCGTTTTGATAGACTATTTTTTTAGTCATACCGAATGTATTTAATGGCTTACCTCTTAGGCTAAATACTGCTTGAGTATTCACATCTCTAGATTTTGTTATTGAACCACTTGCAGAATCTCCTTCGGTAATAAAAACCGTAGAGTCTAAGCGCCTATCTTTTTTTAGATCACCCAAATGAACCCTACAATCTCGGAGCTTTTTATTATGTAAACTAGCTTTTTTCGCACTTTCTCTTGCCAGTTTTCTAATCCCTGATAACTCTTTACGCTCTCTCTCAGCTTGCATGATTTTACGCTGTAAAGATTCTGCTGTATTTGAGTTTTTATGTAAATAATTATCTAATTGAGTAGTTAAAAAATCATTTATGTAACTCCTTACAGTTGGAAAATCTCCACCCATGTCTGTTGAACCTAATTTAGTTTTTGTTTGAGACTCAAAAATAGGCTCCATAACCTTGATGCTAATTGCAGAAATTATTGATTTTCTTATATCAGAAGCATCATAGTTTTTACCAAAAAACTCCCTGATAGTTTTCACAATTGCTTCCCTAAAAGCTGACTGGTGGGTCCCTCCTTGTGTAGTATTTTGCCCATTGACAAAAGAATGATACTCTTCACTATACTGAGTTTTACTATGAGTGATTGCTATTTCTATATCTTCACCTTTTAAGTGAATTATTGGATATAATAAATCTGATTCATTAGATTGGTCTTCCAAAAGATCTTTTAGTCCATTTTCTGAAAAAAACTTTTCACCGTTTAAGGTGATTGTTAATCCTGGATTTAAATAAACATAATTTTTGAGCATTTTTTCAACATACTCAATTCGATACTTATAGTTTTTAAATATTACAGAATCAGGAATAAATTCAACCATTGTTCCTTTTCTCTTGCTGGTTGGACTCTCTGCTGGGTCATCAACTAACTCTCCTTGCTGAAAAACAGCCATCTTTAAATGGTTATCTCTGTGAGACGAAACTTTGAAAAATGAAGACAATGCATTTACTGCCTTAGTTCCAACTCCGTTAAGTCCAACAGATTTTTTGAAGGCTCTTGAGTCGTATTTACCTCCAGTATTCATTTTACTTACAACATCAACAACTTTACCAAGAGGTATTCCTCTCCCATAATCACGTACTTTAACTTTGTTTTCTTCAATTAAAATCTCAATGGTCTTTCCCGATCCCATTACATATTCGTCAATACAATTATCAAGAATCTCTTTTAGTAATATGTAAATTCCGTCATCGGGTGATGAACCGTCTCCTAATTTACCAATATACATACCAGGTCGCATACGTATATGCTCTTTCCAGTCAAGAGATCGAATATTTTCTTCTGTGTATTGAGAATCGTTACTCATAATTGAGTTAAAGATAATCGTTCAGGATGCAATTTTGTTGATAGTTAAATGAGAAAGTATTAACAATTAAATAACTTTTTTTGTTGAAAAATTGAAATTAGTGGTAACTAAACGTTAAATCGGAAATGCAACACATCACCATCTTTAAGTATATAATCTTTTCCTTCAACCCTTATTTTCCCTGCCTCTTTAACTTTTAATTCACTTCCTAATCTAATCAAATCATCAATTGAAATAACCTCAGCGCGAATAAACCCTTTTTCAAAATCAGTATGAATCACTCCAGCAGCTTCTGGCGCAGATGCGCCAATTGGAATTGTCCAAGCCCTTACTTCTTTTTCTCCAGCAGTAAAATAAGTTTGCAAATTTAAAAGACTGTAAGTCAATCTAATTAATTTTGATGCTCCCGGCTCACTCAAACCAATATCATCTAAAAACATCTTGCGTTCTTCCAAAGAATCTAATTCATTTATATCAGCTTCTGTTGATACAGCAAGATATAAGATTTCTGCATTTTCATCTTTAATTGATTCCTTTACTTGATCTACGTATTTGTTACCCTTAACGGCATCTAATTCTGAAACATTACAAACATAAAGAACAGGTTTATCAGTAATTAACTGTAATGGATTGATAAATAAAGTTCTTTCTTCCTCGGTAAAGTCGAGACCTCTAACATTCAATGATTTTTCTAAGCCTTCTTTTAAAAACTGAATAACTTTCAATTCTTTCTGCGCTTCTTTATTTCCAGTTCTAGCAGATCTTGAAACTTTTTCTATTTTTTTTTCGACTGCTTCCAGATCCTTTAATTGTAATTCGATATCAATTGTTTCCTTATCACTTACAGGATTTACATGACCATCAACATGTACTATGTTATCATCATCAAAACAACGAAGAACATGCAATATAGCATCTGTTTCACGAATATTTCCTAAAAACTGATTTCCAAGTCCTTCTCCCTTGCTAGCTCCTTTAACTAAACCTGCAATATCAACAATCTCAACAGTTGCAGGAACAACTCTTTGAGGGTTTACTATATCAGAAAGTTGATTTAATCTTTTGTCAGGGACGTTTACAATCCCAATATTGGGTTCTATGGTGCAAAATGGAAAATTAGCACTCTGTGCTTTGGCATTTGAAAGACAATTAAATAGTGTTGACTTTCCAACATTTGGTAATCCTACTATCCCTGCTTTCATAATTTATTCTTGATGTAAAAATTTTTGTTTAGCAATAAGTTCCGAATCTGTTTCAACTATATCTTCATCTGGGACACAGCAATCTACTGGACAAACTGCAGCACATTGGGGCTCATCATGAAACCCTTTGCATTCAGTACATTTATCAGGTACTATATAGTAAAACTCGTCTGATATTGGTTCATGAACAATTTCGGAATCAGAAGCATTACCATTTGGTAAAATAAAAGAACCATTTAATGTAGTCCCGTCTTTATACCTCCATTCGTCAGCTCCTTCATAAATAGCTGTATTGGGGCATTCAGGCTCACATGCCCCACAATTTATGCATTCATCAGTAATTATAATTGCCATAGCAATTTTGTTTTTACATTTGCAAAAGTACATTCAATATCTCTATCCAACAAACTAATGAGCCTAAGACAAAAAAAAATTCAAACTTTAATTAAACTTGGTATTTGGTTGAAGGATTTTAGTACTAATAAATCAAACACAGAATTTCAAGAAAAATTAGAAAATACGAATGGATGGTTTACAAAGTGGAATGTTAATACAGCTTTGTTATCTTGGGGGAAATCTCTAAACGAAATAGATATTTCACTTTGGTTAGAGAATTATTCATCAGTAAAATCTCCTAAAAATGTAGGTTTGGTATTAGCTGGAAATATCCCTCTGGTAGGACTTCATGATATATTAAGTGTCTGGTTTTTAGGTCATAAAGCATTAGTTAAACTTTCAAAAAAAGACATGCATTTACTACCGTTTGTTGTTGATTTTCTAGAAAAAGAATGTACCGAGACGAAAGGTCAAATTGTTTTTTCTGATAATAAGTTTGAAAAGTATGATGCGGTAATTGCAACGGGTAGCAATAATTCGTCAAGATATTTTGATTATTATTTCAGAAATATCCCCAACATAATAAGAAAAAACAGAAATGGAATTGCTGTTTTAAACGGTAAAGAAACAAAGAAACAAATTGAGAAATTGGGTTTTGATATTTTAGCTCATTATGGTTTGGGTTGTAGGAATATTTCAAAATTATACATCCCCAAAAACTATGATTTAAATATAATATTCGGTGGACTATATAAATATTCTAATGTAATGGAATCAGCGAAATACGCAAATAATTATGATTATAATAAGGCTGTGTTTTTGATGAGTGAATATAATTTTTTGGATAATGGTTTTTTTATGTTAAAAAAAGACTCAAGACTCAGCTCACCTCTTACAAGTGCTTTTTATTCAGAATATGATTCTATCACAAAAGTTAACGATATAATTAAAAACAATTTAGATAAAGTTCAATGTGTTGTTTCAAATCAAATTATTCAAAATTCTATATCTTTTGGAGACGCACAAAACCCTAAACTATTTGATTTTGCAGACGGAATTAATACTCTTGATTTTCTTGAAAAATTATAATTTTTTGATTTACTAACAATTTCTCAATAATTGTGTTCAAAAATTAAAGATTTATCATAGATATTAGTGTTGTAATTTTTGATATTTGCATTTTAAATGATTTAATGAAAATACATAACTTTAGTGCAGGTCCTTCGATTCTACCCCAAGAAGTTTTAGAACAAGCATCAAAAGCCATTATAGAGCTTGATGACATAGGTCTATCTTTAATTGAAATCTCTCATAGAAGTAAAGAGTTTGTATCAATAATGGAAGAAGCCTCCGAACGAGTAATTAATATTACTGGACTAAAAAATAAAGGCTACAAGGTTATTTTTGTTCAAGGTGGAGCAAGCCTTCAGTTTTTGATGACAGCTTATAATTTACTTGAAAAAAAAGCAGCGTTCATTAATACGGGAACTTGGTCTGTTAAAGCAATTAAAGAAGCAAAAAGATTAGGACAGGTTATCGAGGCTTCTTCTTCAAAAGAAAAGAATTTCAACTACATTCCGAAAGAATTTGATATACCTGAAGACGCTAATTATCTTCACATAACTACTAACAATACTATATTTGGAACACAATACAAATCATTCCCTTCAACAGGTATTTCTTTAGTTGCTGATATGAGTTCCGATATTTTTTCAAGAAAAATAGACTACTCGTTGTTTGACTTATTTTATGCTGGTGCTCAAAAAAACATGGGACCTGCTGGTGTCACTCTTGTTGTGATAAAGGAAAATATTTTAGGGAAAGTTACTAGAGAAATACCTTCAATGCTTGACTATTTTTCATATATAAATGCAGGAAGTATGCCTAACACACCACCTGTATTTGCAGTCTACACAACATTATTAAACCTCAGGTGGATTGAATCTCAAGGTGGCATTGAAGAACTTGGTAAAAGAAACAAACACAAAGCCAGAATTTTATATGATGAAATTGATAGAAACTCATCTTTCAGTGGTTTTGCTCAAATTGAAGATAGAAGTGAAATGAATGTCACATTCACTTTGAAAAATGAACGAAAATCAATTGATTTTGATAAAATATGCGATTCTAACGGAATAAATGGTTTAAAAGGTCACAGATCTGTTGGTGGCTATAGAGCTTCAATATATAACGCTCTTCCAATTGAGAGTGTTGAATTATTGATTCAGTGTATGCAACAATTTGAAAAAATTTAAAATAACTATATGAAAATTCATGCTAATGATGGAATTTCCAATGCTGGCGTAAACGCATTAGAAAAATATAATTTTAACATCTCAACAACCAATGTTGCTCAAGATAAACTTGAAGAATTTATAAACCAAAATTCTATTGATGGATTGCTTGTAAGGTCAGCCACAACAGTCAGAAAAGAATTGATAGATTCATGTCCAAGTTTAAAATTAATTGGACGTGGAGGGGTTGGAATGGATAATATTGATGTTGATTATGCGCGTAAACAAAACATACACGTAATCAATACTCCTGCTGCATCTTCTTCATCAGTTGCTGAACTTGTATTTGCCCATTTATACGGAGGTGTAAGATTTCTGCATGATTCTAATAGAAACATGCCTTTAGAGGGAGAAACAAAATTTAAAGAATTAAAGAAAAAATATTCTAAAGGCTTAGAGTTAAGAGGTAAAACAATCGGGGTTATTGGCTTTGGTAGAATTGGACAGGAAGTTGCTAAAATTGCTTTAGGTGCTGGAATGAATGTGATTGCTTGTGATAGCTTTCTTAAAGAAACAACTATTAAATTAAATTTTTATGATAAAAATTCCGTTTCTTTTAAAATTAAAACAATTTCTAAAAATGAAGTTTTACAACAAGCTGATTTTATAACTCTTCACGTTCCATCTCAAAAAAAATATGTAATTGATAAAAAAGAGTTTGCAATAATGAAAAATGGTGCCGTTTTAATTAACGCTGCACGTGGAGGAATAGTTAATGAAGTTGAGCTAGTAGCTGCTCTAGATTCGGGAAAACTACTATTGAGAATGAACCTAAGCCTGATATCAAGATTCTAATGCATCCAAACATATCACTTACTCCTCATATAGGGGCTGCAACAAATGAAGCTCAAGAAAGAATTGGTGAAGAGTTGGCTTCCCAAATAAATAATCTACTTAAAAAATAATTTTGTTTAATAAACTAAAGAAAAAATGGGAAATTAATTCCAATTTTCAACTTTTTATAATTTTTGTGGTATTCGGAATAACTGGCTCAGCGAGTGTAAAACTTGGAAGACCTTTCCTGAATCTACTGTCTTTATCACCTGAAATATTTAAAGAAATACCCTTAGGTATTATCTTATATTATTTGTTGCGATTAATCGTAATATTTCCAATATATCAGGTGTTACTGATATTTTTTGGTACAATATTTTTACAATTTAAATTTTTCTGGAAGTTTGAAAAAAAGATATTGAGAAAAATGGGGATTAAAATTTAGTTTGTTTTTAATAAACTAAAATAATCTTTAACAAATTTATTTATTTTTGGAGAAATAACTACCTGACAGTAGGGGTTTTGCTTATTTGACTCAAAATAACTTTTGTGTTCTTTTTCAGCATAATAAAAACTGGTTTTGGGTGAAATCTCTGTTACAATATTGTTTTCGTAGATAGACTCATCACTTAGTTTTTTAATTATTTTATTAATTATTTCTTTTTCTTCGTTAGTGTTATGAAAAATAGCAGATCTATATTGAGTTCCAACGTCATTTCCTTGCCTATTTAAAGTAGTTGGGTCATGCGTAGTAAAAAATACTAGTACAAGAGTTTCATATGAAATCACATTAGAATCAAAAATAATTTCAATTCCCTCAGTATGTCCGGTATTTCCATTGCAAACCTCTCTATAACTTGGGTTTTTAATTTTACCTCCAATGTATATTGGTTGTGTCTTCTCAACCCCTTTAAGTCTATTAAAAATTGCTTCAGTACACCAAAAACAACCACCTGCAAAATATGCTTTCAAACCTTTGTATTTAGAAAATTAAAATTAATTTAATATTTCGTATATATTAGACTTATATAGCTCTTTTTTGGGCAAAAAAGCATTAATTTTATTTAACATATGATTAAAGCCAATTCAATTTATAAAACATTTAATGGACTTGAAGTTTTAAAAGGCATTAATATTAATATTAAAAAAAGTGAAATTGTTTCAATAACAGGTCCCTCTGGAGCTGGAAAAACATCACTTTTAGAGATAATTGGTTCTTTGTCTCTTCCAGATATAAAAAACGACTCTAGTATAGAAATTTTAGATACTCAAATAATTAGACTAAGTAAAAACGAATTAGCAAAATTTAGAAACGAAAATTTAGGTTTTGTTTTTCAATTTCATGAACTATTACCTGAGTTTACGGCATTAGAAAATGTTTGTTTACCAGCATGGATTGGAGGAAAAAATAATATAAAAACTACAAATCGTGCTAAGGATCTGTTAGATCAATTAGGATTAATAAATCGTATATCTCACTATCCTTCGGCTTTGTCAGGTGGGGAACAACAAAGGGTTGCTGTAGCTAGAGCACTAATTAATAATCCTAAAGTTATTTTTGCAGATGAACCTACTGGAAATTTAGATTCTAAAAATGCGAATGAATTACATGAACTTTTTTTTAAAATAAGAGATACTATGGGTTGCACTTTCGTTATAGTTACTCACAACGAAGAATTAGCAAATAAATCAGATAGGAAAATATTAATCAAGGATGGATTAATTTTCAATGACCAATAAAGATATTTATTCCTTTTTAATTGAAAAAGCAGATTTTTATGAAAATCCTGAATTCATTGTATCTGATCCTATACAAATCCCTCATGAATTCAATAAAAATGAAGATATTGAAATTTCAGGTTTTTTAACTGCTACTATTGCATGGGGTAATCGAAAAAGTATAATCAAGAGTTCGAAAAAAATACTTGATTTATTAGATAATTCACCATTAGACTTTGTGCTTAACCACACAAATAAGGATTTGAAGTCTTTTAATAAGTTCGTTCATAGAACCTTTAATGGTAATGACTTAATATATTTTATATCAAGATTAAAGCATGTTTATACTCAACAAAAAAACTTAGAGAATTATATCTATCTACCAAATAAATCTATTTCAGAAATGCAAAGTAATTTTCATGAAAATTTTTTTAAATCCTCTCATGAAAAAAGAATTGAAAAACATATTGCAAATCCAATGAATGGATCTGCTGCCAAAAGAATAAATATGTTCTTTAGATGGATGGTGAGATCAAATAAAAATAGAGTGGATTTTGGTATTTGGAAAAAAATTAAAAGTTCAGACCTTTCCTGTCCCTTAGACGTTCATTCTGGAAATGTTGCAAGAAAACTGGGGATACTAAACAGAAAACAAAATGATGCAAGAGCAGTATTAGAACTTGATACAATTTTAAAGAAAATTCTGCCAAATGATCCAGTAAAATTAGACTTTGCACTTTTTGGCATAGGTGTTAATGAAAAATTTAAATAAAAGTTATAGTCAAATCAATCACCTATCTGTCACACTTTTTCACTATTTTTACTAAAAACAACAGGGCTTTTCATTACATATGAAAATTTTGCTTAAAAATGCAACAATAATAGATAGCAGCAATTCTCTGCACTGCAAATCTGTTTCCATTCTTATCGAAAATGGTTTTATTACAAAAATTGAAAAAAATATCAATACAAAAGCTGATGTTTTAATAGATAATAAAAACATGCATGTTTCAAGAGGCTGGTGGGATCCCTCAGTTTCTTTTGGAGAACCTGGCTATGAAGAAAGAGAAACTTTAGAAAATGGTCTTACTACTGCTGCAAAATCTGGGTTTACATCAATAGGATTAAATCCTGACCTAAATCCAGTAACTGACAATCATGGAGCAGTAAACTTTTTAATCAACAAGTGCAAAGGTCATACTACTTCTATCTATCCTAATGGGTGTCTTACAGAATCTTCGCTGGGAAAACAAATGGCATCTTTAAATGATATGAAGGAGGCTGGTGCAATTATTTTTGGAGATCATAAAAGTTCAATAGAAAATCCGGATTTACTAAAGATTGCTTTAGAATATTCGCAAAGTTTTAATGGTATAATAAGTTCATACCCCTTAGATGAGAGAATTTCTTTAGATGGAATAATGAATGAAGGAGCAACAAGTACAAAATTAGGATTAAAAGGATACGGAACTTATGCTGAAAGCACTCGAGTGTTTAGGGATATTAAAATTTTAGAATACACAGGTGGTAGACTTCACTTCCCACTAATTACTACTAAAGACTCTGTGAATCTAATTGAAAATGCAAAAAAAATGGGACTCAATGTAACCTGCTCTACTTCCCTACCTCACTTATTATTTACCGATAATGAACTGGAAAACTTTGATTCTAAATTTAAATTTTTTCCTCCCCTTAGAACAATAGAAGATAGATCAGCCTTAAGACAAGGTTTATTATCTGGGACTATTGACTGCGTTACTGCTATGCATGAACCGAAAAATATAGAAATTAAAGATTTAGATTTTTATTCTGCGGCTGACGGAAGTATTGCTCTTGAATCCTTTTTTCCAATATTGAATACAATTTTTCCAATGGAAAAAACCATACAATTTCTAACAAGAGGCAAGTCTATTTTCGAAGTAAGTGACTCCAAGATTGAGATAGGTAGCTATGCAAACATAACAATGTTTAATCCTGATGTTAAAAGAGTTTTTAATGAGAAAAATATTTTATCAACATCTAAAAATTGCTCTTACATCAACATTGAAATTAAAGGAGAAGTAATTGGATCCTTAAATAACGGGGTTTTATCTCTAAACGAGAGTTAGCATGAATAATCCCCAACTTCCTCTAAAGTATAGAATAAAAATATCTGATTCTGTAAATGAAAATAGACCTTGTATTTTTTTACTGCATGGTTATGGTAGTAATGAAGATGACTTATTTAGTTTTGCATCTTATTTTCCAAAAAACTACACAATTATATCATTCAGGGCTCCAATTGAGTTGGATATGGGAGGATACGCCTGGAGCAACATACAATTTAATGACTCAGGTGAAAAAAATACAATATTAATCGAAGCAAAAAAATCAGTTAAATTTATTAAAGAATCGATTGAATTATCAACTTCTTATTTTAACCTTGATTCTAATGATATAAGTTTAATTGGTTTTAGTCAAGGATGCATTTTAAGTTGGGCTTTAGCAATGAGTTACCCAAATTTAATTAGAAGAGCTGCTACATTAAGTGGTTACATTATTCCAGAAATTGTTGATGCTCCTTTAAAGAATGTATCTAATCTTATAGTTTTTAATTCTCATGGAGTTTTAGATCAAATCATACCAATAGAAAAAGCAAGACAAAGTTTTAATTTAATCAAAGAAAATAATTCAGAAATCATTTATAAAGAATACAACGAAGGACACGGTATTAGTGAGGAAAATTTCTCTGATCTACTAAACTGGCTTCAAATTACTTCTCTATAGAATACAAAACATGATCAATTGTTTTAAAATCAATATTTTTATTTTTATCTATTATATATTCAATAAGTAATTCTCCCCATAATTTTCCGTCAGAAAAATTAGCAATAATCCATTTGTGATTTAAAACTTTTATTTGATTAATCAAAAAGATTTTATCTATTTCTCCGTATGGGATTATACTCTTTTTGTCTTTGGAAATATTTTTTTTAAAAAGAGCATCTTTAATTCTTATAACAATACTATCATTAAAATCCTTTCCTAAAACAGCTAATGACTTGTTATTTCCATACAATGAGAAATCACTCATTTCATTAATACGATCTTCTAGTATTTTTTTTTGAGATTTAAGAATCTTAACTGAATTTATTTTTTCACCTAAAAGCATCTCCTCTTTATTTAGAATTCTTCCGGAATTAACTATTTGGAATAATAATATAATAGAAACAAAAATTAAAAGATATACTAATATTTTATTTTTCATAATATTTACAAACTAACACTTAATAGACAAATTATCATATGCAAGAAAAATATTTTTTGGTAAATTTTTATTTATTTCAAGATGAAAACCAAGTGAATTACTTATGTGGGTCAAATATGTTTTTTTTGGTTTTAATTCATTTATTATATCAATGGCCTCATCTAAATTTAAATGAGAAATATGAGGCTTAATTCTTAAACAGTTAAGAATTAAAACGTCAAGATTTTCAAGTTTTGATTTTGAATTAGAATCCAATGTTTTAACATCAGTCATATAAGCAACATTATCAAATCTGTATCCAGTAACGGGGGTAGTATTATGCATTGCTTTTATCGGCATTACCCATCTCTCTCCTAGTTTAAATTTATTGTTTTCTTTAATTATATTTGACTTAACGGAGGGTGCTCCAGGATATTTATCTTTATTGCTTATTATATAATTAAAGCGTGTTTTTAAATTATTAAAAACTTCTTGAGTTGAATAAATATCAATTAATCCTTGTTGAAAACAAAAAGGTCTTATGTCATCAAATCCTGCTGTATGATCTGCGTGTGAGTGCGTAAAAAGAATTCCATCTAAAGAGTTAATTGGATTTTTTAGTATTTGTTGACGAAAGTCAGGGCCACAATCAATCAGATAATTTTTTTCATTCCAGCTTATTAAAACGGAACATCTCAATCTTTTATCTTTTGGATTATCACTCAAACATACGGGATTATTACTTCCAATAACGGGTATACCTTGTGAAGTTCCTGTTCCTAAAAAAATTACTTTAATCATTTGAAATCAAAGGTAAATATTTGCACATAAATAAAACAATCTTTGTAATTTTATGATAAATTATTAAAATTATGTCAATCGAATTAAGTGGTGACCGCCCATTTGAGAATAGACCTTCAATTGAAGCTAAAGCATTGAGAATTAATCTCAATGAATATATATACGGAACTTTTGCAGAAATCGGGGCTGGTCAAGAAGTTGCAAGACATTTTTTTAGAGTTGGTGGAGCATCTGGTACAATTGCGAAAACAATTAGCGCATATGATAAAAGTTTCAGTGACAATATTTACGGTGAAGAAAATGACGGAAGATATGTAACTGAAACTAGACTCAACAAAATGTTAGATAGAGAAATGGGTCTTTTGGAAGATAGAATTTCTCGAAAAGAGCATCCAAATAAATTATTTTTTACTCTTGCAAATACTGTTGCAACTATTGATTATGCTAAAAAGTTCAAGGGTCACGGATGGATGGGGATTAGATTTCAAACAGCTGTAGACCAAGAGTATAGTGAGATAACTTTCCATTTTAGATTTCATCATCAAGAAGCCAAACTTCAGCAAGAGGTACTTGGCCTAATGGGAGTTAACCTAGTTTATGGAGCGTTTTACAAGAATGCTGATCCAAAAAAACTTTTAAAATATTTATATGATCATATTGATAATGACGGAATCAATAAAGGTTTTCTGCCAGTAGAAATTGATACAATTAATTTTTCAGGACCAGTATTCAAAAATGTTGATAATCGATTAATTAGTCTAGAACTCGTTAAACTTGGGATGACTGATGCAGTCATGTTTAACGCTGAAGGAAATAATATTTTACCTGCTAGAGTTTTATACAAAAAAAATATTTTAGCGTTAAGAGGGAGTTTTAGACCAGTTACCAACGTCAACATTGATATGTTTAATAAATCTCATGAAGTTTTTTTAAATGAGCCAAATGTAGATGAAGAAAAAACTGAAGTTATTTTTGAAATAACACTATCAAATTTAATGTCAGAAGGAGAAATTGATGAAAAAGATTTTATGGATCGGGCAATGCTATTATGTTCTCTTGGTCATACAGTTATGATTTCAAATTTTAAAGAGTATTATAAGTTGGTAGACTACTTTTCACACTACACAACTAGTCAATTAGCTCTATCCATGGGAGTAAATAGTTTTGTTGAGATTTTTAACGAAGAATATTACAAGGATTTAAGTGGTGGAATTTTAGAAGCCTTTGGAAAACTCTTTTATAATAATTTAAAAGTCTATTTGTATCCAAACAGAAATGATAATGGAGAAATTATAAATAGTAATAATTTAAAACTTCATCCTAGAATGAAAGAGTTCTATAAATTTTTTAAATACAATGGTAAAATTGTAGACATATTTGATTTTGAAGAAGATAATCTATCTATTTTTTCAAGAGAAATATTAAAAAAAATAAAGAACCACGAGTCTGGTTGGGAAAAACAGTTACCTGAAGGTATAGCTGAAATGATACTTAAAAATAGAATGTTTGGTTACCTTCCTGAATCAGATAGATAAAATTATAATATCTGTGAAGCATGATCTTTTGTAGTAACTTTATCTATGACTCGATCTACAATACCTTTTTCATCAATAATAAATGTAGCTCTGTTAATTCCTTCGTATTCTCTACCTTGAAATTTTTTTGGCCCCCAAACACCAAATAAATTAATAACCGAACGGTCTTCGTCAGCTAATAACGAAAATGGAAAATCAAACTTATTAGAAAAGTTTAATTGATGCTTAATACTGTCAGCGCTAACACCTAGTAAACTAAAACCAGCATTCTTTAGTTCTACATAATTATCACGCAAATTACAAGCCTGAGCAGTACAACCAGGAGTGTTTGCTCTGGGATAAAAAAATACAACTAATTTTTTTCCAATAAAATCTGAAAAAGTAATTTTATTACCATACTGATCAACAGAGGAAAAATTCCGAACTTTATCTCCAACTTTTAACATATCTAATCTAAATTTTAAATAACTAAATAACGAAAAATCAAATGAACAAAAAAGAAAAAATTCTTTTCGTTATAAACAAACTTGAAGATATTTATCCTGAAGTTCCTATACCACTTAATCATTCTGACTCTTATACCCTACTAATAGCTGTTTTACTATCAGCTCAAAGTACTGATAAAGGAGTTAATAAAGTAACACCTATACTTTTCAAAAGAGCTAAAACTCCCCAGGAAATGGTATTACTTTCTGTTGAAGAAATTAGATCTATTATCAAACCTGTAGGGTTATCCCCAATGAAATCAAAAGGAATTCACAAACTATCAGAAATATTAATCAACGATTATGACGGAAAGGTACCTCAAGACATAACTGCACTTGAAAGCTTACCTTCGGTAGGTCATAAAACTGCCAGTGTAGTAATGGCTCAGGCATTTGGAGTGCCATCTTTTCCTGTTGACACACATATTCATAGACTTATGTATCGATGGGGTTTTTCGAATGGTAAAAATGTTATCCAAACAGAAAGAGATGCAAGAAGGATATTTCCTGTTGAAAAATGGAATAAGCTCCATTTACAAATTATTTGGTATGGAAGAGAGTATTCACCTGCTAGAGGTTGGAATGTTAAAAAAGACGAAATAATGATAAAAATAGGAAGAAAAAGTATATTAAATAAGATGGTTATCTCTTAGAGACTTTTTCACTTGTCTTGAATGAGAGAGAAAACAACATTATTCTGCTAATAACTTTATCACTAGGGAGCAATAATGGTTTTATTTTTAAATAATTTGGATACTTATTCATGTTATGCTTGTTACATGAATATAACGTAAAATTAATATGTTTAGTATCTATTTAATTAGAGAAATTTTATTATCCTCTATTAACTTTCTAAGATTAATAATAGCATACCTCATCCTACCTAAAGCAGTATTAATTCCAACTCCAGTTGCGTTGGCAATTTCTTTAAAACTCATGTCTCTGTAAAACCTCATTAGAAGGACTTCCTTTTGATCTTCGGGTAACTCTAAAATTATTTTTTGGAGGTCGTTTACTATTTGATCGTTAATTAAAGTGTTTTCGGCGTTAAGAGATCCATCAGAAATCATTTGAAAAATATCAAAATTATCACTGTTTTCAAGTAAAGGTATTCTGTTTTTTTTTCTAAAAAAATCAATAACTAAGTTATGAGCAATTCTCATTATCCATGGCAAAAATTTCCCCTCTTCATTATAAACACCTCTTTTTAAAGTTTTAATTACTTTAATAAATGTATCCTGAAAGATATCCTCAGCAGTATCCTTATCTAAAACTTTAGAGTATATAAAATTGAATAACCTTTGTTGGTGTTTTTTAATAAGAAACTCCAATGCGTTTTCACAACCATCAATATAATTGACAATAAATTTTGCATCTTCTTTTGCTGAAACTACTTGTATCATAACATTACTATTTTTGCAGATTGCAATTAATTATAAATTTGAGTAATGTTATACTATAGGCTAATTGTTTAGAATTACAAATCTACAAATTTTTTTTATTATTTAAAAAGCATGTACAACACAAGTCTAAATGAATCATAAAAATTGTACTTTTACAGCTTTAATTTTTAATGAAAACAGTTCTAGATCTAGATCCAAAGGCGTTTATCATAATAAAGGGGGCTCAGCTTCACAATCTTAAAAATATAGATGTAGCGATACCCAGAAATAAAATGACTGTAATAACTGGTCTTTCTGGATCTGGAAAATCATCTTTAGCTTTTGATACTCTATACGCTGAAGGACAAAGAAGATATGTAGAAAGTTTGTCCTCTTATGCAAGGCAATTCATGGGCAGGCTTAATAAGCCAAAAGTTGATAAGATTATTGGTATTTCACCTGCTATTGCGGTAGAACAAAAAGTCAGCATATCAAATCCTAGATCAACAGTTGGAACAAAAACTGAGATTTATGAATATCTAAAACTTTTATATTCAAGAATTGGCTTAACATATTCACCAATATCAGGAAGAGTTGTTAAAAAAGACAAAGTGAGTGACTTAATTGACCTAATAAAAAATTACGATAACGGAAAGAAGCTTTTATTACTATCTCCAATTAAAAAAACAGAATCTCGAACTGTTAAAGAAAGGTTAGATTTTTTAAATCAGCAAGGTTTTGCCCGCATTCTCGTTGATGGTAAAATAGAAAGAATAAATCCAGCTAAATTACCCAAAAACCAATTTGAATTAGTAGTTGATCGAGTTGTAATTGACAATAGCGATGAATTTTATCAACGATTTGCTGATGCAGTTCAAGTTGCATTTTATGAGGGAAACGGGAGGTGTTCTTTAAAAGATCTCGATACAAATGAGATAATTCAATTTTCAAATAAATTTGAGCTTGATGGAATTGAGTTTATGAATCCAAACATACATTTATTTAGTTTTAACAACCCATATGGAGCATGTACTAAATGTGAAGGATATGGAGATATTGTTGGAATAAATCCTGAGTTAGTAATTCCTGATACTTCGCGTTCAATATACGAGGAGGCTATAGCTCCATGGAGAAGTACTGGATATAGAAAGTTTTATTCAAAACTTATAGAGTCTGCAATAAATTTTAAATTCCCCATTCATAAACCATATTTTGAATTGACAAATTCAGAAATAGATATATTATGGAACGGTAATGAGTATTTTACTGGAATAAATGGGTTCTTTAAAAAAATTGAAAAAAAGAACTACAAAATACAAAATAGAGTTCTTTTGTCTCGTTTCAGAGGAAAGACAAAATGTATTGATTGTAAAGGGAGTAGATTAAAAAAAGAAACTAGATATGTTAAAGTTGGGGGTAAAAATATTTCAGAATTAATTGATCTTTCAATTAAAGACTTAGATGTATTTTTTAAAAATTTAAAGATCACTAAAACAGAAGAAAAGATTTCATCAAGAATTTTAATTGAAATTAATAGTAGAATAAGTGTTTTAAATGATTTAGGTTTGAATTATCTAACACTAAACAGAAAATCTAATTCTCTTTCTGGGGGAGAATCTCAAAGAATAAATATCGCTGTATCACTAGGAAGTAGTCTTGTTGGATCTATGTATATTCTTGACGAACCCTCTATTGGCTTACACTCACAGGACAATGAGCGTTTAATTAAAATATTAAAACGGTTAAGAGATATTGGTAATACTGTTATTATAATAGAACATGATGAAGAAATAATGACGGCTGCAGACGAGATTATTGATATGGGACCGGAAGCGGGCTCTTTTGGTGGAGAAATTGTAGCTACCGGCTCGTTTAAAGAAATACTTAAATTGAATACTTTAACTAGTAAATATTTGAGTGGTCAATTAAAAATTGAAGTTCCCATCAATAGAAGAAAGTCAAAAAAATGGATTTCTATTGTTGGAGCCCGAGAAAATAATCTCAAAAATATAACTGCTAATTTTCAAATTGGAGGATTATCAGTTGTCACTGGAGTCTCTGGAAGTGGAAAATCTACTTTAGTAAAAGATATTTTATATCCTGCTTTACTTAGAAATTTTGAAATTTACACTCAAAAACCAGGTCAATTTTCGTCGTTAGAAGGAGATATTAGTTCTATTAAAAATGTTGAATTTATTAACCAAAATCCTATAGGAAGATCATCAAGATCAAATCCTGTGACATACATCAAAGCTTACGATGATATAAGAGCAATTTTTGCAAATCAAAACCTTTCAAAAAATAGAAATTATAAACCAAAACACTTTTCTTTCAATGTTGATGGAGGGAGATGTGATACATGTAAAGGCGAAGGAGTAGTTACAATTGAAATGCAATTCATGGCTGATGTACTTCTGGAGTGTGAAGTTTGTAAAGGAAAAAGATTTAAATCTGAAATAAGAGAAATAAAGTATAACAACTTATCTATTGATCAGATATTAGGATTAACAATTGACGATGCTTTAAAACTTTTTGAGTTAAATGGTGAAAAAAAGCTAATAAAAAAACTTAAACCTTTAAATGAAGTTGGATTGGGTTATGTGACTCTAGGTCAATCATCAACAACATTATCAGGTGGAGAAGCCCAAAGAATAAAACTAGCCTCTTTTATAGCCAAGGGAGCAACCAAAGATAAAGTACTTTTTATATTTGATGAACCAACTACAGGACTTCATTTTCATGATATTAAAAAACTACTTAAGTCTTTTGATGCTTTATTATTTAATGGTCATTCTTTGGTAGTAGTTGAACATAATTTAGATTTAATAAAATGTGCTGACCATATGATTGAACTTGGACCAATGGCTGGAAATGAAGGAGGAGAAATAGTAGCTCAAGGTACTCCCGAAAAGGTTGCAAATAATAAAAAAGCTCCAAGCTCAGAGTATCTTAAAAAAAGATTGTCAATTTAAAAATTTTTGTATTTGAATGTTGAAATCTTTCAACAACCCGGCTATTTGACTTAAAATAACATACAATAAAATTATAAAGACTGATCTAAGTGTTAGATTTATAAAAGAAGTGTATTCAAGGTTTATTTGACTAATAGCTAAATAAACTAGTATAATTACTATTGAGGTTTTAAGTGATTCTATAGAATAAGGATGAATTTTGAGTTTGTAACCTACAAGGAATAATTTTAAAGTATTTATAAAAAAAATAACAAATAATGTGGCATATGCTGCTCCCATAATACCATATTCAGGAATTAAAATAAAATTTAAAACTACCGCTATTGAAGCCGATAGAACAGAAAACCAGAAAATATATGGATAAAATTTTGAGTTTGAAATTATATTATTTAGACACCCTATTGACATAGAATAAAGCTTGCCGACTGAAACTATACTAACTACACCAATTCCAACCGCATACATTGGTTGGTCTACAAAAACATAAAAATCATCCAGGTTTAAGTTAATTAAAATGAATAATGCTCCTGAAACTAAAAAAAGATTATTACTGCTTTTTTTTAAAAGTCTTTTCAAATATGTTTTATCATTTGAATTTATCGCTTTTGAAACAAGAGGACTAACAATCTGAAACATTGCTCTACCTGGGGCTTCAATTACAGCAGCTATGAATAACGCTACACTATAGAAAGCGACATCATTAGATGTTATCAAAGATGCTATCATAGACTTATCAATATCAAGTATTATGCTTGAAGCTGCCCCCGACAAGAAAATTAAAAAACTATATAAAATGATTTTTAAATAAAATGGAGGAAGAGTGAATGTGAATTTGGGAGTATAAATCTTAAAACTATATAAAATAACTAATAAAAGTCTTATGTAATATCCGGTTATTAAACAATATACAAAAATATCAAAGTCAATTAATTTGATGGCATAACATAGCAATAAAATAAAATTTAAAAGTCTTGGGTAAAACTCCTTTAAAAAATTTCCAAATACAGAGGCTAAATGAACTCGTAGCCAGCTAAAAAATATTTCAAAGTAGGATGTTGAAATTGCAATTAATATTATGACAAAGGCATAAGTACTTATTAATGGTTCTTTGGAAGATATATCATCAATAATTGAGGACGAAAACATCCATAAGTAAATTAATATTAAAACAATTATTATTAATGGTGACCATATTGCAAATATTAAAAGGCTGTCTTTTTCTTCCTTAGTTTTTAATGAACTATAATATTTAATAATAGCGTGCTGGAGTCCAAAAGATATAAATGGTTGAACTAAATTAGAGTATGCTAAAAGTGCTATAATAACTCCCTGAAGTCTACTCCCTAGGAAATTTGGATACATATATAGAGTGTTTAATGCCCCTAATATGAAGGCTAAACCAATGCTTAGTAAGTTATAAAATGTCTGTTTTGCAACTAATCCCATTAAGTTTATGTTCTGTTAAATTTTGTTTGATAAATCATTAAAAATATAATTAATGAAAACAATGAAATACTTGCATATCTAATTTTTGTTCCAACCTCAACTACTTTGGGCTTGAATTCAAAAGTAATGATATGTTTTCCACTTTCAATAGGTAAAGCTCTCAAGATATAATTAACCCTATAATGAGAAACTATTTCATTATCTATCTTAGCTTCCCACCCATCAGAATAATACATTTCTGAAAAAACAACTACTTGTTTAGATTTACTTGTAAAAGTATACTTTAAAAAATTAGAGGAACTCTCAATTAATTTAATTGAAGACTGACTATCCTTATTATAATCAAAAGTTAAAGCTTTGGCTGTCATTTCTTCTTCCACAATTGCAACATTTTTTAGATCGACAGAAACAAAAGACTTTAGTGCTTCATCTGCGGAATTCACTTTTATAATAGAATCTATGAACCAAGCATTTCCATAAGCTTCTTCGTTAATCAAGGGAGAAATTCCATCTTCAGATCTGTACAAAACATATTTAACATTTAACATATTGAGTATTTCGGGGATTTTATTGTAATTAAAAAGTTGAAAAATCTCCTGAAATCTTCTAGGTTTTGCTCCGTGGTAACCACCAATTGAATTATGAAAGTAAGCTGTTCTAGCCCCTGTTAAATTAAGTTCAGGTTCATAAACACGATACCTAGATTTATCTTTTAAAATAGTTTTATCAGCATCAGTGATTCTGAACGGAGTTTCAATTTGAGATTTACTAACGAAACGGTTGAAATCTAAATATCGATATGCAATACCACCTAAATCATATATTAATATTCCAAAAATAGATATAATAGCAAGATTCTTTTTGATTTTTTTATTTTTAAAAAGCAAGAAAATCAACGATATTAATGTAATTAATAAAACTCCTCTAAATATATCATCAACAAAAATTTCTTCTCGAGCAATTATTATTTGTTTCATAATCTCATCACCATAAGCACCGTTTAATCTTGAATCAATGGGGCTTGTGAATGAAAATAATCCTATAAATTTTAACAGAATTAATGAAATCAAAAAACTCAGAAGAGCTATTGCGGTTTTGATAAAAGTTTTAAAATACTTTTTTGGATCACTAATTATTTTTTGAAGACCAAGAACAGCTAAAACAGGAATACACAACTCTAAAATAATTTGTGCAGATGATACTGCTCTAAATTTATTATAAAATGGAACGTAATAAATAAAAAAATCAGTGACAATTGGGAAGTTTTTACCCCATGATAAAATTAGGGATAATACGGAGGCTATTACCAAAGCATTTCTTAATGGTCCTTTTAAAATAATCATTGCAAACACAGCTAATAAAAATACTATGATACCTATATATGCTGGTGCTTCAAGAATGGGTTGAGTCCCCCAATATGTAGGGACAGAACCTACAAAATCTTTAGATTGTTTAATTGAAACTCCATTTTTAACAAGGAATTCATATAGATCCGATTTGGTACCTAAATTCTCTCTTGATCCTCCCCCCTGTACCCTCGGAATAATGAGACTTAGTGATTCAAATAAACCATAACTGTACTCTGTTATGTAGTCGTAATCCAATCCATTAGAAGTATTTTTTTTACTTCCATCTAAATTAAGCTTTAATTCAGATCCACTTCTAGTACTAAATTTAGAATACTCCGAGGTTGTAAGGAGTGGAGTTGCATTCAATCCGATAGCTATAATTCCACTTAAAAAGAAAAAACCTAAACTTTTTGAAATAGATTTAAAATTTTTGCTTTGATAAGCATGATATATAAAAGTTAAACTAAATATTATTAAAATAAATAGTAAATAATAGGACATTTGATAATGATTAGCTCTAATATTTAACCCCAATCCTAAAACACTCAAGATGAATCCTATCAACCATTTTTTATCAATCAATAAAAAGAAACCAGCTATTGCTAATGGCATATATGATAAAGCAATCGCCTTTGTATTGTGCCCTACTTGAAGTATTATTAAAAGATAGGTAGATAAACCAAACGCAAAGGATCCCAAAACGGCTATTTTCCAATCAATTTTTAAAACTAAAAATAAAATGTAACTGGAGAATAAGTATAAAAACAATAAATACGCTGGACGAGGAATTATCTTAAAAATGTCATGAATTAGAGATAAGAAGTCGGCTGGGTATTTTGCGCCCAATTGATAAGTAGGCATACCTCCAAAAGCATTATCAATCCAATAGGTCTCTTTACCATTGTTCTGGGATCTATATTCTTTGAGTTGTCTTGACATTCCAGAATATTGAACTATGTCAGATTGCATTAATTTCATGCCTGTCAAAGATGGAAAATAAAAAAGTTGGGCGAAAATGATAAAACACACAACAACAAGTCCATGTTTAGCTAGACTACTATTCAATATCTTCATATTCTATGTATTCTCCTAAGTTATCAGACTTTTTGCTTTTATTTTGGGTTTCATTTTTTTTATGACCATTATTATATGATGCTTTTTTTGAAATATACCTAATTAGCCACCCTAAAAGTAAAGGACTTAAACGTCTAATCACGTATGAAATAATAAAAATAAAAAGTAAAATCTTTAGTAGAGAACTCAAAATATAATAGTTAATATCAGATCAAATTTAAAAAAAAAAAAATATAAGATTGTTAATTAAGCCATTCCATAATTATATATTTTATTAAAAAATCGAATTATATTGCATTATGTTTGAAATCAAAAACCAACTACTACTAATTTTAACCCTTGGTATTTCAAACCTGAGTATCTGTCAATATACTGAACAAATTAATTCAAATCGCCCAGGATACTCAATAGGTGCCTATTCAGTTGGGAAGGGAGTCGTTCAAATCGAAACGGGTTTTGAATCTAGAAGCTACAAGCACAACGGTTTTAACCAAAGCACAATTAATGGTACGGTTGGATTCTTATCTCTTCGATGGGGGTTTTTATTTGAACAATTAGAACTGACTTATGACGGGTCATATATGTTTGACACATTCACAAATAAGCTTTCTAATAACCCAGTGGAAATTAAAAGAAGTGGCTTTTTACAAAACTTTTTAGGAATTAAGTATCTGGTTTACGATCCATTTAAAAAAGAGAGAGAAATTAATGTTTACAGTTGGAAAGCAAATAATGGATTTAAAATAAGAGATTTAATTCCTGCGATTTCGTTAACAGTAGGAGCAAATTTTGATCCTTTTAGTGCTGAAAATCCATATCCATATGGTGATTTATTTGGAACTTTTTATAGGCCGGTATTTTATCAAACTCTTTATTATGTTCCTCCCAGCCCAACTCCACTAACTTTAATGGGAACAGTTGCTACACAGTCTCATTTTCTGGGAACATGGGTTTTTGTTACAAATTTTTCTATCAGAAGATATCTTTCAAAATTTATTGAGAAAAACTATATAATTACCCTTACCCACACCTTTAATCCGGCTTGGTCAGTTTATATTGAAAATCAAGGTGTTTTTTCTGAAAGGTATTCAGATAATATTTTAAGAGCTGGAGCTGCTTACTTAGTTGGATCAAATCTTCAAGTAGAGGGAACGATTGGTGCAAACACAAAAACTACCCCTAATTTTATTTCAATTAATGCTGGAGTATCCTATAGGCTTGATTTTCATAGAGATTTCAAAGATCCGGAAAAAACAGAAAGAAAGAAATTAAAAAAAGAAGAGAAAGCCCTAAAAAAGAGTAGAAGAAAATTTGATAAGCAAGAAAAAAAGAGGAATAAAAACGCTAGAAAAAAACCGAAGAATTAAATTTACAAATGGTTTCAACTATTTCAATCAAAGAGGTTACCTCAGAACAAGACTTAAAGAGTTTTGTGAGTTTTCCTTTTGAATTATATAAAAATCACCCTTATTGGGTAGGTCCAATTATAAATGAAGAACTTGATGTCCTAGATAAAAAAAAGAATCCTGTATTTAAAAATGCTATATCTCACTATTTTTTAGCTTATAAAAATGGGAAAATAGTTGGAAGAATTGCCGCTATCATTAATTGGATTGAAGTCAACGATGTTAAGAAATCGAAAGTTCGTTTTGGATGGTTTGATGTTATTGATGATATTAATGTAACAAAAAAACTTCTTGATGAAGTTTTAAAAATTGGTAAAAAAAATAATTTAAATCATATTGAGGGTCCTGTTGGTTTTTCTAACATGGATAAAGCAGGAATGCTAGTTGAAGGCTTTGAAGAACTTAATACTATGATTACTTTATATAATTTCCCCTATTATTCGGAACACTTAAAAAAACTTGACTACGAAAAATTAGCTCAATGGGTAGAATATGAAATTAAAATTTCATCTTTTGAAGATTCACCAGAAAAAATAAGGCGGTTTTCAAAATTAATGCTGGATAGGTATTCTCTTAAAATTCTAAAATTTAAATCTAATAAAGACATACTGCCTTATGTTGATCAAATGTTTGATTTATTAAGTAAAACCTATGACAAACTTCAAACTTTTGTTCCAATACAACCATATCAAATTAAGTCTTATAAAGAAAAGTATTTTAAATATATTCATCCTGATTTTATAAAGTGTGTTGTTGATAAAGACGATAATCTGATAGCTTTTTTAATAACCATGCCTTCTTTTTCAAAAGCTTTAAAAAAAATAAACGGAAAACTATTCCCTTTCGGATTTCTTAGGATTCTATGGGCACAAAAATTTATAAAAAAAGTGTCTTTATACCTCATTGGTGTTAGACCAGATTTTCAAAACAAAGGTGTTACAGCTATTGTAATGAATGAACTTCAAAAAACTTTTAATAAATATAATATTAAGGTGGTTGAGACTAACCCTGAACTAGAAGAGAATACTCCGATTCAAACTTTATGGAAAAATTACGATCATCGCCTTCATAAAAAACGAGCAACCTATACCAAGGCTATAGAATAATTAAATAGCTAGTTCAAGTCTTTAAATATTTTACTTTTACATTATGATATCTGAAAATACAATTGTTGCTTTAGCCTCACCCTCTGGAACTGGCGCTATTGGAGTTATTAGAGTTTCTGGTGTAGAATCAATTCAGATTGCATCAAAATGTTTTAAATCTCATAGAGATATAAATATAGTAAACCAAGCCTCTCACAAAACTTTTTTAGGTTGGATAATAGATGATGAACGAATTATTGACAAAGTACTACTGACGATCTTTAAAGGTCCAAATTCATACACTGGAGAAGATGTTATCGAGATTTCCTGTCATGGATCAGTCTATATACTTCAAGAGATTCTTCATTTAATAGTTAAAAAGGGAGCTATTCCCGCTAAAGCAGGTGAATTTACATTAAGAGCATTTTTAAATCGAAAAATGGATTTAACTCAAGCGGAAGCTGTTGCTGATCTCATATCTTCAGAATCTAAAGCAGCACATGAACTAGCTATTAATCAGATTCGTGGGGGCTACTCAAAAAATATAAGTGATTTAAGGGGTCAATTAATTCATTTTGCCTCAATGATTACATTAGAATTAGATTTTTCAGAGGAAGATGTTGAATTTGCAAATAGAAAAGATTTTTTGAAGCTTTTAGATAGTTTAGAAACACAGTTAAAGGTATTATCAGAATCTTTTGCTTATGGAAGTGTTATAAAAAATGGAGTTCCTGTAGCCATACTTGGTAAACCTAATTCAGGAAAATCTTCACTATTAAATGCACTTCTTAATGAAGAAAAAGCAATAGTATCAGATATTGAAGGAACTACTCGTGATAGCATTGAAGACACATTAATTATCGACGGGCTTCAGTTTAGATTTATTGACACAGCTGGTTTGAGAGAAACTACTGATAAAATTGAATCTATCGGGGTTAAACGGGCAATGGAAAATGCAAAAAAAGCAAAGATTTTATTGTTTTTATATGATATTACAGACACAGACTCAAAAGGGATTTTAAACCAACTAAAATCTATAATATCGTTAAATAACAAAACAATTTTAATTCAAAATAAGATGGATATTGATACTGGTAATGATAAAACAGAAGCATTAATTAAAAATAAATTTTCTGACTTAGCTCCTCCTCTATCGATAATAACTCACAATAAGAAATCAATAAATAAGTTAAAGGATAAATTAGTGAAAACAGTAAATGAGATGGGTAATGATAGTCAAACAATTATAACGAATGTTCGACACCATTCATCCATTCAAAGTGCATTAAGAGATATAATTCTTGTAAAAAAAGGAATGAAAAATAATATTTCTGGAGATTTACTGTCAGTAGATTTAAATTCAGCAATTCAGTCACTTGGAGAAATAACAGGTGAAATAAATACAGACGATATTTTAGGAAATGTCTTTCAAAATTTCTGTATCGGGAAATAATTACGTTT
>CAYSNJ010000013.1:0-38698 GCA_964432535.1 uncultured Flavobacteriaceae bacterium | reverse complement strand
GAAAGAACTGGATTTTGAATCCAGCGCGTCTACCAATTCCGCCACCAAGGCATACTTATCTGCAAACATATAAAATTATTTTATTTACTAATGAATTCTTTAGATAATTAGGCTAATGACTCAAATTAATTTATAAATTTGCAAACCTCAAAACATTTAATAGTTGAAAACGCCAGCTAAAATTTTTTCTTGTACTCAAAGTGAAACTTTGTCAAAGCTAATAGCTAAATCTTTTGGTTATCCTCTGGGAAATGTATTGTTTTCAAGGTACAGCGATGGTGAATTTCAGCCTTCTTTTGAAGAATCGATTAGAGGAGCTAGAGTTTTTATAATCGGCTCTACCCACCCAAGTTCTGAAAATCTTATGGAGATGCTTCTAATGCTTGATGCAGCAAAAAGAGCGTCAGCAAGACATATTACTGCAGTACTTCCTTATTTTGGATGGGCTAGACAAGACAGAAAAGACAAGCCTAGAGTACCAATTGGCGCAAAACTAATTGCAAAATTAATTGAGGCTGCTGGAGCTACAAGAATTATTACAATGGATTTACATGCTGATCAAATACAAGGCTTTTTTGAAAAACCTGTAGATCATCTTTTTGCGTCCACTATTTTTCTTCCCTATGTTAAGTCTTTAAAGCTAGATAATTTAACTATTGCGTCTCCTGACATGGGAGGTTCCAAAAGAGCATACGCTTACTCCAAGTTTCTTCAGAGTGATGTTGTTATATGCTATAAACAAAGGGCGAAAGCTAATGTAATTTCACACATGGAAGTTATTGGAGATGTAAAAGGTAAAAATGTTATTTTAGTTGATGACATGGTTGATACTGCGGGAACTCTCGCAAAGGCAGCTGATTTAATGATTGAAAGAGGAGCTCTTTCAGTAAGGGCAATCTGCACCCACGCAATTCTTTCAGGTAAAGCTTACGAAAAAATAGAAAATTCAAAATTAGAGGAATTGATAGTAACCGACTCAATACCTTCAAAGCAAAACCATAGCAAAATTCGAGTGTTAAGTTGTGCGCCACTTTTTGCTGAGGTTATGAAGAGTGTTCACAACAATATATCAATAAGTTCAAACTTTATTACTTAAATAAAAAAAGATGAAATCAATAACAATTAAAGGTTCTAAAAGAGAAAGCGTTGGCAAAGTAGCTACTAAAGCCATACGTAATGCTGGAAGAGTTCCGTGTGTAGTTTATGGAGGAGATAGTCCTCTACATTTTTCTGCAGCTGAACTTGATTTCAGTAAATTAGTTTATACACCAAATGCTCATACAGTTGAAATTAAAATGGAAGATGGGCTAAAAATTAGTGCTATTCTTCAGGATATCCAATTTCATCCGGTAAGCGATAAGATTTTACATGTAGACTTTTATCAATTATTTGATGACAGAGAAGTCTCAATAAATGTTCCTGTAAAGATTATAGGTTCAGCTCCTGGAGTATTGAATAGCGGGGGTACTTTAATTTTAAATAAGCGAAAGTTGAAAATTAAATCTATTCCATCAAATCTTCCAGACGATATAACTATTGATATTTCCGGATTAGAACTTGGTAATAAAGTCTACACTGCGGATTTAAAGAATGAGAAATATGTACTTCAACACTCTGACAACATGGTTGTTTGTCAAGTTAAAATATCAAGAGCATCTCTAGTTGAAGAGGAAGTTGTTGTTGAAGAAGGTGAAAATCCTGAAGGAAGTGAAGGTGGAGAAAATACTGGTAAGGAATCTACAGATAAAAGCCCTCCTGCTTCTGAAAAATAAAATTTAGTATATCTAAAATAAAAAAAGCACCTCAAAATTGGGGTGCTTTTTTTATTTTAGTGAAAATGTGGCTAACTACTCTTTTTAAAAAAAAATCAAAACCTGATAAAATGAAAAAATTTCTTATTGTTGGGCTTGGAAATATTGGTGATGAATATTTAAATACTAGGCATAATATTGGCTTTGAAATTCTAGACATGTTGACTGACGAATATAAAAAAGAATTTTCGGTTTCAAAATATGTCTTAAAGAGCTCTTTTAATTATAAAGGAAAACAGTTTATATGTATAAAACCCACTACCTTCATGAATCTTAGCGGTAAAGCTGTTAAATATTGGGCTCAAAAAGAAAAAATAGATCTTAAGAATATCCTAATTGTAACAGATGATTTAAATCTTAAGTTTTGTCAACTCAGACTCCGATCTAAAGGAAGTTCTGGAGGCCATAATGGGCTCCAGAATATTGAAGATCATTTGAATACATCTGTTTACTCAAGATTAAGGTTTGGAATAGGAAATATTCACAAAACATCCCAAGTTGAATTTGTACTTGGAAAATGGAAAAAGGAAGAAAAACTTTTATTAGATGAAAAAATAGGTGAAAGTTGTAAAATGATTTTAAGTTTTGGAACAGATGGTATAGAAAACACCATGAATAATTTTAATCTAAAAATCTAGGGCTGGGTTTGAAATTGATTAATCCCAGAATTGGAATAATTTCCTTGTTGGTCAAAAGTTATAATCTGCCAAAAATAACTTGCATCAGGCTGAAGTTGATGTTCAAATGAATTTTGAGAAATTTTATCTCCAATCTTTACCAAACTATCAACTGACGTTCCCAAATAAAAGTCATATCCCAAAATATTATTATCCTGATCACTACTTGTCCAAATAAATTGAATGATATCTGAGTTTTCAAGAGATATAAAATCTTCATTTGCAGGATAAACTAAATTTGCAGGCTGCGGTAAAAAATCTCCATCAACATTACCTTCTAGATAGAATTCCCATATTTCACTTTCAGTCATTATAATTGTTGAATTTGAAAAAGAAGTCACCGACCATGAGTAAGCAAACCCCTTTGGAAGGGTCAGCTTTAGTGAAATAGACTCAGAAACTTCTCCTTTAAAACTAATGCCACTTGTAGTGTCTTTATATTTTATATTTGAAGATTTGTTAATAGCTATTACCTCGTAATAGTCCGTATTATTTGATTTAGTCCAAGAGAAATCAACTCTACTTTGGTCAAGACTCACACTCGAAGCAGTATTACAATTATTGCCGTTTTGAGGTGCTAACAAAACTGCAGGATCTGGATCTGGAATTGAATCCTTTCCACAACTATAAATAACAATTAATAAGAGAATTATTTTGTTTTTCATCTTTTAATGATTTTTATAGATTGTCCTCCTTTTTCAGAAATGATAGTCATAATATATGCTCCAGGAGGATACTCAGACATAGACCATTCAAAATAAGTTTTATCGTTCAGTAGATTTATTTTTTTTGAGATTATAAATTCTCCGTCGACACTGTACAATTTAATATTTAATTTTTTTTCAAACTCTCCTAAATAAATTTTAGCAACTGAACTTACCGGGTTAGGAGCTACATAAGCACTATTACTAATATTAATTTTTCTTTCAAAGATTCCCTGACATCCCAAGTCGGTAGATACCTTTAATTGATTAATTCCTGTTATTAAGGGCAGACTGATGTTTTTTGATTTGTTATAGTTGTATGTTCTTCCGTTTAGTTCAACATGATAAGTGTCACCTCCATTTAAGTCTAAATTTAATTCTTGATTATTATAGTTAATTAAAGTACTAACCGATAATGCATTTGGTTCACTGATTGCAGCGGCAAAACATCTTTGAATTTGTTGATCGTCATCAGAATAAATACACAACAAATACTCTCCACTTTGAAGGTTGTTAATTATTTTTCCAGTTTGTTTAGTAAAGCTTCCTTCTTCATTATAACCATTTGGGCCCAACAAATTATAAGTATAATTAAACTCTGCAAAAGCTGAAATAGATATTGAACCGTTATTTTTTGTGATACAACTTTCATCAAATTTTAAAATTTGAAAATTGTCTTGGGCATCAAAATCACATATATCTCCCTCTCCATCAGAATCATTATCAGATTGATCTTCGTTGGTGATTTTAGGGCAATTATCGGTTTTATCTGGAATACTATCTAGGTCACTGTTAATCAGTAAATTTCCTTTGATAGTCAAGTTTATTTGAAAATTCAATAATTCACCAACATCTTGCGGACCATTATCCTCTATTTTTAAAGTCCAATTACCAAATGCCGAATTACCAATCAAACCATCAATTGGTTGGTTAGGGCGAAAGCTTCCTGTAAATGGTGGTGTTCCATCATTTATTGATATATCTGAGTTTTGAGAAAAAACTGTATTTGTATAGTTATCTCCCTCTCCAAACTGGGTTTGTAAACCTATATTTTCAGCTAAGCTAAATATAGTACCATCGGGTGACTCTAAAAACAGAGACAAATCAGACACCCAAGTATGGTTAATATTAATAAGAATTTCAATATTACTAATTGCATTTACATCACTTATGAAAATGGAAGCGTTAGTATATCCAGTAGTAACACTTTGATTATTTATTATAGTAGCATCATTTAAAACTAATGGCAAGTTTCCAGCAACATAGCTATTATTAGTAATTTTAGCAGTGACAAAAGAGAAAACTTCTGACCACTCACTAGTGCCACACTCATTAATCGAAGCCACTCTCCAGTAATATGTTGTTGAGGGATCCAAATCATTTAAGCTTAAAAAGTTATTTTCGGTATTGATTTGGTAATCTAAATTCGAGAAACTGAGATTTGATGAAATTTCAAATATATATTTTGAAACATTAGGGTTATTGTCCCATTCAAATTGAAAGTCTAAAACTTCCTCGTTCCCTTGAGATGGACTTAAAAGATTAGGTCCGAATGTGAATTCTTGATAATTATTTATTTCCAATGGAAAAATATCAGATATTGTTCCTGCTTGAGCTTCTAATTGAAATATGCTTTTTCCAATAGGTAAACTTGACAGTCCAGTTAAGTTTATACTAACACTTGAAGTACTTGATGAAAAAGAATTCTGTTCAAACACAGAGGTTACACCACTTGACAGATCTATTATATTTAGTGTAATAGGATCATTTAAAGATTCATAAACTCCCATATCAAAGTATATATTTTCTGAAATTGGGTTGCAAAAATCATACGAGAATTTATCAAATAAAACTGCAAAGGGTCTTTGAATAATCTTTATTGGTTTTGGATTAACAGAATAGTATATCGAATTGGTAGGAATAATCTTTATTCTTGCATTATCTGATGATAATCCGTTGGGCACTCTAAAATTAAATTCACCATCATTTAACGTAGAACTTGTTATAGTTGTATCAAAGTTTTGACCTCCATCAACTGACAATAAAATCGAAACTTCTAAAGTGTTAATTGGATCTAAATTTGTTTTGGCTACGTCCCATCCAATAGTAACTTTATCTCCTGTTTTCCAAATATTTTCATCTTCATTTTGGGAAGTTACTTTAAAAGGTCCAGCATTAGTATTTATGACTAAGGTCATAGAGTCTCTAGAAGATTGACCCCCTAGACCCATTGATGAGGGAGATCGATCCCTAACAGTTAATCCCCATTTTAACTCTCTAGATACATTTGATACTGTCTCCCAGGATGAATTAATTTGTGGATTATCTAGGATTAATTCTCCGTTTAAAACTGAGTTTAAATTTGGAATACTTCTAGAAGAACTAATAGATGGAGGTAAAGATCTAGCCGTAGCACCGGTGTAATTACTAGGGCCAAATTGTGAAGCGGTCATTGGACCACTATCAATTTGCTCCCAACAATAAGTAAGCAGGTCATCGTCTTGATCTGTTGCTGAAGCTAAAAGTTCATAAGCAGTTCCCTTTGGGAGAGTGAAATCAACTCCAGCATCTGCAATTGGAGGATTATTTATTACTTCACTTGAAGTATAACAAGATTCAGTTGCGATGTAATCTGAAATGTCTTCAATACTTTTGTAATTAAAATATGGATCACTGTGGGGTTGAATATCATCTGGTCCAGTTATTCCTGCGTAGCCCATTATTGTGGAACCACTACCTGGCTCAACATTTGACCCAGTACCCTCATCATTAAAAGCAAAAGAATGGTATGCACCAAATTGGTGTCCCATTTCATGGGCAACATAATCAATATCGAAATAATCTGTTAAAAACTCTCCATCATTGGATAAAAAACCATGCGATGTAAAGGCGCTTCCTTTGTCTCCATTTTTACATATACATCCAATACAGCCTGCATTTCCATTATTAGAGCCATAAGCAAAAAGATGACCTATATCATAATTTTCTTCTCCAATATTTGAAGTCAGATCTGCTTGTACTTCAGAATTATAATTACCTGTATAAGGGTCTGTGTCGGGATCAGTATAAATAATTTCAATACCAGAAATGAGTTGCATTGTTATGCTTAGATCTGTTTCGTAAACACTATTTACTCTGTTTATAGTTGAAACAATTGAGGCAAGTGCGTCTTCCTGTCCAGTACCGTTTTCGTCATCATTATCATCTTTATGGTTTGTATATTCAGCAGTTGTAGCTATAGCTAATCTAAATGTTCTGAGAGTTTTATCATTATTTATGGGCTTATTGTAGCTAATATTTTTTTTTGAATTTTTATTTGAAATAAAATTACTTGTAGTTTCACATTCCCAATCTTTATTTACTTTTTCACTTCTTTTATAAACATAATGTCTTCCTTTTGAGGCTCGATTTGGCTGAATAAAAACATTTTCTTTATCTGGAATATTAATCCAAGCAGAAATGCCTCTTGGAGTTATTGTAATTCTTAAAGAAACACTGGGTCTATTTTTACTAGACCCCTTAAAAGTTTTAATTGAAGGGTACCTTAAAGAAAGTTTTTCTGATAGAACTTGTGTTTTTTCAATTAAAAATAATTCATATTCATTATCCTCATTTGGAAGAAAAATTTCATTTTTTTTGTGAAATAAAAATTCGTTTTTTAAAACATAATTATTTAACCTAAAAATTTTAACTGAGGTATTATCTACTTCTTCAACTTTACCAGTATCAGAAATCAAATATTCTTGAGATTTGATTTCACTAGAAAAAAATAATAAATCAATTATTAGAAGTAAAAATAAGTTTAAAAAAAAATTTTTCATATAAATAAATAATCAAGTCAATATGATAAAATGAAAATGGTATTTTTGATTATTAAATATAAAATTAGTGTTTTTTAATGAAGGTTTACAATAACATAAAAGATTATAGAAGTTTAAAAGAATCTTTTTTAACTATTGGAACTTTTGACGGTGTTCACATTGGACATCAGGCCATAATAAAAAAGTTAGTTAAAAGTGCTCATTCCAGCAATAGTAATGCTGTAGTTTTAACTTTTTTTCCGCATCCCAGAAGTGTAATTCAAGACAAAAAAAGTCTATCATTAATAGATAGCATGAAAGAAAAAGAAAAATTATTACAACAATTAAATGTTGATGTTTTAATTATTCACCCTTTTACACTTGATTTTTCTAATTTGAGTGCTAAAAAATTTACACAAGATATCTTAGTTAATACTTTAAAAGTTTCTAAATTATTTATTGGTTATGATCATAGATTTGGAAAAAATAGAACTGCATCGGTTTCAGACTTAATTTCGTATGGCAAAACATTTGGTTTTAATGTTGAAGTCATTCCAGCTCAAGATATAGATGCTATTTCTGTTAGTTCAACAAAAATCAGAAATGCTATTTCTAGTGGTGATATTAAAACTGTAAGCGAATATTTGGGGAGAAATTTTGTTCTTGAGGGTGTCGTTATTCACGATCAAGGATTAGGAAGTAAATTAGGTTTTCCTACTGCAAATATTGAAGTTACAGCAGAATATAAGATATTACCAAAAAAAGGAGTTTATTGGGTGTCTATGAAATGGATGGGTGAAAAGTATTTTGGAATGTTAAACTATGGAATTAGACCAACCGTTTCTTCAAAAAAAACAACTATTGAAGTTCATTTTTTTAATTTTAATAAAAATATTTATAATGAAACTATTAAGATCAGTTTTCATACTAAAATTAGAGATGAAAAAAAGTTTAATTCATTGGAATCCCTAAAATCACAATTACTACTTGACAAAAAGTTATGTCATGAATTAGAAAATAATAAATAACAATACAATAATTTTTGTATTTAAATAATAAGATATGTTAACACTATCATTCATTCGAGAAAATAGGGATCAAATTATTGAAGCTCAAAAAAAAAGAAATTTTGATGCTGAAAAAATAATTGATGAAATAATCAAACTTGATTCTTCAAAAAGAAGGATGCAGACAGAACTGGAAAACAATCAAGCAAAAGCAAATGTTATCGCAAAAAATATTGGAGTATTTTATAAAAGTGGGGTAAATGAAAAAGCAAATAAATTAAAAATAGAATCCTCTGAATTAAAATTTTCCTCTAAATCTATTCAAGAAAATTTAAATATAATTGAAAAAAAAATAACTGATCTTAGAACATTGGTGCCAAATATTCCTCACGAAAGTGTTCCTGACGGTAAATCAGAAGATAGCAATGAAGAAATTTTTAGAAGTAGTAATTTAATCGAGCTATCTGATAAAGCACTTCCTCACTGGGATCTTGCTAAAAAATATGATATTATTGATTTTGAACTTGGTAGTAAAATATCTGGAGCTGGATTTCCAGTATACAAAAATAAAGGCGCTCGTCTTCAGCGAGGGTTAATTAATTTTTTTCTTGACAAGAATACTTCTGCAGGTTATAATGAGTTTCAAGTCCCACATCTTGTAAATTCTGAATCAGGATTTGGAACTGGACAATTACCGGATAAAGAGGGGCAAATGTATCATTCACAAGAAGACGATCTTTATTTGATACCTACTGCTGAAGTTCCTCTCACTAACATGTTTAGGGACGTCTTATTGCAAGAGAATGAATTACCTATTTGCATAACAGGCTATACCCCTTGTTTTAGGAGGGAAGCTGGAAGCTATGGAGCTCATGTTAGAGGCTTAAATCGTTTACATCAGTTTGATAAAGTAGAAATAGTTCGTTTAGAAAAACAAGAAAATGCATTAGACGCTTTAAATAATATGGTTGAACATATTAAAAATATACTTTCGGATTTAGAATTACCTTACCGAATTTTAAAACTTTGTGGTGGAGATTTGGGCTTCACTTCATCACTAACTTATGACTTTGAAATCTATTCAGCTGCACAAAAAAGATGGTTAGAAATAAGTTCTGTATCCATTTTTAACGATTTCCAGTCTGAAAGACTTAAACTCAGATACAAAACTATTAAAGGGGAGAAACTAGGAGTTTATACTCTAAACGGAAGTGCATTGGCTCTTCCAAGAGTTGTGGCTGGTTTATTAGAAAACTTTCAAACAGAAAAAGGAATTATAATTCCAAAGGCTCTTGTTCCCTATACAGGGTTTGATATTATTGGATTGTGATATATTATAATGTAACATCTCAACTAGACAAAAGTATAGAGACTGAGTGGTTGAGATGGATGCAAGAGGAGCACATTCCTGAAATGTTAAGTACTAATTATTTTATTGAAGTGAAAGTTTTAAAAATTAAAATTGATGATGAAAATGACTTTTGTAATTATGCAACTCAATACTTATTGATTTCAGAATCACTAATTGATAGTTATATTAAAAATAAATCTAATGTTTTAAGGAGGACAGTAGTTGAGAAATTTGGAGAAAAAGTACTATCATTTAGAACTAAATTAGAGATAATAAGTGAACATAAATGAAAGAAATAACTCCAAAAAAAAAATTAGGTCAACATTTTTTAATTGATTTAAACATAGCAGAAAAAATTTCAGACACATTAAGGTTTGAAAACTACAAGGATGTTTTAGAAATAGGACCAGGAATGGGCGTTTTAACAAAATTTATACTTAATAAAACAACTCCTTATGTAGTTGAAATTGACCCTGAATCAGTTCAATACTTGAGGAATCAATTCGCTGAATTAAAAGATAAGATTATTGAAGAGGATTTTTTAAAGTTAAATCTTAAAAATATTTTTGTTAGACCTTTTGCAGTTATTGGTAATTTTCCATATAATATTTCAACCCAGATTGTCTTTAAAGTAATTGAAAACCGTGAAATAATTCCTTTTTTTTCAGGAATGTTTCAAAAGGAAGTAGCTCAAAGGATATGTGAACCACCTGGTTCAAGAAAATATGGAATACTTTCTGTTTTATGTCAACTTTTCTTTAACACAAGCTATTTATTCTCAGTCTCATCTAAGGTTTTCAAACCAATACCTAAAGTAGAATCTGGTGTTATTGAAATGCATAGAAAAGAAAATATTTTGCTTGATTGTGATGAAAAATTATTATTTAAAGTTGTTAAAACAAGCTTTCAACAAAGAAGAAAAACACTAAGAAATAGTTTAAAAACTTTTAGTTTACCGAAAAATATTAAAGAAGATAGTATATTTGACTTAAGACCCGAGTCCCTCGATACTGAGGCATTTGTCAAGCTTACTAAAATGATTGAAAATGTCAAACTTTCAAATTCATAAAGACTTTATTATAGCTATTAAAATATTAATAGCTGAAGAAAATAAAATAAAGCTAAGAAAACAACTAAAAGATATTCACTTTGCAGATATTGCTGAGCTAGTTAATGAACTTAATCCAGACCAAGGAACATATTTAATCAAACTTTTAGATAGTGAGAAAACTGCAGATATTCTCCCTGAGCTTGACGAAGATCAAAGGGAAGCAGTTTTAGAAAATCTTTCAGCAAAAGAAATTGCTGAAGAAGTTGAGGAACTTGATACTGATGATGCTGCAGATATTATTGCTGAACTTCCAGAAGAAAGGCAAGAAAAAGTAATGTCAGAAATTACGGACTCTTCGCATATTGATGATATCAGAGAACTATTAACATATGGAGAAAACTCAGCAGGTGGTTTAATGGCGAAAGAATTAGTTAAAGTGCAAGAAAATCTTAGTGTATCAAAATGCTTGAATACTATTAAAAGTCAAGCAGAAGAAATAACTAGGATACATTCGGTATATGTAGTGGATATTAATAATAGACTAAAAGGAAGATTATCTTTAAAAGATTTATTGACTGCTAAATCTAATGACAAAGTAAAAGATATCTATATTTCAAAAGTTGATTTTGTTACTGTTGATCAAGACGGAGAAGAAGTTGCCAAAATCATGACAAAATATGATCTAGAGGCTATTCCTGTCGTTAACAAAAACAAAGAACTAGTCGGTAGAATTACTATCGATGATATTTTAGACTTAATCAAAGAGGAAGCAGAAAAAGATTATCAACTTGCCGCAGGTATTGCTACAGATGTAGAGGCAGATGACACGATTTATGAACTTACTAGAGCGCGACTTCCATGGCTTTTTCTGGGTCTTGTAGGTGGTTTAGGAAGTGTTTTTATTTTACAAGAATTTGAAGTAATAATGTCTAATCCGAAGTTGCGAAGTCTATTTTTTTATACCCCTCTTATTGCTGCAATGGCTGGGAATGTTGGGGTTCAGTCTTCTGCAATCATAGTTCAAGGTTTAGCAAATGACAACCTAAAAGGATCTCTTCTCTCAAGGCTAATCAAGGAAGTAGGGCTAAGTTTAATAAATGGTTTTGCATTGTCTGTTTTATTAATGATATTTGGTCAAATTATAAATCAAGATATAAAGTTAAGTCTTACAATTGCTTTGTCTATGATGAGTGTTATTATTGTTGCTGCGCTTGTTGGAACCTTTACTCCTATTATTTTAAATAAAAAAGGTATTGATCCCGCATTAGCAACGGGTCCCTTCATAACTACTTCAAATGATATTTTTGGTATATTCTTGTTTTTTTATATAGCAAAAAGTATTTTAGGTTTTTAATATGAAAATACTACATATTGATAAAAACCATCCTCTTTTAATTAAAGGACTAAAGTCTTCAGGACATGAAAATATTGAATTCTATTTAGAATCAAAGCAAGAGATTTTAAAAATAATTCACAAGTTTGATGCATTAATAATTAGAAGTAGATTCCCTATTGATAAAGAGTTTTTATCTGCGGCAAAAAAACTAAAAATAATTGGAAGAATAGGTTCTGGGGTCGAAAATATTGATGTTGATTTTGCAAAGATAAAAGGTATAAAAGTTTTATCTGCACCAGAAGGCAACAGAGATGCAGTAGGCGAACATACCATTGGAATGATTTTATGTCTTATGAATAAAATTATCTTCTCTGATAAAAATATTCAAAATGGTATATGGGATAGGGAGATTTCAAGAGGGTATGAAGTCAAGGATAAAGTCTTTGGAATAATTGGTTATGGAAATATGGGGAAAAGTCTAGCAAAAAAATTGAAGGGGTTTAATGCTAAGGTTATTTTTTATGATATTAAGAAAAATATTGAAGATGAAAATGCTAAACAAGTTGATCTTTCAATAATTAAAGATGAAGCTCAAATATTAAGTCTTCATATTCCTCAAACTGAACTTACTTTGGGCATGATCAATTCAAAATTCATTTCAGAAATGAAAAATCCTTTTTGGTTAATTAATACTTCAAGAGGAAGTGCAGTTGTTACTGCAGATTTAGTCAAAGGCTTGAAAAGTAAAAAAATACTTGGAGCAGGTCTGGATGTTCTAGAATATGAATCTAGCTCTTTTAATGCTGTTTTTGAAAAAAAACAAGTTCCTAGCTCATTACGTTATTTAATTAAAAGTGAAAACGTAGTTTTAAGTCCTCATGTTGCTGGATTGACTTTTGAAAGTTATGAGAAACTCTCAAAAGTTATTTTAAATAAAATCAATGAGTTATAAATTGAACTGTATCCTGAGTTCTTTGTTCCAACAAAATATTTTTTTGATTCTTAGTGATTTTCTCAATAGATTTTTGATCAAAATGCCTTACTGTATATAAACTCACATTTTTATTAATCCGTACTCTAAATCTAGATTTAAGTTTTGAAACAAGTTCATCTAATCGATTATATTTATTTGAAATACAAACAGAAAAACTAATTGCAGAATTTTGAATTAATTCAACTCTCATTTGATGTAAGTGTAATAATTTAAATATATAACTGATGTTATCTTCTATAATAAATGAAAAATCTAACGAAGATAATTCCAAGAGAGTTTGATTTTTTTTTAAGATAAAACACGGTATAAAAGGGGATAGAGGACTCCCCTTTTTTACAGTTGTTCCTTTTAAATTTGGATTTAAAAATGACCTGACATATAGTGGGATCTCTTTTCTCTGTAGGGGCTGAAGAGTTTTAGGATGAATTACTGATGCACCATAAAAAGCTAACTCTATAGCTTCTCTGTATGAGACATGTTCCAGTAAAGTTGTTTCACTAAAATATCTAGGATCAGCATTTAAAATACCCTCAACATCTTTCCATATTGTAACTTCAGTTGCATTGAGAGCGTATGCAAATATAGCTGCAGAATAATCTGAGCCTTCCCTTCCTAATGTGGTTGTGAAATTATTAATATCACTGGCAATAAAACCTTGAGTAATATAAGTTTTTCCATTTTCTAATCTTGCTTTTATTTTTTGGAGAGTTAAATCCCAATTTAAATTAGAGTCTCTGTAATAGCTATCTGTTTTTATTAGCTTTCTTGAATCTAACCATGTGTTTTCAATTTGTTCTTTAATAAGAAATTTATGAATAATCTTTGTAGATAAAATTTCACCATAACTCACTATCTGATCATAAACAAAACTATATTTTTCTGATTTATTGGTTAACAGAAAAATCTTTAATTCTTTAAAAATATTTTTAATTAAAGAAGCTATTTCGGAGGATTCTGAATCAAATAAATTATTTACTATTATTTGATGAAAATTTTCAATTTCATATAAATATTCATTTAACTTATCACTGTTTTTTAAATATAAATCAACTACTTTTTCAAGAGAGTTTGTCGTCTTACCCATAGCTGAAACAACAATTATTGTGTCATTGCAATCGGTTCCTCTTAAAATTTTAACCAGATTTGAAACTCCCTCTGCGTTCTTTACAGAAGCTCCCCCGAACTTAAATATGTTCAATTTTGTTTATGTAAGCTAGTAAAATCAATCATTCCTTTGTTTGTCATTTGTACCGTTGTCCAATCATTTAAAACTTCTGCTCCAGTACTTTCATAAAATTTTATAGCGTTAACATTCCAATCTAAAACATTCCATTCAACTCTTTTTAATCCAGTTTTTAAAGCTTCATTAATAAAGGCCGTATACAATAGTTTTCCTACTCCTTTTCCTCTGTGGTTCTGACTAACAATTAGGTCTTCCAAATGAAGTGTTTCTCCATCCCAAGTTGAATAGCGGGGATAATATAATGCCATTCCAATTAATTTACTATTTGCTTCGACAACAAAACATTTAAACTTAGGTGTTAATCCAAAACCATCATTTTCTATATCCAGAACACTTAGGTTGACCGCATTCGGCTCGTTTTCAAATTCAGCTAATTCTTTTATTAAACTAAGTATGGAAAGTGAATCACTCTTCTCTCCGTTGCGGAGTATGTAATTTTGCATTTTTTATTTTTAATACCAATTAAAATACTTTATTAAATATAATAATTTGTGATTATTCAGACGCCTAAAAAATTGTTTACTGTTTTTATAAAGTCTACTGGGTTTTCAGCGTGCAGCCAGTGACCAGAATTTTTAATTGTTTTAATTTGAAAATTTGAAAAATATTTTTCTAATAGCTTAGGTTCATTATTTGATATATAGTTTGAATTTTGACCTTTAAGAAATAGTACCGGTTTATTGAAAATATTTTTTATTATTACTTCTTTACTAATAATCTGTGATGAGTTTTTTAAAATAGAAATATTTAATCTTAATGCTAATTTTCCAGGAGCTATCCAATATAAATTTTTTAACAAAAATTGCCTTATCTCTGATTCTAAAATATAGTTAGATAAATGTAAATCTGCATCTTTTCTTGTTTTAATAATTTTAAAATTTAATAAAGTCAGGCCCTCTAATATTTTATCATGACTTGAATTATATTTTTTTGGAGAGATATCAACAATAATTAATTTACTTATCCTCTCAGGATATCTGGAGCAAAATTTCATAGCAGTTTTTCCTCCCATTGAATGCCCTATTATAATTGATTTAGTGATTTTCTCTTGATTCATGTAAAAAAGAAGATCTTCTGCCAGTATCTCATAACTAAAATCTTTATTCCAAAAACTCCTTCCGTGGTTTCTTTGATCAATTAAATGAACCTTAAACCCTAGTTTTGAAAAAACATTACCTAAACTTTTCCAGTTATCACTCATTCCGAGGAACCCGTGTAATATAGTCAAATGATTATTGCCTTCACCTAATATATTGGAGTACAATTTTCTCATCTAGATAATTGATCAATATACATTCTTATTGTACTTTCTAACCCGTTACACAATGATTCAGAAATTAATGCATGACCAATAGAAACCTCCAGTAATTCGGGAATACTTTCATTAAAAAACTTTAAATTTTCAAGATTTAAATCATGTCCTGCGTTTATACCTATACCTAAATCAGTTGCTATTTTAGAAGCAGAAACATAGGATGACACAGCAGTTTTCTTGTTTTTTAAAAACCCAACCGCATAATTTTCAGTATACAATTCAACCCTATCAGTTCCAGTCATTTTTGCGTACTCAATCATTTCAGTTATTGGATCAACAAATATTGATGTTCTAATTCCATTTTTTTTGAACTCCGAAATAGTTTCCTTTAAAAAAATCAGATTATCTTTTGTATTCCATCCAGAGTTAGAAGTGATTGCATCATCTGAATCAGGAACCAAAGTAACTTGAGTTGGCTTTACGTCGATAACCATAGCAACAAATCTGTTATTAGGGTTACCTTCAATGTTAAATTCACTTTTAACTACTTTAGATAAGTCATAAACGTCTGCATACTTAATGTGACGTTCGTCAGGTCGAGGATGTATTGTGATTCCATGAGCTCCATATGACTCTATATTTTTAGCAAAATCAATCAAATTTGGGGTATTTCCTCCTCTAGCATTTCGTAACGTTGCAATTTTATTAATATTTACACTAAGTTTGGTCATGTTTTTTTTTCAAAATTAATGATTCGAAATTCAATTAAATAAGCTTTTTAATTAAATTTAGTTAAAGACTCAGAATCAATATAAGCAAGAGCTAAAGTTTTGTAATATTGTATTAAATATCTAATATCATGAAAGTTGGTATTTTTCGAATTTCTCCAAAACCAGATCCATTAACTGAATATGAAATTGCAGTTATCGAATACTTGGATAATCATAATCACGAAATTTATATTGATTTTTTAAAATCACTAACTCTTAAGAAAAAACAAAAACCATTAGATATAAACGAGATTGATGTTTTATTCACAATTGGCGGTGATGGAACATTACTAAGAGCTATACCAATAGTTGGAGATAGTGAAGTTCCTATATTAGGTATTAATACTGGTCAGCTTGGTTTCCTTACAAGCCTCAACAAAGAAAATTTAATTAAAGGGCTTGATATATTTTTTAATAAAAATTATAAATTAATCAAGAGAACACTCATAAAAGTCAAAACTTCTCCTGAAATATTAGACATATTAGACTTTCCGTATGCTTTAAATGAAATTACTGTCAATAGAAAAAATAGTACTTCAATGTTATCTATTAAAACAACTATTGATCAAAAACTTTTAACTACATATTGGTCTGATGGTTTAATAGTTTCAACACCAACTGGATCAACCGGATATTCTCTTAGTAGTGGAGGTCCAATAATAAGTCCTGACGCAAGTACTTTTGTGCTAAACCCTATTGCTCCTCATAATATAGGAATACGACCTCTAATAGTTCCTGACAAATCTCATATTGATATTTATGTTTCAGGAAGGTCCAAAAAATATCTCATTTCTCTTGATAACAGAAGATTTACAATAAATAATAACAGCTCTATTGTGATATCAAAAGCACCTTTTTTTATTAAAACAATCCAATTAGAGGGAGATGATTTTTTCATGACACTTAGAGATAAACTTTTTTGGGGTTTAGATAAACGAAATAGGCAATAAAAATCATTTTTTTTAGTTAGACAAACACAAAGTGTTTTAATCGAATGAATAAATTAATTTTTATTTTTTTATTGATATTTAACTCATCACCCTTGAGTTCCCAATACCACGAAATCGGCTTATTCTTGGGGACAAGTAATTACATTGGAGATGTAGGGTCTAATTATTATCTAATGCCTTCAAATCAAGCAATTGGTGTAGTTTATAAATGGAACTTAACCACTAGATATTCTATTCGGTTTAGTGCGATAAATTCTACATTAAAATCAACTGATTACAGAACCAATGATCTTAATAGATTTGGTAGAGCATATAGTTTTGAGAATAACATAAGTGAGGGAAGTTTAGGTATTGAATTCAATTTTATTGATTTTAATTTACACGATTCTCAAACAAACTACAGTCCATATTTGTATTTAGGCGCAAGCTATATCATGTTCAATGAATTTTATTATAATTCCTCAATAATTCCAATCGCAAAACCCATAGAATATGGCAAAGGAGAAAGTGTCTCAATTCCTATTATTTTTGGCCTAAAAACTAATCCAAGTCCGTTTTGGGTTATTGGATTAGAAGTTGGGGCGAGATACGCATTGACTGATAATTTAGACGGAAGCTCTCCTAGAGAAAATACTGGGGTAAATGACTATTCCTTTGGAAATAAGAATAATAATGATTGGTATATTTTTAGCGGAATAACAATTTCTTTTACCTTTGGGGATTTACCTTGTTATTGTAAAGAATGATAAATAATAACTTAGACAAAGACAACCTTCCAAAACACATTGCCATTATAATGGATGGCAACGGTAGATGGGCTGCGAAAAAAGGTTTAGATCGAATTCTAGGTCATAATACTGGTGTTGAATCAGTTCAAGAAGTAGTTGAAGAAGTTTTAAATCTTAATATTCCATATTTGACTCTTTACGCGTTTTCAACAGATAATTGGAGTCGTCCTAAGCATGAAATTGGAACCTTAATGAATCTTTTAGTCAAGTCACTTAAAAATGAAATTGATAAACTTATAAAAAATAATATCTGTTTAAACACAATTGGAGATCTAAGTGCACTCCCGAAATCAGTTCAAAATGAAGTCAAAAGAGTTTCAGAAAAAACAAAAAATAACACAAAAATGGTTTTGACTATTGCCTTAAACTACGGTGCAAGAGAAGAAATTGAACATGTAGTAAAAAAAATTGCTTCAGAAGTTAAAAATAATACAATTTCAATAGAAAAAGTTGACCAATCCATTATAAATAATCATCTTTATACCCGAAATTTACCAGATGTTGATTTACTAATTAGAACTAGTGGTGAACAAAGAGTTAGTAACTTTTTACTATGGCAAATAGCATATGCAGAATTATATTTCACAAAAGTTTTTTGGCCTGATTTTGGAAAAAAAGACCTTTATAAAGCGTTGTTTAATTATCAAAATCGAGAAAGAAGATTTGGTAAAACAAGTGAACAGATCAATGTTTAAAAAAAATATTATCCATAAAATATTATTTTTTATCCTAATTACTTTTTGTTTTGTAATCAAAGGATACTCTCAAGATAGTGATTTCAATAAAGGAAAAAAATATGTTATTGACTCGATTATAGTTACTGGACTTAAAACATTCAATAACAAAACTGTTATATCCTACAGTGGACTCAGAAAAGGACAACTGGTTCAAATCCCAGGAGAAGAGATCAGTAATACAATAAATAAACTATGGAAATTAGAACTTTTTAGTGATATCAATATTTTTGTTTCTAATGTTTCAGGCAATAGAGCAACGATTGAAATTGAAATAAAAGAGCTTCCTACACTAACGGAAGTCAAGATAATTGGACTTAAAAAGTCAAAATCTCAAACACTCATTACCGACACTGAATTAACTGAAGGAAAAAAATTGTCTGAAAGTTTTCTTACAAATACAAAAAACTATATAGTCAATAAATATAAAAAAGAGGGTTTCTTAGATACGAAAGTAATCTTGAATACTATACCTGATACTATTGGAAATAATAGTTTGAAAATGGTAGTTAATATTGATAAAGGAGATCGAATTAAAATAAAATCTATTGACTTTAGTGGAAACGAAGTTTTTAAAGATTTCAAATTAAAAACAAAATTTAAAAATACCAAAGCAAAGTTTCCAGGTAGGTTTTGGAAAAAATCAAAATATATTAGTTCTGATTTCATTGAAGACAAAGAAAATTTAATTAATTTTTTCAAGGAAAAAGGATACAGAGACGCACGTATCATTTCTGATACCATAATTAAAAATGATGACAATTCACTTAGTATAAATATTGACATTGAAGAAGGTAATAGATATTATTTTGGTAATATTAATTTTATTGGTAATAGCGCTTATAACAACTATCAACTCAAGCAAATACTTGGAATAAAAAGAGGAGATCCATATAATGGTGTTCTATTAAAAAAACAAATTGCAGATAATGAAAAACCCGATGGTAATGACCTAACAAATCTTTACCAAAACAACGGATACCTCTTTTCCTCCATAAATGCTGTTGAAGTAAGTGCAACAAACGATACTATTAATTATGAAATAAGGATAAATGAAGGAAAATTAGCTCAGTTTAATAAGATTACTGTTGTAGGAAATACCAAAACCAACGACAGAGTTATTTATAGAGAACTTAGAACTAAACCCGGTGAATTGTACAGTAAAGATAAAGTTGTTAGAACAGTAAGAGAGCTTGGGCAGCTTGGATTTTTTGATGCAGAACAAATAAGTCCAAATTTTAAAAATGTTGATCCTAATCAGGGAACAGTCGATATTGAATATGGCTTAGTTGAGTCGGGAGCAAGTCAAATAGAGCTTCAGGGCGGATATGGTGGTGGAGGTTTTATAGGAACATTGGGGTTTTCATTTAACAATTTTTCTATCCAAAATTTAAAAAATAAAAAGGCTTATAAACCACTTCCAATGGGAGACGGTCAAACATTGAGCCTAAGGCTTCAAGCAAGTCAGTTTTATAGTACTTACAGTTTTAGTTTTGCTGAGCCATGGTTAGGAGGGAAACAACCTTTTCAATTATCCACATCATTATCTCATACAGTCCAATATAGGTATGATTACTTTACAGGCCAAGCAGATAAGTCACAATACATGCAAATTAGTGGTGCAAGTATTGGAATAGCTAAAAGACTTAGAGTGCCAGACGATTATTTTACTTTATCTCAGGCTATTCAATATCAATATTTTAATCTCAAAAATTATTACACCGGATTATTCACTTTTGGAGATGGTAAAGCAAGTAATTTAAATTATACAATTGGTCTATCAAGAAACAATACTTTTGTCAATCCAATTTTTCCAGTAGGTGGATCTTCATTTTCCTTATCAGGTAAATTTACTCTTCCGTATTCATTAATTACAGGGGAGGACTTCTCTAATATGGAGGAAAATCCGGAGTTTCAACTTCCTAATGGGGATCCAGATACACAAAAAATTGATCAGGCTAAATTTAAGTGGCTTGAATATTATAAAATAAAATTTAATGGAACTTGGTATACTACTATAATTGATAAACTGGTTTTAAAAACGCAAACAGATTTTGGGTTTATTGGTGCCTACAATAATGATCGAGGCAATATTCCTTTTGAACGGTTTTATCTCGGAGGAGACGGAATGGCGAATAATTATTCCATGGATGGAAGGGAGACAATTGCTTTAAGAGGTTATCCAAATCAATCTTTGTCTTCAAGAGATGGATCGCTTTTGTACAATAAATTTACACTAGAACTTCGTTACCCAATAACTCTCAAACCTGCAGCATCAATTTTTGCTCTTACTTTTCTTGAGTCAGGGAATGGTTATAATAATTTTAGACAATTTAATCCTTTTGAATCAAAAAGATCAGCTGGATTGGGTGTTAGAATCTTTATGCCTGCATTTGGATTACTTGGTATTGATTTTGGACATGGATTTGACAGTACTACTCCTGGGGATCCAACTCCAAATGGATGGGAAACTCACTTTATAATTGGACAAAACTTTTAAAATATTATTGAATTGGAAATAAAAAATGTTTAATTACGTTATAAAAGTTTAACAATCAGTTTTATGATGCAAGACTTCACTATTTTTTTAAAAAGGGTATTAGTTCTAACTTTTGTTTTTTATTGTGGCTTAATTAATGCACAAAGAGGGGTTAGGATTGGATATATTGATATGAATGTTATTTTAGATAACATTAGTGAATACAAGAAATCAACTAAAATTTTAGATGAAAGAATAGTTCAGTGGAAAAAAGAAATTGAATTAAAAAAAATACAACTATCTCAATTTCAAAATCAACTTAATTCCGAGCGGATATTACTAACATCTGAACTAATAGCTGACAGAGAAATAGAAATCAATGACTATGCAAATGAAATTATTGCTCTTCAAGAAAAGAGATTTGGTCCAAATGGTGACAGAATTAAACAAAGGAAAAAGTTAATTACACCCATACAAGATCAAGTTCTTGTAATAGTTCAACAAATAGCTAAGGAAAAGAAATATGATTTTATTTTTGACCGATCTTCAGATATTGTTATGTTATATTCAGCAAAAAATTACGATATTAGCGACCTGGTTCTTAAAAGAATACAAACTAAAGAAAAAATAAAAGCGCGAAATCAAAAGTTGGACGCTTTGAAAAACAAAAATTAATAATCCGAAATACTAAATTAAAATGAAAAAATTAATTAAACTTTTTGCTTTTGTCTTTTTGATGATAGCACCTTTTCAATTTACTCATTCGCAATCTAAAGTTGCACACATTGATGTTCAGAAGCTAATTACAGATATGCCAGAAGTAATTACTGCTCAAAAAGAATTAGAAAAGCTTCAAAAAACTTATACAACTGATATCCAAAACACTATCAAGGAGTTACAAGTCAAGCAGCAAACATATTCTGCAGATGCAGCAAATCAGACTGAAATAACTAATCAGTCAAGAGCCGAAGAACTTCAGGCCATGCAACAAAATATTCAAAAATTTGAGCAAACTGCCGCTCAAGATTTGCAAAAAAAACAAAAGGATATGATGTCTCCGCTAATTGAAAAAGCACGTTCCGCAATTGAGAAAGTTGCCGCAGCTCAAGGTTTTGATTACGTAATAGATTCTACTCCTGGAGGTTTTGTTATTATGGCTAAAGGAAAAGATTTACTTGTAGACGTTAAAAATGAACTTGGATTTTAAATCTAACTCCATCAATTCAATAAAAAAACCCATTTTAAAGATGGGTTTTTTTATTTAAACCAAGAAGAATAGATAATATAACTTTTAGCTATCCTGTCTATTTCTTCTGTTTTAAGTTTTGAATCTACAGATCTAATTTTTTTTCCTGGAACACCGGCATATACTGAATTTGGGGGGACAATAGTTCCTTTTGGCAAGACACATCCTGCTGCTATTATGCTATTGCTTCCAATTATACAGTCGTCCATAATAATACTTCCCATTCCAACTAGAACACTACTTTCAATAATACACCCATGAACTATTGCATTATGTCCAATAGAAACATCATTCCCTATCTTTGTTGATGCTTTTTTAAATGTTGCATGTATTACAGCTCCATCTTGAATATTGACTCTATTTCCTATCCTAATTGAATTAACATCTGCACGAATGACAGCCTGAAACCATACGGAACAGTTATTACCTATAATTAAATCTCCAATAACCGAAGAGTTTTCAGCAAAATAACACTCTTCACCGTAAACAGGAGTAAAACCTCTAACACTTTTTATAAGCATAATAAATAATTTGTTTAGTACTAAATTAAATAATATCATGTTGATGTAGTATTTTTGTAAAAAAAATAATGGAATCTTTTAATGTTGAAGCAAAATGTGAATTAGGAAATCCAATAGCTGATTTTCAGATGGACAAACCTATAGGTATCGCATATTCTAAAAAGTTTAATAATATTGATGATGCTAAAGACTCTCCTATTGTTCAAAAACTTTTTTATTTACCTTTTGTAAAGTCTGTAACTATTAATAATCAATCAATTTTGATTGAACGTTTTAATATCTTAGAATGGGAAGAGGTAATAGATGAGGTTCGTGATCAAATCAAAACTTATTTAAATTCAGGGGAAGCTATTCTTAAGTCTAGTTTTAGTGAAACCAAAACTCCAATCAGTATTTATGCTGAAAGCACTCCAAACCCATCGGTAATGAAGTTTGTTGCTAATAAAAAATTAGTTGAAGAAAATATTGAATACAAAAATATTGAGGATGCCAAAGACGCATCATTAGCTATTGAATTATTTCATCTACCCTACGTGAAAGAAGTTTTTGTGTCAGAAAATTATATTTCAATCACAAAGTTTGACATAACAGAATGGGACAGTGTTATTTTAGATATAAGAGAATTAATAGTAAAAGGTTTGGAACAACAAAAGATGCTATTTAATCCAAAAAAAATTGATAATTCAAAATTAACCATAGAAACTACAAACCATAGTGATATTGAGAAAAAAATCATTTCAATTTTGGATGAATATATTCAACCTGCAGTTGCTTCTGATGGAGGAAGTATTGTTTTTGACTCATATGTACCTGAGAGTTTAAGTGTAAATGTAATTCTTCAAGGAGCTTGCAGCGGATGCCCATCTTCTACTCTTACACTTAAAGATGGTATTGAAAACATGTTAAAAGAAATGATGCCAGGCCAAGTAGAAACAGTAACTGCAATTAATGGATAGTGAGCCCAAAAAACATTCTAATTCATTAATTAAACAAACTAGCCCGTATTTACTTCAACACGCATACAATCCAGTTAATTGGATTTCTTGGGAAGACAATATATTAGATTATACTAAAAAACAAAATAAGCTTTTAATAATAAGTATTGGCTACTCGACTTGTCATTGGTGTCATGTAATGGAAAAAGAAGTCTTCGAAAATAAAGAGGCTGCAAAATACATGAATAAAAATTTTATCTCAATTAAGATCGATAGGGAAGAAAGGCCAGAAGTTGATCATTTATATATGGAAGCTCTACAGATAATTAGTGGTAGAGGCGGTTGGCCTTTAAATATTGTAGCACTCCCAAATGGAGCCCCAATATGGGGGTCCACATATGTAAATATTGATAACTGGAATGCTACACTAAAAAAACTAGTTGAATTATATAATAAAAAACCTAAGACAGCTTTTGAATATGGAGTTCAAATTCAAAAAATCATTGAAAAACAAAAAAGCTCGACCAAAAAAGAGGAAGTTAAAATTGATATAAATAAAGTATTAAATACCGCTGAGGAAAGTTTTGACTACGAAAATGGTGGATTCAGAGGACATGTCAAGTTTATGATGCCTGTTCAATTGAGGTGTTGGCAGTTTTTATCGTTAACTAATAAAAATAATTTAAAATTACAACAGTTCTGGCTTCTAACTCTTCACAAAATTTCTATGGGTGGTGTTTTTGATTTTGTTGGCGGTGGTTTCTCAAGGTATTCTACTGATGAAAGGTGGCATATTCCTCATTTTGAAAAAATGGGATATGATAACGGTCAACTGCTACAAGTCTTTTCTGAGGCATTTAAAAGTAATAATTTATCTCACTTTAGAAGAACTGCGAAACTGACATTACAATTTATTTTAAGGGAACTAAAAAATGAAAATGGCGCCTTTTATACTGCTTTAGATGCCGATAGTATTTCTAAAAAATTCAATCTTAAAGAGGGTGCATTTTATGTGTGGAATGAGGAGGAAATTAAAAATATTCTAAAGGAAGATTACTCCTTATTTATTAAGTTTTTAAATGATAATAACTCCAGTTATTGGCCTGAGGAAAAAAAGTTAGTTCTTTTTAGAACCAGAACTGAAGAAGAGTTTTGTGATAAAAACAATTTAAATCTAAAGGATTTTATTTTAAAAACAAATAACTGGAGAACACTCCTTTATGCTAATCGTGAAAAAAGAATAAAACCATTTCGAGATGAAAAAATAATATGTAGCTGGAATGCAATAATAGCTAAAGGATTGTTAAGTTCTTACCAAACTTTTGGGTGGCAAGAATCTAAAGATGCAGCAGAGATAAATATTGATTTTATTTTATTTAAATTTTTATTAGAAGACAACAAACTTTTGAGAATTTATCAAAAAGAAGAAAATAAAATCTATGGAGTCTTAGAAGATTATGCTTCAGTGATTTCACTACTAATTATGGCATTCGAAACTCTACACAAAAAAAAATATATTGAAACTGCATACAGATTAATTGATTATTGTCTTTTGAATTTTTACGATACTAATCTTCATTATTTTTATTTTAGTTCTAGGGAAAATAAGTCATTATGGTCAAAGAAAATAGATGTTGAGGATAATGTAATTCCATCTAGCAATGCTCTCATGGCTGAAAATTTAAGTTTTATTTCTCAACACTTGAACCGAGATGATTTAAAATCTATCTCTTTGAAAATGATAAAAAACATGACTAAAAAAGTTAAAATGTTTCCTGGTAATTATTCTCAATGGCTTCAGTTAATTGCATTAAATAAAATTCCCCAATATCAAATTGCAATAATTGGAAATAACGCTTTTGAACTGTCAAAAAAACTCAATAAAATATACTTACCTAATTGTCGTATTTCAGCTAGTCAATCAAAAAGTGATCTTCCTCTATTCAAAAATCGATTTAAAACTAATCAAACTTTATTTTACGTTTGTGAAGATTCAAGGTGCAATCTTCCAGTCAAAACAATAGAAGAAGTAATTAAACAAATTAAGTTTTCTGTACTTTAGTGGAGTAAAATTCTTTAAGATAATACGGCTCAAAATATGCAACATCTTCAAAATCTTTTATTTGAAACTTATTATAAGACAATGAAACCATATACTTAGCTGATGGCTCAATTGGATAATCAAGAATTTTAAAATTTGGACTTTGTATCAAATTTTTTGTCTTATGTGATCCAAATCCAAAAGCCAATATCTTATTTTTGGATAAATAATCCTCAAAACTATTTTCAGTTAAAATCTCAGCCCAAGTATTTTTAACAATTTTACAATTGTGATCTAAAATCTGAGTATAAACTTCCATTCTCCTCGCGTCAATCATAGGTGCTAAAAAAAATCCTTTTGAAGTAGTTACCTGTTGAGCAATTATAGAAAGACTATTCAAAGAGATTAAAGGAGTATTTAAAGCATAACAAAGCCCCTTAGCTGCTGAAACTCCAATTCGAAGGCCAGTATATGATCCAGGTCCTTTACTCACAGAAATAGCCGATATTTCATCGAAATCTATCGGAGATTCATCCACGAGTTCTTTTATAAATGGATGAAGTTTTTCTCCATGAGAATAATTTTCACTACTTTTTTCAATTAAATTAAAGAGTTTGCCGTTGAGGCCTAGGGCAACTGAGCAATTCTTAGTGGAAGTTTCAATATGTAGAATCCAAGTATCCATTTAAATTTTATTCAATGGATATAGGGATACCAAAATAAAACTCAACAACTTTTAACTTAAAGATATAATCATATTTAGACCTTATTTGATCAGATAATGACTGTTCATATCTTTGCTTGGCCTGAACATAATCAAAAGAGTTCATCACCCCTGCTTGGAATCTGTCCTGAGTATTTTTAAATGCAATATCTCTAGATTTTACAGTTTTTTGAGATGCCTCATAAAACTTATATGCACCTCTTAAATCATTGTAAGCTTGATTAATTTGACTTTCCAAGTCAAGTTTCTGTCTTTCGAAGGAATTTTTACTTCTCTCCAAATTTATTTTAGCTCTTTTAACTGAATTCCTTGAGGTAAAACCGTTAAAAATTGGAATATTTAAACTCAATCCATAATTTTGACCTTCATTAAATTTAAATTGATCTGAGAAAGATAGTGGAGAAGCAGTCCTTCTATTTTCAACTTCTCTGACAACAGTTTCTCCTGAAGAAAGAACTGTTCCAATCGGAGCTAAATAAAAATCACCAGTACCGATAAGTCTGTCTGAGTATCCAATCCTGTTGCTGTAGCTGTAAAAAGCTCTTAGAGTAGGCTGAAGGGTTCCTTTTGCCAATTCGATATCTTTTTCTGCAATATTTATATTTACAGCTCCTAATTTAATATCATTTCTAAATGTTAACGCTTTTTCAAAAATTGATTTTGGATTTTGCTCCAAGATTTTAGAAAAAGGAATATCTAGATCTTCAAAAACTATATTAAAATTATCGTAGTCTGTAATTTGTAGTAATTGAGCTAAATTGATTTTAGAAAGGATGAAATTATTTTCAGCCTGAATAATAGATTGTTCCTGACTTGCAATGTTTGCTTCAAGCTCAAAAAGGTCTCCGCTGGGAAGAGAGCCTGCTTCAATCAAATAAACCGTTCTCTTTAATTGTTCTTCTGCAACTATTAATTGACTTTTTTGTGAATTAAGAATTTCAGAATTAAACAAAACTTGTAAATAACTATTAGCTACAAGAAGCTTTGTGTCATCAATCATATCTTCTAACTGATACTTTTTGGCTAGTATGTTTAGGTTAGCTCTATGTAGTCTATTGAAGTTTTGAAGTCCATTATATAAATTCATCCCAACACTAGCTCCCATTGAACTAAACTGAGTAGTTAAATTTTCTAACAAACCTGTTGTGATATTTTGGTTAAGTCCAACATTCCAAGAATGTGAAGATTGAGCATTTAAATTTGGTAAAAAATTACCAATAGCATTGGACTTATCAATAGCAGCATTTTCAATTTCCAATATTGATTGTTTTATTGAAATGTTTTTTTCAATGGCCATTTCCACGCATTCTTCCAATGATAATGTTTGAGAAAAAACATAGTTTGAAAAAATAAATAAATAAATAGTTAAAATATATTTCATGTTAATGCTATAATAAGTTTTTTAAATTAATCTTCTATGATTTCAGAGTCGTTATTGTCATTAGAATCTCCAATTTTTTCAGGTGTAGTCTGATTCCAAACCTTAATTTTATCATCCATAGATAAACCAGAAATAACCTCCACATTAATTCCATCTGAAATTCCAACCTCTAAGTCAACCCTTTCAAATGTTTGATCTTCTTTTTCAACTTCAACATATGTTTTTTCAGTTGTTTTGTCAAATTGAAGTAACGCTTCTGCCATTACCATAACGCTGTCTTTTCTTGCCAAAACTAGTGTTGCATTTGCACTGTATCCTGCCCTTACGCTTACTGAATTGTCTAAATAAACATCTCCCTCAATTTTAAATTTAACTGCTCCTTGCTCTTCATTTCCCTTGGGTGCTATGAATTTTAATTTCGCATCAAAATCTTTATTTTGGATTGCTCCAAGGTTTACAATTAAAGCCATACCAACCTTTAGTTTTTCTACTTCGGATTCATCTATTTTGCCTTCAAAAATCATTTTATTCAAATCAGCTATTGTTGCTATTGTAGTTCCTGCATTGAATGTATTACTCTCAACCACTTGATCCCCTTCTTTTACTGGAATCTCTAATACTGTTCCAGCAACCGTGGCACGAATATTAGTGTTTGCTGTGGAAGAACCACCTGCAGAACCTAAACGGATTACTTGAAGATCACTTTTAGCATTAGCCAAATCTTGATTGGATCTATTATAACTTAAAGATGCATTTTGAAAATCCTGTTTGGATATTATATCTTTTTCAAATAGGTTTTTAGTTCTATTATACTCAATTTTCGCATTATCTGATATTATCTTTAACGAAGCAACTCTTCCTTTCGCACTATTTAGGGAGCCTTCGTTAGGCACAACCTTTACTTTTGCTAATAAATCACCTTGCTTTACTTCATCTCCCTCTTCGACGTATAAGTCTTGAATAATTCCAGAAATCTGAGGCTTAATTTCAATTTCATCTTCTGGAATTACTTTACCAGTTACTACTGTTTTTTCCTCAATCGAGGAAATAAATGGAGATTCTGTTTTATATATGATGATTGATTTACTATTGGTTTTTATAAAGTAGGCAGCGGCAAATAAGACCCCACAAATTATAAATGTAATAGTTAAATATTTTAAAATTTTCATAGTGTATAGATTATATTATAAATTTACTCTTCTCTCAAAGCATCTATTGGTTTGATACTAATTGCTCTTTGCGCTGGAATTAATCCAATTAAAGTTCCTAAAGTTACCATTATGGCAAGTGCTCCTAAAACAAAGGGGATTGGAACAGTTGGGTTAGTATATGGTAAATCTGTCATGTCAATAGTGAAAGCATTAATTCCAGCTAAAACAAATGCTCCAAGGATAATTCCTAAAATTCCGGCAATAATTGTTAAAAAGACTGACTCTAATATTATTTGGATACGAACCTCCCCAGGTGTTGCCCCAAGCGCTCTTCTAACTCCCAACTCTTTCGTTCTTTCTTTTACAGAAATCAACAAAATATTTCCTATTCCAATAACACCGGCAATGATAGTTGCAATTCCAACAACCAAAGATAAAAATGTCATTCCCTCAGCAAAACCCATTATACTATTAAATATTTCACCAAGATTGAAAGACCCAAAGGCTCTATCGTCCTTGGGAGAAACTTTATGAATTCTTTTTAGAACCCGTTTTACTTCTGATTCAACTTTAACAACGTCTGCATCGTCATAAGCAGCTATATTTAACCAACCAACTTTATCCCCAGTATTGTATAAGTTTTGGTAAGTAGAAAATGGAATAAACACGTCAGAATCAGAGTCAAAAGGACTTCCCTGTCTAAAAACTAATACTCCGATAACCTTAAAGTAAACATTGTCCACTCTAACATATTTCCCTACTGGATTTTCATTTAACTCAAATAAGTCAGCCGCTGTTCTCTCTCCAATAACACAAACTTTTCTTTTATTTTTTATGTCGTCTTCATTTATAAATCTTCCTCCATCATATATGTCCTGAGTGGCAATTTTTGTAAAATTTGGAAAATCTCCGAAAATAGCATAATCACCATAATTATTATTTCTTACGATATTTGCAGGACTTCCTCCGCTGAAACTACCCCTGGAGTTTCTTGGAACTATATATTGAATTTCAGGAATTCTATTTCTCAATATTTCAACATCCTGTAACTTTATTCCTGGTTTTCTTCCAATTTTAAAACCAGCATAAGGAATACTTGAAGACTGACTCCAAACAAACATCGAATTCATTGCTACATTTTGAAACTGTCTTTCAAAACCATTATCTAGACCTTTAGCTGATCCCGAGAGTACTATATAAATAAATATTCCCCAAAGAACTCCAACTACAGTTATTGCAGTTCTGACTTTATTTTTTTGGATTGATCCAAAAATTTCTTGCCAGGTATCTCCGTCAAATATTATTTTTAAACTATTCATCTCTTAAAGCAATAATAGGTTTTATTGATGCGGCTCTTTTGGCTGGAATATACCCCGCTATAGCTCCAAATATAATAAGAATAATTGTTGAAAAAAGGGCAGTAGAAATATCTACATATGGATTTCTTATAAAAAACTTTTCTAAAGTATCTCCTAAATTTTGTAAAATGACAATGGCAATTATCATACCTATTGATCCTGATAAGGTTGTAATGAAAATAGATTCCTGGAGAATCATTGCAATAACGGATCTTGGAGTAGCTCCTAATGCTTTTCTAACTCCCAATTCCTTCGTTCTCTCTTTGACAACAAAAACCATAATATTAGAAATCCCAATGATACCAGCTATTAAAGTTCCAAGGCCAACAAAAGTGACGATATATTGGAGAATACTAGCAAATTCTTCATTTTGACTTGCTTGCTCCGCTACGTTTCTGATAAAAATACCTTTTGAGTCAGTGGGGTCAATAGATTTTTTGTTTTTAAAAAATAACCTAAGTTTTTTTTCAAAAATCAACGCAATTGTTGATCCCAATTCAGGCTTGAAACTAACTAAAATTTGATCAATTTTATCATTACTTTTTTCAAGTAATTGTCTTGTAGTAAAAGGAATAAATACTATCCTTTCCTCATTGTCTCCTCCTTCATCCTGAAATACACCAATCACCTTAAATGCAACTCCTTCCAAAGAAATGTATTTCCCCAAGGGTTCTTCTTGCTTAAAAAGATCTAATGCAACTAGCCTACCTATAACTGCATTTTTTGTTTTATTTTTTATATCATTTTTATTTAAATACCTACCCTTCATCATTATTGTTTTTTCAAAATATTGATGAGAAGGTGCAACTCCTTGAGTTGGATATCTATTGGATTCATTTTTGTAGCTTGAAGTTGCATACCTTGTAATTCTGGGAGTAATGTATTGAAGATAAAAAGGGAAATTTAGCTTGATGTCCTCTAGATCTGAATTTATAAATTCTATACGTCTATTTGTCTTAAATCCCATATAGGGTTTTGAAGTTCTACCTGCACGTATTCTAAGTGTATTTGTTGCGTCTTCTAAAAATTCTTCTTTGAAAGTGTTTTTTAAACCATTTCCAAAGCCAAATAAGATTATAAAAATAAAAATTCCAAGTGCCACAGTAAATCCTGACAAAAAAGTTCTTAGTTTATTTTTTGCAATAGTTTGAAAAATTTCCTGCCAGCGATCTAAACTAAACATATTTTGAGGCTAATACTTGATTTACTTTTTTATCGTCAATAATTACACCGTCTTTAAGTCTAACTATTCTTTTGCACATTTTTGCAATATCTTCTTCATGAGTAACAACTAAAATTGTTTTCCCTTCTTCGTTGATTTTTTGAATCAAGTCCATTACTTCGTAAGATGTTGTAGTATCTAAAGCTCCTGTTGGTTCATCCGCAAGTAAAACTTTCGGCCTAGACGCCATTGCTCTTGCTATTGCTACTCTTTGTTTTTGACCTCCAGATAATTCGCTTGGTAAATGTGTTGCCCAATCTTTAAGACCTACCTTTTCAAGATAGTTTAAAGCAATTTCTTGTCGCTCTTTTCTCTTTATACCCTGATAATATAATGGTAGCGAAACATTTTCAAGAGCATTTTTATAATTTATCAAATTAAATGATTGGAATATAAACCCTAAAAATTTATTACGATACTTAGCTGCTTTGGTTTCGTCTAAATCTTTTATCAAGACCTCGTCAAGAGTATACTTGCCCTTGTCTAGAAGGTCCAACATCCCGACTATATTTAAAAGTGTGGATTTACCTGAGCCAGAAGAACCCATAATCGCTACTAATTCCCCCTCTTCAACTTTAAAGTCAATTCCTTTTAGGACATGTAAAGTATTGCTGCCCATTTTGTATGACTTGTGAAGATTCTCAATATTAATCATTAATTAAATTTTTCGCTGCAAATATACATTTTAATACTTTGTATTTTTTTTATTGTTTGGACTGCATTTATAACTAAAGGTTTAAGCTCTGAGCTATCATTTTTAAATAAAAATTATCTTCAATTTTAAATATCATATCCTCAAATTTTGGAGGACCAAACTTTGGTTTTACATTATTTGAATTTCCAAACTCCTCTTTTGGTATCCCAAGAAAATTTATATCTAATTTTTCATTATTATTTGTATCATGCCAAAATTTAACAACATAGTTCCCCGAAGCTATGGAGTCTATCTTCACAAAAGATTTTTTTTTACTGATGGGAATTTTTTTAACACCTACTATTTGGTTTTTGTTTTCATCAAAAAGCCCAAGCATTATGTTCCCTTCATTACTCTCTAGATCCAAGATCTCTATAGTTAAAGAATAAATACCTTTTTTAGTAAAATACCTTATTTTTTGACTTGAATCTTTTTGACCAAGAACAATTTGTAAATTAACAACAAGAATAATTAAAAGATATTTTAGATCTAATTTTTTTAATTTCATTTTTTATTATTTGAGTAGGACTTTAATTCCTTGAAAAAAGTTTGAAAAGATTTTACACCTTTGGGAGTTATCAAGCAAAGGGTCAAAGGGTAATTTTCATTAAATTTTTTTTTGACCTTAATAAGTCCTGCTTCATTTAGTTTTTTAATTTGAATACTTATATTTCCTTTTGTAGCTCCAGAAATCTCAATTAATTTTTTAAAACTTGCACTATCAACCGAAAATAAAAACGAGATTATCTTTAAACGGATAGGATTAAAAAGTAATTTTTCTAGATCTTTATTCATTATTTAATAGCCTGCTATTTTAGGTCAATCTCTTTAGGTTGCTTTGGTACAAAAATCCAAAGTATTATATATATGATTGCAAAACCTGAAAATACAGTTAATACCCTCCATAAAATAGGATCAATATTAGTGTGTATTGCAAGACCATGACAAACTCCTCCCAAATATCCCTTATCAGGATGCCGATATAACTTTTTCATATGTGTTTTTATTTATTAACGTTTATAAATACTCCCCAAAAAATCAGATTAAAACTTGAAGGTTTTAAATTTTCTTTAGTTTTATTGATTGTATCATTTACCAATTTAATTTGGTCTACTGATTTCATTGATTTTTTAAAAATGTAAACTAGTTTATTATATAAACCTAAAAGTTTTAAAAAAATTAGCTTTTATATATCTTGAAAACTCTCCACCCCACCAAAGCAACTAATATATAGGGTATTGCCATTAAATAAACAATGCCATTGTTAATTCCTTTAGCTGTTTGTTGTCCCTCTTCTGATAAAAGAACTGCCCTACACATTGAACACTGCGCATTGGCAGGTTCAACTAATAGTATTAAAATAAATATTGCCAATACTATAATTCTGGTTACCCTAGTTGACATAATAAGGAGATATCATTAAATAAACAATCACGCCTGTTACGGCAATATACAACCATATTGGAAATGTAATTCTTGCAATTCTTTTGTGGTCTTTAAAGAGTTTTGAAATGGCTCTTACATAGGTTATTAAAACCATTGGAATAATCCCAATAGAAAGTAAAATATGGGATATTAAAATAAAGAAATATATTCCTTTAATAATTCCTTTCCCTCCATATGGAGTTGGATCAGATGTCATATGATATGATACATACATTCCTAAAAAAACAACAGACAATGCTATTGCACATTTCATTAACCTTTCGTGTAAAATTATATTTCGTTGTTTAATTGAAATAAAAGCAAAAACAAGCAAAACTGCAGTTAAACCATTTATCGAGGCATAAATAGGCGGTAGAAAATTTAGAGGTTCCACATTTGGTATTCGAATTCCAAATAAAATTGCAACTAATACTGGAATTGCAATTGATAAAAGTATAATCCACTTTTTATATTTTAATGAAGGTGCTGAGTTTTTGTTTATTTCCATTTTCTATTCATTCAATAGTTTAGGGATATCCTCTAAAAGCATCTCAGTTCCTTCGGGAAATTCTGAATCGGTATCATTATCTATCCCCAAATAATAAACAATTGGATTTCCAAAAGAATCTAATCTAGATCTAATGTAACCTTTTTTGTCAATTAGCGCAAAGTATCCCTGGTGCTCAAATCCTCCAGCAACCTCAGGATTAATTGATGAAAAAATATTGAAACCTTTATTAGATAATTCAAAAACTGATTTTTTATCTGAAGTTAAAAAATGCCAATTTTTAGAAAATACATCATATAGCTCAGAGTATTGTTTTAGAACTTTTGGAGTATCGTGTTTTGGATCAATTGTAAAAGAGGCAATACCGAAATCACTTCTCTCACCAAAAGCATTTTCTAAAAGTTTCATGTTTTTATTCATTATTGGACATATACTTGGACATGTAGTGAAAAAAAACTCTACAACATAAACCTTTCCATTATAGTCTTCATTTCCAATCATTAATTGATCCTGATTAGTCATTAAAAATTCTGGGACTTTTTTCGCTTCCCCATTTAAAATAATGTAGGACAATGGTTTGGGATCGGATGATCTATTATTTTCAACAATTTTATAATTCTCGACTCTATCAATAATTACTGGAAATAGTCTAACAGCAATTACGATAAGTATAAAAGATAAAATTAATGAATAATATTTTTTCATAAAAATAAATTTATCTATTCGAATATTTTTTTAATGCCAATCTATACTCAGCTAAAATTACTTTTATGTCGTCTTCCATTTTATTATTTATTTCCGCAACTGATTCGGCATTGTATCCATATAAAGTCCCAATGTCTTCATCATCATCACGTCCTCTTAAGTTTCCATTTCGATCAATTATAAAGACATAGGGAGTACTATGTTTAGAATTTAATAAAAGATTTGTATTAAGACTTTCAAAATGATTTTCAATATCTGATGATGTACCCATCATGAATTTCCAATTTACTAAGTCTGTTCCAGCACCTTTAGAAAGTTCTTCTTCTACCGTTTCTACCAAGTCTTTTTGATTATTGGTTATTAAGGCAACAAACTGAAAATCTTTAAACTGATAAAATCGTTTATAAATCTTTTGATTTAAGTTGAAAGCATCTCCTTTTTTTATTTTTAAATCCGACCCCCAATAACACAAAACAGTGATATGATCTTTTAATGTAACAGGATCATTTCTTAAGTGATTGAAGGAACTAAGATCCTCAACGTTAGTTGATAGCACCGGTAGTTTTGCGAAATTATTTTTACCAGAAGCGAAGAATAAATAGATTACAATTGGAAAAATAAATAAAATTCCGAGTACTATTACTTTTTGAGTTTCTTTTTTCATTTGGTTATGGAATAATTAAAAATTCCAACTAACAAAACCTTCTTGCATTACGTCAAAGATATAATCACCCTCTAAAAGAATAATAAAAATTAAATATGGGATCAAAATAATTAAAGGAAGAACGATTGCATTTTTAAAACCAGATTTTTCATCTCGAATATGCATAAAGTCCCATGCGATATAATAAGCTTTTACAAGTGTTAAAATGATGAAAATCCAATTAAGTAGCTTAACTCGAATAAACGGTGTCATTAAAATTTGTGGCTTTACAATTCCAAGAATAACTTCAACGGTAGTGACTATTGAAAGAAAAATCAAAACTCCCCATATTTTTTGTGTATTTGATTTAAACTTCAAATAACCTCTAAAAATTGCTAATTTATGTGTGTCGCTCGCCATATATATGATTTAAACAAGATAGAAAAATGTGAAAACAAAAACCCATACCAAATCAACAAAGTGCCAATACAAACCAACTTTCTCAACCATTTCATAGTGACCTCTTTTCTCATAGGTACCCATTAGGACATTAAAAAAGATAATGATATTTATGACTACTCCAGAAAAAACATGAAATCCGTGAAATCCAGTTATAAAAAAGAAAAAATCAGCAAATAATCGATTTCCGTATTCATTTCGAATAAGATTTGCACCTTGTACAACGTGAATAGCACTTTCTATTTTAGCCAAAGACTCCTCTCTTGATAATACAGTTTTATGGCCCAAAGAATTTAGTTTTTCTGTTCTTATTAATAGCTCTTCGTTTTTTTCAAAACCTGCCATAACCTCAGAAACAGTAATTTCTGGAATAGAGGGTTCATATCTAAACCATAAACCGTTATTGCTTTCGTGTGTGGAACGACCAGTGGGTAATTCAGCTGCAAATTCTTCAATAGAAACTCTCTTGTCATCTGTATTAACAAACTGAAGTATTTGCCCTCCCTTTGTTTCTAGGGCACCATACTCTCCTTTTATAAAGTTCTTCCATTCCCAAGCTTGTGAACCAACAAAAATTGCACCTCCAATAATGGTTAGAAACATATAGAAAGCAACTTTAGAATGCTTCATGTGATGACCAGCATCAACAGCAAGTACCATGGTAACAGATGAGAAGATTAATACAAATGTCATCAATGCAACATAATACATGGGAGCATCTATTCCATGAAGAAAAGGGAAGTGATTAAATACCTCATCGGCAATTGGCCAAGAATCAATATTTTTAAACCTAGAAAATGAATAAGCAACAAGAAATCCAGAAAAAGTTAATGCATCAGATACAATGAAAAACCACATCATCATTTTTCCATAAGTTGCTTTGAAAGGCTGTTTGTCTCCTCCCCATAAAGACTCATCTTCAGAATTTTCCTTGGCTGTCAATTCCATAAAAAGATTTATTATTAATTTTTAGCAAATTTATTAATTCTATTTATACAAAACCACAAATAAATACAAATAACACCAAAGAAAATCGAGAAAATGCCAAAAAATAACTCCAAGTTCAATACCTAGTGTCTTTTTAGCAGAATATTTTCCCTTTATTAGGTTAAATAACACTACAAATAAAACAATTATTCCTGCAAATAAATGAAGCATATGCAGCATAACTAGAACATATAAAAAAGAGGTTGTAATTGAACTTTGAGCTCCAGTAAAATAATATCCAGAATTAATAATTTGGCCAAAACCTTGAAACTGAAAGAAGATAAATATAAATGCAAGTAAAATCGTAAAAAGTATTAAGGCTATTGATTTCTTTATTGAATTAATAGAATTAAAGTGTTTCGCAAAACCAAAAGTGATACTACTTAATATTATGATAAATGTGCTAATTGTAAATTCAATTGGCATTTCAAAAGAATTAAGCCAATCTGATCTTGAAGAGCTAACAACATATGCGCTAGTTAATCCAGCAAAAGTCATTGTCATGCTCACCATTCCGATAAGAAGCATCATTTTTTTAGCCTTAATGTTTATTTTTTCTGATATCATTTGTTTTTATTAAAGTTTATCTAAAACATAAATAATTTGTACCGATGTTAAATAAAAAATACTAGAATACATAAGATTTTTTGCTGATTTACTAGTTTTTAATTTCATTAATCTAAATGCAAAAAACAGTAATACCATTCCACAAATAAAAACTAACAATCCTCCTGAATAGGATAAGTTTAATGTACCCGTATATTTTGTCATTGGGAGCAAAGATATTAACACTGTCCAAATAGAGTAGAAAACTACTTGAAATGCGCTAGCATTGTCAGTCTTTCCGGTTGGTAACATTTTGAACCCAGCTTTTTTATAGTCTTTATCAAACATCCATGCAAGAGCCCAAAAATGTGGAAACTGCCAAAAGAATTGAAATAGAAATAAAATACCAGACTCAACTCCAAAGCCATTTGTATATGCTACCCAACCAAGCATATATGGGATTGCTCCTGGGATTGCTCCAATAAAAACAGATAAAGGTGTTTTTATTTTTAATGGAGTATAGGTAAAAACATAAAGACAAATTGATATTGCTCCTACTAATGCTGTTTTAAAATTTATGAGATATAATGTTCCAATACCTATGATTGATAATAGTAATCCTATGGCTAAAACTTTGGACGGAGTTATCCTATTTCCAGGCAGAGGTCTATCCGAAGTTCGATTCATAAGACCATCTCTTTCTCTTTCAATTAGCTGATTAAAAACATTAGAAGCTCCTACCATTGAATAACCGCCAATAAAAAGCAAACTAATAACTTTTATATTAATTAATTCCGCTGCTAAAAAATATCCTGCTAGAGATGAAAAGACTACACTTAATGCAAGTCTAATCTTTGTTAGCTGGAAGAAATCGTTAAGTGTAAGTTTCAAGTCTGAGAATGTATTTAACTATTAAGTAATAATTGAATACAAAGATAATTCATGAAACATAAAGTACCTATTTTAAAAGTTTAAATAAAAATCCCAGATAGGAATTCTGGGAGTTATTTTTAATTTAACTTGAAAGTAATTGGAATTGAAAAGGGAACTCTTACTGGTCTTCCACGTTGTTTTCCTGGAGACATTTTTGGAAGTTTTGCTATTATTCTGTGAGCCTCTTTTTCTAAATTCTTGTCGGGGCCACGCTCTCTTATGTTTCCAATAGATCCATCTTTATTAATAATGAAGCTTACATAAACTCT
>CAYSNJ010000012.1:0-46679 GCA_964432535.1 uncultured Flavobacteriaceae bacterium | reverse complement strand
TGATTATCTACAATCTACTTATGATGCTTTAAGCTAATACTTGGTATAGTATATTTCTAATTCAATCTTTTTATCTTTTAAGGGCTCTTCGGGGTGTGATCCGACTAGTTTAACCCCAAAAGGATTTAAAATTCCCGTCGCAGGAAGCTTAATTGGCTCATCACTAGAATTGAGGGCCTTCTTGATCGATAATGCAGAAATATTAGCTCCAGAAATAAGCGCTAATGATGAGTTTACGGAATCTTTTCTAATTATTTTATTGAGGTGATCTGTAATTCTAAACTTGTATCGCCATGGTTTGTCATCAGAATCATATTCTAATAGCCCACCAAAAACTTTTTTTCCAGCATTAGTAGATAGGGTGTTTATGGTGTTATCGATAAGGAAATCGTTAATCGGAAGTCCTGACTCCAAATTATACAGATATAACCTTTCAGGATAAACATTATTGGCATTTTGTAGTGGTTGATTTGGGTCAACGTAAAAAACAAGGCTAGCTTCATTGATTAGCCAATTTTTGTTCCTTAATTGAAGGAGCTCGTCGTTATCATTCAAACTAGTTGAGTCAAATAAATCAATTTTAGAATAAAACTGACCTCCTTGAATAATTAAATCATTTTGAGGAACCCCTGTATTCCCTATATTTATAGAGTTTGAAATGCTTGGATCAAATCCAGATTTTTCAAGTGAATTAATTACAATTCCACCCAGAGCCAAATCATAGCTGGATGATTTTTTCACTATTTCGTCGTCAGCAACGTCTAAAGTGCCATAACCTTCATAATAATCATAATCGTAATTAATTTTAATCCCTGCAGCATTGAAATTTAAAAGTAGATACAAATCGTCGGTAAAGTTTTCTGCACTAATTATTAATCCCTTGATGTGATTTTGGAAGTTATCTAAATTTTGAAGTCTACTAGATCCTTCAGCATTAATAATATTTTTTTGAAAAAAAGAAGGCTCTAATTCTAGTCTGATTCTTGGCGAAGAGCGATACTGGACAGAAGTTGAGTCTTCAACCTCCTCTGTCAAAGGGTCGTCTTCTGTATAATTAAATCTTAATTCTTCGAAATTAAGGCCAATTTCCTGATTAAATAATTCTGTTGAATAAAACCCCTGATCATAATAATTCGTATCTGAAAAAAACTGTTGTGCCGACTCAAAGTTGTTTTCTGGATCTAAAGACGAGAGATAATATGTTAATTCATGAACTTTCATTGTAAACCTTGCTTCTGGGTTTCCATAAACTGAGTCAATGTCATATAATCTGTTTTCTGCTTCATAACTGGAACTGTCCGTGTCTTCATTATCTAAAATTCCGTCATTATCACTATCGCTGCTTAAAGGATTTGTTCCTACAGCGTTTTCTGAAAAATCAGTCAAGCCATCACCGTCTGTATCACTTGCTGGATCCAGAGGGTCTGAATCCAATTTATCAATCAAGCCATCATTATCTTTGTCATTTTGATTACTATAAAATGGGATCTCTAAATAAACAGATGTGACGGTTTCATTTTCAGGAATAATAGTTGTATCTGCTGTTTCAGAGCTTTCAGTGTCTTGACTATAAATCCCAAAGATTGGATTATTACTTATAATCAATTGAGATGTTATACTAGCCTTTGACTCCCCATAAAAAGAATGATTTATTTTTCCTAACTGGCCTAAGGGCAGACCGTCTGTTTGTATTTTTTTTAACTTTTTCTGATATGAAAATACTTTTGCCCTGTATACATCTGTCTCAAATGCTTGGTCAATTAATAGGTTGGTTCCTATGTTATGATATTCTGGATTACAAGACATGAAAATACATGAAAACAAAAATATAAGAAATTGAAAAAAATTTGGACGCATTTTCTAAAAATTAGCTAAAGTTTTCGGTGTAAAAATCTACATAAGACTTTTCTTCTTCCCCGCTTATCTGAGTTAAATATGGTTTTTTACTCTTTTTAATATCGTCAATTACTTCAGATTCAATTGAGTCACCGTGCAAAACAAAGCCATCCGAATCGGCTATGCATAGTTTTGTTAAGTTCGAATAGGTGGATTTTGAAAGTTCCGTGATTTTTTCTGTCGGAATTCCATCAAATTCAACTTTTTGTTTGAACTTCTTTGAGATAACTCCTTCAAAATCTTTTGGATAAATCGAGCTCACTATCTTACTTTCTGAAAAAATCGGATCATCCTTGAAATATGTTTTGAGATACAATGGGAATAGAGATGTAAACCATCCTTGAAGGTGAATAATGTCAGGTGACCAATTTAACTTTTTTACTGTCTCGATAACACCCTTTGTAAAGAAGATCATTCTTTCGTCGTTATCTGAAAATAATTTTCCTTTTGCATCTCTTAACACTGCTCTTCTTTTAAAGTAATCTTCATTGTCAATAAAATAGACCTGCATCCTTTCTTTTGGAATAGAAGCCACTTTAATAATAAGGGGGGTGTCCATGTCATTTATCACCAAATTCATTCCTGAGAGCCTTATGACTTCATGAAGCTGATGGCGTCTCTCATTTATAAGGCCATACCGTGGTGTGAAAATTCTTATTTGTCCTCCTTTATCATTTATGCTTTTCGGTATTTTAAAGGAATTTATAGCTAGCTCTGTCTGAGGGAGATACGGAACTACTTCTGGAGAAATAATAAGTACGCGCTTGTCTTTCATAAAGTTAAGTATAGTCCGTTAATTTATAAGTCTTGCAAAATTACAAAAATTCTAATGAATGATTTAAAATATTACTACTTTGCAACGTTAAATTTTTCCCAAAATGAATATTTTTTGTCAATATTCAATATTGAATACTTTTATAAATCCTAGTTCTACTACTGGGCTTGTACCTACAATGGGTGCTTTACACGAGGGCCATGTTTCCTTAATCAAAAAAGCTATTTGTGAAAATCAACAGGTAATTGTATCCATTTTTATAAATCCAACTCAATTTGAAAACTTCGATGATTTAAAAAAATACCCTGAAACTCTTGAGGCAGATGTTAAAATAATCGAGAGTATATCAAAAAAAATTCTGATTTACACCCCAGATACTGATGATTTATATTCTAAAGAAATTAAGTCACTTTCATATAATTTTGGAGCAATAGAAGGGGTTATGGAAGGAGAAATACGAAAAAATCATTTTCAAGGAGTAGCTACTATTGTTGAAAAATTATTAAATATTTTTATGCCTGAAAATGCTTATTTTGGAGAAAAAGATTTTCAACAACTTCAAATAATTAGATTATTAGTGGCCCAGAAAAAAATTTCTTCAAATATTATTGGTTGTTCTACTTTTAGAAATAAAGATGGCCTAGCTTTAAGTTCAAGAAATAGCTTTTTAACAAATTCTGAAAGAGAAAAAGCGAGTTTTATACATCAACAACTATTGGTTGCTCGATCCCTCTGGGGTATTGAAAATCCAAAAACAATATCTGAGAAAATAAAAAAATCATTTTCTGTTAATCGTAATTTTAAATTAGATTATTTTGATATTCGATTTGAAGTTGATTTATCAAGGGCTACTAAAAAGTCAAAGAAAAAAGTTAGAGCATTTGTCGCTGCAAAAATTGGAAAAACACGACTAATAGATAACTTAGCACTTTATGAAATTTAAATCATTTTTAAAACTTATAATTCCTTTATTATTTGGTGTTTTTTTTATTTATTTATCAATAAAAATAACAACTTTTGAGGATAGAAAAATGATACTATTAGCGATTAAAAATGCTGATTTAAAATACGTTTTATTGGGTCTATTTTTTGCATTACTAAGTCATTTATCAAGAGCTTATAGATGGAGGTTTTTACTTGCCCCAATGGGGTATAAACCAAAATTAATTAATTCTATATTTTGTGTTTTTATAGCTTATCTCGCAAACATGGGGATCCCAAGATCAGGAGAGGTGATTAGAGCAAGTTTTATATCAACATACGAAAACATTCCATTTGAGAAAGCATTTGGTTCTGTTGTAATTGAAAGAATTGTTGATGTAATAATGCTGTTTTTAATTATACTCATTGCTCTTACTTTACAATTTGAAACAATTTGGACATTTATCGAGGGTAAGAATATTAAATTTTACCAACTTTTTATATTTGGGGGCATAGTCTTCACTTTTTTAGTTTTTTTACTTTATGCGATCAAAAACTCTAAAAGTTTATTTATGAATAAAATAAAAAAAGTTTTTTTCGGATTTTGGGAAGGTATTAGTTCAATAACATCTATGGAAAAGAAAATTCCTTTTATGTTTCACACAGTTTTTATTTGGGCTATGTATATTTTAATGTTCTATGTAATTAAGTGGTCGATTCCAGGAACTTTTGGATTAACAATACAGATGATAATTCCAGTTTTTGTGGCTGGAGGATTATCTATCGCAACAACAAATGGGGGTATTGGTGTTTTTCCTCTTAGCGTGGCACTTGTTTTAGGTGTTTTTGGAATTAATAAAGAGGTTGGACTTGCGTTTGGATGGATTATGTGGAGTTCCCAAACTATTTTAATTATTATTTCTGGAGCTTTTGCATTTATTGCACTCCCATATGTAAATCGAAAAAGTACTATCTGAAAATTATTAATTATGAAAACTTCTTTTTTTTGTAAAAATTGTGGATCTCAACATTCAAAATGGCAGGGACAGTGTAATTCTTGTAAAGAATGGAATTCCCTCCAGGAGGAATCAATTATAAAGAAAAAAGAAACAACTTGGGATATTAAATCTAAACATAGAATTAACAATAGGTCTATTCAGCTAAAACAAATAACTGTTGAAAATGAAGCAAGGATTTTAACTTCTGACAACGAACTTAATCGGGTGTTAGGTGGTGGAATTGTTCCTGGCTCTTTAATTTTACTAGGGGGTGAGCCTGGTATTGGGAAGTCAACACTTCTTTTGCAAATAGCAATAAGTCTCAATCTCAAAACTCTTTATGTGTCTGGTGAGGAGAGTCAAAAACAAATTAAGCTTAGAGCCACCAGAATGAATCTTTCAAACGATAAAAGCTATATTTTAAGCGAAACATCTATTAAAAATATTTTTAATGAAATCAGTAATATAAACCCCGAACTTTTGATAATTGATTCTATCCAAACTTTACAAAGTGAAGTTATAGATAGTGCTGCTGGAAGTATTTCTCAAATAAAACAAACCACGACTGAATTGATTCAGTTTGCAAAAGAAACTAATACTCCGGTCATTTTAGTTGGTCACATAACCAAAGATGGGCAGATTGCTGGACCTAAAATATTAGAACATATGGTTGATGTTGTTTTAAGTTTTGAGGGAGACAGAAATCATGTCTACAGAATTTTACGAGCCCAAAAAAACAGATTTGGAGCAACTGATGAAATTGGAGTTTATGAAATGGTTTCAAAGGGAATACTACCTGTTCCGAATCCAAGTCAAATTTTAGTTAATCCAGATGACACAGGTCTTAGTGGGCAGGCAATTGGGGTTACTATTGAGGGAGTTAGACCTCTTTTAATCGAAATTCAGGCGCTAGTGAGCTCTGCAGTCTACGGTACTCCTCAAAGAACTAGCACCGGCTTTAATGCAAAAAGACTGAATATGTTATTGGCTGTTTTAGAAAAAAGGGCGGGCTTTACTCTGGGAACAAAAGATGTTTTTATCAATTTTACAGGTGGGATTTCAGTTGATGACCCTGCATTGGATCTAGCTGTTGTCGCCTCTATACTTTCCAGTTATTTTGAGATATATATCAAAAAGGATTTCTGTTTTGCGTCAGAAATCGGACTTTCAGGTGAATCAAGACCTGTGCCAAAAATAAATCTTCGTATTAAAGAGGCGGAAAAATTAGGATTTAAATTTATAGTAATTTCGAAATTTAACAAAGTAGACACGAGTAATGTTAATATTGGGATAAAATTCATTGATAAAATTGAAGATATTATCCCAATCCTTTTTAAATAAAATTGAAAAATATATTTGATCTGCATATAAAACCATAAATTTATTTTTCAATTAAAAAATAATGGAAAAAATTATTCAACAATTTTTAAATGAGGTAAACGAAAGGAATCAAAATGAACCTGAGTTTATGCAAGCGGTTACAGAAGTTGCAGAAACTGTTATTCCTTATATCATTACAAAAGATATTTATTACGGGCAAAACGTTCTGCTAAGGATGGTTGAGCCCGAGAGAGTAGTCTCTTTTAGAGTAGCTTGGATTGATGATAAAGAACAAATTCAAGTTAACAGGGGGTATAGAGTTCAGATGAATTCGGCTATAGGCCCATATAAAGGTGGTTTAAGATTTCACCCTAGCGTAAATCTAAGTATTCTTAAGTTCTTAGCCTTTGAACAAATTTTTAAAAACAGTCTTACTACTTTGCCGATGGGAGGAGGTAAAGGAGGTGCTGATTTTAATCCCAAAGGAAAATCAGATACGGAAGTAATGAGGTTTTGTCAAAGTTTCATGTCGGAATTATTTAGGCATATTGGCCCTAACAACGATGTTCCGGCAGGAGATATAGGTGTTGGTGGCCGTGAAATAGGTTACTTATTTGGACAATATAAAAGATTAAGAAATGAATTTTCAGGTGTTCTTACAGGGAAAGGAGTTTCTTGGGGTGGGTCATTAATTCGTCCTGAAGCCACTGGTTATGGAGTAGTATACTTTACCAATCAAATGCTGAACAACATTAACGATTCTATTGAGGGAAAGTCGGTTGTTATTTCAGGATCAGGGAATGTTGCTCAATTTGCCGCAGAAAAATGTATTCAATTAGGAGCAAAAGTTCATACTCTTTCTGATTCTTCTGGATATATTTTCGATGAAGATGGTCTTGACTCAGAAAAACTAGATCATGTTATGTTTATAAAAAATACGAAACGACAAAGAATAAGTGAATATCTAGTTAGGTATCCAAAAGCAAAGTTTTATCCAAAACAAAAACCTTGGGGAGTAAAATGTGCGATTGCCCTACCATGCGCAACTCAAAATGAACTAGATTTAAATGATGCTAAATTATTAAAAGAGAATAATTGTATTTGTATTTGTGAGGGAGCTAATATGCCAACTACGCCTGAAGCAATTCACTTTTTAGAAGAAAATAATATTTTATTTGCTCCTGGAAAAGCATCAAATGCTGGAGGTGTTGCTGTTTCTGGATTAGAAATGGCTCAAAACTCTTTACGTTATAATTGGTCAAGAGAAGAGGTGGATTCTAGGCTAAAAAACATCATGGAAGACATACATAGTTCATGTCTTGAATATGGCGCTGAAAAAAATAAAATTAACTATGTCAAAGGAGCTAATATTGCAGGATTTGTCAAAGTAGCTGATGCTATGCTTGCTCAGGGTGTAGTTTAATTTTTTTATTTTGATCAAAACTCCTGCTATAGTTGTCTGGTCTCTAAAATATGGAGATTCTAGCCTAATTACAAATTGCTATACCAAAACAGACGGGTTAAAAAGTTACATATTAAATGGTATTTTAAAATCCAGAAAAACCGGTATAAAAAAAGGTCTTTTTCAACCTTTTAATTTAATTAATATTATATCCAGTCATAAAAAAGAAAAACTAAACTACATAAAAGAGGCAAGTATTGATAAACCCTTAAATTCTATTCATAATTCTATTTCAAAAACAACCATAACACTTTTTCTTTCTGAGGTTTTAAAAAGTGTACTTCAGGAAGAAGGCGATAAAAATGAAAATCTATATGATTTTCTTGAAACAACCACTCTTTGGCTGGATAATAGTAATTCAAATGCCAACTTTCATGTTAAATTTTTAATTGAACTTACAAGGTATATAGGTTTTTATCCAAACGTATCTAATATTAATAACCCCTATTTTGATATGTCTAGTGGATGCTTCACTAGTTCTAATAATTCGAAAAATACACTCTCTGGGAAAACACTAAATAGTTTTAAGGAAATTTTAGGCATGAATTTTGAAGAAATTAAATTATTAAAGTTAAATAGTGCCATTCGAAACAGTTTGTTGTATGAAATCATTCGCTATTATAGTTTACATTTACAGCGTTTTAAGCCGCCTAAATCATTATCTGTTCTTCATGAGATCTTTAAATGAAAAAAAATTAATTATAGTATTGTTTTCTTTTGTGTCATTTCTTAAAGCACAAACTGTTCACGTTATAGATTCGAATTCTGGAGAATCATTAGAAGATGTAGCTGTCTTTTCTGTGGATAAAACTAAAAGCATAATAACAGACTCCAAAGGAAAAGCATTTTTAGATGATTTTAATTTAAATGAGCCTGTAGTTTTTCAAATTATTGGCTACCATACTCTAACTCAGAAACTATCAGGTTTTAACGAGTCATTTACTATTCAATTGGAGTCGAAGGTGCAAAACCTTGATGGAGTTATTCTTTCTGTGGCAAGGTCTTCAACTAAAAAAAACAAAATTGCTGAAAAAGTAAATATTATTGATTCTAAACAAATTCAGAAAAGTATAATTCAAACTAGTGCTGATATATTAGAGCTAAGCCCAGGTATAAGAATTCAAAAATCACAAGGTGGAGGGGGAAGTCCAGTTATAAGAGGTTTTGAGGCTAACAGAGTTTTATTGGTAGTTGATGGTGTTAGAATGAATAATGCAATATATCGATCAGGACATTTACAAAATGCAATCACAATTGCCCCCCATAATCTTGAGAGAGTTGAAATAATTTTTGGACCATCCTCTGTTGGTTATGGATCCGATGCTTTAGGCGGAGTTATTCATTATTACACAAAAAATCCAGACATTAATAGTGATATTAAAAATAGTAACAAATTTCACTCTGATTTTAATTCTGCTAATTTATCAAGTGTGAACAATATTACTTCCAATTGGAGTTTTGAAAAATGGGGGGCTATATCTAGTGTTAGTTTTTCAAACTATGGAGATATTAAAATGGGAAGAAATGTCTCACATGGGTTCTCAGATTGGGGTATTACTAGTTTTTATTCTGAAAATACTAATTCGTTTTTCAAATCAACACCTACAATAAATTCCAATCCATTGATTCAAAGGAATACTGGTTACAGTCAGTATGATTTATTTCAAAAATTTCGATACAAATTAGATTCTAAAAGATATTTATCATTAAACATTCAATTTTCTAAATCTTCAAATATTAATCGGTATGACAAATTAAGTGAAATAAAAAACGGAAGTTTAAAATATGCTGAGTGGTATTATGGGCCTCAAAAAAGATTTTTATTTTCCCCTAAATTTGAATTTTTCAATTCTAGTAAATTTTTAAGAAAGGGAGTTCTAACATTTGCTTATCAAAATATTGAAGAGTCTAGAATAGACAGAAAGTTTAACTCATTTAGTAGAAGCTATCAATTTGAAAAGGTTTCCGTTTTGAGTTTCAACGCCGATTTTAGCGCAAATATCTCAGATAGACTTAACGCATCGTACGGTTTAGAGGTTATAAATAATTTAGTGTCTTCAAGTGCATTCACAAAAAAATTAAACGTTTCAAGCAATGAAATAATCTCAATTGGTGAGCCTATTAAAACTCCTACTAGATATCCTAGTAACGGCAGTTATTATGACAGCGCTGCATCATATATTAATTTTATTTGGGGAGTAAATGATTTATTGTCAATCAATTTAGGTTCTAGACTTACGTACACAAATCTGGGTGGTTCTTGGAGTGAAGAGGCTCTTATTAATACTTTATTATCAGATGTTTCAATTAACAATTGGGCTCTTACAAATACATTTGCATTAATTTATAATCCTGTAAAAAAGTTGCAGCTAAATATTTTACTTTCAAGTGGATTTAGAAATCCAAATATTGATGATATTGGAAAAATTCGAGAAAGCGGAGGTTCATTAATTGTTCCTAATCCATTTCTTAAGCCCGAATATGCCTATAATTTAGATTTAGGCATATCTTATGAATCAGAAAATGGTTTCAATCAATTTTCAGTTAGAGGGTTTGGCGCATTAATATCTAGACATATTGTTCGTTCTGATTATGCAATTTACTCTGATGAAAGTACTACCGATCCAAATACAATAATTTATGATGATGAAGAGCTTCCTATCCTTGCAAACAAAAACCTTGGCAATAGATATATTTATGGGGGATCGTTCGAAGGAAAAATTCGGTTTAATGATCGACTATACTCAAGAGCATCTATTACGTTAACTCGGGGAGACAAAAGCTTTAAAAACGGACCTATGCCTTCAATCCCTCCCCTTTTTGGGACTTATAGCTTGTATTATTCTGGGTCTAAAATTGATGCTCAACTAAATTGGAATTTCAGCAACGCCAAAAATCCCAACGATTACAGTTATGGAGGTGAAGATGGATTAGATGAAACCCCTTTGATTGGTCCTGAAAAATACGCAGGAACACCTTCATGGGAAACCCTTTCAATATCTGCAAATTACAAGTACAATAATACAATTGTATTTAAATGTGGCTTAAATAATATTTTAGACACACACTACAGAACCTTTGCTTCGGGTATTTCTCAGCCAGGAAGAAGTATACAGATTGGAGCTAGTTTAGATTTTTAAGTTAGTTTTTTATAATTTATAAATTGATTACTTTCGCTACTTCTGCAAAACAGAATTTTAATGGCATTTAAAGAATACGAAAAATTAGACCTCCCCTTAATTTCTGAAAAAATTTTAAATTTTTGGAAAGAAGAATCTGTCTTTGAAAAAAGTGTATTGCAAAGGAAAAAAAATAAACCTTATATTTTCTTTGAGGGTCCTCCATCGGCAAATGGTGTCCCTGGCATCCATCATGTGATGGGAAGAACAATCAAAGATATTTTTTGTCGATTCAAAACTCAAAAAGGTTTTTTAGTTGAAAGAAAAGCTGGATGGGATACACATGGACTTCCTGTTGAATTAGGAGTTGAAAAAGAGCTGGGAATTACTAAAGACTCAATAGGAAAGACAATTAGTGTTGAGGATTATAACAAAGCTTGTAAAAAAGCTGTAATGCGATATACTAGTTTGTGGAATGAGCTTACTGAAAAAATGGGGTACTGGGTCGATATGGATAATCCTTACGTGACTTTCGACTCTAAATATATGGAAAGTGTATGGTGGTTAATAAAGCAAATAAACACAAAAGGACTATTATATAAAGGTTACAGTATTCAACCGTATTCTCCTAAAGCAGGAACAGGCATTAGTTCCCATGAATTAAATCAACCAGGAACATATCAAGATGTTACAGATACAACTATTACTGCAATGTTTAAGGCTATTCCATCAAGCCTTCCAAAGTCTTTTAAAAAAAATGAAGCTCTTTATATATTAGCTTGGACAACAACGCCCTGGACACTCCCTTCTAATACCGCATTGACAGTTGGCTCAAAAATAGAATATATAACAGTTAAGACCTTTAATCAATATACTTTTTTACCAATTACTGTTTTAATAGCAAAACTTCTTCTAGAAAAACAATTTGGTAATAACTTTTTTGCTGTTGATGATGTTGCTTTGCTTAATAATTACAAGCCCAAAGACAAAAATATTCCTTTTTGGATAGAAGATTTTTTTAAAGGTGATGATTTAGTTGGAATAAAGTACGAAAAGCTTTGGAGTTCTTCGCCTCTTCCTTTGAGCAATCCTGAAAATGCTTTTAGAGTTATTAAGGGTGATTTTGTTACTACAGATGAGGGAACTGGTATTGTTCATACAGCTCCAACATTTGGTGCAGATGATGCTAAAGTTGCAAAAGAAGCTATGCCTGAGGTGCCTGCGCTGCTTGTGCTTGATGAAAACAACAACCCTGTTCCTTTGGTTGATTTAGAGGGTAAGTTTAGAAAAGATCTTGGTTCACTTTCAGGAAAATACGTTAAAAACGAGTATTATTCTGAAAAAAATACTCCAGAATATTCTGTAGATGTTGAAATAGCCATACATCTTAAAAAAGAAAACCGTGCTTTTAAAGTTGAAAAATACAAGCATTCATATCCAAATTGTTGGAGAACAGATAAGCCTATATTATATTATCCACTTGATTCATGGTTTATAAAAATTGATAACGCCAGAGATCAAATGGTGAAGCTAAATAAAACAATTAACTGGAAGCCTAAGTCAACTGGGGAAGGTCGTTTTGGAAATTGGCTCTCAAGTGCTAATGATTGGAATCTTTCACGATCTCGTTTTTGGGGAATCCCGTTACCCGTATGGTGCTCTGAAGACAAGTCAGTTATTAAAGTAATCGGCTCTATTGATGAGCTTGTAGATGAAATTAATAAGTCCATATCATTTGGAGTGATGAAAAATAACCCTTTTAAAGAATTTATTAAGGGGGATATGTCAGAAGAAAACTATAAAAAAGTAGATCTTCATAAAAATATTGTTGATACAGTTATTTTAACTTCAGAAAATGGGAAAATTCAATTATTTCGTGAAAATGATTTAATTGATGTTTGGTTTGACTCTGGATCAATGCCATATGCTCAGTGGCATTATCCTTTTGAAAATAAAAATAAAATCGACGATTCAATTGCTTTCCCAGCTGATTTCATAGCTGAAGGTGTCGACCAAACAAGGGGATGGTTTTACACTTTGCATGCAATTAGCTCGCTTATATTTAACAAGGTTGCCTACAAAAATGTGATTTCAAACGGTTTGGTTTTGGATAAAGAAGGTCAAAAAATGTCGAAAAGGCTTGGAAATAGCATTGATCCATTTGAAACTCTTAAAAATTATGGGCCAGATGCAACCAGATGGTATATGATATCAAATGCAAATCCTTGGGACAACTTAAAATTTAATATAGACGGAATAGTAGAGGTTCAACGTAAATTTTTTGGAACACTTCATAATATTTATTCTTTTTTTAGTTTATATGCGAACATTGATGGCTTTATTCCTGATAGCATAAAAATTCAAAACTCTGAAAGGGATGAGCTAGATAATTGGATTTTATCTGAACTAAATAGTCTAATTATAGAGGTTGAGGATAGTTATGTGAAATATGAACCCACAAAAGCCTGCAGATCTATTTCTGATTTTGTTCAAGAAAAATTAAGCAACTGGTATGTGCGACTTAGTAGAAGAAGGTTTTGGAAAGGCACATTTGGTAAGGATAAAGTTATTGCTTACCAAACACTTTATGAGTGTCTAGTTACGGTTTCAAAAATATCTGCGCCAATTGCTCCATTTTACATGGACCATCTTTATCGTGATTTAATAAACTTAAAAAATGAATCAGATCCAATTTCTGTTCATTTATCTGACTTTCCTTTTGCTAAAAAAAGAGTAATAAATATTTCTCTTCAAAACAGAATCAATAAAGCTAGAACAATTACGTCCCTTGCTTTATCCTTAAGAAAAAAAGAACAAATAAAAGTTCGACAACCACTTAAAAGAATTATGATTCCTGTTAACTCTGATAAAGATCGTGAAGATATTTTATCAATTAAAAACCAATTAAAATCAGAAATTAACATAAAAGAAGTTGAAATCCTCGATGATAGCAGTGGGATATTAGTTAAAGAAATTAAGCCTAACTTTAAAGTGCTAGGTCCTCGTTTTGGTAAAAGTTTAAAATTTATTTCTGAGAAAATCTCTCAAATGAGTTCTAAAGAAATATTAGAATTAGAGCAAAATAAAGAAATTCATCTTATGGTTAATGAAAAAAAGATTAAATTAGTTCGTAATGACGTGGAAATTAACTCTAAAGATATTGAAGGCTGGTTAGTGGCTCATTCAAACGGAATCTCAGTGGCGCTAGATGTCTCTCTTGATGAGCAATTAATTGATGAAGGAGTTGCAAGAGAATTTGTGAATAGAATTCAAAATTATCGAAAAGATTTAGGGTTAGAAGTAACCGATATGATTGAAATATTTATTTCGGAAGATTCTGTTTTAAATAAATCTATTAATTCTTTCAATAAATATATTAAAGATGAAACTCTTGCAAAATCAATCTCTATAGTTGAGAAAATTAAAGATGGTATAAAATTAGAGTTTGATAAAATCAATATTTCTCTTTCAATAAAAAAAATAAATTAGATGGAAACAACAAATAGATATAGTGATAAAGATTTAGATAAATTTCAAAAAATAATTGAAGAAAAAATAGTAAAGGCAAATGCTGACCTTGGCTTGCTCAAAAGTGCTTACATGAATGATGGAGATAATGGCACAGAAGACACCTCTCCAACTTTTAAAGCTTTTGAAGAAGGTTCTGAAACCATGTCAAAAGAGGCAAACGCTCAACTTGCCTTGAGACAGGAAAAATTTGTGCGTGATTTAAAAAATGCTTTGATGAGAATAAATAACAAGACTTATGGTATTTGTCGTGTTACTGGAAAACTAATTAATAAAAAACGTCTATCTCTTGTTCCGCACGCAACTCTGAGTATTGAAGCTAAAAATATGCAAAAATAAAATCTTTATTTCTTTCACTTTTTCCATTTATTTTATTTGGCCAAAATACTTTTAATGAAGAATTCGATTCCAAAAATATTTCTTATATCGAATTAGTACTCCCGTATGCAAGCTCCCTAAGTGTATCTAAAAGTAACTCTGATAATATTAAACTTGAATATACTAGTAGAGGAGAATACAAGAGTTCAACACTTTTATCATCAAAAATAAATAGTAAAAAACTTAATTTTAATGAAATCTTAATTCCCAACTCAGTTAGTTTTAATGACAAACTAGGTGTTCATAAGATTCATTCCACCAGTCTAAATATTTCTATTCCAGAAAATAAAATTCTTGAAATACTAATTAAAAATGCTAATACAATAATTTATGGGGATTTTGAAAAATTAACTATTTCTCAAAACAGCGGTCAAATATTTCTCGTTAATTGGAACAGCCCTGGTTTACTTAAAACAATTTCTGCTGATATAGTTTTTAAGAATCCGAAAGTTAAAATTTTATCAAATTTAGAGAGTGGGTCAAATTGTAATAATCCGAAATCTGATATTGTCTTTGAAATAATAGCGGTTTCTAGTTTAATCAATTGTGTTATATTTTAAATTTATACTTTTGGAGTTGAAATGAAGAAAAATTATATTCAGAATAACACTGTTTTGCACGCAATTATAATAGTTGTAATAATTCTAATATTAGATCAATTTTCAAAATTTTATATCAAACTCAATTACCCCATTACAATCTACAGTAACGAGGCTATTCTTGATTGGGGATTTTTTAAAATTCTTTTTGTTGAAAATAAAGGAATGGCCATGGGAGCCAAATTAAATGATATTTTCCCTTTTTTAACAGAAAGTACTTCCAAAATACTACTAACTTTTTTTAGATTAATTGCAATAGTCGGGATTGGATATTGGCTTCAAAGTCTATATAAAATTAAAAGCTCTGTTTACTTAAGGTGGTCATTGTGTTTAGTTTTTGCTGGTGCTTTAGGAAATATTATTGACTCTGTATTCTATGGTTTAATTTTTAGTGATAGTTATGGTCAAATTGCGTCTTTTCTCCCTGATCATGGTTACTCTCCAATATTTTTTGGTAATGTGGTGGACATGATACAGTTTCCCTTAGCAGAGTGGACGTGGCCAATGTGGATGCCATTTATTGGCGGAGAAGATTACTTGTTTTTTGAGTACATATTCAATATCGCTGACTCTTCTATTTCGATTGGGGTGGTTATTTTACTCTTTTTTAATAAAACTATTTTTAACGAAACCGAAAAATAGATTTTGGGGTGACAGCATAATCCAGTTTTATATCAAATTTTGAAATATCTTCTAGCAGTTTTACTGGCTCAAACAAAGAAAGGCCAACTTTAACACTCTCCTTTTTACATTTTTTTAAAAATCTATCGTAATAACCTCCCCCGTAACCAATCCTATTTCCCTCAATATCAAAAATATAAAGCGGAACAAAAACTACATCAATTATTCTTGGCGAAATACTAATCCCATTTTGGGGCTCAGGAATATCATGAGAGTTTTTTTTTAAAATAGTTTGATCGGTCAATAAAATATGCTCTAGGTTTTTAAACTCAATAATTCGAGGGATTATAACTTGTCTATCCTTACCCATTATTATTGAGAGTAAAGGAGATGTGTCTACTTCCTTTTTAGTTTGAATACTAAGAAAAATATGAAAGTTTTCCAAGTTCCAGATTGGAAGATCTAAACATTTATTGGATATCGAAATACTCAAGTCATATATTTCTTCATAAGAAAGGTCATCTCTTTTTTTTTGGTAAATGGCTCTTATTATTTTTTTTGTTTTCATACGGTTTAATACGATAAATTTAAGTGTTTATTGAATTACAAATAACAACTTTAAATAAGAAAAGAATTATTTTAGCCTTATGAAGCTTAGTGATCTTGAATTACAAATAAAAATATTACCTGAAAGTCCTGGTATTTATAAATTTTTTAATATTGAAAATCAAATAATTTATATCGGTAAGGCTATAAACTTGAAAAGACGCGTAGGGTCATATTTTAATAAACATCATACCCATTTTAGGACAAAGCTTCTTGTAAAGCAAATTACAAAAGTTGAAAATATTGTCGTTGAAACTGAAATGGATGCATTATTATTAGAAAATAATTTAATTAAAAAATTCAAGCCTAAATACAACGTTCTTTTAAAAGATGATAAAACATATCCCTGGATATGTATTCAAAAATATCCTGTTCCCAAAATATTTTATACCAGGAGGTTTGATAAAAGTAAAGGTCAGTTTTTTGGTCCATTCACAAACATAAAGAGCGTTAAGTTTTTAATTAAATTAATCAAGGAAGTATATCCATTTTTAAATCACGATTTAATCCACTTGCTTAAAAAGGAAACAAAAAAAATAAGCCCTACTCAAATTGATAAAAATTTATTAGATATTAAATTAATGATAAAAGGAAATTTTAAAGCTTCAATTGATAGTTTTAAAAACGAAATGGAAGGCTTTTCTGTTTTAACCAAGTTTGAAAAAGCTCAAAAAGTTAAAGAAAAACTAGATGTCTTATATAATTATCAAGTAAAATCAACAATCGTAAATCCAAACATATCAGAAGTTGATGTCTTCTCAATATATTCTGACGACAGTTTTGCCTATGTTAACTTCATGCAAATATCCTTTGGAGCAATAATTAGTTCTTACACAATTGAGGTTAAAAAAAGTTTAGATGAGTCTGATGATGAAATATTAAGAATTTCATTTATAGAGTTACGCCAAAGATTTAATTCCCGTTCGGCGGAAGTTATTTTACCTTTTAATTTAGGTTTAGGTATAGGTTTAAAGTGTTTAGTTCCAAAAGCAGGAGATAAAAAAAAGCTTTTAGATCTCTCTTTGAAAAATGCTAAATCATTCAGAATGGAGAGGTTTAAGCAAATTAAAATTATTGACCCTGAAAGACATACTGCTAGAATTATTTCACAAATGAAATCAGACTTAAGATTAAAAGTAAATCCCATTCATATAGAGTGCTTTGATAATTCAAATCTGCAAGGTTCAAATCCGGTAGCTGCATGTGTGGTTTTTAAAAACTGTAAACCTTCAAAAAAAGATTACAGGCATTATAATATTAAAACTGTTTCAGGTCCTGATGATTTTGCTTCTATGGAAGAAGTAGTCTTTAGAAGATATGCGCGTCTAAAAAAAGAAGGGGTATCCTTACCGCAGTTAATAATCGTAGATGGTGGTAAAGGTCAGCTTTCATCTGCATTAAAAAGTCTTGAGTTACTGAACCTAAGGGGGGAGGTTGCAGTTATTGGAATCGCTAAAAGGTTAGAAGAGATTTTCTATCCTGAAGACCCTATCCCGATGTATCTCGATAAAAAATCCGAAACCTTAAAAATAATTCAACAATTAAGAAATGAAGCTCATAGGTTTGGAATAAAACTTCATAGAAATAAAAGAAGTAAAAATGCTCTGGTTTCATCACTTGACAACGTCAAGGGAATTGGTCCTAAAACCCGCATACTTCTTATTAAGACTTTTAAGTCTTTTAAAAATATTAAAGAAGCCTCAAGATCTGAGCTTAACGACACTATTGGTGTGAAAAAAGCAAAAGAATTATTTGAATATATTCATTCTGTTTAATATATATTATTTTTAGATGTTTTTTAAAACTATTAAATTGATTGTAAAAAGATTATTATTATCTGTAGTGTTTTTTGGTTTTATGATTATTCCCATTAACAGTAATAGTCAGATCATTCAAGAAGAATTCGAGATATCCAATACTTCTGCCTTCAAAACTGGTGAATGGCTCCAGTATAGACTACATTACGGTTTTTTAAACGCATGCTATGCGTCATTAACGCTCAGAAATGACACCATAAACGGTAGGCCAGTTATTCACGCAAAAGGGTACGGTAGGACTTCAGGGTTAGCTCGATTATTCTTTCGTGTTGAAGATTACTACGAAAGTTATTTCTTTAGAAAAAACAATCAACCCATTAGATTTATTCGAAATATAGATGAAGGAGGTTACACTAAAAATAAAATAGTTAATTTCAATCAAAAAAATAAAACTGCATACGTTAATGATATAAAAAACAATAAGCAATCAATTTATAGTATTAAGACCAACACACAAGATATAGTTTCATCCCTCTACTATTTTAGAAATCATCTCCCTTTAAGAGATCTTGTGCCAAACGAAGTATTTAAGGCAGATGTTTTTTTTGACGACGAATCCACTAATTTTAGTCTAAAGTATATAGGCGTCGAGGTTCTTGAGACTCAATTTGGAAATATTGAATGTCTTAAGTTTAAACCTCTTGTCCAAAAAGGAAGGGTCTTTAAAACCGAAGAAAGTGTTACGTTATGGGTTTCTAATGATTTAAATAAAATCCCCATTCGGGTGCAAGCTGATATTGCTATTGGATCGATTAAGTGTGACTTAGAAAATTTTAAAAACATCAAACACCCTTTTAAAATTAAAATCAATTAAGAAACATTTCATAACTTTAAGACTAACAGTTGTAGTTTCTCTTTCAATTTTAAGACCTTTAAAAAAAATATTTTTGAAATTCAATAATTTAATTCTTGTATTAATTTTTAGTGTTTTGTCTCAGGGATGCGAAACATATAAAACTAATAGTATTCAAAGTTCAAGTCAAAATCAATATATTGCTAACATAGGATTCGGATATGATCTTAATAATCTGAAAGTTGTAGATAAAAAAATCAAGAGAGGAGATACGTTTGGAAGTATTTTGGAAAACAATGGTATTGATTATCCTGATGTTTATAAAATATTAGAAAAAACCAAAAGGCAAGTAAATACTCGCAAGCTAGTTATCGGAAAGCCCTATAAATTGCTTTATACGAAAGATAGTGTGTTGACTCCACTTGCAATTGTTTACCAACCAAATGTTTCAAAATATTGGAAAATTCAACTGCGAGATAGTGTTTTTGGTGAAACAGTAAAAAAACCTATAAAACTTGTTACTCTTCAAGGTTCTGGAATAATTAAAAGTTCTCTTTATCAAACGATGATAGACAGTGGTCTTAATGATCAATTAACATATTTTTTATCTGACGTATATGCTTGGACTATCGATTTTTTTCGACTACAAAAGGGTGATAGGTTCAAGGTTATTTATACAGAACGGTTTGTTGATGATTCCATTTCTCTTGGTGTTGAAAATATCCAAGCTGCTTATTTTGAACACAATGGAAAAGGCTTATATGCTTTTAAATTTGAATCAGATAACGAAAAAGGAATAGTAGATTATTTTGACGAAAATGCTAAAAACTTAAGACGAGCCTTTTTGAAATCTCCAGTCAAGTTCAGTAGAATTTCTTCAAGATATAATCTTAAAAGAAGAATTGCCTATTATGGAAATAGGGTTCGACCCCATAAAGGAACTGATTTTGCAGCAAGTGTTGGAACTCCTATAATGGCAACGGCCTCAGGAAAAGTTATCAAATCATCATATTCAAGAGGTAATGGTAATTATGTTACGCTTAAACATAACAATACGTACTCTACTCAATATTTGCATATGAAGAAAATAAAAGTTAGAAAAGGACAAAATGTGGAACAAGGTGATATAATAGGCTGGGTGGGAATGACTGGAAATACTTCGGGTCCTCATGTTTGTTATAGATTTTGGAAAAAAGGAAAGCAAGTAGATCCTTTTAAACAAAAGCTTCCCCAGGCAAAACCTATATCTAAAAAATTAAAATTAGAATACCTCTCACATATGGATCCCATTAAAACAGATCTAGACTGTGTTTCTTTTGAACCAGACTTTTTAAAATCTCTAGTGAATCAATAAAATTAAACCCATGAATTTAGTTAATACAAATCCTACAAAATTAAAAGCTTGGGTGAAGCTTGAAAAGTATTTTAACTCTATCAAAGATGTTCGAATTGATGAATACTTTAAAAAAAATAGTAATAGAGCTGAAGAGTTAAGTTGCTCTTGGGAAGATTTTTTTTTAGATTATTCCAAGAATAGAATTAATGAAAAAGGATTAATCCTTTTAAAAGAGTTTGCTTTAGAAGCTAGATTCCCCGAGGCTATTAAAGCTTATTTTGATGGTGAAAAAATTAATCAAACTGAAAAAAGAGCTGTTTTACATACAGCGTTAAGAAGTTTTTCCAATGAACCATTTATACATGACGGAAAGGATATAATGGAACATATTCGTTCAGTTAGAACCAAAATGAAAGAATTTACATCTAAAATTATTACCGGAGAGTGGAAGGGGTTTTCAGGAAAAAAAATAACACACGTAGTTAATATTGGTATTGGAGGTTCAGACCTTGGACCTTCTATGGTTACTGATGCACTTCAATTCTATAAAAATCATATTAACACTTACTTCATTTCAAATGTTGACGGTGATCATGTTAGGGAGATCTTAAAAAAATGTCCGGTTGAGAGTACGCTTTTTATAATAGTATCTAAAACATTTAATACACAAGAAACTATATCAAATGCTGAGACTATAAAAAAATGGTTTTTAAATTCTACTTCTCAAGAATCGATGTCTAAACACTTTATTGCTGTATCTACTAACCTTAATAAAACTGCTGAATTTGGTGTAATTAAAAACAATGTTTTTCCGATGGAAAATTGGATTGGGGGAAGGTTTTCGTTGTGGAGTGCTGTTGGGCTTTCAATCTCTTTATCTGTTGGCTATGATAATTATGAAGCCCTGCTTAAGGGAGCGAATAGCATGGATTTACATTTTAAAAATACCCCTATCGAAAATAATATTCCTGTTATCCTAGCACTAATAGGCATTTGGTATAATAATTTTTATAAATCTGAAAGCGAGGTGGTAATTCCGTATTCTGAATATTTAAAGAGCTTTCCATCATACCTTCAACAAGCCTCCATGGAGAGTAACGGTAAATCAATTGATCGAAATGGAAATCCCGTGAATTATGAAACAGGTACTTTGATTTGGGGGGCAACAGGAACGAATGCACAACATGCTTTTTTTCAGTTAATTCATCAAGGCACTAAACTTATTCCTGCAGACTTTATAGGTTTTAGAACTTCTTTGCATAAAGAAACTAATCATCAAGACAAACTTATTTCAAATTTTATTGCACAAACTGAGGCTTTAATGGTTGGCAAAAATGCCCAAGATTTAAAAAATGAAGGAGAAACTGATAGGTTAATTCCATTTAAAGTTTTTGAAGGAAACAGACCAAGTAATTCAATTCTAGTTGAAAAATTAAACCCATACAACCTGGGAGCTCTTATAGCTATCTATGAGCATAAGATTTTTACTCAGGGCTTTTTATGGAATATATATAGTTACGATCAATGGGGTGTTGAATTAGGGAAAAAGCTTGCTGATAAGACTTTAAAAGATATTAATTCTGATAAAATTAATACTCATGATGGATCCACTAGTCAGTTAATTAAAATTTATAAAGATTCAAAGTAATTGATTTTAAAAACAAATTTCTTTAACTAGTAATTGTAGATTTGTTTTTCCTCTAAATTCATTGATTTGAAGATGTGCAAGAATTGAAAATTTATTCATCATTTTAATCTTTGATATATGTTGTCCCATATCAAAGCCAATACCAAAAAAACTAGTCTCTGTTTCGTCTTTAAGACCAATACTTAAATGATTATTTTCTGCTCCAACTATTTTTGTGTAACCGTTATCAATACAGTTTTTAATAAAAAAAAGGGGTTGTCTATTAAGTGGGCCAAAAGGAGCCATTTGTTTAATTATTCTGTAGGTGGATAAATCGAGCTTATCCAAAGTAATTTCAATATCATAAACTATACTTGAAAAACGATCTTCAGGATTTATTCGATATGTGACCTCTTTTTCAAAAGCCTTTTTAAAATCGATGTATTTGGAGGGGTCAAGAGTGAGTCCAGCTGCATATTTATGCCCGCCAAACTGAATCATATAATCCGAACAAGCTGATAAAGCTTCATATACGTCAAACCCTCTAACTGACCTAACTGAACCTGAATAGACATTACCTGACTTTGTCAAAACAACAGTAGGTCTATAAAACTGTTCTATTAATCTAGAAGCTACAATTCCAATTACTCCTTTATGCCAATCTGGCCTATAAACTACAGTTGTAAAATTATTTAACTCTGATAGGGTTTCAACTTGATCTATTGCTTCTTTGGTGATTTTTTCATCAAGTAACTTTCTTTCAGTATTTAATAGTTCAATGGCTCTTGATTTTGTAGAAATCTCATTTTTATTGTTACATATTAGCAACTCTACTGCGTGTTTACCATGTTTCATCCTTCCAGCTGCATTTATTCTTGGTGCGAGTGTGAAAATTAGGTCTGAAACATTAACATCCTTTTTTTTATTTTTTAAAAATTTTGAAATTCCAGGTCTTGGGTTTTTATTAATTAGATTTATCCCTAAAGAGGTAAGTAATCTGTTTTCCCCAGTCATTGGAACTATATCCGCGCAAATTGCAATAGAAACTAAATCTAAATATTCTAATATTGAGTCTAAGTTTTTCTCTTTTAATTGTTCAATTGCTTGAATTAATTTAAAACCTATTCCACACCCACACAAGTCCTTATATGGGTAGCTGCAGTCTTGTTGCTTTGGATTTAGTATTGCTTTAGCTTTTGGTAAAGAATTTCCTGGCTTATGATGATCACATATAATTGTATCAATTTTGTAGGAATTAGCTTTTTCAATTTGTTCAATGGCTTTAATTCCACAATCTATAACTATGATTAATGAAATTTTTTCTTCTTTAGCTTTTTCTATTCCTGCTATTGACAATCCATACCCTTCTTTATACCTGTCGGGTATGTAAAAACTTACATCTGCATTTTGCTTAATTAAATAAGAATATAGTAAAGCTACAGAAGTGGTCCCATCAACATCATAATCTCCATAAATCATTATTTTTTCTCCATCTTTTAGACACTTGTTTATCCTATCTGTAGCCTCATGCATTCCCTTCATTAAAAATGGATCTATCAAGTTTTCTATTTGTGGTCTAAAAAATGATTTGGCATCTAAAAATGATCTAATACCCCTTTGAACTAAAAGTTCAGATATTATTTCCGAAATATTCAGATCTCTTGCTAAAGTGATTATGGCTGAGGAATCTCTATTGTTTAACGTTTTCCATTTCTTATCCATAAATTATTTATCTGGTAATGATGAAATTGAAATAACAAACTCTCCTTTTGGTTTGTTTTCCGTGTAATAATCTATAGCCTCGATAATTGTTCCTCTAAATTGTGTTTCAAACTTTTTGGAAAGCTCTCTTACTACACTAATTTTTCTTTCTCCTTTAAAATGTTTGACAAACTGATTGAGTGTTTTAATAATCCTGTGAGGAGATTCGTATAAAACTATCGTTCTGTTTTCTTTGGCTAAAATCTCCAACCTGGTTTGTCTTCCTTTTTTGTTTGGGAGGAATCCCTCAAAAACAAATCTATCAGTAGGAAAACCGCTTTGAATAAGTGCTGGGATTAAAGCAGTTGCTCCTGGTAAGCAAAAGACATCAATACCCTTTGCTATCGATTCTCTAACTAGAAGAAACCCTGGATCTGATATCCCAGGAGTTCCAGCGTCAGAAATTATAGCAATTAAACTACCCGACTCTAATTTTTTTAAAACACTATCTAACTTTTTATGTTCATTGTGCATGTGAAAGCTTTGAAGTTTTGCTTCAATTGAATAATGGTTTAAAAGCTTTATGCTTGTTCTTGTGTCTTCAGCTAAAACTATTTCTGCTTTATTTAATATTTCAACTGCACGGTATGTGATGTCTTTAAGATTTCCAATTGGTGTTGGAACAATATATAATGGCATTTGAAATCTATTTTAATTAGATTGTTTTTTTAAAAGATCTAAAAACCTCTTTTCGGTAGTCAAGTTGTCATTCCATGACTTATAATTTGGTTTAATCTCATTTTGAATAAACTCATAAATAGAGGGCCAGTCCTCAATACTTGACACTTTCTTCATTGTGTCTTCATATTCGTCAGTTTTTTTATCAAATAACTTTTGGATAAAAGCTGATCGTTCATTAACATCAACTTTAAATATTTTAGCAAACTTATCATTCAATTTGGATGATATGTGATTTTTCTTTTTTTCAAATGAAATATTACTTGATTGTTTATCAAAAATTCTTAGGGTTAAATTTTTTTCCGATATCGCTGAGGTAGTTTCTGTTTTTTCCTTGTTATTAACTAAAAAACCCTCAGTTGTTGAGTCAGGATTGTTGTTTTGTTGAGATTTAAGTTCTAATTTTTTAATTAAAGTATTACTATTTTTTAAAATAATGATTTTTTCAAAAAGCTCAAGTGTTAGATCATAATATTCACTTACCGAGGAATCAGTATTCATTTTTGAAATTTTATTTGCCAAAGAGGAAATTTCTAGAAGCAATGATTCATTCATCATTATTGTTTTTTAATACCTTTGTTTTATTAATAAAAATTTAAATTCTCCTATTTTGAAAATTACAAAATGTTTTTAGAAAATACCGCAAACTTGTCTGAACAATTTGGAAGTGTTGAGGTTATATGTGGTTCTATGTTTTCAGGAAAAACAGAAGAATTAATTAGAAGAATAAATAGGTGTCGTATTTCAAAGTTGAAAGTTATAGCCATTAAGCCCTCAGTTGACAATCGGTATGGAAAAAATATAATTATATCTCATGATAAAAAATCAGTAAAGGCGGTTGAAGTAGAATCCTCAGGGGAAATAATAAACCTCGCTAAAGGGTTTGATGTAGTTGCAATCGATGAAGCCCAGTTTTTTGACAAAAAAATTGTAAACGTTTGCAATAAGCTTGCAAACGAAGGTTTGAGGGTTATAGTTGCCGGCTTAGATATGGATTCAAATGGGAGTCCTTTTGGTTCAATGCCCAACTTAATGGCTGTAGCTGAATTCGTCACAAAACTTCATGCAATCTGTTCAAAATCAGGAAATATTGCTCAATTTACATTTAGAAAAGTTGAGGATGATAACTTAATTGCTGTTGGTGAAAAAGAAAAATATGAAGCGTTAAGTAGAAAAGTCTTTTATAATCTCATGAAAGAAAAAAATTGACAACTTTAAATGTATATCTTGAAAGAATATCTCACAACTTAAATTTTTTAAAATCTAAAGTTTCCTCTGAGGTCGATGTTATTGGAGTTGTAAAAGCAAATGCATATGGCCACGGTGCAATCAAGATTTCCAAGTATTTGAATGAATTGGGCGTTAATATATTAGCGGTAGCTTCTTCAAATGAAGGAAAAATACTTCGTGAAAATGGAATACGTTCAAAAGTTATAGTTTTTTATCCTGAGCCATATTCACTGGAAAATCTTGTAAAATTCTCATTAGAGCCAGCCATTTACTCAAAAAAAATATGGCATGATTTATATCGAATTTGTAAAAAAAGAAATATAAAGGATTTTCCCATTCACCTCAAATTTAACACCGGTTTAAATAGGTTAGGTTTTGATTTTGAGGATATTGATTGGATTAATAACGAAATGAAAAAGTCTTTTTTTAAGATAGAATCTGTTTACTCACATTTATCCTCAAGTGAGGGAAAAAAAGAAAATGAAATTTCAAAAAGTCAAATAATAGCTTTTGAAAAAATTAGAAATACATTCCTCAAAATTAATACCAAAATAAAGTTTCACCTTTTCAATAGTTCTGGCATCCATAACTATCCTGAATATAAATATGATTGGGTAAGAGCAGGTATTTCATTGTATGGTTATGCAAATAATATAGATTGGGATAAAAATCTTTTGCCTGTTGCCGAGCTAAAAACTAAAATACTTCAAATTCATAAATTGGAAAAAGGACAAGTTGTTGGTTATAATAGTGGTTGGATTACAAAAGAAAAAACTACAATTGCAACAATTCCAATTGGTCATGCAGATGGTATTGGCAGATTTTATGGAAACTCTAACGCTGCCGTTTGGATTAATAAGAAAAAAGCTAAAATTATTGGAAATATATGTATGGATATGTTTATGGCGGATATTACTGAAATAGATTGTTTGGAAGGTGATGAAGTTGTTATTTTTAATGACTCACATCCTGCAAGTGAATTTGCAGAATCAGGAGGTTCAATATCATATGAACTATTGTCCAGTCTAGGGAGTCGGGTAACACGTAATTATTTATAACAATTTTGTTGTGTTTAAATAGTATTTTATAAAATCATATAATTTAATGTAATTTTAAATTCAAAATAATAATTTTTATGAAATTAGCTGTTATTGGTGCAACGGGAATGGTAGGAAGAGTTATGCTTCAAGTTTTATCTGAAAGAAACCTTCCTATTAGCACCTTAATTCTCGTTGCTTCAGAAAATTCTTTAGGCAAAAAAATAAAATATAATGGTAAAACATATGACATTATATCTTTAAAAGCAGCCTTAGACCTTAAACCTGAAATTGCCTTATTTTCAGCCGGTGGAGAAACTTCTCTGGAGTGGGCTCCTAAATTTACTGAAGTAGGATGCACTGTTATTGATAATTCCTCAGCTTGGAGAATGGACCCTTCAAAAAAATTAATTATTCCAGAAATTAATGGTAATACTCTTACTTCTAAAGATAAAATAATTGCAAATCCAAACTGTTCTACTGTTCAACTACTCATGGCTATTAATCCTCTTTGTATAAGTTTTGGGATTGAAAGGTTAATTATTTCAACATATCAATCTATAACTGGTTCCGGACTAAAGGCTGTTAAGCAATTAGAAAACGAACTTAATGGGGAAGAAGGAGAAATGGCATATCCTCATTCTATCAATAAAAATGCTATACCTCACTGTGACAGTTTTCTTGAAAATGGATACACGAAAGAAGAAATGAAATTAGTTAATGAAACTCATAAAATACTAAATGATTATAGTATTGGCATTACTGCAACAGCAGTAAGAATTCCTGTTGTTGGAGGTCACAGTGAATCTGTAAATGTTAAATTAAAAAATAGTTCCTCTGTTGATGAGATTAGAAAAGTATTAATCTCAAGTAGTGGAGTTATTGTTAAAGATAACCCCAAAAATAATTATTATCCAATGCCTATTGACTCAGAAGGAAGTGATAATGTTTATGTTGGAAGGATAAGGGAAGATTTCTCTGATTCAAACTCATTTAACTTATGGGTAGTCTCAGATAATCTTAGAAAAGGTGCTGCAACAAATACTGTCCAAATAGCAGAGCTTCTAATTAAAAAAAAACTAATCTAAATAATTCTCCATAAATTTTGTTGTGTAATTTCCTGAAATAAAGTCTGGATGATCCATAAGCTTTCTGTGAAAAGGTATTGTGGTTTTCACACCCTCAATTAAAAACTCATCCAATGCCCTCCTCATTTTATTAATTGCTTCTTCACGTGTTTGAGCTGTTGTAATTAATTTTGCAATCATCGAATCATAATATGGAGGAATTGTATATCCACTATAAACGTGAGTGTCGAGTCTTACTCCATGCCCCCCTGGAAAATGAAGTGTTTCTATTTTCCCTGGACATGGTCTGAAATCATTTTCTGTGTCTTCAGCATTAATCCTACATTCTATTGAATGCATCTTTGGAGTATAATTTTTTCCAGAAATGGGAATTCCAAAAGCAACTTTTATTTGTTCTCGAATTAAGTCAAAATCAATTACTTGTTCCGTTATCGGGTGTTCAACTTGTATACGAGTATTCATTTCCATAAAATAAAAATTCCTGTTCTTGTCGACAAGAAATTCGACAGTTCCAGCTCCTTCATATTTAATATATTCTGCTGCTTTAATTGCAGCTGCTCCCATTAATTTTCTGAGTTTATCAGTCATAAATGGTGAGGGTGTTTCCTCGGTTAGTTTTTGATGCCTTCTCTGGATTGAGCAATCTCTTTCAGACAAATGGCATGCCTTTCCAAATGAATCTCCGATGATTTGAATTTCTATATGACGAGGATCTTCAATTAGTTTTTCCATATACATAGAGTCATTTCCAAAAGAAGCCATAGATTCTGTTCTTGCGCTCTCCCATGATTTTTCAATTTCATCAGGAGACCAAACTGCTCTCATACCTTTTCCTCCACCCCCAGCTGTTGCTTTTAACATAACAGGATAGCCCATTTTTTTTGCTAGACTTTTTGCTTTCTCAAGAGATTCAATCAGGCCCTCAGAACCCGGAATAGTAGGTACTTTGGCTTTTTTCATTGTTTCCTTAGCGGAAGCTTTGTCTCCCATTTGATCAATCATCTCTGACGAAGCTCCAATAAACTTTATCTTATGTTCTTCACAAATTTTTGAAAACTTCGCGTTTTCGGACAAAAAACCGTATCCAGGATGAATTCCGTCAGCATTAGTGATTTCTGCAGCAGCAATAATATTTGATGGTTTTAAATACGATTCTGAACTTGACGCAGGGCCAATACAGACTGCTTCATCTGCAAATCGGACGTGCAAGCTTTCCTTGTCCGCTGTTGAGTAAACCGCAACAGTTTTTATTCCCATCTCTTTACAAGTACGAATAATTCGCATTGCAATTTCACCTCTATTGGCTATTAAAATTTTTTTGAACATTATATTTAATCTTAAGAAGGGTCAACTAAAAAAAGTGGCTGGTCAAATTCTACTGGAGTTTCATCTTCAACCAGAATTTTAATTATTTTACAGTTCATCTCTGATTCAATTTCATTAAAAAGTTTCATTGCTTCAATAACACACATTGTTTCTCCTTTCTTAATTTCAGAACCAACTTCAAGAAAAAGAGGTTTGTCTGGTCCAGCTCTTCTGTAAAATGTACCAATAATTGGGGATTTAATTACAATATATTTCTCGTTTTCGCCCTCTGTTTCATTATCATTTTTATTTGATATACCTTCAATATTTTGATCGTTTTGAGCTAATCTTGTGTTTTGTGTTTCAACTTTGAATGAGTTATCAAGAGTTGAGTTAGAAGTCTTTATTGTGATCTTAAAATCTTTCTTCTCAATTTCAACTTCATAAGCTCCTGACTTAGCAACAAATTTGATTAGATTCTGAATTTCTTTAATATCCATATTTAAGTTTATTAGTTTACTGTTTTATTCCATATATAATATGCTGCTCCCCATGTATAACCTCCACCAAAAGCAGCAAAAATAATTTTATCCCCTTTTTTAAATTTATTTTGAAAATCGTATAATAAAAGTGGAATAGTGCCAGCAGTTGTATTACCATAATTAGAAATATTTTTAAGCACTTTATTTGATTTTAATTTCATTCTTTTACCAATTGCTTCAATTATTCTCTCGTTAGCCTGATGTGCCAATAAATAATCAACCTCATCTCCTGTCAAATCATTTCTTTTTAATATTTCACTACTTGCTTCTGACATTGCAGAAACTGCTGATTTAAAAACTTTTCGACCGTCTTGACGAAGATAATGATCTCCATTTAAAACTGTTGAAGTACTCGCTGGAAATAAAGATCCCCCCGCCTTAACACATAGGTCATTTCTTCCTTGGCCATCACTTCTAAAATACTCATCCTGCCAACCTAAGCCCTCTTCGTTTGGTTCAAATAATACCGCTCCTGCTCCATCTCCAAACAAAACACACGTACCTCTGTCTCTATAGTCAATAACAGAAGACATTTTATCTGCTCCAATTACTAAGACTTTTTTATAACGTCCCGATTCGATTTTTCCAACTGCCATCGACATAGCATACAGAAATCCGGAACAAGCGGCTTGAAGATCAAATCCAAAAGCGTTATTACTCCCAATTTCAGATGCAACATAGGCCGCAGTTGCGGCAATTTGCATATCAGGAGTTGTAGTTGCAACAATAATCATGTCAATTGTTGAAGGGTCAATGTTATTATTTATAAGAAGGTTTTTAGAAGCCTGGATGGCTAAAAAAGAAGTTGCTTTTTTTGGGTCTTTGAGGAGTCTTCTTTCTTTTATACCCGTTCTACTTCGAATCCATCCATCATTTGTATCAACGATTGATTCCAAATCTTTGTTTGTCAACCGGTCTTCTGGAACGTAACCACCCACAGCAGTGATTGAAGCTTTAATAGAGGTGTTTGATTTCGTCATTCGGCAGAAATTCTAGCTTGAATGTTAAGTGAAGATAGGATTTTTTTTATTAAATTATCTCTGCTAAAACCCCAGCACGAAGATTAGGGTTAGAAATAGTTCTATAAATTTATGCTTCTGAAGTTTCGGTATTATCTACTAATACCTTTCCTCTATAATATAGCTTTCCTTCATGCCAATGAGCGCGATGATAAAGATGATTTTCTCCTGTTGTTTTACAAGTAGCTATCTGTTTGTCGGATGCTTTGTAATGTGTGCGTCGTTTATCTCTTCTTGTTTTGGAGATTTTTCTTTTAGGATGCGCCATTTTGTAATATTTTTATAATAAGTCTTTCAATTTATCCCAACGGGAATCATTTTCTGATTGTGTCTTTTTTTCTTTGGGTTTTAATGAATTTAATTTTATTAGAATATCTGAATTTAATGTGCCATTCTTTATTCCAGGATGTACTTTTTTAATTGGAATTGAAAGAACAACCATCTCAAAGATATATTGGGAAATGTCTATTTGATGACTGCCGTGAGGTAAAATTAAAATTTCATCACTTTCTTCACTAAATGTTTTTCCAAATTTAACAGCTAAACTTAGATTACTTAAAAAGGGCATTTTAAAGTTTTCCAATGATAAATCACACGGTACAATAATATGTCCTGAAGTCTTAAATAATAAGCCTAACATTGTTTCCTGTTTTTCAAGTTCAAGTGTTGTTATTAAATCAACACTTTTAAAATCAAAATAATCAAAACTCTCAAAGAACTTAATGTCAATATTAAAATTAAAAATGTGGTTTCCTTTTTTTAAACTTGCAAAATTAATTACAAAAGGACTAACCACTTTCATCTTATTAACATTTAAGCCTGCAAATTTAGAGTTTTTTTTTTAAAACTATAGTTTTTGTTCTATTTATTAGGCTAAATCAATTTATATGATCTGTTTTTTGAAATCCTAAAAGATTCCAATATTGCTGCCTTGAAGGAGTTTGAAATTGCTGTTCCTTTTCCTGCTATATCAAATGCAGTTCCATGATCGGGAGATGTGCGAATTATATTTAAACCTGCTGTGAAATTTACTCCATTTCCGAAGGTCAGAGTTTTAAAGGGAATAAGACCTTGATCGTGATACATCGCAATGATAGCATCATATTCTTTATATTTTTTTGATGCAAAAAAACCATCAGCTGCAAATGGTCCATCTATGATATCATCTTTTTTTGATTTGGAAATTGCAGGCTTAAGAATATCATCATCTTCACTCCCTATAACTCCATCATCACCGCTGTGGGGGTTCAAGCCCAAAACTGCTATCTTAGGATTTACAATTCCAAAATCATTCTTTAAGCTATATAAAACTTGATTTATTTTAATAATTAAACGCTTTGATGAAATCATCTTAGAAACACTATTTATTGGAACATGATCGGTTACAAGAGCTATTCTTAAATCCTTGGAAACCATAAACATTAGTGCCTTTCCTTCAAATTTACCTTCTAAGAAGTCAGTATGGCCAGGGAATTTAAACCTTTTGGATTGAATCGCTTTCTTATTTATAGGTGCTGTAATAATAGCCTCAACCATTCCGTCATTTATGGCATCAGTGCATTTAGATAGCGATTCATACGAAATAATTCCTGCCTCTTTAGATTGAACTCCAAATTCAACATTATAATCATGCGTGGCGGTTTGAATAATATTTAAGAATCCTTCTTTTAACTGATTTGTATTTTTAATATAGTTTAGTTCAGTTTTTTTGTTAAAATGTTTTTTCTGAAAATCAATTATTTTTTTGGGCCCAAATAGAATAGGGATTACATATTTAAATAAGTCTTTCTTTTCAAATACTGAAAGAATTATCTCAAGTCCAACTCCATTTGGATCTCCAATTGATATACCTATTTTTATTTTGTCCATAGACTATTTTAGTTATTTGAATTAACTAATTTTGTAATACAAAGGTAAATAAATTTAACTGTCATGTTTACAGGAATTATAGAAGGTCTCGGCGAGATAACGACCGTAACTAAGAGTTATACGAATATTAATTTTACAATTAAAAGCTCGTTGTCAAATGAATTAAAAATTGATCAAAGTCTTTCACATAATGGAGTGTGTTTAACAGTTGTAAGTGTTTCTGAAAACTGCTATTCTGTTACTGCTATTAACGAAACTTTAGTCAAAACTAACTTGAAGAATCTAAAACCAGGTAGCTTTGTTAATCTGGAGCGTTCCATGAAGATAAATGGTAGGCTTGATGGTCATATAGTTCAGGGTCATGTTGATCAAACTGGAGTATGTACTGAAATAGAAAACGTTAATGGAAGTTGGATTTTTAGTTTTGATTTCAAACCAGATCAAAAAAACATCACTATTGAAAAGGGATCAATAACTATAAACGGCGTAAGTCTAACTGTTATAAATTCTAATAAAAATAGTTTTTCGGTTGCAATTATCCCCTACACATATGAGAACACGAACTTTTGTAAGCTTGTTAAGGGAGAAATTGTTAACTTGGAATTCGATGTTTTAGGCAAGTATATTGCAAAAATGTACGAATTTTACAAATAATAATTTAATTAATATTATTCTCTATGAATGTCCTTGAGCTTACTACAATTTTACTCTTACTCGCTTCATTTTTTTCAATTATAAATCTTCGGATTTTGAAGCTTCCTCAGACTATAGGTTTAATGATTCTTGCTATTGGCTTGTCATTTAGCGTGCTAGCAATAGGTCTGGTTTTTCCAGAATTCTTAAAAACTGTTACCGCTTTAATTCAGAGCTTTGATTTTGAGGTTTTGTTAATTGATGTAATGCTACCTTTTTTACTATTTGCTGGAGCTATTAGTGTTAATGTTCATGAGCTTCTAAAAGATAAAGTTACTATCCTTTTACTCGCTTGTTTTGGTGTTGTTTTCTCAACATTTGCTGTTGGATCTAGTGTTTATTGGCTTGTAGAGCAACCCTTTTTAGGGCTTAGCGACATAGGCTTAACTTATGTTGATTGTTTATTGTTTGGAGCCTTAATAGCTCCAACTGATCCAATTGCTGTACTTGCTATGGTTAAAAAAATGAATCTATCTTCTACAACTGAGACGCGTATAGCTGGTGAATCACTATTTAACGACGGTATTGGTGTTGTAATTTTTCTAACTCTTTTGAATATTAAATTAGAGGGAATAGAAAATGTAACTGCTGGAAGTATAAGTATGCTTTTTGCTACTGAGGTAATAGGAGGAGTTGGTCTTGGAGCTCTTGTTGGATACTTTGGCCTAAGGTTGGTTAAATATATTGAAAATAAACACATAGAGCTAGAAGTTTTGATTACTCTATCTCTAGTGTTACTAGTATCAGTGATTTCGCATCAATTTCATTTTTCAGGAGTTTTAGGTGTTGTTGTAATGGGGCTATTTCTAAATAGGAATATAGATTCAGATAAAAAAGAAGACGGAGTTCAAAAGGCAATGGGTGATTATGTTTACAAGTTTTGGCACCTATTAGATGAAACTCTTAATGCTATTTTATTTATCTTAATTGGACTTGAAATAATTCCGATTTTTCAAAATTTTGATTCTAGCTATTTAATAATCTCTCTTTTAACAATATTCGTTGTCGTTTTATCTCGAGGGATCGGTGTTTGGACACCCATAAAGTTTCTGTCTTTCTTCAAGTCTTTTGAGAAAAATACTGCTCTAATAATCACTTGGGGTGGACTTCGAGGAGGTCTAAGTGTTGCTCTAGCTCTAAATCTCCCAAATCAAATAGGGAAAGGGAAAGATCTTATTTTATTTTTAACTTATATGGTGGTTTTATTTACAATTTTAGTTCAAGGATTGACACTGAAAAAAATAGTTAAATAGTTTATTTTTTAAATATCCTGTATTATATTTGATTTGAAAGTTAGCGCTGTGACAACGGCTATGTTTAATTAAAATTTGAAAGGAGGTGTCTTATGTTTTATTATAATTATTTAAGAACAAAAGCTCAGCAGACACCAGTATATTTTAATCTGCTGTAGATAATTCTTACATTCTAATAAAGCAGGTCGATGGACCTGCTTTTTTTATGTAAAGATTATTTTATTTTACAGTTTTGAAAACTTTAAGTTTCTCAATGAGTTTTGGAACTACATCAAATGCATCTCCTACAATACCATAGTCAGCTGCCTTAAAAAATGGAGCTTCCGGATCATTATTAATTACTACTTTAACCTTGGAAGCATTGATTCCTGCTAAATGTTGAATCGCTCCTGAAACTCCAATAGCAATGTATAGATTTGAAGCTACTGGTTTTCCCGTTTGACCAACATGTTCGCTATGTGGTCTCCACCCCATATCTGATACGGGTTTTGAGCAAGCTGTAGCTGCATTTAATGTTGAAGCTAAATCTTCAATAAGATGCCAGTTTTCAGGACCTTTTAGGCCTCTACCGCCAGAAATAACTATATCTGCATCTGCAATACTAACTGACCCACTTGATTTTTCAACAGACTCTACCTTAATTTTAGAATTATTAGCAGATCTATCTATATTAACTATTTCAGGCTGAGACTCTTTTTCGTTGATACCAAACGAATTATTGGAAACACAAATAATATTTATTGATCCTTTTAGAGTAGTATGATTAAAGGCTTTATTTGTGAAACAAGAGCGTTTAACTACCAAGGGAGATCTACTAATTGGCGCTGATACAACATTTGATGCTAATCCCGCTTCAAGCTGAACAGCCAATAAGGGAGAAATATACTTTGAGTCTGCAGTTGAGCTTAGAACTAAAATTGAAGCTTCTTCTTTTTTTGAAAACTCCGAAATGGTATTGGAAAAAGTCTGAGCAGTAAAATTATTCATTGTAGAATCTTTAATTGCTATAACTTTATCTGGCCCATAATTAGATAATTCATTTGGATCATTTGAATTAATTGAAATCACAACCAAATCTTCATTAGATTCATTGGCTAATAACCGCCCGTATGACACTGCTTCAAACGAACTTTTTTTGAATTTTCCTTTTTGACTTTCTGCGTATACTAAAATTGCCATATTTACTTTTTTAAATAACTTTTGCTTCGTTGTGAAGAAGTTTTATTAATTCGTCTATATTTTCTGAATCTACTAATTTGACACTTCCTTTTGCTGGTGGTTTTTCAAATTTATCAACATTAGACTTAGACATAATATTTGTGGGTGACAAAACATCAAGTGGCTTCTGTCTTGCTTGCATTATACCTCTCATATTTGGAATGATAAGGTCTGATTCTTCAACTAACCCTTTTTGAGCCCCAACAACTATTGGTAAAGAACAGCTAAGTGTCTCTATACCTCCATCAATCTCCCTTTTTGTTGTTACCTCATTTCCGTTTACATCCATCGATACACAATTTGTAACAAACGGTATTTCTAGCATTTGGGCTAACATTCCAGGAACCATTCCTCCATTATAATCAATAGATTCTCTGCCACATATAACTATATCGTAACTTTCTTTTTCGCACAATGACTTTAATTGGGCTGCAACACTATAACCGTCTAAAGCTTTAGAATCAATTCTTACGGCTTTATTTGCTCCAATAGCTAGACACTTTCTCAAGATTGGTTCACAGCTAGCATCCCCAACTGTAGCCACAGTTACAGTTGCCTGATTTTTTTGTTGAAACCAAATTGCTCTGGTTAAACCAAATTCATCATTTGGATTAATTATAAACTGAACTCCGTTAGTGTCAAAGACGGTGTTATTCTCGATAAAGTTAATCTTTGAGGTTGTATCAGGAACGTTACTTATGCAGACTAAAATATTCATTTTAAGCTTGTTTTATATTTCAAAATTACAATATTTAATATTAAATCTTAATTTAATTTAATTTAAAAAATTACTTCTTAATGATTGTTAAATATTCAATTAATAATGGTTTTACTATATTTATAGTGTTAATTTTTATTATACTCAAAAATAATTTATTTGGAATCTTCAAAGTCTAAAAGAAAAAGAGGCCGTCCTAGCCTAGCTCAAGAGCTCGACATTGACAGGTTGTTGTCTATTGCGCTTGAACATTTTTCCAACTTTGGATTTGACGGAACACAATTAAAATTAATTGCCGAAAAGGTAGGGGTGACAAATTCGTTAATTAGTTATCACTTTAAAAACAAAGAAGAGTTATGGAAAAAATCCGTAGACCATTTGGCGAAGTCTATTGTTGAGAAATTTGAAGCAATTCGATCTGAACTTAAAGATACCGAAGGGGTTCCTATGTTAAGGTCATATACACGACAGCTTATTTACTTTTCTGCCAAAAACCCTTCTTTCTATAAATTAACATATTTAGAAATGGGGAAAAATAGCTGGAGATCAGATTATTTAATAACTTCGATCGTGGAGCCTTTAACCATTATTGGTCAAACAGCACTCAATAAAGCCTCTACCAGTCCAAATTTTATTGCAATTCCTCAACCCAACTTTGTTAGTATAATTTTTGGTGCATGCTGTAGTTTTTTTATGTTAACTAGACTGATTGAACATCAATATGGAATAAGCACATTTGACCACGAACATATTGAAAAACACGCGGATTTAGTAAATCAAATTATTTTCGATTCTTTCGAATAGTTTTCAGTTGAGGCTATTTTAATTTTTTACTTCATTTTTATAGCGGTATTTAACCATGAAAATATGGAAGTTTTGTTTAGGTATTAACCGGTCTGTTTGAAAAAAATATCTAATCGTCCATTTACTTTCCCGAATCTTTTTACTGGTTCCAAAGCCGTATCTAACCTTTTGAAGATTATTACCCGTTCTTTTTTCTATGAATTCAACTGAAAAATATGGATCTAGATCCCAGTTTTTAATTGGGTATTCAAATGCAGATCTAATTCTTATATAATCTTTGAAATCGTTTTTTTTATCTAAAGAAGTTCTTTTTTGAAATGCTAGTCTGATGAAAATTTTTATTGGTTTAAGCTCCAGCTCTTTTTCTAAAGCCAACCTATACCTCCATAAATTCTCAAAACCTTTTGCTTTTCCTTCATTAATGTTTTTTGAATAATACCTAAACTCAATTTCAAAATTTAAGCCCTTGTAGATCTTGTAATCTGAGCTAACTTCCGTAATATAACTATCTACAACATTAAGGTCTTCTTTTAGTCGATAAAGTTCTGAAATACTGAAATTAATTTTTTCATTTGGCTGATAAACATACGAAACTGATGACCAAAATTTAAACTCAGCTGGCTCTTGACTTAGAATGAAATTAGAGTATAAAAGAAGAAACAATAAGGGGGCTTTATTCAAAACAAAATAGATTGAAAAGTTGAAGTTAAATTATTAAATGACTTGGAGTTTTCATTATTATATTTAAAGTATTTATGTTCTAATTTAAAAATTATGCCTTTGAAATTGAAGTTTGTCGAACTATTTCTTAATATTAGGGTGGTTATAAAACTTTAAAATGAATAAATTCTTAGTAAAAACTTTTGTAATAAAATTTTTTATGCTTGTTCTTTTATTTATATCATGTACTAAAAAAGAGGTCATCAGCTCCTCTTCCATTGACTCATTTCCATTTGATTTAACAAAATCTGATTTACCATATATAAAAATCACTACTAAAGATGTTATACTAAATGAACCAAAAGTAATGGCTACTATGGATATTTTTGAAAGAGGTGAAAAAACTTTTTCAAATCCAATTGGAATTGAATACCGGGGCGCAAGCTCTTTTCGAATGTCCAATAAAAAATCCTTTGGAATTGAAACCTGGGATGAGTCAGGAAACGATGTTGACTTCGAAATATTTGGTTTCCCAAAAGAAGAAGACTGGATATTAATGGGACATGTTTTTAGAAGTCCTGAAATAATATTTGATCCATCACTGATGCGTCATTATATCGGTTATGAATTATATAGAAATATGGGAAACTATTCCAGTAGGTCTAAATTTGTTGAGCTTGAAATCAGAAACGTTTCTGGAGATACAAATTATCAGGGGGTATATGTTTTTATGGAAAAGCTCAAAAGAGATTCAAACAGAATTAACATAAAAAAATTAAAAGCCAATAATAATGACCCAGAATCAATAACTGGAGGTTATATTTTAAAGATTGATAAAACATCCGGATCTGATGTTGCTCTTGAAAATCAGCCATTAGAGTATTATGAAGACAACTGGCAAGATGACGCTAGTTATAATGAGAATATCAGTTTTAGATCTAATTATGACAATAATGGAAATGATATTCAATCTTTAGATCCGTTTGGGCCTCCATATCATGCCTTTCAAAATTTAGAAACTTATTTTTTATATGAATATCCCAAAGCTGAAGATATCACTCTGGATCAAAAATTATATATAAAGAAATATATTAATGATTTTGAAAAAGCCCTTACAAATGAAGATTTTAGCTCAAAAAATAGGGAGTATTTAAATTATATAGATATAGAAAGTTTTGTTGATTTTTTTATAATTAACGAGCTTACCGGAAATGTTGACGGTTACAGATTAAGTACCTTCATGAGTAAAGACAGGGGTGAAAAGCTAAAAATGGGTCCCATCTGGGATTTGAATATAGGGTATGGTAATTCAGACAGGTTGCCTTTTGATGATTGGATTGCCAACTACAACAAATATGTCCCTGGAGATGTATGGCTTGTTCCTTTTTGGTGGCAAAAATTTTTAAAAGATCCCATTTTTAAATCGTCCCTCAAGGCTAGATGGCAAGAACTAAGAATTAGTTCTCTATCAACTAATAACGTCATAGGTCTTGTTGAGAATACTAGCCAATATTTAATTAATAACGGGGCAATAGAAAGAAATTACAATAAATGGAGTGGAATACCGGTTGACTACCCTATGGCTGTTAATGATCTTAAAACTTATTTGAATGACAGGCTTTCATGGATGGATATAAAAATAGGTGAGTTTTAAAATTTATTTATATCATGAGCTGAAGTCAAGTCTCTTAGATGTTCTTTCACTAAATATGTGAATACAGATTTTTTTTCGTTTTTTATTAATGCTCTAACAGCTTCTGGAAGCTCCTTTTCGTTTCTCTCTGGGTGTATTGTACAGTTTTTTAAATACGGATATATTTGTGCCCCAATAAAACTAAAAATATTCATACTGACAAGAAGCTGCCCTGATGAATTTCTGAAAGAATCGTGCGTTTCAATCGGGGGCTTTTCTATTATTTCTTGTAAATAGCCATGATCATCCGTTTTAATTAGTGCAAACTTAGTGATTCGTTCTTCAGAAAACTTTAAAAATGATCGATCATATGACATTATAGAATGAGATGAAGTTTCATGAGATAAAAGTCTTTCTAAAACACCGACTGAATAAAGGTTGTCTGCGTTACACACAGTGAATCTTTCTTTTAATAGTTCTGGAAATTGATCTAAAGTTTGTTGAATTCCATCTGCTGTTCCTATCGGCTTTAGCCTTCCTTTAGGTGTTTTTTGAATAGGTAAAAAGAAATTAACTCCAACAAGTTTTGAGTCTAATTTATGTGTTTTTATCCATTGTTTAAATGTTTTATTTTCAGGTGCTGTTAGTATATAAATATTTTCATAACCAGCCTGTTTTGCGTTAGCACATAAATAAAAAAGTAAGCTTTTATTAGTCCCGCTTAGCGGTATCAATGTTTTATGTTCGTGTTTGGCTAACTCTTTAATCTGTGGGGCGAGTTGAACTTCATTTAACGTTTTTTTCATTCTTGTAGATGCCCCTGCTGCCATTATTACAATGTTTTTCATGCTTTGTTATGGATTTATTAAACTTACCTTAAACACATCTTTGGCCCCCGCTTTCAAAAATGCATTTTTAATTTGTGAATGTCTTTTTGGATCAATCATAGCTATTATGGATCCTCCTCCCCCAGAGCCAACAATTTTAGCAGCATAAGCTCCTGCTTTAATCCCTTCTTTAATTTGTTTCTGAATTTCTAAAGGAGTGTTTTGTATTTCATTACATAATAACTCTTGATGAGAATTCATTAATTCCGCTAACTCTTTAGTTGATTGATTTTTTGTTTTTAATATTTCTTCTGCTCTTTTAGTGATCATAAAGTTTTGAATTGCTGCTTTCCAATATGCTCTTAATTCAATAGGAATACTGTCTATGTATTTTAAATAATCATTTTTTTTTGCTTTTATAATGTGGTAATCTTTATCTAATTTCTTAACTATTTCTATTGCTTTCTGACTATTTAATCTAGCATCTTTTAGGACCTCTAATGTATTTTTAGAAATCCCAGAGTCAATCACTAGTAGTGATCCTAAATTTCCTTTTAAATTTACATATGATTTTTTGAAGGTGTCAATTGCCATAAGTCCTCCGATAGCGATAGTATACTGATCCATAATTCCTCCAGGTGAATTAAAGAATTTAACCTCAGCCTCAAAAGCCCATTCTGCGATTTGCAGATCTGATATTTTTTTATCCTTAGCAAACACTTGAACTAGAAATCTTATCCATCCAACTACCAATGATGACGAACTAGAGAGACCTGCGTTGATTGGAAGATCTCCAAAAATATTTACAATATATCCCCTATTTGGGATTATTCCTTTTCTTTTCAATACAAAAAGTACTGACCTAAAGTAGTCTCCCGGTTGAATAGTTTCTGGATCATTTTCAAAAGCAACCTTAATCGATTTTTTAAAGTCAAGAAGCTTAATCACAAAAAAAGAAGACTGAATTGGTTCTGCTTTTAAATAAATATATCTATTAATTGTTCCGGAAATTACAGGAAGACCCAAATAATCTTGATGGTCTCCATAAAAACATACTCTTCCGGGAGTTGATAATTCGATCATCAATTGTATTACTGTTTTAGAACTGGCATTAAACCTCCTAAATTAAATGAGGTTTTTTCATAATACAATTTTAAGATTTCTTACTTGACAAATTCATCCATGTGCCAGCAATAACCATTACGCCAAAAGTAACTACAAAAACTAATGCTGCTGGCTCTGGAGAAAATGATGGTGGCCAACCGTCACTAATTGAATACCCAATAAATTCTATGAAACTTTCTGTAACTGTTGAGAGCTCAGTCCCGTTTGATTGGAGTTCAGATAACCGATATGCTTGGCCAAGCTGTAGATTGTATAAATAGGAAAAAATACTATACCCGTAAAACGTTGTACAAAGTCCAAATAATGTAACTAAAACTTTACCAAAAGTATTCGAATCATTTTCTCTTTGAAATCTTACCAATCTAAAGGTGATAAAGATCAAACCAGTAAATGAAAGTAAATAAATTGCATTCGCAATAAACGATAATTGATGATAGTTTAAAATTTCTAGTTCGTTCATGTTGTTAAAATTTATAAGTTATTTTACACAATTTAATAATTTTAACCCAAAAACTCTTTAACCTTAATTATTAATTAGTCATTATTATAAAGATTTTTAAAATCGTTTTTGCTATAATTGTAGAATAAATTAAGCCTTTACTATACTTTGAAAAAAAATTTATTTTTAACCTTAATGGTTTGTGTTTTCGCATCATGTTCTAAAGAGAACCCCTCAAATAATCTTTTTTTAGATGGCGTGACCTGTAGTTTAGGGGAAGAACCAAACACCTTCAACTGTTCGATGATTAAAAACAAACAGAGTAGAGATTTTATTATCTATGTTCCTGAATCATACGCCTCTCAAAGTTCTAATGTTCCACTTTTATTTAGCCTTCACGGTTTTGGAAGTTTTGCTAAATGGAATATTCAATATACTGGATTTCAATCATTAGCTGATAATAATGGATTTATTATAATTTATCCTCAAGGCACACTTTGGAAAACAGTTCCAAGTGATAAAAATGGATATTCTTCCCGAGGGGAAACACATTGGAATGTAGGGTGGGAAACGGAACTCGGCGAAAAAAGTTCTGCAGATGACGTCGGTTTTATCGAAGATTTAATTGAGTGGTCTAAGGATAATTACAATATTGACACTAATAAGGTTTACTCAACAGGAATGTCAAACGGTGGATTTATGAGTTATAACTTGGCATGTAATTTAGGTTCAAAAATTGCTGCAATTGCTTCTGTTACTGGGTCAATGTCTCCTGCAAACTATAATACTTGCAATCCTAGCCACCCAATGCCAATACTTCAGATTCATGGTCTTCAGGATTACGTGGTGCCCTATTTAGGTTATTTTGGGATTTGTGAGCCAATGGAAGATGTAATTGATTATTGGATAAATTTTAATACTTGTAGTGGCACCTCAATTGACCAGGTTATAATTGATCGAGATGGAGATCAGTATGGAGGTGTTCACAAAGTATATCAAAATGGTCAAAATGAAGTTTCAGTTGAATTGTATTTGTTAGACAGAATGGGTCATGATTGGCCAAGAATCAATGGGCCAAATAATTACGAGTCTTATGACATCGATGCTCCATCAATCATTTGGAGTTTTTTGTCTAAATATGATATAAATGGGCTTATTGATTAGATTCAGACAAAATATTATTCATGAGAAATATGTGCGGGATGGTCACTGAAGCTACAAAAGAATAGAGTATTCTATAAAAATTATCTCCCATAATTTCTCCATACGAGACTATAAAAATCAACCCTGCTAAAGATATCCCCCAATAATATCCACTGTTTCTTAAATACAACAAGATTGTCTTTCTATTAACGTCTTTATACAGATACTCAATCTGATCATATATTGAAGGGATAGAGTGCCATATTACAAAGTAGGATGCAAAAGAAACAATTAGGTTGGTATTATAGAACAAAACATATATTACCAATAAATAAAACAATTCCTTTGGAATGGAGAACTTTATGCTCTTATAATCAACCAACCAAAAAAGACCTGTCAAAAATATAAAGACAAATAAGGTGACTCTAATTGGAATTTCACTTATTTCATTTCCTATTAAAGGAGTAAGAATTTCAAATACCATATCTATGTTAGTTTCTATCATGAGCAAAAATATTACCATTCCATACAATGAGAAATGAAAAAATTTCATTTTGGAAGCAGAAAGCTTTTTATGCAAATGTTGCTCTCCAAAATGATAGCTACTGATTAGTAAAAAAGTAATAAAACCTATAAATGGTAGACTATAAAACACTAAAAAAGCAATAAAAGCAGTGAAAATATATAAAAAAATGCTTATTACTTTAACCTTTAATGAAGAGGTATTTAACCTAGTTGTTATTAATTTAATATCACAAGCACCATGCCCCAAACCTAGTGTTAATATTAGGATACTCGCAACTACTACATCAATATTTGAATACGAAAACAGTGATATCCATATGATGAAAATTGATGCAATTATCTTACTTCTGTAAAGCATAAATGGTGGTTAATGGTTTGATTTAAAAATAATTTATTAAATTTAGGGTTCCAAACTATAAAAAAAAATTATATGAACATATTAAATTTATTTATTGACGCTACAAAAATGGCGCCAGACGATTACGTAGGATTTACATTTTTTGTAGGCTGTATGGCTATGATGGCCGCTTCAGCTTTTTTCTTCCTATCAATGAGTTCTTTTGACTCTAAATGGCGAACTTCCATTTTAGTTTCAGGACTAATTACTTTCATTGCTGCAGTTCACTACTGGTACATGAGAGACTACTGGGCTTCTTTCGGAGAATCTCCAACTTTTTTCAGATATGTAGACTGGGTTCTTACAGTACCTTTGATGTGTGTTGAATTCTATTTAATACTCAAAGCCGCTGGTGCTCAAAAATCTCTAATGTGGAAAATGATTGGTCTTTCAGTTATTATGCTTGTTACTGGTTATCTAGGAGAAGCTGTATATGAAAGTCAGGCTCAAATTTGGGGTCTTATATCAGGAATAGCTTATTTTATCATTGTATATGAAATATGGTTGGGTGGAGCTGCTAAGCTTGCTGCTTCTGCAGGAGGTGCTGTTCAAACTGCACACAAAACTTTATGCTGGTTTGTATTAGTTGGTTGGGCAATTTACCCAATTGGTTATATGGCTGGTACTGAAGGATGGTACAGTGGAATTTTTGGTGGACTAGACATGGACGTTATTTATAACGTTGGTGATGCTATAAATAAAATTGGATTTGGTTTAGTTGTTTACCAACTAGCTGTAGATTCTAAATAAATAATTTCAGTATAAAAAAACCCTCGCTTTTGCGAGGGTTTTTTTTTGCTTATTTTATTCCTGCTGAAATATAAGCTCATATTCTATTTCTAAATTATTTTCCATTTTCACTAGCATAAAGTCCGGAAGCTTAATGTCAAAGTCTGAGGGTTTAACACTAAATCCTCCTTTTAAAATTATCCTTTCTTTTGTTTGATCCCAATCTCCTGATACGTTAATTTCTTTATATATACTGTGGAATTTTATTTTTCCAAGTATCATAAATTTATCATTATTTAATGTAAACGATTCTCCATAAAAACTTACATCTGGAAATAATAGAGCTTCCATAATTTCCATCGCATGAGAATCTCTGGAAGAATTTCCGCTATCAAAATCTTTAATTGCCGATATTATAGCAGTTTTTGTAGGTCGATTGTTTTCCATTATCAAAACACCTTTGACATTTTTGCTTGTTCCAGACCATTGATGCAAAATATGTTTGCCTTGATACGAAATATATGACTGTTCTGTGTTGAGGTTCCACTTTTTTTGAAGTAGTTCTTGACTATTGGAGTTTAGTGAAACTAATAAGAAAAATATAATAAATCTATTCATAAATTAAAATTTAAAAACTAAAACTGCTGCAGCATAACTTCCAAAAAGGGTATATGCTGAGGCTTTATGGGCTCCTCTATCTCTGTTAGAAAAGTAATTTGTTGAAAGCATTGCAGAAAAATGAATTGTTGCTAAAATTTTATGTGCTTTGATTGAATTCAAACCTCTTACCTTTTTATTGATAAGTGGTGGAGGTGCAAATAGAGAAAGTCCTGCGCCTGCAAAATACCCAACATTTACAATTTTTCCCATGGTTTTATGTGTATCGTATAAACTGTTATCACCATTGTATAATTTTCCTCCAATAAAACCTTGTGCAATCATTGCTATTAGTGTCGTGTAGCCAATAACTTGATGCGCCTTTAACATAGTTCTTCGTACCTTAAGTTCTTTTTCTCTCACCTCCAGACTTAGAGGGGCTATTCGTGTTTTTCTAAAAAGACCTTGATTTCCCCATAAAATTCTTTGGGTAAAAACCATTCTTTCAGGAAGTAAAGATTCATCATTATTTTTTTCATTAGCAATCATGCCAAACAGATCTTCTTCGGTTTGAGCGTTTATCTGATTTGAAAACAAAAACAGAGATAAAAGAATTAAAAAATTAGAATTAAAAAAAAACTTTTTCAATTTGTATTACAACTTTGTAACAGTTAAAGTGCTTCCTGATTTTGCAGCTGAATAGCATTGAAGCGGGCCACTATTTGTTCCTTCGCTAACACAATCTGTTGGATACGAATTATTATGACGTCCACAAACAAAAAGACTGTCAGAAGAATTATATGACCAAGCATCTCTTGCACCCTGGTGGGGACAAAAGTTGTTGAAGGCAGAGTAAGTTGATCCTGTTTTAAGTAAGAGTATTTTTTGAGCAGTAAAGTTCATCCATCCATCACTTTCTAAAGAATCAAAAGTGGGGTGAGTAAGATCAATTTCGACAACTTTACCTTCTACTGTGTAGCCACTGTCAGGATCTGGAATAATTGTATTTTCGTCCTCAGAACTAATTGCTTCGTCTTTTGAACAGGAATCCAAAACATTTACACCAAGAATTGCCATAGCTACTACTGGGCATGTATTGTTTAAAAACTCTCTTCTTTTAATTTTTTTCATTATTATTCTTAGTTAAATTCAAAATTAGTAAATTAAAAATTGTCTAGCCCAGACTTTATTGTATTAATGTAAAATTGTTATTAATTCATTTTGAAAAGAGTCTTTGTGGGGTCTATTAAATTTATTGACTGAAGCAACCTATTTCTTAACTGACAGTCATGCTGAAAAAAATAAAAGAGCTGTTTCTTGTCAACACTTTAAATGGTATTAACTTTAGTTTTTAATTCGCGCAGCTTAACATAAAGAACACCTTCAATAGTATGATTAGAAAAACACTTTATGCCCTTGGTTATTTTCTGTTATTGAGCAGCTTAAGCGTCTTGGTCTTATGGAATATCCGTCCTAGACCAGCGGAACTAAGTTACTATAGTTTGGAAAAGAAAATGGATACTCCTCTACCCTTTACTGTCACCTTTTTGGGCAACACCAATCTTTTGTTTGATGATGGAGAAAATGCTTGGA
>CAYSNJ010000011.1:0-49308 GCA_964432535.1 uncultured Flavobacteriaceae bacterium | reverse complement strand
TACCTTGACAGGGTAGAAGTCACTGGTTCGAATCCAGTAAGACCCACAACAGCTCACAAATTAAAGTGAGCTTTTTTTTATTCTTTTACCACTTAGCTAGATTTAATTAACACAAGAACAAACTTTAATTTTCTATTCTAATCTGTAAACTTTTCTATAGATGTGAGTTTTATCATCCATTGAGAATATTTTAGCCATATTAGAGTCCCAAAAATACTTAACAAGTTCATCATATTCTTTACTCACATTATGAGTCATTTCGTAGTGCATGTCACTAGTATATCGACTAATCATAAAATACTTGTACATTTTTGATTCGTCAGAATCATTAACCTTGTATAGCTTGTAAAAGTCTTTACCAAAACCGGCATCTTCCAGTATCAAATTTCTTTTTTCATTAAAATCTTTGAAATCCTGGACTAAACTTTGGGGAATATCTATATAGTGTACGCTTAAACGTTCTTTATTTTGCGATAATACTGGAGTTACAATAAATATAAGGGCTAATAGTGTAAGTAATTTTTTCATTGGATTGATTTTTATTTTGATTAAATTTCAATTTATAAGAATTAAATAACTTTATTAATATGGCATTATTTGGTTTTAAAAAAAACATAGAACATTTTAAAGAGCATTGTCCTATAGAGGCTAGAAATTACTTTAAAGAGATACTTTCGAAACTAGAAAGTATTGAAAATAGATTAGATAAACTTGAAAATAAAAATCAATAAAACAGACCCTAAGACATAAATAAGGATTAAAATTTTGAAGAATAATTGAGAAAAAAAATAACATTTAAACTATTTTTTCTTTCTTCTATTAGCAATTTTATCACCTTTTCTTTTAGGTTTGCTATACTTTTTGGCAATCTTAAATTTATAAGATCCACCCAGATTAATTTTTTTGTTTTTAGCTTTTTTTTCTTCCACAATTATGGATTTTTATTTATTGCCCAATGTTTGTCAAAACTCCCATCATAGCTTGAGCAGACTCTTTACCGATTAACTTAATCCGATCTTTTGGAGTATTATCACCTATTTCATAGGTAACACCAACAGCTTTATGCGCATTAAGAAACCACCCTTTGGAGGTGGGTTGTAAACTATTACTCGGCTTTTCATTTACTCTATATTCAGGAATTCTTTCTTCCAAAGAAGAAAACCATTTAGGTAAAAATTGAGGTAATGCAGTTAGTTTTCGTTCTATATTAGTATAGAAAACATCATTGTATGTAGAGTGAAAATCAAGTCCTAATATAAGTTTTGAATTATTTTTATTAAGGACTTTTGTAATGTAATCAACTGTAGTTTTTATTTCAGGTTGATTATAAAAAGACCAATCTCTATTCGTGTCTACTCCTCCAGCATTATGTCTCCAATGCCCAAGATCAACACCATCTGGATTCATAAGTGGAAAAGCTAAAATCCTATAGTTGTCCAAAAAATTTGATGATAATTTATTTTCTATAAGTATAGTTTCTAAAAATGCTTTAAAAGCAAAATACCCTGTTACCTCAGGTGGATGTTGACGAGTTAATAAAACAATAATGGGTTTATTCTTTGGTAAACCCCTATAAATATCTAAAACTTTAAAAGGTCGATTTAATTTAGTTTTACCTATTTTTTTAAATCTCACATAGTTTTCTTTACCCTTAACTAAATCATTTACCCAATTGTAAATAATACTACTGGTATGTAACTCTTGTCCTGAAATAATTTTAGGTGTTTCATTTATCTTAAGAATTAGTGTACTAATATTTTGATCAAATTTGAAATTTAATGTATCAACTATTTTCCAGTTACCATTAAATTTGATTTTAGGGACATAACGATGCTTATATCCCTCAGGATATTGAAACTTCAATAAAACTTTTTTAGATGAGGAGCTCCAAACCTTAAAGGAATAAAAAGGACTAGGATTAATTGGCGTATTCTCTGGCAGAAAAGATAAAAGATAGGTGCTGTCGTTTTGCTGGTTAACATTATTTAAACGAGCACCTTCAAAATCATTTGAAAAATATACCCCCGATTCATCAAATGAGAAGATTTTCTTTTTCTGAAAACTAATTGATTTAGTTTTTGTGTCAACATATTCCTTAAAAATAACTTTAGGTGCTGAAACACAACCAATAATAAAATAAAAAATTACACAATATTTTAATGGATTTATTGATTTAATCATTGATTAGTTTTTTTAAAATTATTAAGCTTATTTCAGATGAAGAAGATATGCTTGTGGTTTAGTTATTGCTTTTTCTCTTCAAATATTTTTTATCATAAGAGCAATCATAATAACCGTATTAATTATGCAGTTGATATTTATCAAGAACTTTTTTCATTAAGACTACTTTATTTAAATGTAATAAATTAAAAACATCCGATTTAAAAGAAGAAGACATAACGGTAGTTTATTTTGAACATTCACCTTGAGTCCAACTTGAAACTCCACTTGCACCGGCATAACAATTATTAGAATAAGTTACATTATTACAACCGCATACAGGTTGATAAATTTCAATACATACTACTTCGGAGTCAGGTGGGTCGGTAACACAAGAATCATCTTTAGAGCTACAAGACAATAAAAAAACAAAAAGTATTAATAATAAAAGTGGTTTTTTCATATTAGTGGGGTTAGAATAGAAACAAAATTGACTTTGGTAAACTATTGCATCAGAGCATACCCATTTAATTGATAATTAAGAAGTACACTTGATCCAGAAAGAGCCTCAGTAATATTTTTATTGATTTTTGAACTATCTATTTTCTTATAAGCGGTAGCCTGAGAACAAACGAATAACTTTACCCCATATTGAGATAAAAGATCTATAACCTCTGTATTTGGATTTTTTTTACCAAACTTTTTTTGGTGTGCTTCATCTGTCAATATTATTGATGTTGCAGGCCCCTGAATTGTAGCTACAATTTTAACATCGTCCTTTAAAATATTTTTACAGCCAAGCATATTTATAGCGTGAGCTATACCATTTAGCCCTTTATTTATACCCTCTCTTGTTTCGCTTGTAGTGATTTTATAAACAATTTTGTATTCTAAATTATTATCTGGTTGAACCGCAACATTTTTTGAATACTTGATTTCTCCATAACCATCAATTATGGGAGTTACCCATTCTTGACCCATGACAACTGACGAAAACAATAGAAAAAGTATACTTATTTTTTTCATTTTTATTGATTTACAATTAACTACAAGCAATATACAAAACAGTTTTAAACATGTATTTTATTAGGGCTCTAAAAAGGGTATTTTACAACCCACAACCACATTCATTAAATTTTAAAAGAGGTATCTGTGATTTGAAAGTAGATCGATACAACATTTTGAATTAAACACTAAAGAATTTTTATAAAGCGTTTTCCTCATAAACTTCTTTAACTAGACTATTAATTAAATATATACTCAATTTATCATAGTGCTCTTCATTAGAATCATCTATTAATAAATTTTCACTTAATCCAAATAATTCTGCTATAGCATCAAATTGTTCCAAAACATAATGAGAATGTTTTCCGCTCTTAACTTTTAAATCTATTTGATTCTTAAACTTTTCAAGCTTATGGAAGGTTTCACTATTCATATTTTCTAGTATTAAATTTTATGTTTGCCTTAAAGTTAGGATTAAATCTTCTTAAACTGTAAGATATAAAGTTGCTTGAAAGCTGTTGATGTTTAATATTCTATAAAACATTAAACTCTTTTAAACCCTTATCAAATGTTTCTGGATTTTCAGCTAAATGATATCTAGGATCATCAACTGCTTCTAGAATAATTTCTTTAAATAAAGGATTAGATTTATAAAGCATCACTTTACAATCCTTACTAAGGTGTTTTAATAATATAGTTTTCTTTTCATGATTGTACTTATTTACTAAATTATATATAGCCTCAATAGCAGAATGATCGCATACCCTGGATTCAATAAAATCAATTTCAATTGTAGAAGGGTCCTTTTTAATATCGAACTTATTGTTGAATTCAGCTATACTTCCAAAAAATAGGGGTCCCCATATTTCATAAACCTTAGTGCCATTTTTTTTTATTCGTTTTCTTGCTCTAATACGTTTGGCATTTTCCCATGAAAAAACTAACGCGCTAACAATCACTCCTGCTATAACAGCAATTGCTAAATCAAAAACAACAGTAAGAGTAGAAACTAAAACCAATACAAAAACATCAGAGAATGGAATTTTATTCATTATTCTAAAGCTAGACCATGCGAAAGTTCCAAACACAACCATGAACATAACTCCAACTAAGGACGAAATCGGAACTTGCTCAATCAAACTAGAACCGAAAAGTATGAAAGCTAAAAGAGATAAAGAGGCTACTATTCCTGAAAGACGACCCCTACCTCCCCCCTTAATATTTATTATGGACTGTCCAATCATTGCACATCCACCCATTCCTCCAAAAAAACCAGTCACTACATTTGCAGCTCCTTGAGCAATACACTCTTTGTTTGAATTCCCCCTACTATCTGTTAACTCATCAATTAAATTTAGAGTCATTAAAGACTCAATAAGTCCAATCGCAGCCAAAATTAAAGCATAGGGCCCTATAAAAATTAACGTTTCAAGGTCAAAGGGTATTTTATTAAAGATCTCCAATTGAAATGTGGGAAGTCCTCCTTTCAAACCTTCTCCACCACCATCTTTAATAAAACTTCCAACAGTTGGGACTTCAAAGTCACCAATAAAAACTAAGATAGAAACAACTACAATTGCTATAAGAGCTTCAGGAATTTTTTTGGTTATAAGTGGTAAAACAAACATAATAAGCATTGTTAGAGTTATCAAACCAATCATTGACCATAATGCTTCTCCTTTCATCCAAATAATTTCTCCTTCATCTACTGTTTTGAACATTCCTAATTGAGAAATAAAAATTACAATAGCCAGGCCGTTTACAAAGCCCATCATAACAGGGTGAGGAATCAATCTCACAAACTTTCCCAGCTTAAGCAACCCTGCAATAATTTGAATGATTCCCATTAAAATTACGGTAACAAAAAGATAATATAAACCTAGATCGTCACTTGAAGAACCTAAATTATTTCCTTCCGCTACTAAGCTAACCATTACCACTGCTAAGGCTCCAGTAGCTCCACTGATCATTCCTGGACGCCCTCCGAAAACTGAAGTAATTAGACCAATTATAAAAGCAGCATAAAGACCTACTAAAGGATCAACCTTCGCAACAAATGCAAAAGCAACAGCCTCTGGAACTAAAGCTAGAGAAACAGTGAATCCACTTAAAAAATCATTTAACACGTTGTTTTTACGCTTCCTTACAAATTCGAACATATTTATTGTTAAAAATGAATTTGCAAATCTAATTTAAACCTTAGGACTGAGGGTTAAAAAAAGTTTTATTATGCTTAAGAATATAAAACTTAAGTATTTTTTAAATTTGAGTTAATTAAAAAGCTACATATACCCCTTCTAATTTTAGTTCCAATGATTTCTTTTAGTCAAGGACATAAAATAGATCTAGATGAATTAGAGGTCAATAAAAAGGCTCTTTCTGTTATTAATATTTTGGTTGTTGACTATTCTTTTAGAGAAAGGGACTATTTCATAAAAAGACTTTTAACTGAATCAATCTTGAGCGATAGCTTTAGAATCAAAATTGATTTAAGTACCTTTTATAAGTGCATAAAAAAAGAATTTTCAATAAAAGGAGAAACTATTGTGAAAATTGATGGTGAAAATCTATCAAGAATTCGTCCCTACAAATCTTTGAAAAAAATAAAGACTTCTTATTGAAATTAAAAAAAGGGATAGTAAACCAAAACACCTGAATTTTTTTTTAGGAAAAACTCCTAAGTATTTAATCTCAATAAAATATTTAAAAAATCCCTCTAAAATTAATTAGAGGGATAAAAAAGTAGTGAGGAAAAAAGAACCACACAACTCAATGTTAAAATTACAATATATTCATATTTAAAAACTGTTAAAGCTTAATAAACTTTTTCTATTCTGAGTTAATGTTATAATCATGAATCCTTAAACAAAAAACATCCAATAACATCTTAGTGTTTTTTTTCTTATTGAATTTATAAATTTTGCAGTAATAATTATGTTATGTTTTATGAATGCAACAATCATCCTCCTTACATCTACAAAAACTTAAATTATAAAGATGTAATCCACAAAGAAGTATTGCGGCTGAATAGGTGAATAATTCTGGAATAATATAAAGTTCAAACAGCTCATTCAAAATAAATACACAAAGAAGTACCCAAACTACAAATAATGACAACTTAATAAATGAGTTAGTAGAGTTTTTTATGGATTGCCAAATAGCTGTAAAAGAAATAATTAAAAACAAAAAATTAAAGGATTTCCATGCGACTGGATTCTCCCATGCAAAACTTAGAAATTGTGTTTGTGATAAGAAAAGAACTGGTGTAAAAGCACAATGTGCAATGCAAAGTAAACCGGAGATAACTCCTAAGTGGTCTGAATTTAATTTAATCGTTTTCATAATCCTAAGCCCGAATTTAACGCTATTTTCGAAACAATAAAAATTTAAATTGAGGTAACGTGAAGTAGTTTGTGCCTCAGTTTATAATTATCGAGCCAAATTATTTCCATAGTTTATGATCTTTCGTATCGTCTATTTGGTTCTTTCATAACTCCACATACAGAAATTTATCCTGCAAAAATATATCCACATCCCTTGGCTTGAACTTCTCCAAGCGCCCATACTCCAGTTGGGACAATTTGGATTCCTTCGATAACATGGTCCTTAAAATCCTGAAACACTTCATCAGCGTTCAAATTCATTCTTTTTGCAACAACACCACTAATGATTTTTGTAGCTATTCCACAAACAGCAAACATTGAACCCTTTTCAAGCATTTCGGAGATACCTGTAGTCCCTCCTGCTGGTAAATCTCCTTTCTCGGGAAAATCAATAAAATTTCTAACGGAAGGCTCTCCGGTTTTTTTATCTGTTATTTTGAAGAATTCCCCAAAAGCATATTTTTCCCAAAGGGCAGATTTAAAAGCTGGGGAAATCCCAAACGATCTAAAAACAGTAACTGCCGTTATTTCATTTTCAGGAACTTTCATGTCGATGTTGGACTGATAAAACGCCCAGTTCCAGTGCACAGGAAAACCTTTATTAAAGGAAGTACCGTCGTACACAATTTTTTTAGTTCCTTTTACTTTGGCCACCCATTTATTTGCATCTGAAACCTCATTATCAGTAATTTCTAAATTCAAATCTAGCTTTTCAATTTCTTCAAGTAAAGGGAATGCACTTGCTGTAGTTCCTAAAGCTAATGCTGCAATAAAGGATCTTCTTGACTGAGACATAATTTTGGTTTAATAGTTTTATTAAAAAATAAATATAAAATTATTTTTTAATAAAAACCATATAATGATGTTAGGGAGATTATCTATATTTTATTTTAACTGAGAACCATCCGTATAGATTTTTTTGTCAATGAATATCAGCACTCACCTCTTAACAGTATTTAAAAGCAAAATAATAAGTCAAATAAAACATATTATATTAAAAATCACTGTAGAAGATTTCATCTTTTTTTTCAAATCTCACACCATTCCAGGTTAGCGAATTGAAGTTATTAGAGAATATAATAAAAACAATTTCTCCATTTATTGTGTATTCTTGATTTATAGAATTTGCACCAGGACAGTCCTCTAACTTACAGTTTGGGTCATTGTTTTTCCAAGCCCCCCCTTTTTCAGATATAGAATTCTCAACACTATTGATAGAAAATTTTGTTTTTACACCAAACTGTCCATCAGTAAAATTATGTGCGTATTGATAGTAGACTGTATCTCCATCAGTATTGTCAGTGTTACTTTCACTAAGCCAAACTCCTGAAATTGGATCAAATTGGGGATCATCTTTTGAACAATTAATTAGAGAAATTAGAGGAGCGAAAAGTAAAAAAATAAATAGTTTTTTCATTGTTTAAAATTTTAACTAAAATAATATAAAAAATAATTTACAGAAATATCTGAATTTATATTCCGATAGTGTTCACTTAATTGATTTTGTTTTACTTTTTAATATCTTTCACCAATCAAATTTTTATATGAGTAATCTAAAATTTCAAAGAATAATTTGAGTATGAATATTAAATGTTTTCTTTTAACACTATTTATTGTTTTGAGCAATAAGGTTTATAGTCAAACAAGCTATACTCGAATTCAAAAAGAAAATGATTCTGTTAAGTTTTCAATGGTTAACACTTTAAAAGACCTTAACGAACAGGGAAATCCACTAAATTACTATCATTGGAATGAGAAACTTGCTAATCACTATCAATCACAAATCTCCAAAGTTGCTCCTAAAGAAAAAATAATATACTGGTATAAATATTGTCAAGAGCTTTTGAAATCGGGTAATAATGAAATATGTATTGATGAAATTGAAAACCTAATTATAAGACAAAAAATCTCTTATAAAGATCTCATAAATAAAGATTTACTTCCAATTATTGAGTTGCTAGCTTTGGCATATTTTAGACTTGGAGAGGTTACTAATTGTCAAAACAACCACAATGCATATTCTTGTATTTTACCTCTAAGAAGTGAAGCCTACCACATTGAAAAAAATGGATCCAATAAAGCTATAGAAATTTACTCTCTGATTTATGAAAAATTCCCCAGTGAAAAATACAAATGGTTATTAAATCTTGCACATATGACCGTTGGAGAGTATCCAGATAATGTTCCAAAAAAATATCTCATAAATTATCCAAATTGGGATCGGGAAAAAAAAGATTTCCCCTTATTTGAAGAGGTAGGAATTGATTTGGGAATTGCTCAAGATGGTTTGTCAGGAGGAGTTAGCCTCGATGACTTCAACAATGATGGATTAATTGATATTTTCACTACTTCCTATGGGATGACTGATCAAAGCAAACTATTTATTAACACAGGCACTGGTTTCATTGATAATACTGAAAATGCTGGATTAAAAGGCATAGTTAGTGGGCTCAACTGTATCCATGCAGATTATAATAATGATGGAAATATTGATATTTTTATTTTGAGAGGAGCCTGGCTTGGTGAGGGAGGAAGTCATCCAAATTCACTTTTAAAAAATAATGGTGATGGAACTTTTTCTGATGTAACAAAAGAAGCAGGATTACTATCTTTTCACCCAACTCAAACAGCAGCTTGGGCTGATGTAAACAATGACGGATTTCTTGATCTTTTTATAGGAAATGAATCAGATGAAAATCTGTCTCATCCCTGCGAATTATTTATAAATCAAAAAAACGGAAGGTTTTTAGAACAATCTGCAAATTATAATTTAGGCTCCATAGAAGGTTTTGTAAAGGGTGTTGTCTTTGGTGATATTAATAATGATAAATGGCCAGATCTCTATATTTCTGTGATGGGTGGAAAAAATTTATTATTAAGAAATGATCTTGGAAAATTTAAAAATATCACTAAAACAGCTGGGGTTGAAGGTCCTAATTTCAGTTTTCCAACATGGTTTTGGGATGTAAACAATGATGGATTCAATGATATTTTTGTTGCGAGTTACGATAAGCGCAACTTACAAAATCTATCTGGTGATTTTGCAAGAGAAACTCAAGGGAAAGAGGTGCTCACAAATAAATCAAAATTATATATTAATAATGGAGATGAAACTTTTAGTGATCAGAGCAAATCTTTTAATATTGATCTTAGCTTGTATGGTATGGGAAGTAATTTTGGTGATCTTGACAATGACGGGTTGCCAGATTTTTATATAGGTACAGGTTCTCCTGAATTCACCTCTGTTGTTCCAAACAGAATGTTTAGAAATCAAGACGGTATTAACTTTGAAGAAGTAACCTCTGCCGGAGGATTTGGTCATATTCAAAAAGGTCATGGTGTAGGTTTTGCAGATTTGGATAATGACGGGGATCAAGATATTTATGCCGTTCTTGGAGGAGCTTATGAAGGAGACAATTATCCTAATATTTGCTATGAAAACCCCATTTCAAAAAATAATTGGATTGTAATTAATTTAGAAGGTGTTCAGTCAAATCGGAGCGCAATAGGGACACAGATAAAGCTCGAATTAGACGATGGGAGAACTGTATTTCATTCAATTAATACGGGTGGAAGTTTTGGCTCAAATAGCTTGCAAGCTGAAATAGGATTAGGTAAAAGTGAACTAATAGATAATTTAAGTATAAGATGGCCAAATTCAGAAGAGCAGATTTTTAAAAAAGTAGAGGTAAATAAAAAATACAAACTCAATGAAGAACAAAAAAAACTAGTACTAAAGCCGTATAATAAGATCAATTTTACAAAAAACTCAACAAATCATCATTAATAATAAATCCTCAATTCTGAAAGTTTATTATTGGCCTAATCAATTTAAATATCAAATTGTCAAAGACCAGCATTATTTAAAAAACAATTTCTCAGCTGTAAATAAACTTATTTGTATTAAGCAAACACACAAAAAAATCAATCTAAACAAGTCCCCCCTCCCCACAGGGGGCTGTTCTCTTCAGTAAGAGGTGAGTTTATTGAAAAATCCCTAGGTTTAGATACAAAGTTTTTCACACACCAACTTGAAATATCTTGATTAAAGGAAGAGGCATTAAAAAACATACCCGTCATAATATTTGAACTAGACGTATTCCAAGCCCCAATGTTTTTATTAAAGGCAGTAGCTCCTCTAAAAAGAAAACGCATACTAGCTACATTAGAAGTATCCCAACCCCCAATATCTTGATCAAATAATTCAGCTCCATCAAAGAGACTATACATATTAATCACGTTTGAAGTATTCCAATTTCCAATATCTTGGTTGAATGATGTAGCTTTTCTAAACATATAACCTAAACTCATAACACTTGAAGTATCCCAAGCTCCAATATCTTGGTTGAATGAATTAGCGTTATAAAATATATTTTGCATATTTATTATACTTGAGGTATCCCAATTTCCGATGTCTTGATTAAATAAAGTAGCATTTTCAAACATACTATTGTTATTAGTGACTTTTGAAGTATTCCAACCTCCAATATCTTGGTTAAAGGTATTTGCATTTTTAAACATCCCAATCATACTGATTACATTTGAAGTATCCCAAAAACTAATACTAGAATTGAAAGATGAATTGTCTTCAAATAGTCCATTCATATCAGTAACTAATGTCGTACATAAATTATAATTAGCGTTTGTGACTTGAGATCTTAGAGAGTTATTATCAACAACAATATAGACTATTCCATTTATTGTTTGAGTCTGGCCTATTGATGCCAACGGACACTTACAGGTACCGGTTTCAAAATATATTAACGCCTCTCCTACAATTACTGTTCTTATTAAAGAAGTTGAATTACCCCCAGAGTCAGAAACAGAATAAACTATAGAGTATGTTCCCACATTAGATGTGTCTACTGTCCCAGAAGTTGTTAGAGAAGCAGTTAGATCTCCGTCTTTATTATCTTTAGCAGTAGCTCCAGGATCTGTAAAATCATCTCCAAGGGTTATGTTAATAGTTGGAGAACCTGTTAAAGTAATTACAGGAGGTATATCTAGACTTACAACTACAGTTCTAGTTATTGAAATGGAATTACCATCACTATCTATTACAGTATATGTTATAGGGTAAGCACCAGTAATTGAAGTGTCAACTGTTCCAGAGACAATTACTAAAGATGTGAGATCGCCATCGTCTAAATCTGTAGCAGTAAATCCAGGATCAACAAAACCAACGCCTAATTCTATATCAATTATAGGACTGCCAATAAGTAAAATAATTGGTGGTGATTTTGCCTTAGTAATTTCAAAAACATCATCAGATAAAACACGATCAAAGCAACCATTCAGTAAAAGCAATAAAACAAAAAAATATAATCTTTTCATACTATTAATTTAAAAATAGAAAACTCATGCCTGTTATCAACCCTCCGTGTTTAAAAGAATATCCAATCTCAGGAACAGCAGCTATCTTTCTATACAATTTTATAGGATAATTTATTGATGCTGAAAAATCAATTTCAGAATATCCATCCATCATCTCTCCGGGCTCATTAAGTAAATTAGAGGGGTCATTATAATTAAACCCAACAGCAATTTCAGACGGAGACTTACTGGTCATAAGAAAACTCTTTTTTGGGCCATTTCTAAAACCAATACTTAATTTAAAATTAAACTCATCATAAATGTTGTACCCTAATGAAATCCAATAAGCTCTTGTGAGCGAAGTAAAACTACCATTAAAGCCTCTCGGCTTCCAAACAGCATTGGAATCATTTTTTTGGAGATATAAATACTCATCCGTCACTTGAAAGCCAACCAAGAATTTTTTTATATAAAAATCAATCATATAATGATAAGCACCGTCATTATACAAACCATTAACTTCAGGGCCATAATATGGATACGGATATTTTAATTGGCCTTGAACTAAAAACCCTATAGCAAAGCCTCTAAAAGGACTACGATTAGAAGTTCTGTTTAAAACCACATTACTAAATTCTTTTTGAGAATAAACATGAAAAGATGTAATCAAAAGACAAAAAAATAGAACTTTTTTCATATATTTTATAAAAGTAACAAATAAAAAACATCCTAATACTTCGTCCTTAGTTTCGAGTAATTGGGACAATGATTTTAATATTATTATATGAAAAACAAATACTTGTTAGCTTTAATCTTCTCGGGTATTTTAGGTTATTTCCTATATGTATTTTTTGGAATAATTTTTATTTTTTTTGTTCCACCCTTGTTTATTTATATGATTAATAAAAACTATAAAAAATAGTAAAATACATATCAAAAAAAATATGTCTAAACTTTTAAAATAATCTTGAATTTATTTTTGAGCTATATTTGATTATGGCCGAAGAGATGATAAGAGAAAAAGATATTTATCAAGGATGCTTCTTTACAGGATGTTTTTCGTTTTTAATTGGAGGGCTGTTATTAGCCATATATGTTTTTTGGTAGTACATCCCAATATAAAACATATCTAAAATTACTTTGAATAAATTTAAAGTAATTTAAGTTTTTTCGCATTTCAAATGTACTCGTAATCAACTTTCTTCAGACTTCTTATCTTGATTTTTAGAAATTTTTGGATAATTCTCTTGCCTTTGTTTTCTACTAGAATAGAAAATATTCCACAAGGTAAGGTATATGTATAAAGAGAAAATGACACCTCCCACTATAAAAAAACTTATGCTCATGATGTTCTTCTTTGTCTAATTGCTATTGCAAACAATAAAATTGTTCCAGGCCAATGAGCTGAATATTGAGCTTCATCAGTCATGCCAGCAATACCAAATCCAATAGAATATAACATACATGCGAAAGCTAAAATTACTGGATACCATTTTGTTATAAATTGTTTCATGTTTTATATTTTTAATTATATACCTATGTGTTTTAAAATTAAATATCTTTTTGTTAAAATAATAAACTCAGTCTAAAATACACACTCTTAGGATTAGATAGTTATTAAATACCATATTTTTTCAATAATTTTAATGAAGTGAATTGTAATGTTTTTTCATGAGTAGCCTCTAAAACAATAGGAGGTGCCTTACCCACTTTTTCTGCTTCTAGCCATCGTAAAACACACAAGCACCACTTGTCTCCTGGTTTTAATCCAAAAAAATCCCATTGTGGTTGGGGCGTCATGAGATCATTTCCCATGGAAGCAGAATATTCAAGAAAATCCTGATTAACTATCGCACAGACAGTATGGGTTCCTAGATCTAGATTGTTTGTTTTGCAAGAACCATCTCTAAAATAGCCTGTTAAAGGATTCAAACAACATTCAGTTAGATTTTGACCAAGTATGTTCAGTTCCATAATTAAACAGTCAATTAAAAAGTTATGATTAAAATCACAAGATATAAAAACTATTAATTACAACTAAAAAAGGACTATTCAGTATATTTAAATTAATGAAAAACACATATCGAACTATTAATGTAAGCTCTAAGTTTTTGTTGAAAGAAAAACAAAGTAAGTTTATTGGCTATGCATTCCCGATACATGAAGTTGAATTGGTTAGAAAACATATAAATAACCTAAAAAAAACACACCATACTGCCGGGCATTTTTGTTATGCATATCAGATAGGGATTTCAAATAAAACCTGCCGATTAAATGATGATGGAGAGCCAAGAAATAGTGCTGGAACCCCTATATACGGTCAGATAATGTCATTCGACCTCACTAATATTTTAATTATTGTAGTTAGATATTTTGGAGGAACTAAATTAGGTATTGGAGGGTTGATTTCTGCATATAAAGAATGTGCTAAATTGACTATAAAGGCAAATAATATTATTACAAAAGAAATAATTATTCCAATTCAAATTAAATTTAAGTTTCCTTTAATTAATTTTGTTATGCGTACAGTTAAAAAATATGACCTTGAAATATCAAGAAGAGAAATGGACGAATATTATGTTTTTAAAGTATTTACAACCAAAAATAATAACTTAATAGTTTGTAACCATTTTAGACAAAACCCAGAAATTGAGTTTTTACAAATAGAGATTTAAATAAACATCAACTTTTGAGCAAAAAAGCAATTTTATTGATTCTTTTATTTTTTTGGGGAATTCCAAGCTCCTTTTTTAGGAGTAAATTTAGAAAAATCATTTATCAAACAAATGATTGGAAAATCAATATTAAGCCTATATTTAAAAAAGAAATTTTAGGATTATTTTTCAATCTGTACCCAGAAAACAAAGAGTATTTAAAAATTAGGAATTATTACAGAGGATATTTAACTGTTTACTTTTTTATATTTTTAATATACTATTTTACTTAATTTTAATCCTCTAGTGAAGCAAAAGACCACGAATTATTTAATTTTTGGTTAATAGTAATTAGAGGATTAATTTTGAGGAATTATATTTTATGATTTTAATATCATATCTGCAGCTTTTTCCGCAATCATTATCGATGCAGCATTTGTATTGCCAGAAACTATTGTTGGCATAATTGAGGCATCTACAACCCTGAGGCCCAACAATCCGTGAACTTTTAATTCAGCATCTACAACAGCCATTTTATCGTCACCCATTTTATTTGTCCCTACTGGATGGTATACCGTTTCTAAAGATTTTTTGATATGCTCTATAATTCCATTTTCAGATTTATCTTTAGGTAGATTATTTTCATTTCTAAACGGGCTGAATGCATTGGAGTTTAAAACATCTAGTGCTTTTTTAGTTCCGGTTACTAAGATTTTTAAATCTTCTTCATCTGAAAGAAAATTGGGTTGAATTATAGGGTCATCCATAAAATTTGCTGATTTAATATCAACGTATCCTCTACTTTTTGGTTTAAGTAGTGTAGGTACAACTGAGTATCCGTCTATCTTAGGGTATGTTTTTGGATTATAAACATCTGTTGTGTAATCACTTCCAATTTGGAGAGGAGAAAAGTGGAATTGAAGATTTGGATTAATAGAGTTGTGGACTGAAAAAAAAGCTGCAGCTTCCAATATGCTACAAGTCATTGGACCTTTTTTATTAATAAAATAGTTTAGAATGTCAAAAAATTGATTCATTGGTTTTAAATGATGATTAAAGCCTTCCTGATTCTTGGAAAGACTTGACACAAGTACTATTAAATGATCTTGTAAATTACTTCCAACACCCTTGAGATTTTTATTTACTTTAATACCACTTACTTTCAACTTTTTAGCATCTCCAATTCCAGAAAGCATAAGTATTTGAGGAGATTGAAAGGTTCCAGCGGATAGGATAACTTCTTTATGAGCAAACTCTTTTTTGAACTCCCCTTTTTTATTTAAAAACTCAACACCAATAGCCCTTTTGTCTTTTATTAATATTTTTTTAACTCTTGCCCACGTGAGAATATTTAGATTTTCTCTTTTCATTGCAGGCTTTAAAAAAGCTGATGCAGCACTATGGCGTTTCCCATCTTTTATTGTAAACTGAAGAAGACTAGCTCCATTTTGGTGTTTGCCATTATAATCATCTGTTTTTGGAATTCCTACTTCAGAACAACCATCAATAAAAGCTTGAGCATATGGAGTCTGAAAACCTTTTGCATAAGAGACATTTAATAATCCTTTTTCCCCGTGGTATTTATTATTAATATCCTCGTTATATTCTGATTTTTTAAAATAAGGAAGAACTTCATCATAGGACCATCCTTTATTTCCTAAACTTTTCCAATGATCATAGTCTGATTTATTCCCCCTTACATATGCCATTGCATTTGTAGAGCTTGAGCCGCCTAAAGTTTTGCCTCTTGGTAAATATATTTTTCTATTATTAACGAACTTTTGAGGTTCAGTCCAGAAACCCCAGTCAACATTAGATCGATGAAGATTAGCATACCCAGCAGGAATACCTATCTCAATTTTATCGTCGGGCCCCCCGGCCTCAATTAACAGAACTCGATTTTTGAAATCTTTAGAGAGTCGGTTTGCTAAAACACACCCTGCTGAACCAGCTCCAATAATTATGTAATCGTACTTAACCATTTTATTTCCTAATATGGAATTGAATATTATATGTATAAGATATAAAAATAGAAGTTTTTTTAAGCAAGTTTTACTTTTTCTATTATTAATTTCCAGTAGGGGCTAGAAGAAGAATTGCTTAAGTAAGGGTATAAAAAAAGCCTATCATAAATGATAGGCTTTTGTGTAAAGGTATGTTTATAGCAATTATGCTACTTTCACATTTATTGCGCTAGGTCCCTTTTCAGTTGACTCTAATTCGTAACTTACTTTGTCTCCTTCTGTGATGTCATCAATTAGATTGTTAGCATGCACAAAAACATCTTTATCTCCTGAATCAGGAGTGATGAATCCAAAGCCTTTATTGTTGTTAAAAAATTTTACTGTTCCGTTATTCATTATTATATTTTTAATTTGAACTGCAAATATATAAATTTTAATTTTGTTAGTGATTTATGTATAAAAAATTATAAATTGTTGACAAATAAACATTTGTTTAAAGACGATGATTTCTTTTTTTACACTCATTGATTATGCTGCTTTTTTCATCTGGATCGTAATAAGTGTCTTGGGGTCATTTTTTTTGGTAAAAAAAATCGGTCTGTTTGGCGGAGGTAATAAAAGTCAAAAAGTCCTTACAATAGGCCTTATATCAGGCCATTTATTTTATTTATTATGGAAAAATCTATGGTTATTTATCGTTAGTTTATTTCAAAATATGTAGTTTGATTAAAAGAGATATAAAATAATTTATTATTTTAAATTAAATAACAAAGTTGAAACCATCCAAGAAAATTTTTTACACAGCAATGGCTATAAACATTATTTGTCTTATTGCACTCGCAATTTATCTTTGGAATACCCCCTAATTATAATATTTTTATTTTACTTCTTTCCGTTCGATTCATCAAAAAGAAGCAAAAGCACTTTAATGATTGTTCCAAATAATATCCCTACCGAGATTTCTTTGTTGTTAGAGCCCAAAAGGTGAAATCCATATAAAATTGCACCGTCTAAGAGGAACATTACGGTCATTAATGCTAGTGTCAGTGAAGGGTCAATGATTTCTTTAATTTTCAATATTGTATAGGTACACACAGATAGCGAGACAACTATTAATATACTATTCATTAAATTTTTGAAATAATAGGATTAGATAAAAGCATTTTTTCGCGAATATAGTTCATAAAAAAATACAATCATACTGCATTTAAGCTAATGATTTAACTTAATTAATATTTGTTAAAATTTTAAAAATTATAATTTGTAAAAAAGTAAAGTTGACCAAATATTTTTATGTAAAAAACCTCCTTTTTTATTAATTGAGTTTCTTTGGAAGCCACTTAATAATCTTAATTTATTTGATAATTTTTGCTGAAAACCAAAAAACGTCCAGTTTTGATCATATTGGTATGGAAAGTTTTTTTCAATTAAGAGAAAAACTTCATTAAAAACAACTAAATGAGTCGAAGATAGTTTTGTTCTGATTGGGATCTGAAAGCCAGATCTAAAACGGATTCTTGAGCCAAAATCTTGAGGAAGATTTCCTCTTTTTTTCCATCTTTGTTCCAGACGAATCCAACCAAAATAGCTAACTTGATTAATAGGGAGCGAAAAACTAAACTGCTGCCAGATGTTGTTTTCAATTAAACGGTTATCAGGCATATTAGTTGATAAATATGACACACCTGTTGCAAAACTTGAATATTTATTGAGCTTAAAAATTATTGAAGGTCGAATTAAATATTGATCATTCTCAGTAAAAAATCTTTTTGTTCTTATATGCGTCTCTAAACGAACAGTTTTACTTGCAGTTAGGCTAAAATCAGTAAACAAAGCTTTCCAGGCGTTATCTTGACGCTCTTGAGCTTTTAGCTGGAATAAACAGCCAGCAGTAAAAAACAAATAAAAAGTTAATTTTATTTTTTTCATCTCAAAAATAAATTTCTGTTAGTTAAAATTAATATGCCTCAAAATTAAAAGAAAAAGTTATTTAGTGCTAATTAAAAATTAAATTAGATTTTTATTTAATTGAAACCCAATGAAAAAGTATCTTCTTAAAACTCTTTCAATGCAGGCAAAAAAATTAGAGATAAAGAGAAAATAAATAAATTTAAACATGAATTAAATTCAACACTTACATCTCTATTGAAATCGAAACAAAAATTTACAAATTCAAAAAAAAGGATTGGGGGATTATATTAAAAGTCATAATTATTTACTTTCGTAAACAAACAATAATTTAATTAAATCAATAGAATGAATATCTCTGCTGAAATAACTCTAATACCTCTTAAGGACGACTATATTCCTGTAATTAAGAAATTTATTAAATCTCTTAGACATTTAAACTTAAAAGTTTTGGAAAACCCATTAAGTACTCAAGTTTACGGGGAGTACGACCAGTTAATGAGTCTTTTAAATAAAGAGATTAAGGATGTTTTTGTTCAAGAAAAATCAATAATGCTATATTTAAAATTAATCAAGGGAGATAGGAGTGATTATAAGCCGGATTTTTGATTATAAAATTCGTAACTTTTATTTATGAAAAAAATTCAAAGCAAATGGGCTTTTATCCTAATATTATTTCCGCTGGGATCATTTATTTATCTGATTGACAAAAAGTTAGGGGAAGGCTTTTTAGAAGGGGCTAAGCCTTCAGATCATTTTTTTATTATTGGATTGCTAATCATTGCAGTTTCTATATTATTGGCTGTAATTTTGAATATTGATAGAGACTCTAAATAAAACTTTAACAATGGAATGGTACATTAAAAATAGACGAATAATATGGACGATAATTGGTGTTTATGTTGTTTATAGACTTCTAGTAACTATTAAGTTTTAATAAAAGGTTTAATGAAATATATTTCAAAGTATATAGGGGCTTCACTTGTTGTAATAAGTATAATATTGGCTTTATTCGACTTTTTACTGGAGAATAAAGAGATGCTTTTCATTTTAGGAATAATTCTAGTAGGCGTTTCCTATTTTTTAGATAACAATAAGAAAATATCATAGGCGAATATTGTATTTAAAATCAAGTTATTATGAAAAAAGATTTAAAATTAATTCCTGTTGAGAAAGTAGATAGAATTATTGAAATGGCTTGGGAGGATCGAACACCCTTTGATGCTATTTTGTCTCAATTTGGACTAAAAGAACAAGATGTTATTAAGTTGATGCGAAATGAGCTAAAGCCAAAGAGTTTTCGGTTGTGGCGAGAAAGAGTTCAGGGAAGGAAAACGAAGCATGTAAAAATAAGAGAATCTGAAATCGATAGGTTTAAATGTTCTCGTCAAAGATCAATTTCTAATAATAAAGTTTCAAAACGTTAAAAGATTTAATCTATATACTTAGTTTTTATAGATCCCCATTTTCTTCAGCAAGCTTTTTAACTTTTACTGAAGTCCCTAAGGATACTCCAGATAGTTCAGCTGATTTCCGAATACTTTCTCCTTTTTGTAACTCTATTAAACAATTTTTATTTTTTTCTTTATTTATAAACCCAGAATAGCTAAGTTTTGGTTTATAACCTCCGTTGGATTCATAAACCCCTTTTTGTTTAGCGAAGATTATTCCTTTTTTTTGTTTTTGGATTTTTATATTTTTTTCATGTTCATAAATTGAACTCATCATGTTGACCAAAGTAAGTATAGAATTGTTGATGCTTCCGTCGGCATTCAGTGTCTCTAAGCCTTCTTTTTCAGCCTTAATATTAATGTTAAGAATGATTAGTGTTTTTATAGTATTCAAGATATCAAGCCCATTTTTACCTAGAAAGCTTATTGTATAAACCAAAAGAGTGTCAATCTCATTAGAAGATGCAAGTTTGATTATATTTTTTCCAAGCTCTCTGTCTAAAAAAGCAATTCTATCGCTACACTTATCCACCACTTCTAAATATCTTAAACCATCAGGAGTATGTTTTATTGTTTGTCGTGAGTCGTTTGGGTCAGAAGTTTCAAGTTTAATGTATTTTGCCGCCTTCAATTTTTTCTTTAAAGATATAATAAAATATAACACTATAAAAATAGATATAATATTTTTATAGTGTTATAAATATATATTATAAATTATATCATAATAATAATAATACACTATTTTTAATATGTTATAATTTATTACATTAATTAATATGGAAAATTTCCTACCCAGTTTCCTGGAGGGCTATATCTTGCAACTACAAAAAGCTTACCCGATTTACTTTTGGCCTGAGCCATTCCAACCTCAGTTGTTGAATCCCATATCATTTGAGTATAATGACCTATCATTACATCAGCGTTTAAAGGAGATCCAATTTCTGAGTAAGTATAATCAGAGATTTCATTGTACCATAACTGTGATGCGTCTCCTCCAGGAGTAGCGCTAAAAGATTCGATTTCACCAGTACTGCAACACCAATAATATAAATTTTCTCCTTGACCAGGTCTACTAGCATTAGATGAGTGAAACATATCTTCTTTTTCAGCCATTATTTTGGCCCATTCTAAGGCATCTTCAGATAGACTATTCGACCAATTAAGATTTGGCACTCCAACATCTGACCTTGCATCATTGTGGATTTTTAAAGCTAAAGTAATGTCATCTTCAGATAAATAGGAACCATCAATACTAATTGAGTCTTTTGAGCAGTTAACATTAAAAATAAGGATGAGTAAAAAAAGCATAGTATTAATTTTCATATTGTTTATTTTTAGAAAGAAGGACACTAATCAAAACTATAATAATAAAACTGCTTCCCCAAAAATAAAACACCTCTAAACTTGAACCATAAAAGTACATAGCCAAAACATCTTCAACAAAAAGGCCATCGGTAGTTTTGTAATAAAAAATAGGGGAAGAAATTATAAAAATAAAGGATATAATTCGTGTAATAATTTTATTTTTAGTGGTCAAATATCCAAAAAATACTTTTTTCATTTTATAATTTTAATCAAAAAAATCAATGACTTTATCAACCCACATGGAATACATTAATGGACTTGGATGGAGTTTGTCACCAGTTAATAAATCGTCAATCTCATTAACTTTTCTTGAGATATCTGTAATATCATAATATTGAATTCCTTTAGAAGAACTCATTTCATAAACTAATTTATTATAGGCATCAATCTCCTCACTTACATTACTTCTTTTTTTAATTACCCCAAATGGAGTAATTCCCCAATCTGGAATTGACAAAACAAATACTTTTTCGTTATTGCCACTCGCAAAGTTGATTGCCTTATCCATTAAAATATTTAATTCTTTTTGAAAAAGTAATATGTCTAAATTTTTATACTGATTATTAACTCCTATCAAAAGAGAAACAAAGTCATAATTTTTCGAAATATTTATTTTGCTGATTGTATCTAATAATTCAGCCGAAGTAAATCCTGTTTTAGCTACTATTTCAAGATCTACCTGAGAATTGTATTTCTTCCCAATCCTTAATGCCAGTTGATTTGGCCATCTTTCACCTATTTCAACCCCCTCACCAATTGTATAGCTATCTCCTAGAGCAAGGTATTTTATTTTATTAGAATTTTCAGAGCAACCTGTATTTACCAATAATAAAAATAAAATCAATAATGAATTACAATAATAATTTTTTATCATAAAATTGATGAACGTATTTGATCAATTTTTTCTTTTAATATATAATCAAGCTCAGTTACTTTGTTTTCAGTATGTGTCCACAACTCAATAACAACAGAGTTATACGTGTTAATAATTGTTGGGTGATGATTTAATGACTCAGCTTCAGCACCTATTTTATTTATAAAAATTAAAGATTCATTAAAATCTTTAAACTTAAATTCTTTTAAAAGCTTATTGTCTTTTATTATCCAATTTTTCATAATTTTTATATCATTTAACACCTGTTATAATAAGAGTTCCATTCCAACCCTCTTTTTCACCAACCCTCCATGAAATTACATCTTTGAAGCCTGTTTCATTAAAAAATTTCACCCACTCGTTTTCTTTTAATAGTTTCATGATTGAAACTCCTGTATCCTCTGGCCATGTATGTGAAACAGTGTTTTCAAAATAGAAGTCTATCCCAATTATTAATCTCCCATTATTTTTTAGCCAATTAGAATAAATATAGCGGATTAATTTATCAGGTCTTTCGAAATAATAAAAAACTTCCATTGCATGAACTATATCAACTTTATTTTTTGGCATCCAACTATTTAAGTCTTCACATACATAATCATTAAAAGCATCTAATTTTTTTGCTTTAGTTATCATTTTTAAAGACCCATCGATTCCTGTTGCAGATATACATTTAGAATTTTTAGAAATTTTTCGTACCACCCAGCCATTTCCACATCCAGCATCAATAAAACTGAAGTTTTTTTGATTTTTGGTGGCATAATCAAGCATATTATCTACAGACTTACTGTGTCCGGTTTCCATTCCTAAATCTTTACCACTTTCGACCCAATTACTAAAAACTTCTATTGGAGTTTTTTTCATATAAATATTTTTTTAAATGTATATAATTAATTCAGATTTTTATAATTTTAGATTAAATGATAAAACATTAAAAATGGTAAAATTTAGTGATCTATTAAGCAAACAATACGATGAATTTTTTTTTTCGTCGACAGATAAATTTTCACAGCTTTTAAGGGATAAAGGAATACTTGTTTTCAAAGATTTTATATCTAAAAAAATTCTTAAAGAAATGGTTGTTGAGGCTAATTCATTAAAGTCAGACGCATATAATAGTAGCTCAGAGTACAATGTTTATGTTAAACCCACAGACTTATCGTATGAAGTTAATAGTGCTAGAAATAGAATAATGAGGACTACTAAAAAGTGCGTAGCAAATGATTTAATTTCAGATAAATCCTATTTAATGCAGATATATAATTCTTCTAAAATTCAAAAGTTTTTTTCTTCTTTACTGGGAGTTTCAAATCTTTACCCTTATGGCGATGACTTATCAAGTGTTAACATTAACTACTACGAGTCTGGAGATGCACTTGACTGGCACTTCGATAATTCTGACTTCACCATTACTTTACTAATTAAAAACTGTGAAAAAGGAGGCAATTACCAATATTTTACTGATATGCGTTACAGTGACGACGGATCAGAAAACTATCAACTAGTTGAAGATATTCTTGACAATAAAATTGAGCCAAATGTTCAGCCAGCTTTCGAGGGTGATCTAATGATTTTTAAGGGAAACAAGTCACTACATAGGGTGACCCAGGTTGTTGAAGGTGAAAGAATACTAGTCACATTTAATTATAATAATATTGAGGGTGTCCCACTTTCAGAGCAGTCTAGAAAAACTTTTTTTGGAAGAACAGCTTAAAGTTTTGAAGGAGATTTAATTGCAAAAAAAAACAATTTATTACTATAACGTATTGATTTTTAATACTTAAAAGCTATTATTCATTTAAAATTTGTAATTTTGAATTTAATAAAAAAACTTAAAATGAAAAAAATATTTAGTTTAGTCACATTAACATTGATTTTAATATCGTGTAACTCTAGTGTAGATACAAAAGTTAAAATGGATGTTTCTTCTACTGATGATAAGGCAATTTTTGAAAACCAAATTGAAACGTTTAGTGCTTATAGGAAAGCTTTTAAGGAAGAAAATATTGAAGATTTAATGGCTACAATGGCAGATTCTTTAAAATGGAGTCCTCCAGCATATAATGGAAATCAAATTCTTGGATATGATGATGCAAAATCACAATTTCAACTTTATTTTGATCAATTTGATAATATAATTTTTTCAGAAGGTGAAGGGTTAGTAAATTCAAACGCACCAGCATTTTGGGCAGGTTCAGCATTTTCATCAGGAGATGGAGATCAAGGAGCGTCTTCTAGTCCATATGGAATGAGAGTTTACGGAACTTGGTCAGGGACTCATACGGAGTCAGGAGCTAAGGTTTATAATAAGTACTACGGAGTTTTAAACTTTAATTCAGACGGAAAGATTGCTGAGTTATCTGACTGGATGGATGTTAATGGAATGCAAGTTCAGATTCAAAAATATTTAGCTGATAAATAGTAGCTAATAATTTTAAAATTAAAAAACCAAGCCTACTGAGGCTTGGTTTTTTTTTGGTTAGACTTTAATGAATTCAACTTTTAAATCTTGGTCAGTCAAATTTGACTTAGAATTTTTAGTAACGGAAAATACTTGTAGCCCCGACAGGAATCGAACCTGTATCTAAAGTTTAGGAAACTTTTATTCTATCCTTTGAACTACGGGGCTTAATTTTTTTATTATAAACCCATCAAAAGTAATTATTAGATTTTGAATGAACCTGTTTGAAAAATAACATTTTAAATTTTTCCAATCATTCAAATCATGTAAGCCTAACAAAAACTATTGAAACTATTAAACCGAAAATTGTCCAGACTTTTATTCTAGGATATAGTAAAACAAGGGATGTCTTAAGTTTTTTTCAGAATATCAAACCCAGAGAATTTAACAAATCATGGCTTTTTATTTAATAATATTAAGCAACAGCATTTCTAGGAGCCCAGTGAGAACAGGACATTTTGGGAGCAGCTTTCTTAGGGTTAGCACATGTTGGGGATTCGTAACGTGCACATGTAACGCAACTAGCGTCATTTTTTATAGATATTTTCATAGAAAAACTATTACATGTATATGTTGGATTTACAGAGACTGAATGTATTTGACAAACATTATCTGATTGAATACTATCACAATTTGAGCAACTATTACCGATTCTTATAGACATAACTTTAAGTTTAATTTATATAAATGTAAAATGCATTGCGGTTAGAACCAATATAAATAAATATATATCAGTATTTTATATTTAGATTAGTTAAAAACAAGACAGATTTTAACATATTTTTAATTTTTTTTAAATTTTTTTTTAATTTTTTCTTATCTATTTTAGCAATGCAATCAACTAAGAACCTACAAATGAATAATATTAAAGCTCAAACAAAAAAATCACAATCCCAAATTTCTTCCGCAGAAGCATTAAACTTTTTAAAAAAAGGAAATGAGAGATTTTTAAATAAAAACTTCGTAGAAAGAGATTATAAATCTCAAATTTCTGACACATCAAATGGACAGTATCCATTTTCAATTGTTTTAAGTTGTATTGATTCTAGAGTACCAGTTGAAACAATTTTTGATCAAGGAATTGGAGATATTTTTAGCGCGCGTGTTGCCGGTAATGTTATAAGCAAAGATGTTTTAGGTAGCATTGAATATGCATGTAAGTATGCAGGAGTAAAATTAATAGTTATTCTCGGTCATACATCTTGTGGTGCAGTTAAAGGAGCATGTGATGGATTGGAAGATGGAAATTTAACGCACCTTTTACAAAAAATAAAACCAGCCATTGACAAAACAAAGACAGATCAATCGGAAATGAGGAATTCCAGCAATATTCATTTTGTTAATTCTGTCGCTAATAATAATTTAAATAATTCAATTAACGATATTAAATCACACAGCAGTATATTGAAAGAAATGATTGATTCTGATAAGGTTTCGATATGTTCAGCCATGTATGATGTAGAAACTGGGATTGTAAATTTTAAAAATTAAATAATGAATAAATTAAATTTTTCTAATATTAAGGGAGATATCTTTGGTGGGCTTACTGCAGGAATAGTTGCCTTACCACTTGCTTTAGCTTTTGGAGTTAGTTCTGGATTAGGACCTAGTGCTGGATTATATGGGGCTATCTTTGTAAGTTTTTTTGCTGCTTTATTCGGCGGAACTGAAACACAAATCTCTGGCCCTACAGCTCCCATGACAGCGGTAAGTATGGTTGTAATTGGGGGTATTGTAGCCTTAAACGATGGAGATGTGTCTAAAGCTTTGCCGTCGATTTTAACAGTTTTTTTATTATCTGGACTTATACAAATTTGCCTGGGTGTTGTGGGGTTTGGTAAGTATATCAAATACATACCATATCCAGTAGTTTCAGGATTTATGACGGCAATAGGAGTCATAATTCTTCTTACACAAATAGCACCTGCAATTGGATATTATCCAACCGAAGACAAAGAATTTGTTGAAAGCTTCAAGCCAAGAGCAGAAGAGTTAATATTAGACAATATATTACATGAAGAAATGCAAGAAGGAATTCTTGTTTTAGAAGAAATTACAGAAACAATCAAAAGAGCGCAAAATATTCCTGAAGAAGATATATTAAAAGAGTCAAAAGCTCTTGCGGGAGCAGAAGCCTCAGGTGTAATTGGATCTATCAGGTTTTTATCTAATTCACTTACAAACATTAATATTTTAGAACTTTTACTTGCCCTAGGTACCATAATAATTATTTATGGCTTCAAAAGAATAACGACTGCTATTCCCAGCACTCTTGTAGCCCTTCTTGTAATGTCGGGAATTGCGATTGTATTTAAACTAGACTATAGAACAATTGAAACAATACCTAGCGGACTGCCATTACCTAACTTTAAAATATTTTATGGATTTAACTTGAGCAGTATTACTCCATACTTTTTTACTGCACTTACTCTTGCTTTGTTGGGAGCAATTGATTCACTTCTAACATCGGTAGTAGCTGATAATATGACAAAGACAAAACACAAACCGAATAAGGAACTTATTGGTCAGGGAATAGGTAACTCTATTGGTGCTCTTTTTGGTGGAATCCCAGGAGCAGGAGCAACTATAAGAACGGTTGTAAATATAAATGCAGGGGGTAAAACAAGAATTTCAGGGATGATTGCTGGAATTGTATTGCTTATTATCTTATTAGCCCTAGGACCTATTGCTTCTTTAATACCAGCTGCAGTTTTAGCTGGAATTTTGATTACGGTTGGAATTGGTGTGATGGACTATAAAGGGTTAAAAGCAATTCCATACATGCCTAGAGCTGAAGTTGCAATAATGTTGATTGTATTGGTATTATCATCTGTATGGAACCTTGTATATGCTGTTGGTATAGGTCTTATAATTGCATCTTTGATGTTTATGAAAAAAATTGGAGACTTAACCGCTCAGAGATCATCAATTATTCCTCTTGAAGAAATTCCTTGGGACGATGAAAAAAATGTTCCTAAAAATGTATTTATAAAACATATTGAAGGACCTTTGTTTTTTGGATCTACTTCGGATTTTCAACAATTAGCTAAGCAAATACCTGAAAACGCTACAACTGTCATTATTCGTCTTAACAAAATGCCATACATTGATCAGTCAGGATTATATGCAATGGAGGATGTTTTAGTTGATTTGATTAACTCTGGCAAGAAAGTATTACTTGTAAATATAGTTGAACAACCCAAGTATATGATGGAGAGAATAGATATAATACCTGACTTGATACCTGCTGAACAAGTTTTTTCAAATTTTGACGAAAGCCTTGTCTGGCTAAAAGACAATGTTGTTTAATCAATGGACATTTATAAAATAATTAAGAACAGAAGGTCAATAATGCCAAATCTGTATAATGAATCTCCAATAAATGAAAAGGAGTTAAATAAAATTTTAGAAGCTGCCAATTGGGCTCCCACTCACAGAAAAACAGAGCCCTGGAGATTTAAGGTTTTTAAAAAGAACTCTAAACAAAAGTTAGGTGATTTTTTAGCTGGTAAATATCAAGAAACAACTCAAACTTTTTCTAAGTTTAGGTATGAAAAAATTAAAGAAAAAATTAATAAATCCTCTGTTGTAATAGCTATTTGTATGCAGAGAGATCCAAAGGAATCCATCCCAGAGTGGGAAGAATTGGCCTCTGTATCAATGGCAGTCCAAAACTTGTGGCTTATGTCAAGTAGTATAGGTATTGGTTCGTATTGGAGCTCCCCTTCGTTAATGAATTATTTAGGAGAGCATATTACTCTAAAGGAAGGTGAAAAATGTCTTGGATTTTTTTACATGGGAAAATACTCAGTTGAAATAGAACCTAGAACGCCTGGTAATTTTGAAGATAAAATCGAAAGGTTTAATTAATTTTTTTAATAATTTTAGAAAATTCTAATATAACCTGATCAACATTTTGTTTATTAAAACATAGGGGAGGTTTGGTTTTGATTACATTGTTAAACTCTCCATCTGTTCCGACAAGAATAAATTTATCTCTTAAACCATTTTTAATTTTTTGAGCGAGAATAGGATTAGGGTTGCCAGATTTAGTGATTATCTCAATACCTAAAAAAAGACCTTTACCTCTGACCTCTCCTATAAAATAACTATCCTTTTTTAAACTTTTCAACTTCTTCATGTAATATTCTCCTATTTCTTTTGCTTCTGACTGCAAATCTTCTTCTTCTATAATTTCTAAAACAGTATTAGCTATTTCACAAGAAACAGGGTTTCCTCCAAAGGAGCTAAAAAACTCAACGCCCTCTCCAAAAGAATCACTTATTTTTTTTGATGTTATTACAGCACCCATTGGATGACCGTTTGCCATAGGCTTTCCAATGATAACCATATCAGGAACAACATCCTGATCTTCAAAAGCCCAAAAATGATTTCCACTTCTACCAAACCCAGTCTGAACTTCATCTGCAATGCAAACACCACCCTGATCTCGTATTTTGGAGTAAACATTTTTTAAAAAATTTTTTGGAAGGGGAACTTGTCCAGCACACCCTAAAATTGTTTCACTTATAAAAAGAGCTACGTTATTCCTATTGTTATTTAGTTGGTTATCGAATCCATGAATTATTTGATCAACTGACTTTATCTTGTTTTTATAATCCGGAAGAGGTATTTTTAAAATATGTTCCTGTTGCCCAATACCCTTGGAATTATTAAACTTATAATCACTTATTTCAATCCCAATTTGAGTATGTCCATGATATCCTTGCTCAACCACCATTAGCTTATTTTTTTTAGTATACCATTTGGCAATTCTGATTGCTAAATCAGAAGCCTCACTTCCAGAATTTACTAAGAAAATTTTATTCAGACTTTTTGGAAATTTAGCGAGTAATTTTTCTGAATAATCATAAAGAGAATCATACAAATATCTGGTATTTGTATTTAATTTTGACATTTGATCTTGACCTACTTTAATTGTTTTTGGATGACAATGTCCAACATGAGGAATATTGTTATAAGCATCTAAAAATGTATTCCCTTGTTCATCATACATGTATTGAAATGCAGCCTTTTTAAACAAAATAGGAGTTTTATAGCTAAGCGATATACTAGTGCTGAAAATTTCTTTTCTTCTTGATATCAAAGAAGCTTTTTCAGTTGGTATCAATTTCTTATAACCACAGGCTTTTCTAAAAAAATTTTCTGCACGAAATGGACTAATTTTAATCCACTCTCTCAACATCTTTAATATTTTTGACTCACTATGTATTGCATACTTGTTTTCAGGATTTGTATTTTTAGCTTTCGCAGAATTACAAGCACTAACACATAGTCTCAAAGCAACTTTATAATAAAGAATCTTAATTTCAATTTCTTCTAATGGGATTATAGAATTGTACGATGCTACTAGTTTTTCTGCCCAGAATAAGTAATCTGACTCTTTATAGGAATTATAAACAATTGCTATTGCTAATTCATTTATTAAATCAGAATATGAAATATCTCCAAAATCAATTATACCAGTAACTAAATTATTTTCAACAAGTAAATTCCATTCATTTGCATCATTATGAATTATTGATTTTCTTAATTTTTGTTCATGTGGTATGACCTCAAACTCATATTGCTGAAAAAAATAGTGAACCAAGTTTCTGTCTGAATATTTTTCAATTAGGTAAATGGACTCCTTGCACATTGTGAAGGAATTTAAATTCCACACGGACTCTTTACTTTTAATTACAGAATTATCCCATGACTGAAGTTTTAAATTTAATTTGGCTAATAAAATACCGAGTGAATTTGTAATTTCAGTTGAAGACTTAATTTCTCCTATAAAAACCCCTTCTATATAAGACAAAAGTCGAATCAAAATTTCTTGCCCTTTGTAAGTTATTTTTTTTACATATTCGCCATCTAAAAACTCTATTGGCATTGGCGAATTAAATATTTTATTATTATCTAAAAACTTTAAAGCTTCGGTTTCAGCCTTTAAAAAAGGCAAAAGCTCTAGGGTATTATATGTTTTGAATAGATACTTATTATCGTTTGTTTTCACCAAATAATTTATGCTGTCATATCCATTTAATTTCTCAACTTTAAGAGGGATTATGCCGAAATGAGATTCTAATAAATCATTCATGTTTTAAATATACTAAATACAAAAAACCCCGCCAATAGGCAGGGTTTAAGTTTTAGATAAGATATGAATTATTCAGCAGCAGCCTCTTCAACCGGGTCAGGTTGCGTAGCCACAACCATTCCTGTGGCGTCAAAGTAATCTCCAGATTCAATAATTTTACCATCTTTAACATTGAAATAGTGATATGCATCAAGAGAAAATGTTTTTCCTGATTCGATACTATTCCCTTTCCATGTTCCATAAACTCGAACACTTCCATCAGCCATTAAGGTAGTTTCATCAACTCCAGGAAGCCAAGCTCTAGGAGTAAATGTCACATTTTCAAAACCAGACATATAATATTTAGCTTGAGCTAAGATTTCGTCATATCCAACTTCTCCAACTCCATATTGAGGAGATTGAAAAACGATATTTTTATCAACTAATGATTCAAATAATTCATAATTAGTTGGGGATTCGTATGTTCTAATCCACTTTTCAGCAATTTCCTTGTTAGTATTATAGAGACTCATATCAGGAGTGTTTTGACATGAAATAGCAAATAATGCTATTGCAATAAGTAGTAATTTTTTCATTTTTTCATTTTTAATTATCCAACGAAAGTATTCAATAAAAGAGTATTAATATAATATTTTAATTATAAAATACCTGTTTCTTGATTAGAAGTGTATTTTTATAAAATGAGATATATAAAAAAGGCAACAATATATTTAATGGCTATTTCTTATGCATATGTTGGAATTGAGCATTTTAATAATCCTAATTATTTCATGGCGATCATGCCTTCATCTTTCCCCTGGAAAATTGAAGCAGTATACATCAGTGGTTTTTTTGAAGTAATTTTTGGAATAGGGCTGTTGACCAAATATAGAAAGTATTCTGCTTGGGGACTCATTATTCTTTTATTTGCCGTATTCCCTGCAAATATTTATTTAATTCAAAGTCAAGATGCCCAAAATGTGCTTGGAATAACTAGACAAACTGCAATTATAAGAGCGCCATTTCAATTATTATTTCTAGGCCTGGCTTATTGGCACTCTAAATCATAGTACTAGCGTAAGTTTTGTGAGTTAGTTTCAATGGAGTTATGATTTCAAAAATTTTTACATCAGAATTAATATTGAATTCTATCTTATTTGTATTTGATACTTTAAAAAAAGTCCCAGCCGAGCAAAGATTATCTTCAATTTGAATACTTCCTTCCAAAATAAAAAAAGAATGGATTTTATCGATTAAAACATCAATACTAAAATTATTAGCCTCTTTTTTAATAAAATATTCTTTAATAGATACCCCCTCCGAATCCATTTGCATCTTAGAACTAGAATTCTTAATCAACTTTATAGTTGCTTTATTGGATTCAAATTTTTCAAATGAATCATTTTTGTAATCATCATATGTAGCATTTTTTTTAAGTGTTTTTGATAAATCAGGATCAAACCAGATTTGAAAAATTTCAGAATTTTCCATTAATTCCTCAGCATGAGATATGCCACTTCCAGATCTGATTATTTGAACATCTCCTTGATTTAACAAAATCCATTTTTTTTGCTTTGTATCATAATGATTTATTTGCCCTTTTAATACAAAACTGCAAATTTCAAATCCTTGATGTGGATGAAGCCCAATTGTACTTTTTTTTGAACTTGTCCATGCGTTTGCCCAATAAAAAATATTTGAGTAAGGCTTTAATTTTCCACCATCACCAGGAAACCCAATTGGTTTATTTTCTAAGATTTCCCCATTATTAAAATCACCTTTTGCTTGACTGTTAACAGGATAAATTTCTAGGGACATATTATAAATTTTCGCTAAATGACTTAATACACGAGTCGAACTCAATTTTCAATTTTTCATCTGTTATACCTAAATTAGAATCAAAATTTTGGATAAAATTTGGAAGGGAAAAGCTAGGTATATCTAATTGACCTCCTTTTGAAATTCTATCGTGAGCCATTTTAAGAACTGTAATTGCTCCTCTTGCACCATCAGAGGTCGCTAATAAAAACATTGGCTTGTTGAACCAAACGATTTTTTCAACTCTTGAAATCCAATCAAAGATATTTTTGAAAGCAGCAGTATAAGCTCCATTATGCTCAGCGAAAGAAATTATAATCCCATCAGCAGAACTCAATTCATTTTTAAATTCATGGGCCTGTTCAGGAATACCAATTTCATTCTCATAATCTATACCGTAAATCGGCATTTCAAAATCATTTAGATCCAATAAATTAACTTCAGCATCTTCAATTTGTTTAGCTGCAAAATTTGCCAGCATTTTATTAATTGATTTTTTTGATGAACTAGCACCAAAAGCAACAATTTTTCTCATTACCGATAATTTTAATTTAAACAAAAATACGTATGATTATTTAGTTAATCATTTAATTTCAATAAAGTAAGAGTATATTTTTTTAACCAAGCAGGAACTTATAAAATATCAAAATATAATTCTTTATAGCTGAAAAGAAAGTATTAATAATAAAGTTAAAGTTAAATGAACAACGGAAAAGATGTTTGGCTTCATCTTTTTAGTTAATAACATAACTGTGATATAAAATGCTAAGCATAATTGCATTACAAAAGCTGGAAGAATTAGTATTTCTCTAAAAACTCCAACGACAGTTGGTTCCCATTTTAATAAATAGAAGCCAAAAAAGAATATAATGATAGTGTTTGTGGTGAAAATTAGTATTTTTAAATTTTCTATAATTTTGCTTTTTGATTTATTTCAATCCAATTCCCTTCTGGATCAGTAAGATAAATTTGGAGAACTCCATCAAATCTTTCCTGGATAGTATTTGAATTTCCTAGCCAATCATAGTATTCAATTTTTTCTCCTTTTAAGTAAGAAGCGACAACATTAATATTATTTGTTTGAATTGCTAAATGATTATTTCTAGTTTTTTTAGGGAGAGTTTTATCACTGCTAACCAAATGAATTTCCAGTCCTTTATTTAATTTAAACCATCGATGAGGAAGACCTGTCGATGAAATATCAATTTCATTTATTTTAAGAGTATTTGCATAAAAATCCCCTGTTTTTTTAAGATCCTTAACCGCTATAGCAAAATGATTGCCAGATAAATTAAACGTTTCAGACCCATTAGTTGGCATTTCCATACAGCTAAGAGGTAATAAAAGTACAAGTATAATATAATATTTCATTTTTAATTTTTTAGAGCCATACATTCTATTTCCAATTTTGCATTTAGAGCTAGACCACTACCTGCGAAAGCACTTCTGGCTGGAAGCTTATCTTTTTTAAAATGTTTAACATATTCAGCACTCATTTCTCCCCATTCTGATATGTCAGACAGCATACATGTACACTTAAAAACATCATCCATTGAAGCCCCCATTTTATTTAATATATTTTTAATATTTGTAAGTATTTGTTTTGTCTCCGCAGTAATTCCACCTTCAATTAACTTTCCATTTGGAAGTGTTCCAACTTCTCCAGATAGGTAGATCACATTGTTAACAATTGTGGCTTCGGAAAAAGGATAATTTTTCTCAAGATGTTCGGGACTGTTTATTCTTTCAATTGTTTGACTAAAAGAAAAACTTGTTGATAAAAGAATAATGTAAAAAAGAAAATTTTTCATATATAAATAGTTATAAGTTTTTTAAAGATATAAACACGATTCAATTCACATCCATTTTTTAAATATAACTATTTCGTATTGGTTTGATTGAATTCTTTCGAATCAAGTTTATTAATCATAAAGAATTTCTTTTTTTAACGTTAAAATAATTATTGAATCCATCTTAATACTTGATTTAATTACTTTTGCATAATATTCATGAAATCCTCTTTTATGATATATTAAATTTATATCCTTAACAGATAAATAGTTTGAATTTTGTTTATAGGGTGACCAATAAATTGGCTGGCCCCAAAGTCTTTTTTTGTTTTCTAAAGTTACTTTATCATATACTATATTGGAAGCTTTATAAGAAAGCTCATTAATCACTGATTCCAATTTTTTATAAAAATTATGACGTGAATATTTGCTTTGTAAATAAGACACGAGAGTATCATTATCAATTAACTCAATTAATCCTGAATTTTTTAAAGCATTATACTCTTCTTGGTTATCAACTAAAACGGTATTAATAACAGCAGCTACAGTTAAATAATAACCTAAAGAGTCTTTATTTGTTTTATATAAATCTTTGCCTCTTTCTAATATTATTTCCCCAGATAATGAAGCCTTAGAGTGTTGTTCGTAGTTAAACTTACTGTCTATTAAATCTTCATTTACATTTTTTATCAATTTTTTTAGAGATTGATTTTTTAATTCTTTTTTATAATCCAAAGCATTTTGTTTTTCGATATAAAAGGAGATAGATATTCCAAGAATAATGACGCAAAACTCTAAAAAATATCTAATTATTAATTTTTTCATATTTTATTTTTTTAATTGTAAAAAAAAGTTTTATAAGCTTCATTCAAACTTAAAAAAAATTATCTACTAACGGCTAAATCTATTATCTGAGATGCAAGTTTAGCGGTGATTGAGTCAACGTCATAAATTGGATTGAGCTCCACGACATCGATGGCTATAACTTTTTTCGTTTCTAATAAATATTCGAAAATAAGTTGAAAAAACTTCGTAGAAAAACCAAAAGGTCCAGGAGCACTTACTCCCGGTGCGTTTGACGAGCTAAAACCATCCAGATCTATACTTATGTAAATCGATTCACATTGTTTAAAACAATCATCAATTATTCCACAAACATTACTAATATTAATTGATTTACAATCTTCTATTGGTATGAAATCTACATTGAATTCAGAAGCAATTTTATAAAGAGATAATGGATTAGACGGCCTCTGAATACCTAAAGCAAGATATTTAACGTCGTCTTTAAACTCTTTTAGTATTTGATAAAATGGAGTCCCTGAATTTGGGCCTTCTAAAGGGGGTCTTAAATCGAAATGTGCATCAAAGTTTAAAATGCCAATTTTAGATTTCATTCCATTTTTAATGGCTCTGTGTATTCCACAGAAATGTCCATATGCAAGGTCGTGCCCTCCGCCCAAACCGATTGTTAATTGACCAGATTCAATTATTTCTTGAACGATATCTGAATATAATTTTTGTGTGACTTCTATATTGTTTAAATAACATAATACGTCACCATAGTCAGAAACTTTCTTTTTTGAATGCCATGAGAGTTTTCCCAACTGTTCTCTAATGGCGTTAGGTCCATCCACAGCTCCTTGCCTCCCATTGTTCCTCTTAACTCCTTCATCACAAGCATATCCTAATAGAGCGATACTACCATGTAAATCTGAAATATTACTTTTAGTCCTTAGGGCTACCTGTTCATGCCAGTATTCATTTGGAGAATCAGGAGATGACATGCGTCCTTTCCACATTTGTTTATTAGGCGGACGATAGTATTGATCTATTTTATTCAAAGTTTACTTGATAAATTTTCCGTTAATCAAAACATCTTCAATTAAATTGGACCCAAAAGCATAAGGAATCATGGAAAATGAAGGAATTGATTTTGTTAATATAATATTAGCTTTTTTCCCAACAGTGATGCTTCCTAATTCTTTTGAAAGCCCCATAGCATATGCTCCATTTATAGTGGCTGCATTGATAGCCTCTTCAGGAGTCATTCCCATTTTAGAACACGCTAAAGAAACCACGAAGTTCATGTTTCCAGATGGAGCTGATCCAGGATTAAAATCAGAAGCCAAAGCTAAAGGAATGTCATTGTCAATGATTTTTCGCGCAGGTGCATAAGGAATATTTAGGAAAAAAGAACAGTTAGGAAGGGCAACAGGCATCATGCTACTACCTTTCAGAATCTTTAAATCATCTTTGCTTAGAACTTCAAGATGATCAATTGTTAGAGCATCAACTTCTTTACAAAGCTTAACTCCTCCAAAGGAATTAAATTGATTAACATGAACTTTTGGGACTAAATGGTGTTTTTTACCAGCCTCAAGGATTAATCTGGTTTCCTCAAGATTAAAATATCCTTTTTCACAAAAAACATCTATAAACTTAGCTAATTTTTTCTCAGAAACAGATGGGATCCATTCACGAACTATTTGATTTATGTACTCCTCTTTTCTGTTTTTATATTCATCAGGTACTGCGTGCGCTGCAAGAAATGTTGGCTGAATAGAGACTTCATAATTTTCATTTAATTTTTTAATGACTTCAAGCATTTTTATTTCTTCGGAAAGATGAAGGCCGTAGCCTGATTTAACTTCAATAGCTCCTGTTCCTAGACTTATAATTTCTTCAAGACGTTTTGCACTTTCGTTGTATAATTTATCAAAAGAAGTATTTTTAAGGGTTTTCGCAGAATTTAATATTCCCCCTCCATTTTTTGCAATTTCCTCGTATGATTTGCCATTAATCCTATCAACATATTCTTTTTCTCTTGAACCAGAATAAACAATGTGGGTGTGAGAATCGCACCAAGAGGGTAGTATGTATTTCCCATTTGCATTGATGATTTTATCCACCTGTAGTGTTGGACAGGCATTCATTTCACCAAAGTCAATTATTTTATCATCATTTATTAATAAATAGGCATTACTAATTTGAGATAAATTCTTCATCTCATGACCCTTCAAGTAATTTTTAGTTTCACTAAGAGTCTGAAGAAGTCCTTTAATGTTTTTAAAGAGTATTTTCATTTAAATAAAGAATCTAAGATTTTATCGTCTACAATTTCTGGAATAATTACATCTAGGTTTTTTGATCGATCCATTTCTTTTTTTATAGTAAAAATAGCAGGCTTGTTTCTGGCCCAACTTCTCCTAGCAATTCCATTATTAACGTCAAAAAATAACATTTTTTTTAATCTTTTTTCTGAATTTTTAGAACCATCTAGAAGCATTCCAAAACCTCCATTAATTACCTCACCCCAGCCTACTCCTCCTCCGTTGTGAATGGAAACCCATGTAGCACCCCTAAAACTATCTCCTATTACATTATGAATAGCCATGTCTGAAGTAAATTTGCTACCATCATAAATATTAGATGTCTCCCTGTATGGAGAATCTGTACCGCTCACATCATGGTGGTCCCTGCCAAGAATAATTGGACCTATTTTACCCTGAGAAATGGCAGTGTTAAATGCTTTAGCAATTTCAATTCGACCTAGCGCATCTGCATACAGTATTCTGGCTTGAGACCCAACAACTAGTTTATTATTTTGAGCATCTTCTATCCATTTAATATTATCATCTAATTGACCTTGGATTTCTTCTGGAGCATTTTTTTTTATACCCAACAATATATTTTTTGCAATCGTATCAGTTATTTCCAAATCTTTCGGATCTCCCGATGCACAAACCCATCTAAATGGACCAAAACCATAATCAAAACATATGGGACCTAAAATATCTTGAACGTATGAAGGGTAACAAAAATCTGTTTTATCATGATTTAAAACATCTCCACCAGCCCGAGAAGCTTCTAATAAAAAAGCATTTCCATAATCAAAAAAATAAGTTCCTTTTTCAACATGAAGCTTTATAGCTCGCGCATGACGCCTTAGTGTTTCTTGAACCTTTTCCTTAAAAATCACAGGCTCGTCTTTCAACATTTTGTTTGCTTTTTCATAGCTAATACCAATTGGATAATAACCTCCAGACCAAGGGTTGTGAAGAGAGGTTTGATCTGAACCAATCGTTATCTTTATATCCTTTTTTAAAAATATTTCCCAAACCTCTACTATATTACCAATGTATGCTATGGATACTGTATTTTTAAGAATTTGAGATTTTTTTACAAAATCAACCAACTCATGAATATTGGAGATAAGAACATCTACCCAGCCTTGATCGTATCTTTTTTTTGCAGCGGACGAGTTGACCTCAACAGTTATTGATATACATCCAACTATATTTGCGGCTTTTGGTTGAGCTCCACTCATCCCCCCTAAACCGGATGTTAGAAAAATTTTCCCTTTAACAGATTCTTTTGCTTTTAAAACCTTCCTAAAAGCATTCATTAAAGTAATAGTTGTTCCGTGAACTATTCCTTGAGGACCAATATACATAAATGATCCAGCAGTCATTTGGCCAAACTGAGTCACCCCCAAAGCGTTAAATTTCTCCCAATCATCGGGTTTAGAATAATTAGGAATCATCATTCCGTTAGTTATTATAAGTTTTGGAGATTTTTTAGAGGACGGAAATAACCCCATAGGATGTCCAGAATAAAGATGTAGCGTTTGATTTTTATTCATTGTGGCTAAATACCTCATGGTCAACAAATATTGAGCCCAATTTTGAAATACCGCCCCGTTACCTCCATAGGTAATAAGTTCCTGAGGATGTTGAGCTATATTTATATCCAAATTGTTTTGAATCATTAACATTATTGACTTGGCTTCATCAATTTTTGCCGGATATTCACTTAACGGTCTAGCATAAATCGTGTATTCTGGCTTAAAGCGAAGCATATAGATTCTTCCAAAATCTTCTAATTCTTTTGCAAAATCTAGACTAAGCTCTTTGTGCCATTTGTTGGGGAAATATCTCAAGGCATTTCTAATTGCCAACTTTTTCTCACTTAGATTTAAAATTTGCTTTCTTTTAGGCGCAGGGTTAAGACTAGAATCAAATGATTTACTTATTGGAAGTTGTTCAGGGATTCCTTGTAAAATTGCTTCTTTAAAAGTCATAATTCAGGATATACATTTAAAGATTGATTTTCAATCAGCTTTGTTACTATCTCAATGTCTGTACTTAAAACCCTATCATTTTCTAACTTTTTAACGTTTTTTCGAATAATTAAGAGTGTTTTTTCAATAGCTGAAGAAAATGTATTTGGACGTCTAAACTCTAATGATTGTGCAGAATGTAACAATTCAATAGCAATTATTTTCTCAAGATTATCAATTACCTCAAGACATTTACGGCCTGATATGCTACCCATAGAAACATGATCTTCTTGACCCATTCCCGTTGGAATACTATCTGCAGATGAAGGAAAGCATAATGATTTGTTCTCAGAAACTAATGCTGCAGTTGTATACTGAGTGATCATGAATCCTGAATTAAGGCCAGGATTTTCTGTAAGCATTACAGGCAGTCCGTGTAAACCCTCTAAAAGCAAATAGCTTCTCCTGTCTGAAATATTACCTATTTCAGCTGCTGCAACCTTTAAATAGTCAAGAGCAATTGCTAAAGGTTGCCCGTGAAAGTTGCCTCCAGATATTGACGTGTTATCATCAATAATCACTGGATTGTCAGTAACAGAATTGATTTCGATTTCAACCAATTCTTTAACATGATTTAATGCGTTTCTTGATGCTCCATGTACCTGAGGAGTGCATCTAATTGAGTAGGGATCTTGAACTCGATCACAATTTTTATGTGAATCGGAGTTTTGAGAATTTTTTAACAGACCCCTTATACGTTTTGCAACTTTTTTGTTACCAGCAAAGGGTCTTAATTCGTGAAGCTCTTCTTTAAAAGGAGCCAAGCTTCCCTGGAAACCTTCTAACGACATTGCTGCGGCTAGATCTGCTAAATTTAAAAGATAAGTTAGCTTTGAAATTGCTTTTATAGCATGGGCTAAAATAAATTGTGTACCGTTAATAAGAGCAAGTCCTTCTTTCGCGTGAAGGGAAAAAGGAGTTAGATTATGTTTTTTTAAAACGGATGCAGCATTAATCTTTTCTTTACCATCCCAAAAGAATCCATTTCCAATTAGGGGTAAAAATAAATGAGCAAGTGGGGCGAGGTCTCCAGAAGCCCCAACAGATCCTTTTTCTGGAACAAAAGGAGTTAGATTATTTTGAATAAAATAAATCAGTCGATCTAATATTTCTAAACGAATTCCAGAGTAGCCTTTTGATAAGGATTGAATTTTACAGATTAACATTAGCTTGGAAAGCTCAGGTGCTATTGGGTTTCCAACTCCAACCGAGTGACTTAGTAAAAGGTTCTTCTGTAAAGACTCTGTTTCATCACTTGATATTTTTGTGGTACAAAGTGGGCCAAAACCAGTATTTATTCCATATACTGCCTTTTCACTCAAAGCCATTTTTTGAACACGCTCATAACTCTGAATAATTCTTTTTTTTGTAAAATCAGTGAATTTAAATTCATTTGGATTATTCATAAAAAAATAAATATCATCAAGTGATATATTATTGTCTTTATTTTTTGGCATTCTTCATTTTTTATTAAAATAAAAAGTTGTTTTTAGTTTTTATAATATTAAAATTATACTTTATTTTCCTCAAAATTTATTTATAAACTACAAAGTTTCAATCTATAAAATTATAAATTAACATTTTTCTTATGAGTAAATCTAGAATTAATTCTCAAAACGTATGGAATCCTGAAATTCCTGACGGAGAGCTATTTTATTATCCACATTTTTTAGACTTAAATAAAGCAAATAAACTATTTAAGATATTTAAAAATACGATTCCTTGGCAACAGGATCCAATTAAAGTTTTCGGAAAAACGTATATGCAACCAAGACTGACTTCTTTACATAGTGTTTTGAAAAATCAATACAGTTATTCTAATATCACAATGCAGTCAAAACCCATGACAGAAGAGCTAATTTATTTAAAAAACAAAATCAGTAATGTTTATACAAATGAATTCAACACTGTTTTAATGAACCTATATAGAGATGGGAAAGACAGTAACGGGTGGCATGCCGACAACGAAAAGGAATTAGGTTTAAATCCAGTAATAGGGTCAATTACTTTAGGCCAAGAGAGGGCCTTTCATTTAAAGCATAAAGTCAATAAATCAGATAGGCTAAAAATTATACTTGAGCATGGAAGTTTATTGATCATGTCGGGATCGATGCAGCACAACTGGCTTCATCAAGTCCCGAAAACTTCAAGAAAAATTAATGAAAGAATCAATCTTACTTACAGAAAAATTTTCTAAAAAAACATCTAATTAAGAGGGTACATTAAATTTTTTATTTGTTTCCAAGTCACTAATTTAATATCATTTTCAGTTATGACTTTTTTAAATTCAGCACTAGAAACAACATCATAATCTAGATTTCTCCATTTAGAACCATAGGCAACTCTTTTAGAAGTAATTTCCTGCATTTCTATATTATCATATCCAAGATGAACTATTATTTCGTTTAACCCAGGATCCAGATTATTTAGAACATCTATATAATATTTTGACCAATCATTAAATGAAATATTTTTTTCAGCCATGTACATTTTGTTTACTACGACTAAATTATTTGGTTTTAAAAAACGACTATCAAAATGAGGTGCTAAAATCTGAGGCACAAAAACAGGAAGTTTATTTTTCTCTCCTAGTTCTAAATATATTTGGAAAAATTCAGGTGAAAAAAACAAGGCACCTTCATGGCTATCAATATGGGTGGGGTTTATTCCAATGGATTTGGCATAATCTATTTGTGCCTGTAATTCTTTTTTCACATCCTTGGGATCGCCTCTTTTTATAAAAGTTTTTTTCTTTTCGTAAAAATCTCCTTTATCGTTTATTAAAGAAGGAATTGAATCATTTGTACTAATACCAGACCACTTGTAATCTTTCCATTCTGCTGTAAATGTTAGATGAAGACCTAAATCAGTCTGTGGATTTTTCTGAAAGTAATTTGCAACCTCTTTGGTGTTTGGAGCAGGAATCATAACACTTGCAGAATTAACAAATCCTTCATCTAACGCTCCAAAGGAAGCCTCATTGACCGATTTGGATAAACCTAGATCATCCGCATGAATAATTAATAGCTTATCATTTTTCTCATAACCCAATTTTTCAGAAAGATTTTTATATTGAGGAATGCTTTTATTGTTAAATATAAAGTTGAATGCAAGTCTAAGATCATAAATGGGGATATCATTAAAATTAAAATAAAGCCGAACGCTCAAACCTATTGAAACTCCGACCATAACAAGAAGAAAGAGTCTATTATTAAGAATTTTTTTCATAGAATTAATTTAAGGTATCTGTTCCTAAAAATTTATCTTTTTCATTATAAAACCATGATCTAATTTTTGGCATTTTAATACCACTTATTTCTTTTTCTTCTGAAAGCAAAATATATTCACCGTCATTTTTACTCTCTTCATGAAAAAACTGGTAAACTTCAAGGGCATATGATTTGGGGTTAAAATAAAAATACCAACGATCTTTTCCAACAGGTTCTTCATAGTCTACCGTTAAAACTAAATACTCCTTTCCTTTAAAATTTTTAGTAGTTACTTTAGGATTAATAATTGTTCCTGGATCCTTTAACTTCATTGGCAGACCATAAAGATACGTGTAATAATTTCTCATTTTTAATGCAAAACCACAGGTTAACTTATGTTTTTTTATCTCATCTTCAGAAAAAGTATATTTCCCATTAAGAGATATTTTACATACATCATTTTCCACAACCTGTTCAACAGTAATATTATCTTGAACAACTTTAGATCTGAAATAAGATTTTATTATATCAATCTCAACTTCACTATTTCTTTCAGGCCTATCGGGTCTTGTCATTGTGATATTCATAATTCCATTAAATGTACCCCAAGAACTATTTGGATCGTGATATAAAATACTCCTGTTTATTAGCTCTTGTCCATCTATCTGACTTATGCTATCTAAATCAGATTCAATTAGTTTATCTAAACTAGCGAGGTAAATAATCGAACTTGAGAATAACAGTATAAACAGATATTTCATAAAAAACTCAATATTTATGCAAAATAATCATTTAAGATTTAAACATGAGGTTTTAATTACATGCAGGGATTAGATGTTTTTTTCATATTTTTAGATAAACTAAGATTTTAATACTAATAAAATGACAACAAACAATTTTACCTTTCGTGATCTTTTACACTTGATATTAATCCTATTAATTTCATCAAATGTAACTGCTCAAAAAAAATATTCTAAATCTAAATTAAAAAAGTATAAAGCCGAAGCTGAGACTATTGTTAATGACAACCATAAACAAACTCAGATTATGGTTGATAAAATTTTTAGTTTTGCTGAATTAGGATTTCATGAAGTAGAATCTTCAAAATACTTGACCAATATCCTAAAATCTAATGGCTTTGAAATTGAATATGGGGTTTCAGGAATCCCAACAGCTTGGTTTGCTAAGTGGTCAAATGGTGAAGGACCAGTCATAGCGCTTGGAAGTGATGTTGATTGTATTCCTAAAGCATCTCAATATCCTGGCGTGGCATATCATAAGCCAATGGTGGATGGAGCTCCAGGGCACGGAGAAGGTCATAACTCTGGAATCCCCGTTAATATTACAGCAGCTTTATCCGTGCAAAAAATAATGAAATCCGAAGGGATTAAAGGCACTTTGCTTTTATGGCCTGGAATAGCTGAAGAGTTAGTCGCTTCAAAAGCTTGGTTTGTTAGAGATGGATTATTTAAAGGAGTTGACATGTGTATTTTTACTCATGTTAGCAGTAATCTTCAAGTTTCTTGGGGTCAGGCAACAGGAACTGGACTTATATCAGTTGAATATACATTTGATGGAGAAGCGGCTCACTCGGCGGGCTCTCCCTGGAGAGGTAGAAGCTCACTAGACGCAGCTGAACTTATGAATGTTGGATGGAACTATAAAAGAGAACATTTGCACCCCCTGAAAAGATCTCATTCAATTTTCACTGATGCTGGAGACCAACCAAATGTCGTTCCTTCAAAAGCATCTATTTGGTATTACTTGAGAGATGTTAAGTACGATGGAATAATGAAAATGTATAATGATGCAAATAATATTGCCCAGGGAGCTGCAATGATGACTGATACAAAAGTTACATCAAGAGTTTTAGGCACAGCTTGGCCAAGACATTTTAATAAAGTGATCGCTGAAACTATGTATCAAAATATCCAAGACGTTGGATTGCCTTTGTGGTCAGAAGAAGATCAAACCTTAGCTAAGGCTGTTCAGAAAGAGGTAAAATCAAATAACAACAATGGACTAGCTACTGAATTATACCCTATTGGTAAACCATCAAAAATCATGGTTAGTGGTGGTTCGGATGATATAGGGGATGTTTCATGGACAGTCCCAACCGTTACACTTCGATTCCCTTCCAACATACCTGGACTTCAAGGACATCACTGGTCTAATGCTATTGCTATGGCTACTCCTATCGCTCACAAAGGAGCTACAGCAGGAGCTAAAGTGGTAGCAATGACAGTTTTAGATTTTTTAGTTCAACCCAATTTACTTTCCTCAGCTAAGGATTATTTTGAAAACATCCAAAAAAAAGAAGAAACATACAAGCCAATGATTTCAGCTAATGACCCCCCTCCAATTGAATTAAACACAGCGATAATGGGGAAATACAGAAATGAACTTGAAAAATTTTATTATGATGAAACCAAGTACGATTCTTACTTGGAGCAACTAGGGGTTTCATACCCTACACTTAAAACAAAAGAAAATTAAAATAAAAAATTATGCAAAGTAGACGAGATTGGTTACGTTCTTCCGTTGGTTTAGGAGGACTTTTATTGGCCCCAGAATTAATGCTTTCAAATCAGGAGATTAAGAAGTTTAATCCTCGACCATTTTTAGAAACAATAAAGTTAAGCTCAAATGAAAATCCATATGGACCTTCAGAAATGGTTCAAAAAGCAGTAATTAAGGCTTTTGATCATGGCTGTAGATATCCATATTCCTATTCAGACGCACTTGCAGTTAAGCTAGCAAAAAAACACGGTGTTGATCCTGAAAGTATCATAATTACTGGTGGTTCAACGGAGGGTCTTAAAATAACAGGCTTAACTTTCACCCAGGGAGGAGGAGAGATAATTGCTGGACAACCTACTTTTCTTGCAATGATGACTTTTGCAGAACAATGGGGCGCTAAAATTAATTGGGTTCCTGTAGGAGAAAACAAAGGCTATGATTTAAATGCAATAAATAATAAGATAAACAAAAACACAAAATTAATTTTCTTATGTAATCCAAATAATCCAACAGGTACGGTTATACCAAAACAATCGTTAAAAGATTTTTGTATTTCTGCTAGTAAAAAAGCAATTATTTTTAGTGATGAAGCATATTATGATTTTATTCAAGAAGATGATTATCCGTCGATGGACACACTAGTTAGACAGGGAGAAAATGTTATTGTTTCAAAAACATTTTCAAAGATTTATGGACTTGCCGGACTTAGGATAGGTTATTTGATTGCTCCCCCTCATTTGGCAAAACAAATTCGATCAAACGTTGTTGCGATGAGTAACGTTTTGGCGATAGCAGGAGCAGATAAAGCTCTTGAAGACCAAGAATTTTACGATTTTTCATTGAATAAAATAAAACAAGGGAGAAAATTAATTACGGACACATTGGATGATCTTGGATTAAACTATGTTCCTTCAAACACAAACTTTGTTTTCTTTCATTCTAAAAAACACATTGATAAATTAGGGAAACAAATGCTAGATAAAGGTATTAGAATAGGAAGGCCATTTCCTCCATTTTTTGATTGGTGTAGAATTAGCGTTGGAACTCTGCAAGAGGTTCAAGCTTTCACTTCTGCTCTTAAAGAAGTTTATAAAGAAAGTTAATTATTACAAATTAAGACCCAAGGATTGTTTTATAGGTATATTGGGCTTGCTATTCACCCTAGTAGATGAAAAAAACATTTAGTTCTTTACTTTTTTTAAGCTTAGTGCTTTCATTTTCTTTTGCACTAGCATTTTTTACTGGTGATATTTCTAGTGGTATTGATTTTTGGAGTTCAATTACTTTAAAAAGTTGGTGTATTATTTTTGGCATTCAGATAGTGATTTTTTTACCTTCTTTTATTTTAAAAACAGAGCATTACTTTGATCTCACTGGTGGATTAACCTTTTTATTAGTATTGATATTTTTAGCCTATAATTTAATCACAAAAAACGAACTATTTTCTTATTCAAAATTAATCCCTTTAGTTCTTGTAGGTATATGGGCCTTGAGATTAAGTACTTTTTTATTTTTAAGAGTAAAACGCAAAGGAAAAGATATTCGTTTTGATGAAATTAAAATAAACTTTTTCAAATTTATGATAGCTTGGATTCTGCAAGGTTTATGGGTTTTTATATGTCTACTACCTGTTATTGTTATGGTAAGTTCAAATCAACCTACTAACATTAATTATTTTATTCCAGGAGTATTATTGTGGTTAATTGGATGGCTTACTGAAGTAATATCAGACATTCAAAAGACAAAATTTAACACTAATATTGAAAATAAAGGAAACTTTATTAGCTCTGGTTTGTGGTCATTTTCTAGACACCCTAATTATTTTGGAGAATTAATTTTATGGTTAGGAGTTACAATAATTGCAATCCCTACTTTTTCGGGTCTGCAATATTTAGCATGCATTGCACCTGTTTTTGTTTATTTACTTTTAAATAAAATTAGTGGAGTAAATTTATTAGAAGAAATTGCAGATACTAGATGGGGGGATAGTCAAAAATATCAAGATTATAAAAAGAATACTCCAATCTTCTTCCCAAGAATTTTTAAAAATTGAAATATAATATGATAAACAAGCAGCAGATTTTAAAAAAGAGACCCACTGGGACACCAGACAATGAAACTTGGCAGCTTGTGGAGTCTAAATTACCTGAGCTGAAAGATGGTGAAATGTTGATAGAACAGGAGTATATTTCCTTAGACCCCGCAATGAGAGGATGGATGAACCAAACACGTTCGTATATTCCTCCAGTTGAATTGGGGGATGTAATGAGAGCAGGTTCGGTAGGAAGAGTTGTTAAAACGAAAGGAAAAACAGTATTTGAAAAAGGAGACTATGTTACTGGCTGGGGAGGTGTTCAAAATTATTGTATAACAAAAGGGGAAAATTTTTACAAGGTAGACTCTGAAAAAGCCCCTCTATCTTATTACATAGGAGCTCTTGGAATGCCAGGAATGACTGCCTACTTTGGAATATTGGAAGTTGGAGAAGTTAAAGAAGGAGATGTAGTTTTAGTTTCCGGAGCTGCTGGAGCTGTTGGAAGTGTAGTTGGTCAAATTGCAAAAATTAAAGGATGTAGAGTTATCGGAATTGCTGGTGGAAAAACTAAATGTGATTATTTAATTGAAAAACTGGGTTTTGACGGGGCTATTGATTACAAAAATGAAAATGTATTTAAGGAGATAAAAAAACATTGTCCAAAAGGAATTGACGTTTATTTTGATAATGTGGGAGGGGAGATCTTAGACTCCGCTTTGGCTTTTTTAAGAAAAAAAGCAAGAGTTGTTATTTGTGGAGCCATTTCTCAATACAACTCTGAATCAAGTATAGAAGGTCCTAAAAACTATTTATCACTTCTTGTTAATCGAGCTTCAATGAAAGGGATGGTTGTTCTTGACTTCGCGCCAAAATACTCCGAGGCAATGAAACAAATGGCTATCTGGATTATGGAGGACAAACTATTTTATAAAGAGGATATTTTTGATGGTATTGAAAATTTTAGAGAAACCTTTCTAAGGTTATTTTCTGGAGATAAAATGGGAAAACTAATTTTAAAAATAAAAGAATAGTTTATTTTATTCCTTCCATTGCATATAGTATGCCTTTTTCTAAAAGTTTTTCAAATCGTATGTCTTCGTATATTTCTCCCTTGTGTCCGAGTCCAGTATAGAATGATCTACCTCCCTCAAATTCATGATACCAAGTAATGGGATGATTTTCTCCATTTTGACCTCCTTCATATGTTTTTTCATCCAACATCAAAAGTGGAATTATATTTGAATTCCTGAAATTGTAATTATACCATTCGTCATTAATTTCCCATTTTCTTTCGAGATGAGAGGTGAAAAATGGATTGTTAGAGGTTGTTTTAATTGTTGCCTTTGGAGTTCCTTTGGGGTGACTAATAAAATATGCACCAACTAATCTTCCATACCATGGCCAATCATATTCAGTATCTGCTGCAGCATGAACGCCAACAAACCCTTTTCCTGCCTGAATAAATTCTATCATTTTTTTTTGTTGTTCATCATTTAGAACATCGAGTGTTGTGCATAAAAAAATTATCGCATCATAATCTAATAATTCGTCAGCCTTGAAGGTTTCTTGAGTTTTAGAATGTTCCACATTAAACTCGTTATTTTTAGCAATTTCTCCAATCAATAAAGCTCCTTTTTTAATCGCATCTTCATGAACATATCCCTTGGTGTAGGAATAAATAAGTATTTTTTTATCAGGTTTTATTATTTGAGAAAACAGAGCTGTATGAAGAAAAAGTAAGGTTAAGATTATGATCTTCATGATTTTATGTTTGATTTAGCTTTTTTAAATTTAGCTATTTAATCTCACACACAGGTAGTTGTAAGCAGCAAGTATAAATTCAGTGTTTAAATGATGTTCATATTTTTAATTTATGTTATATTGTATAACTATGCCTAAATCTTATCTGAAAATTTAAAAATTACACATGAAAAAAATACTTTATTTATTCGTTCTTTTAACGAGTTTTGCTTGGTCAAATGATAAGATTTCAAATGTAGAAATTCCGCTTACAAAACATTCTTCTTTTAAGGAATTAGGTGTATCCACTTTTACAGCAATAACTCAACAATCTACAGATACAACATCCACAGATAGCAGTACCACAACCTCTTCGACTTCAGACGGTGGAGGAAATAATACAGGAACAAGTTCCAATACTACAGACGGTGGAGGAAATAATACAGGAACAAGT
>CAYSNJ010000010.1:50007-51658 GCA_964432535.1 uncultured Flavobacteriaceae bacterium | reverse complement strand
CCTATTTCAAAAGTTTTTGGTGTGTGAGGATGATTAAATTTATTTACTTCACTTATAATTTGAAACTCTTTGGGGAAGTCAGAGGATACTTCAATAATATCTTTATCAATTTCAATCCATAGATGGTAATACCATCTTAAAATAAAAATTAGGGTTTCTTTATCGTTCTGATGAAACTCAATAAAAAGATTTGAGTCATTTGAGATGTTATTAAAATATTTTTGAGATAAAATATTAAATTCCTCAATTGAAACAGATGTTTTTTCTCTTCGGGAGGAAATATTTCTTTTCAATCCTACTTTAGAATCGTTAATTAATTTATTGAAATTCACATCTACAATATATTAAATATATCCTCACCATTTTACATAGGGAGAAAAAACTAACTCCGATATAAAAACCCCTCCGATACACATTTTTATGTGGGTTATTTTTACATAACTAATTTCAGTTATGTCTAAACCCCTGAGTAGGTATAGCTTAAATTCTTATATTTGGGTAAAATAATCTATTATGAAGAACATAGTATTTACTTTGGCTTTACTCATTTCTTTTAACTCAACTCTTGCTCAAAACATTGATAAACTAAGAAAACGTGAGTTAAAAGAATTAGCTAATACTCAGAAAAAACAACTCACAACAATAAATAGTCAGATTGTTGATCAAAATGTCACAATTGTTAATCAAAAAACCACAATAGAAGATTTATATGACAATATTAAAGAATTAAATCAAATAAAAATTCAACTAGAAAATTTTAAACTTTCTTCGTTAGATTTAATTAATAAGTTAAATACTAAGAATGCCGTTATTCCAAGTCTTGAAAATGAAATCATTAAATTAACAGACTCAATAAATAGGACAAACAACTTATTGTCCATTCTTGGATCCCAAGATTCTATTTCAATTAACCAAAACTCATCATCATCTAGTTATGGGTTTTTAAATAATTTATATCTAGGAAATTCTTACATCCAAAATCAAACTTTTCGTTTAGTTCCAGCAGGTATAATAGCTATAAATCATATTAGATACGGAAAAAAAGATAATTATGGTTATAATTATAATAGGAACATTACTCAATTTATACCAATGGCTGAGTTAAATATTGGAATAGAAGAAAAAAAGAAAACTCAAATTAAAAATAGTGATGCTAAAAAAGATTATAAGCAAGTTATTAAAAACAATTATAAAATGATTCCAGGAAATAAGTTATATAACTTATATCCTGGAATTTTCCCAACATTTTCCTTCGTTAAAGGAAAGCTTTTAACTATCACAAATGAAAACGTTCCTAAAGATTTTCTTTTTTCAATAAAAAAAGATAAATCAGAAGGATCTTTAGTGAAACAATTAGGTCAAAAAGGAACATATTTTAGTCTTACTGACGATAATGAAAAAGAGTATTTATTAGAATTAGTTGTAATTAATGACGAGGTATATCTTCGGATCAATAATACTAAATCACGTAATAATAATAGCTTAAAAGAAATTGGAATGAAATGGGCTGTCACAGGAGAATTCAAGTCATCGGTGGTGCATTATGTTGATGGTAAAAGGGATGATATAAAAGACATAAATAGATCAAGTGATTTTTCGAGCGATTATTATTATAAGGGTGATTTTTATCTTGAATGTGATCAAACGTATA
>CAYSNJ010000010.1:0-49997 GCA_964432535.1 uncultured Flavobacteriaceae bacterium | reverse complement strand
ATTAATACATCCGGGGAAAACGATGACAAAAATAGCTTAGAAAAATTTGGAATGAAATGGTCTGTCTCAAGTAAATATGAGTCAGAGGTGGTGAATTATGAGGGTTTTGAAAGAAGAAGAGGAATAAAAATAGATTACGGAGAATCAGATTATTTTAATAGTACTTCTTATAAAGGAAAATTTTTTATTGAATGTGATCAAACGTATATATCTACTTTTTTAATTAAATCACTTTATGAAAGTGCGGTTAGAATAGACCCTGAAATGTTTTTATTTAAGCTCGAAGAAATTTAAGTTTAATTAAAGTATGAATGGGAAAAACAAGAAAGATGGTGTAACTTAATTTTACTTTAGAAATGGCAACTTAAAAAAAAAGGTCTATAGAATAACAACAAAACTTCCAAAAAGGACTCCAGGGGAAATGAGAACAACCAGTTATAGTTCCTTTTTCTCCTCTCTTACTCTTAAATTAATAGAATTTTTTAGATATCTGACACTGCGAAAAGTTATAAATAAGTGCCCAAAAAAAAGGGGGTAGTTCTGGAGTTAAAAAGTTTTAAAAAAAGCCTTCAATAAAATTTAATCAAGGCTTTTTAATTATTTCATCCAACGATGAATCTATTTTTCCTTTATAATTCAAGTATAATATAAATATCGCTAAGAGAACAAATCCAATTCCTATTACATCAATTTTTTTTTCAATATTCAGATAGACACCGTATATAAAAAAGTATAAACCATAAAAATAAAAGAATTTTTTTCTGTAGTTATTTTTGGCAGACAATGATAAGTTATAAATTTTCAATGTTAAAAAATGGATAATTGCAATTGTTACAAATACTACTAACATTATTATAAATCCTTTTTCCATGTCTAAAAATTGTATGAAACCCTAATAAATATACCAATTCCCACAGAATTAAAATTACTGTTTACATTATCAAACACAAACTGCCCTAACAACATTGAATCAAAATTTTCTTTGACTTCGTAAGTCAAAGAAGGCATCAACAAAAGCATCTCTTCACCTTTCATATAAAAATTAGAAAAAGAACCACTTATTGCAGGGGTGAAATTTCCACTAATTTGTAAAAAGTATGTAACCCTTGCAGGCATTAGATTTTTAGCTGAAATATCATTTAAAAAAGATCCAAATAAATTTTCTGAACTTGTATTTCGACTCTTTCCATCACTATTATATAGAACCGAGCTGTTTAAATAAATTCCTTTTTTGGTAGAATAATCAAATGAAATTGATGAGCTAAAAACATTTGAAGAGTTCATACTATTTTTTTTTGGACTAAAATATGTGCTTTCAAGTTTAACACCTGTATTTTTATAATTTCCAGCCCATCCTATTCCCAAAGCATAATCAAAATAATAATTACCTAACAAAATTTGAAAATCATTTCCAGACAGGTTAAACCTCCACAAACCTGCAAAAATTGATTTATTAATATTTTCTCCAGGTTGAGCAGCAAATTCAATACTTGACATTTCACCCGTATAATACTGAAATCTTAAAGCATCCACCCCAGAACGCTCCTGATAATCAAAGTCTATTAAACTATATGAATTAAAAAGATCGTTTGGGTTCCAAGCTAAATTAACTCCCCAATTTATTCTTTGTCTTCCTATTCTAAACTCCCATTTTTCGGTTGAGTATTTAAGATATGCCCTATCAAAAATTGAATGAATTACTAAAGTTCTTGAGTCGTGAGGTATTACAGAAAAATCTAGATTACCGATATCTTGATCTAGTATATTACCTAATTTGGGGTTTAAATTAGTTTTTTCTCCAAAAAATGCTCTATTTCTCATTTCAACTACCGCTGATAGTTTAGAGCTAAAATCTGCTTTTAATCTCAAACGATTATGAATTAAGTTATCCGAAATAATTGAATCTGAATTTATTACTGATGAAGAATTCATATACCTAATATATCCTGAAAAACTAATTTTATCTTTTAAGCTCCGTGGATTTTCTTTTTGAGCTTTGAGTAATGAATTATTCAAGATGAAAAGCGTAATAAACAGTATATATCTCACTTATAAATCATTTGACAATTATATCTGAAAGTATTTTGCCATCTTCCAGAGTAATAATTCGATTAGCCCTGTCAATAACTCTTTGATCATGTGTGGAAAAAATAAAAGTCATATTTTCTTCTTTATTCAATTCTCTCATTGTGTCTAATAAATTAGCAGTTGATGCGGAATCTAGATTTGCTGTTGGTTCATCTGCTAAAATAAATTTTGGTTTGGAAGCAAGAGCTCTTGCAACAGCAACTCTTTGTTGTTGACCTCCTGATAATTGGTTTGGCCTTCTGTTTAGTTGTTCTTTTAAACCAACTGCTTCCAGTAATTCTTGAGAACGTTTATCCCTTGTCAATTTTGAGTATCCTTGCATCAACATAATAAATTCAACATTTTCTTTAGCGGTCAATACAGGAATTAAATTATAGGATTGGAAAACAAAACCAATATTTGTTAATCTAAAATCAATAAGTTGATTTGAATTTAATTTAGTAATATCCTTATTATCAATAATAACTTGACCTTGAGTTGGAGAATCTAACCCTCCAATTGTGTTTAAAAAAGTTGTTTTTCCCGATCCAGATGGACCAACAATTGCTGTAAACTCTCCTTGTTTAAAATTAATAGTCACATTATCCAAAGCCCTGATTTCCTGATCTGCCTGTTTGTATAGTTTAGAAATATTTTTAGCCTCAATTACATTCATAATAATAAGTTATAGTGATCTAACAGCTTCAGCTGGATCTAGTTTAAGTGCTCTCCTTGCCGGAAAAAGAGAAGAAATAAGTGTTACAAACAAAGTGAGAATCGTTATTTTAAAATAATAATCATTTGGGAGATGCGTATAAACCATTGACTTCATTCCAAAAGCTTCTAAACCTTCAGAAACAATTGACAAATCAATTCCAACCTGACCATAATATGATATCATCAGATAAGACAAAGTTATTCCCACAGGTAAGGATATTAGAGAAATAAAAATAGTTTCAAAAAGAATCATCATAAAAATTTTTGTTTTGTTAAGTCCCACTGACATAAGCATTCCTAATTCTCTTTTTCTTTCTAATACAGCCATAAGCATAATATTGGCTATCCCAAATGAAAGAGCCAGTAGAATAATACTCATGAAGATTATAAAAAACCAGACCAATAACCCCTGAATTGAACCCAATTCAGGTGAAATATCTTTCCAAGTCTCTACTTTGTTTTCCGGGAAAAGGCTCTGAAGCTGCTGCTTTAAAATATCTGAATCCTCAATATTATTAGATAATATGGCCACTTCGTGAATAACCGAGCTATCGATTAATAGTTGATTTAAATCTTCTTTTTTAACATAAATATTTCCATTGTCATGGATAGAATTTGCAGTTTTAAAAATTCCTTCGACTTTAAATTTAATTCTTTGGAGATCTCCCTTATCATCGACAAATGTGAATGACAGTTTTTTCTTTATATCTAACTTAAGATTATCTGCGAGTTTTTGTCCAATTAAGGCTGGCTTGCTTTTGATTTTAGAAAAATAATTTCCTTTTATTATATTTTTACTTATATCAGAAAATTGATTTTCATTTTTAGAATCAACACCAATAACTCTAACACCTTCTGATCCATGTGCAGTTGAAGCCATTGCTGAAATAATTAATCTACTGCTATATCCTTTGACTAAATTATTATTCTCCAATTCTTTAACAACTTTGAGCGGATTTTTAATAGAACTGTTTATATCAAAATTATATTCAAAATTAGGATTATGAATTTGAACATGATGTAAATAAGTGTCAATTGCACTTTTTACTCTTTGCTCATTTATACCTTTACTCATTGCTACTGTGAACAGTCCGGACCATAATCCTAAAACCATTGATATTATAACTACCAAACTTCTTAGTTTATTTCTCCAAACATTACGCCAAGAAATTTTTATAATTGTTCCCATTTATTATCTATTCATCGCTTTTATGGGCTTTAATTTAGAAATAATAATAATTGGATAAATGCACGTAAGTAAAGAGATTAATATAATTATTGATCCGTGGGTTAAAGGAATACTATAGGTTGTCATAAAAGGAATCTCAGGCTCGAAACCAGCACTCTCCAACTGAGCTGCAGCTGATCCAAATAATTTTAGAGGATTATAATGAAAATAGTTTACGATTGGTCTAGAAATTATAAATCCGGAAACAACACCCACAAATGTTAAAAATATAGTTTCATAAATTAGTGTAACCATCAATTTAGATTTTTTCATACCTATTGAAATTAAAACTCCAAACTCATATAATCTTTCTTGAGTCATCATTAAAACAGTACCGAATATTCCAAAACTAACTATCATATACAATATAACTATTATTATAAGTCCACCGGCATTATCAGCCTTAATGAGCTGATCCAATTCCGGAGTCATTTCTTTCCATGTCATTACATCATTAGATAGAATATCAATTTTATTTTTAATTTTAGAAGCTATATAAACTTCGTCATAATATTGTTCTTTATCAATCACTAAATTGGTTATCCTATTATTAGCTGATACAAAATCTTGAGCTACCTCAAGAGTCATAAAAACACTCATGTTATTAAGATTGGGATTTTTCATATCTATAATTCCCTGAATAGGATAAATACCTACAGCTTGCATTCCGTGAAACCCTTGACCCATCAGAATAATTGAATCTCCAACTTTAGCATCATAATATTTTGCAACACCTTTGGCTATTATTATAGATTTACTGTTGTCATCTAAAAGTTTCCCATCTATTAATTTTTTCTTCCAATCTGTAAGTTTTTCCTCCCCCTTTTGCTCTATACCTGTTACATATAAAAATTTTGATAAATTGTTATTTGAGGAAAGCACTCCGGTTTGTAGTCTTTTTACGACATTAGAAACTCCTTCAATATTTTTGACATTATCAATAAATGTTGGACTTACCTCGTAAGAATTATCAATATTTTTATCTTCCCAATAACCTTTTTCATGTATCTGAATATATCCAGTAAACGATCCCACAACATTTTTAATCATATTGTCGTACATACCTAGTTGCAATGATCGCATTATAATTGCTAAAAAAATAGCAATAAAAATTGAAGCAATAGTAATCAAGCTTCTCCGCTTATTTCTCCAGACATTTCTCCAGGCAATTTTTACTAACATATTCTATTTTAGTCTTGAAACATATTGTGTGGAAAAATAATTTTCAGGTATTGAAACACCAAAATTCCAAACATTATATTTAATAACAGTTTTATTTCCATCATCCTCTAATGGATAGAATTCTAGTTTGGAAGGAAGTTTTTTTCCGTTATATTCATTTATTTCAGAACCTACCATTCTATTTACAATCTCTAAATCCTCATCATAAAATTCTGTTTTTAGTTGCATATAATCTTTTTTATCGATCCAAACAATCAATTTTCCCCAAACAACAGAAGCATTTTCTATAGGAATCAATTCTAATTTCCAGCAATTTAGATTTTCGATTATTTCTGTTCCAATAATTTCATGAGTATAATCAATAACCATTGAAGATTGTTTTATCAAATCATCATTTGTGAAATCGGTACCCATCCAGTTTTGTGTCATCATTGAGGGAGGAAGTTTAACTGTCCTTTCAATAGTTGGTAAATAATTCCATGCTTCTTTTTTCCTTTTTAAAAAAACAGATCCTTTTTCTTTTGCAGGACTTGTTACAAGTGTAACGGAATAATCAGTTCCTTTAGACCAACTCTTGAGATTCATTTTTTTTTTCCATTTTGGTCTCACTATAGTTATAGACATTTCAGCATAGGATGAATTTCCCTTTAATTTACTATCTGCAGTTTTAATGATTTCAATCGGAGTTTGAGCCTTTAAAAAATACAATCCAAATAACATGGTAATTAAACAGAGTTTTTTCATGGTTTAGTTAATTATATTTTGAAGATGGTGTGTGCTTTTAGATTATTTTTTTATTCCTAGGGCATCATTAATCATCTAATTTGGGTTTATCTAAAACATCCATTTGAATGTCCAATTTGGAATTTCCAGATGATATTTTTATAACATCTTTGTCTATCTTCTTAAACTCTTTAGAACTTTCATTATAATGATTAACTACCGTTCCTAATGTGTTTCCTAGTTTTTCATGATATGTTGCGTACGCGTTTAAATGACTTCTTAATTTTTCAACATTTTTTAAAACATCACTAATTGAATCTTCAATTTTCATGTTATTTAATGCTTTATTGGTTACTTGTAACATGGGAAACAAACTCATCGGAGATACAATCATAACTTTTTTCTTAAAAGCATATGAAACTAGATCTTGTTGATTAATTTTTAATGAGCCTACCCTACTATTTAATAAGTCTTGATATAATCCGTCTGCAGGTATAAACATATAAGCATAATCTACAGTACCTTCATTTGGTCTTATATACTTAGAAGTTTCGTCTATCCTATTTTTAATATCAGATTTAAATTTTTTTTCAAGATCCTCCAACTCTTCTTTGTTGGAAGATTCTATCATTTTATTGTAATTGTCGAGAGAAAACTTAGCATCTATAGGTATTATATATTCATTAACTCTTACAATAGCATCAACAACCTCTTTGTTTTTAAAAGAATACTGCATCTGAAAAAGTCCTGGAGGAAGAACATTAGCCAACAGGTTTTCTAATTGGATTTCCCCAAATATCCCTCTCTGCTTCTGGTTCCCAAGTATTTTCTCTAAAGTTTTCATTTGATTTGCAAAAGTCAAAACCTGCTCGTTGGTTCCTTTAATTTTCTCTAATTCAGCAGTTACTTCCTTTATGACTTGACTTGATTGTTTAAACTGATTAGTCATATTTGCAGTTGAAGATTTATTGAAATCATTCATTTGCTTATTAATCTCGTTTAGTCTTGATTCAATATCAATTCTACTATCTTTTGAGTTTTTATCTATTTCTTTTCTGACTTCCTGTATTTGATTTGTTAGAGACTCTGAAAAATGAATTAGATCTGCTGTCTTTGTAGAGTTTGTATTGTTTTTTAAATTAAAAACTACATAAGCTAATAACAGTAATAAAAAAATCAAAAAAGCAATGATAATTTCCATAATTGTTTCGGAATATATAAATTGAATTAACACAATAAAATTAGTTATAATTTGACACTTTCAAGCCCATACATCAACACAAAATATTAATACCATCTGGAATTATTGAAACACATAATTCGTTTTTAATAATAAATCTATATTCTCCGTCAATTTGAAGATTAATATGATAATTTTTTGAGGTTATTTTAAATTCTTTAAAATTAATATAACGAACATTATTTTTATTCTTAATAGAAATTCCAAGTAAAATTAGAACCAATAAGTAGCTAATATTAAACATATTAGTATTATTTATCATAATTAAATTCAAATAACCATCGTCAGTTTTTGCATTAGGAGATAGACTTATTCCATACCCTTGCTTGTTAGTATTTGCAATCATCAAGAGATGGGGTACGACAGAAATATTTTCATTTTTAATGTTAATATCAAAAAAGGGTGGTTTGTAAGAAAGTAGGGATTTTAAAAAAGAATAAAAATATCCGAATAAACCGTGAATTTTTCCATTAAAATAATGCCTAATAAACTCAACTTCTATTCCAAAACCAATATTGCTGAAAAAATACCTATTGTCAACTCTTCCTACATCCATTTTTTTACTTGACCCCCCAACAACTACTTCAAGAGCTTTTGTAATATTATTAGAGATTTTGAAATGGCCAGCTATTCCATTTCCAGAACCAAGGGGAATAATTCCAAGTTTGATTTTATTATTAATTAGAACTTGACCAACTTCACTAATAGTTCCATCACCTCCGCATGCAATAATTACATCTACTTTTTGTTTCACAGCATCAGAAGCTAACTTTTTTAAGTGTTTGAAATTATTAGAAAAGCTTATTTGATATTCATCTTTCCTGTTTAAAAAAAAGGAATGAATTTCTACTTCTAAAGAATTAGTCTTGGATTTATTTACAGGATTAATAATAAAGTAATATTTATTCATCGCCAGTGTCATAAAACATATTTCCATCGACTATTCGATTCATATAATCTTGAATGAACATCTTAAACTTAAGGGATAATTCCTCCATTTTTTTATTTGAATTATCAATTATATTATTCTCAAGGTCTCGATCATTTGAGTTATAAACTCCTTTTATATTTGCTCCATTTGATACTATAATATATTCATCATTCATCATAAAATAATTTCCACCACCAAAAAAATTAACGACAAAGGAGTCATTTTTATCCTCAGAAACTAAACTTTTACCCCAACTCCTAAATGGCTTATCGTAACCAATTAAATCCGCAACGGTTGGGAAAATATCCATATGCTGTCCAAGAACGGAAGAGACTCCTTTAAGTTTTTTTTTCGGCCAATATATCATTAATGGATTTGCAAAACGATTTATTATTTTTTCATAATATGGATAATGAGTTTGATTTCCATGATCCGCAGTGAAAATAAAAATTGTATTATCAAACCATGGTTCATTTTCTGCTTCATTAAAAAATTTTTTAAGGGCAAAATCTGTATATCCAACTACCTGGTGCATTGGGACAAATCCTTTATCAAAAAAACCTTCATACTTTTTAGGAATAATATAGGGGTCATGAGAAGTAACTGTAAATACTGTACTTAAAAATGGCTCACTTTTTTTATCAAGAATTTTTTTTGTGAATTGAAGGAATGGCTCATCCCAAATTCCCCAATACCCGTCAAAATCGATATCGTTATTGTACTCATCTTTTCCATAATAGTTATCAAAACCTAATGTTTTTGAAAAACCTAAAAATCCCATTGACCCGTTACTAGCTCCATGAAAAAAAGATGTATTATATCCTAAATTATTTGTTATTGAAACAACTGATTCAATAGGTTGATTTGAATACGGAGATGAAGTATACGCTGTCTCAAAAGATGGAACTCCTGCCAATATTGCTGGCATTCCATGAATAGACTTTCGACTATTTGCATAAAAATTTGGGAAAATAAGACTATGATTTGCTAATGAATCTAAGAAAGGGGTATAACCTTTGTATTTAGGGATTTGTTCCTCTGAATTTAAACTTCCCCAATATTCTCTTCCCATACTCTCCAAAATAAATATTACAATATTTGGCCTAATACTATCATTAACATTTTTTGGATATTTTTTTATTGGTTTTATAATACCATTTATTTGTTTATCCGAATAAATATTACTTGAGTTAAATCCTGTTTTACCAATCGTTCTTATGAAGGTGAAAGATGAATTTAAAATTAAATCAGCGTGTTGAGGATTATTTACTTTTTCCATCGCATGAACAAGTGTAATTGGACGTGTGCTTTTTTTAAAATCACCTCTTATTCCCCCTATACAAAATGCAATCACAATTAGAAAAATTAATACGGAACTAGAGACTCTTAAGAAACTGTTATGCATTTTTATATAACTAACCTTAATTAAATTATACATGTAAATCCAAAGAAGTGATATTAGTAAATAAAGTATTATGATATTTATATGGTCAAGGAAAAAGTGATAAAACAGCTTAACTTTATTATTTTCATTTTCTATAGCCTCAAAAAAATTTACATTAATTCGCATTAAATTAAATCTGTAATATGCGAAGTCAACTGAGTTTAAAAATAAGCCGAATAAACCTCCAAAAAAATAAAAAAAAGTTAGTAGTTTATTGTAAAAATGACTAGAATATGATCTTCCAGGTAAAAAATATAGTATTATAAATACAGACTCTAAATATATTATTGCAGCTAAGTCAAATTTTAATCCATAAAAGCTTAAACGAATTAATTCCGATATACTTTCAACCTTAATTATATCAGAATTAAAATATAAAAATAACCAGCGAGAAATCATAAAGGAAATAAATACTAGTCCTATTTTTAAAAGAAACTCTTTTATTTCTCTATACCTTTCAATCATATTAATTAGTATTACTCAAATATACGAATGTAAAAAACTCGTTAACATCATATCATTTAGATTTTTTATAAATATGTGTGAAAACAAATCTTAATTAGTGAGTTTTATATTATTTAATAAAGGAAATTTTATATTTGAGAGGATTATGAAAAAATTTATTTTATTCTTTATACTAATTATTTGTTCTTGTTCATCAAAAGAAGAAGCCACTTCTCAAGAAATAAATGATCCAAGTATAGGTCCATCACTTATTTGGTCAGATGAATTTAATGTTGACGGAGCGCCTTCATCATTAAATTGGTATTTAGAAACTATCCCTCCAAACAATGGAAGCTGGTGGAACAATGAGGACCAATACTACACCGACAGGAGAGAAAACTCTATTGTAGAAAACGGAGTCCTTAAAATAATTGCAAAAAAAGAAGAGTATCAACAAAAAAGTTATACTTCTGCTAGAATGACAACACAAAATTTATTTGATTTTAAATATGGAGAAGTTCACGTAAAAGCTAAACTTCCTTTGGGACAAGGAACATGGCCTGCAATATGGATGATGGGAAAAAACTTTTCAAATATAGGTTGGCCTCTTTGTGGAGAAATAGATATTATGGAACACGGTGACGGAAATCCAGGCCAAGTTTCATCTGCTGTTCATTTGGCTAATTCTGATGGAAATCATTATTTCTTGCGGGGTGAACAATTAATTGAAAATGAATCTTCAGAATTTCATATTTATAAATTAATATGGTCTGCTTCCAAAATAGAATTTTATGTTGATGACAAAAAACATCACGCGTTTAACGTAGATAGTTCCATGCCATTTGATAAGCCTTTTTTTTTCATTCTTAATGTGGCTATGGGAGGAGATTTTACAAACGGCAATATCGATCCTAACTTCACTTCTGCTTCAATGGAAATTGACTATGTTAGAGTATATCAATAAAATGTAATAATGAAAAAAATATTAAAAATTGCCCTTTTTCTTATGGGTGTTATCTTGAATGCTCAAACCAATTCAGACATTGAAGCTAAAGTCAATGAACTAATAAACAAGATGACTTTAAAGGAAAAAATTGGACAGATGACCCAAATAAACTTAACAGTCATAGCAAATGGACCAAATAAATGGACCTCTTTTGAACCTTTATTACTAGACACAAACAAAGCAAGAAAAGCTATTTTAGAATATAAAGTAGGATCTGTGTTAAATACTACAAATGGTGAAGCAAGATCAAATAAAAAGTGGAATGAAATCATTGAAGGTATTCAACAAATCGCCTTGAAAGAAAGTAGGCTAGGAATTCCTGTTATATATGGAATCGATGGAATACACGGAGCTACTTATACCTCAAATTCAACAATGTTTCCCCAACAAATAACAACAGCTGCATCTTGGAATACTGAAAATGCTTATAATATGGCTAAAGTTGCTTCATATGAAATTCGATCATGTGGAATACCATGGAACTTCTCCCCAGTTCTTGACCTAGGTCAAGATCCAAGATTTCCTAGGCAATTTGAAACCTTTGGAGAAGACCCATATCTGGTAACACAAATGGGAAATCAAATGATAAAAGGGTATCAAGGAGATAATAATGATGTTTCAAACTCAAACAATGTTGCAGTTACCTTAAAACATTTCTTGGGATATCAAACTACAATTTCAGGAAAAGACAGAACACCGTCCTTTATCCCTGAACATACTCTTAGAGAGCTTCATCTCCCTGCATTTAAATCTGCAATAGATATGGGTGCTAAAAGTATAATGATTAATTCTGGAATAATTAATGGTATTCCAACTCATGCAGATAAATATATTTTGACTGATATTCTTAGAAAGGAATTAAATTTTAAAGGGGTGGTTTTAACCGATTGGGAGGACATAAACAAGTTATATGACAGGGATAAGATAGCTTCATCAAAAAAAGAAGCTGTAAAAATAGCCATAGATGCTGGAATCGATATGTCAATGGTACCCTATGAATATGAAGAGTTTTGCGATAATTTATACGAATTAGTTAGTGAAGGATCAGTACCTGTTTCTAGAATTAATGAATCAGTTAAAAGAATACTTACTTTAAAATATGAACTTGATCTTTTTAATAATCCCAGTTCAGATTATAAAACTTATACTAATTTTAATTCTGAGAAAAGTGAAAAGCTATCCTATGACTCCGCTGCAGAAGCAATTACTCTTCTGAAAAATAAAAATTCTTTACTTCCATTAAAAAAAGGAATTAAAATCCTTGTTTCAGGACCTAACTCAAATAGTATGAGAACATTGAATGGAGCATGGACGTATTCATGGCAAGGAGAGAAAGCTGACAAGTTTGCAGAAAAATACAATACAATTTATGAGGCAATATCAGAAGATTTTGGAAAAAATAATGTAACATATATTCCAGGAGTTTCCTATCTAGTTAACGAAGAGAATGATAATGCTACTAAATATGAATACTACGATCAGCATGAAGACAATATGCTTGAAGCCATTGAGGAAGCAAAAGAATCAGATGTAGTTATCTTATGCATTGGGGAAAACTCCTACACAGAAAAACCAGGAGATTTAAATGATTTGAATCTAAATTCATTACAAAAAAAACTGGTAAAAGAATTATCAAAAACATCAACTCCGATAATATTAGTTATCAATAGCGGAAGGCCAAGAATAATTTCTGATATAGTAAATTTAGCTGACGGAATAATAAACATCTACCTTCCTGGAAATCATGGAGGAGATGCCTTATCTGATGTATTGACTGGAGAGGTAAATCCCTCTGGTAAACTTCCTTACTCTTATCCAGCTTTCGTCAATTCTTTGGTTCCATATAATTTCAAACCCTCTGATGTTCAAAATAATAATCAAGGGGCGTATAATTATGAAGGTAAAGTCCAAAATCTTTTTGAATTTGGTTTTGGCTTAAGCTATACCTCTTTTGAATACGGTGACATTGTTATTAATAAAAATGATTTTACTCAAAATGAGAATATAGAAATTTCAATCAAAATAAAAAATTCCGGAACCAAAATAGGGAAGGAAACTGTTCAGTTATATTCCAAAGACCTTTATGCATCAATTACACCTGATATAAAGAGGTTAAGAAGGTTCAAAAAAGTTGAAATATTACCAAATGAATCTAAAATTGTAAAATTCAAACTGCCAATTTCAGAGCTTTCCTTTATAAATCAATTTAATAAAAGAGTTGTCGAACCAGGTAAATTTGAAATTATGATTTTAAATAAGATCAAAACAATTGAAGTTAGATAATTATTTATTTTGAAAAAAAAAGAGCCACTATTATAGTGGCTCTTTTTTATTTAATCTCAAATAAAATTCAATTATTAGTTATTGAAATAAATATTGTCTATATAAACTGTTCCATCAGCAGTTCCAACAATTACAAATTGTGAAATAGCACCTTTAGTTGTTAAAGAAGTTAGAGTTGATAAATCAATATCTACTCCTTGCCATTGGTTATTAGTAGTTATTGTAATCTCTGCTTCTCCTCCATCAACATCATCTCCACCTCCATAAGCACCGTCTGCACCAAAGTCAACAATTTTAATTTTAAACGAAGAAAGATCAGCTGACCAAACATCAACATGGAAGTTAGTAGAAGAACTTGCATCTACACCTGAAGCCATATCAACCCCTGTGTAACGACCTTCTCCTCCATCAACAAAACTATATTTCTGAACAAAATCTCCTGTTACGACTTCTTCAGTTGAATGAGTAGTTCCCTTACCCCAATCAGTTGACCATCTGGTAACTTCAACTGGAGCTGTATAAGCTTCGCTAAAAATAGAAACAACGTTAGCTGCTGCAATACTTGGAGTTGAAGCAGATGAAGTAGGACTAACCCCAATTGCAGATGCATAAAAATAAAGGTTGTCAATAAAAATAGTTCCGTCTGATGTGCCTTCAATTACAAATTGAGAAATTGCTCCTTTAGTCGTAAGGGCTGGATAATCAGATAAAGGAATGTCAATTCCTACCCACTGGGTATTTGCAGAAATAGCTATTTCTTTAATGTCCTCAACATCATCACCTCCACCATAAACTCCGTCAGCTCCAAAGTCAACTATTTTTAGTTTGAAAGATGAAGAATCTGCCGACCAAACATCAATATGAATGTTATTTGTTGCAGATGCATCAACGCCTGAAGCCATATTTATTCCTGTATATTTTCCATTTCCTCCGTCAGCAAAGGTATATTGCTGAACTGAATAAGATGAAGTTATATCTATTGTAGAATGTATAGTCCCTTGACCCCAGGAAGTTGACCATTCTGTAACAGCAACTGGTGCAGTATAAGCAGCACTATATATAGAGACTACACTTGTTGACGAAACCGAAGGAGTTTCTGGAGCTGCAACGGGAACTATTACAACTGGACATCCATCATTAGCAGCATCTCCAGCATCGGCTGGACAAGTATCTACTGTATCTATCAATCCATCTGAATCAGTATCGGGTACAGAAGCACCAACAAGTCCTCCCGTTACATTATCAATTAAGAATGTACCCATTGTTTCAGTTCCAAAACCAATAAATATTGCAAGTTTAGAGTAGGTAGTTAAATCTGATAAAGGTTGCGCTTCTGGTTGGCCATCACCATATGGATAGCTATTTACTCTGTTAGATCCAAAATCAAAAGTTAAAGTTCTCCAACCTGATCCAGATGCAGAAACTAAAACTTCCACGGGATAACTCCCTAAGGGTTGTCCTTCAAGTTTAGCTAAAATTCCAACTTCAGCTGCAGTATCCTGATAAAAATCAAATGATATAATTTGTGCATCAGAACTACTCATGTCTATTAGGTTAGAGGGAAGTATTGATGCAGCTTCATATGCAGCTCCAGAGTTTACTATCTGTCCTGCAAAAGCAGAATTTTCAAAAGAAGTAACCCCGTTAGATACAAGAAAAACACCATCGGTCGATTCAAAATCATTGATCACAGTAACACCCGGAGCTACTGGAGTTACAGGTGAAACAGGATCTGGAGTAACAGGATCTGTTGTGCCTGGTGTAGTTACGACTGGATCTGGAATTAGTACGTCACCATCATCTCCGAAGCACGACATGAAAAGTGCAAAAGATAGAGATGTGAAAATCAAATTTAATTTAAAATATTTCATAGTTTATTTATGTTTATTATAATTTTAGGATCACGAATAAACAAAAAAAAACTATGTTAACCAATCCATTAGGAGTTATTTGAAGTTGTATTTTACAATCATTTAGGAGTCTTCTGGGGTTAAGCTAATTAAAAAAGCCTTCCATTTTATAGGAAAGCTTCTCATTAGTTGCTTTCCAATTAAAGGATTGCAACACACAACAAGTTAATATTTTGAAAATAAAATCACTTGGGTATGATTCTATATTATTTACAAATATAACCTTTTTATGATAATTATTTTTTAGTATTTTTTATAAGTTTAATTTCCTGCAAAAATGTATCCACACCCATTTTCTTGTGCTCTTCCCAAGGCCCAAACACCTGACGGAACAAGTTCAATACCAGGGAGAATTCCATCAATCATATCATTGTATACGTCCTCAGGTTCAAGACCCATTTGGTTTGCAATAGCTCCACTATATACCTTAGTAGCAAGATTACATACACAAAATAGAGCTCCTCTATCTTGCAAACGTTTTATTCCCTGAACTTCAGGAAGAGGCAAATCTCCTTTTTGTGGATCATAGACTGTGTTTCTTAACGATGGTTGACCCGTTGAATTATCATTGATATTAAAAACTTTACCTATCGGATACTTTTCCCAAACTTTTGAATTAAAAGCAAAGGCAATACAAGTATGACGAAGAACAGTCATTGCTGTTATATCAGTATCAGGCGAACCTGTTTGGTTGTTAGATTCGTAAAAAGCCCAGTTCCAAACAATAGGAAGTGTTCCGTGAGGAGTACTTCCGTCATAGGCTATTCTGTGGGTTCCTTTTATTTTCTTAAACCACTCTTCTGAATCTTTTGAATTAAGATTATTAAATTCTGGCAGTTTTTCAACATTTTCAAACTCTTTTACCATCATTGGAAAAGCAGAGGCGCTAACTCCTAAGGCTAGGGTTGCAAAAAATGATCTTCTAGATTTATCTGTTTTCATATTTATTAATTTAAGGTTACTTACTTTTTTTTATGTTAAACTCCGTTTTATAAAAATCAAAAATTGGCTGAAAGGGGCCAAGTTGATGTTGTAATTGAGAAAACGAATCAACATATGGGGGGTAAGGAGTTGACATCGGTTTCTTCTTTAAATCAGGAAAATCATCAGAAAGATTTTCCTTTGTAGGTCTTAACTGTTGATTAATGTATCCTGCCACATCGTACGATTCTTCATCTGTCAAAGTAGGATTTTCAAAAGTTATACCCTGAGGCATATTATATTTTATGAAAGTAGCAGCTGTTAAAACTCTTGTCATACCAGCTCCATTATTATACGAATTTGGACCCCACAACGGAGGATATAAGTATGTAAATTGATCCGTTTTTTGTCCTTGACCGTCAAATCCGTGGCATTCAACACAAACTTTTTCAAACACAACTTTTCCTTTAGCTAAATCCACTTTTCTATTTGGGTATTCTATCGATTTCAAACCTTTTCCTGTAATAACTTCATTAACTTTTACGTAACGTCCCAGCCAATTAATATATGATACGATTGCTTTCATTTCTTTACTATCATTTTTCAATCTATTTCCATTCATACTTCTCTCAAAACAGCCATTTATTCGATCTTCAAGACTTCCAATTATATTTTCTCTACCCCTGTACTGAGGGAATCGTTTGTCAACACCAATTAAAGGCATTGCAAAAGGTTGTGTTCCAGAGTTTAGATGACAATTAGTACATGATAATGAATTTCCGACAAAAGGTTTATCAAAAGAAGATTTTCCCAAAAACTTATATGTTTCTCCAAAAAGTTTGTGTCCATATTTAATTACTGTGCCAGTTTTTGAGTCAGGCAGAGTGTTTGTGTCGTAATTCAATGAATAGATACTTAAATCAATTTTTTCTTCCTTTAAGGAAGTATCTCCTAAATAAATAATTAAAAATAAAAAGACAATCATCAAAAAGGAAAAAAAATAGTTAGTTATTCTTTTTAATCCTTTAAAAAAAATCTGGCTGGAAGAGTTAGTTTCGATGAAATTTAGATTATTCTTAGTTTAAATATAAGAAGTCTTTTTATTTTTTAAAAAAGATTAATAGTTTAAATAAAAATACGATTGAATTTTAATACTACTGAATTGATAGAGTGAATAATTATTTTTAATATATTTAAATTCAAATACTTATGTCATGATTAAAAATCACTTATTAATTTCTTTCTTTTTTGCATTATTGGTTAGCTGTAATTCTAGCGTTCCTACGTGTGATATATTAATTGAAAATGGCATGATATATGACGGTTCGGGAGAAAAATCATATAAAGGATCTGTTGCTATTGTTAATGAAAAAATAATATATGTCGGTCCATTAAAAAAATTTAATTCAAAAAAAACAATAAATGCCAGTGGAAAAGCAGTTTCTCCGGGATTTATAAATATGCTAAGCTGGGGTTATAATTCATTATTAAAAGATGGAAGATCTTTGAGTGACATAAAACAAGGAGTAACTCTTGAGGTTTTTGGGGAAGGAACTTCTCCTGGACCAATTGGTATTAAAGATAGCTCCAGTTACATTTCATTTGGAGGAGCTATGGAAAAACTGGAATCTAAAGGAGTTTCACCTAATATTGCCTCTTTTTTGGGTGCAACAACTGTTAGAATTCAAAAAGTTGGATTTGACAACAGAAAAGCGACTCTAGAGGAAATTACTGAAATGAAAAAACTAGTTAGTGAAAGCATGGAAGAAGGGGCCATGGGGATTGGATCATCACTAATTTATGCCCCTGCCGATTATGCTAGCACCGATGAGCTGATTGCTTTAAGTAAAACTGCTTCTAAATACGGGGGCATGTACATTTCACATATCAGAAATGAAGATAGTAGAGTTTTAGAAGCAATAGAGGAATTGATTACAATTTCAAGAAAAGCAGATATACCCTCAGAAATATATCATTTGAAGGCTTCCAGGAAATCTAATTGGAATCTTTTAGATACGATGATTGATAAAATTGAAGAAGCTAGAGCAGAAGGTCTAAGGATTACCGCAGATATGTACACATACAACGCTTCATCAACTGGCTTAACAGGTGTAATTCCTACTTGGATTCAAGAGGGAGGTCATAGAGCTTGGATAAATCGAATGCAAAAAAAAGGACCTCGTGAAAAAGTAATAGAAGACATCAGAAAAGAGTTAAAAGAACAATCTCCTGATGGTATTTTAATGGTTGGGTTTAATAAAGAATCAATGGCGAAGAAATATATGGGAATGACAATTGCAGAAGCAGCCAAAAAAAGAAATCAAACTCCTGAAGAAACGATAGTAGATTTAGTGATTGAAGATGATAGTAGAATTCAATGTATTTATTTTAGCATGAGTGAGGAGAACATAAGGAAAAAAATAAAACTTCCTTGGGTTTCATTTTGTTCTGACGCAGGCTCCTATTCTGATCCATCAGATGGTTTCAGGACCCACCCAAGAGCCTTTGGTAGTTTTATTCGCGTCCTTGGTAAATATTCTCGAGAAGAAGGATTAATTAGTCTTGAAGAAGGAATTAGAAAACTAACTGGTTTTCCAGCTCAAAACTTAGGAATAAAAAATCGCGGTTTTCTTAAAAAAGAATTTTATGCGGATATAGTTGTGTTTGATCCAATAACGGTTCAGGACAATGCAACTTTCAATGACCCTATTAAATATGCGGATGGAATAGAAGATGTTTTTGTGAACGGACAACAAGTTCTTGATAAAGGAATCCATACGGGTATTTTTTCCGGAAAATTCATCAAAGGTCCCGGATATAAAGAAGATTAAAATTGAAGGCAAAATTCGTTAATAAACATATCTTTTAAAAGCCTCCATAGCTTCATACTCTGCCATTCCAAGGCGGTTATATTCTTTCGCTGTGTTTTTATTTCTCTGCTCAGCTCTTAACCAAAAATCTCTATTGTCTTCTCCTTGAAACATAACTTTATCTTTCTGGGATTGGTGATATAATATTGCGTTTCTTTTTTGCACAACTTGACTAGGACTCATAGGAACTGACATTTCAATTTGGTCAATATCCCATTCTTGCCATGCACCTCTATATAACCACAACCAGCAAGATTTCATAAACGGGAGGCTTTTTAATTTTCCTAATGCATCGAATAAAACATTTAAACATACTCTGTGAGTGCCATGAGGATCAGCTAGATCTCCTGCTGCAAAGATTTGATGTGGTTTAATTAATTTAATTAAATCGATGGTTAAATCAACATCCTTTTGAGTTGGTTCATTTTTTTTAATTTTTCCTGATTCATAAAAGGGTAAATCCATAAAATGCAAATTACTTTCTGGAATACTTAAATAGCGTGATGCTGCAAGACATTCACTTCTTCTAATCGCACCTTTTAGCTTTAGAATTGATTTGGAGTTATTGTTGTTTATTATTTTATCTTCCATTCCATCATTAATCCTAATTTCTTCTGAAGACGAATATTTTGCAATTTCTACAAACCGTAAAGCTTCTTCATTTGAAACTCCAATATTACCCGATGTTTGATATGCTATGTGAACTTCATGTCCTTGATCATAAAGGCGCTTGATCGTTCCTCCCATCGATATAACGTCATCGTCGGGATGAGGACTAAAAACAATTACTCGTTTTTGAGAAGGCTTAGCTCTTTCTGGACGGTCAGTATCATCATTATCTGGTTTCCCTCCTGGCCATCCTGTAATAGTTTTTTGAAGCTGGTTAAACATCCATATGTTTACATCATAAACAGATCCGCTGGAAACAATTAAACTTGATAATCCATTTTCATTGTAATCTCTCTGAGTTAGCTTAAGTATTGAATTATTTGTTTTTTTACTTAACCACGTTATTGCTTTTTTTCTGAGATCGTCGGACCAATCAATATCTTTGACAAGCCATGGAGTTTTATGTTTCGTTAATTGAGCACTTGATTCGTTATCCAAAACAATGGTGGCATTATTATGTTTTTGAATAAAAGTTGCTGGATAATTTGAATCAACAATGCCTTCTATAGAATTTGAAATTACATTTGATTTTTTATGACCCCAAGCTAATAATACAATTCGCTTAGCATTAAGTATAGTTCTTATACCCATAGTAATTGCTCTCGTTGGAACAGAGTCTATTCCGTTAAAATCTCCAGCTGCATCTTCTCTTGTTACAGAGTCAAGACTTACTATTCTTGTACAAGAGTTTTGGTTTGATCCAGGCTCATTAAAACCGATATGTGCAGTCCTTCCTATTCCAAGTAATTGAAAATCAATTCCACCAAAAGATTTGATCTTTTTTTCATATTCGTCACAATAATCTGAAATATCCTCCTCTATTAGTTCCCCATGTGGAATATGAATATTTTTTTTTATAATATCAATGTGAGAAAACAAATGATGATACATAAAGCTGTAATAACTTTGATCATTAGTATTTGAAATCGGAAAATATTCATCCAAATTGAAAGTGACTACCTTTTTCACACTCAACCCTTCTTCCTTGTGAAGCCTAACAAGTTCTTTATAAACTCCTATTGGAGATGAACCAGTCGCAAGACCCAGGACGAAATTAGGTTTCTTGCAATTTTTTATTGACTGGGCTATCTCATTAGCTACTAGTTTTGATCCATTTTCCGCATAATCAAAACATACATTATGTATTTTTTCATACCTAGTAACCTCATCTCTACCTGGAATCTGATAATCTATAGACTTATAAGTTTTTAACATTATAATACCATATTTAGTTTACGGTCAGGTATCAATATCCTCATTAAGTTATTTAGTTAAAATACTTTCTGAACGTAAAAGTTAATTTTAAGTTTAATTGCCTCTTCCGGCTTTCCTAACGCCTGTAGATCTCTTTGCGTTATTGTTTTTATTTACAGGCTTTTTAATATCCTGTTTTGGTGAATTTTTATCTAGCCGATTTCCAAAAAATTTACTACTCATTATTATTAATTTTATTTAAAGATATAATAATTATTTATGAAAGATGATCTAATATAGCTGTGCATCTCAAAAATAATTATTTGCTTAGAGTACAGGTTTTTAAAATAATGTTTTGATATTTGCGATAATTAAAAATATAAGATGAATAGCTTTATTAAATACTTCATAGCCTTTTTTATTTTTTTATTTAACATTAATTTATTTGCCCAAAACAACAAACTCACTCCACCTAATTTCAAAGCTTCTTACCTTTCAAGTGATCCAGAAATTGATGGAAATATATTAACAGACCCCAACTGGGCAAAAATAAAACCGATAACAGATTTAACTCAGGCTAGACCATTTTATGGAGATCCTGTTTCTGAAAAAACTGAGATAAGAATTGCTTTTACAAACAAAACGCTTTATGTTGGAGTGGTTTGTTATGATAAAGAACCTGAAAAAATTGTAGTTTCTGACTCCAGAAGGGATTCTAATTTAAATGATGATGACAGTTTTCTTTTTATTCTTGACACATACAACGATCAGCAAAATGGATTTTTATTTGGAACAAATTCTATTGGAGTAGAATATGATGCTCAAATTGACAATGAAGGAGAGGGTAATATGCAACAAGGAGGCGTTATTGGAGGTACAAATTTGAATTGGGATGCTTCATGGGAAGTAAAAACTGAAACAGGAGATTATGGCTGGAGTGCTGAATTTGCAATTCCATTAAGAACTATTCGTTTTGGGAGTGGCAAAGACAAAACATGGGGTATAAACTTTCAAAGAAATATCAGTAAAACAAGTGAAATTGCCTATTGGGCTCAACTTCCAATTGCATTTGAAATAAAGAGACTTTCACTAGCTGGAAAAATGAATGGAGTTAATTTAAAAAGTCCCAAAAATCTTAAGATTTTCCCATACGCCCTGACACAAAGTGTAAACAACAAATCCGATAATTCAAAAACAAACAATCAAGAATATGGTGTTGATCTTAAATACAGTCTAACTCCCGGACTAACTTTAGACATGACATATAATACAGATTTTGCTCAGGTGGAAGTAGATGAACAACAGGTTAACTTGGATAGATTTAATCTTTTTTTTCCCGAAAAAAGAGCGTTTTTTTTAGAAAATGCTGGCCAGTTCAGCGTAGGAAGTCCCGGAGAGGTTGATTTGTTTTTTAGTAGACGTATTGGATTAAGTGATGATGGTTCTGTAGTTCCAATTATTGGTGGATCTAGAATTTCTGGAAAAATTGGACAAACTAATGTTGGACTTTTAAATATGTATACAGATGAAGTAAGGTCTGAGGGAATTAGAGAGAATAATTTTACAGTAGCTAGAGTTAATCATGATTTTGCCAAAAGTAGATCGTCAATTGGTGGAATATACATAAATAAGTCTCAGCTTGGAACTCAGGTAAATGATTACAATAGAGTTGTTGCAATTGACGGTAAGTGGGGATTAGGAAAAAAAGCACAGGTAACTGGGTTTCTATCAAAAAGTTCAAGTCCAGAAATTAATAGTGGTGATCATGCCTTCAATGTTAAAGCTGAGTATGCATGGGATGGTTGGAGAATTATTGGGGCATACACTGAAGTTGGTGAAGGGTTCAATCCTGAAGTAGGATTTTTACTTCGAGATGCATTTAAAAAACCTGAATTTTTAATTTTTAAGCAATGGAGACCAAAAAATACAGGTAATTTTCTTGAAGTCAGACCCCATGTTTCAGGTCGTAGATATTTTAATTTTAATAATGATTTAATATCTAGCTTTCTCCACGTAGACAATCACTGGGTATGGAAAAGTGGATTTGAAATACATACTGGTATTAATTTTACAACAGAAGGTGTATTAAATGAATTCAAAATTTCAGGAGTAACTGTTCCTGTGGGCGAATACAATCATGAAGAATTTCAACTTATAGTCTACACAAATAAAAATAAACAAGTTTATTATTCAAATAGAACCTTTATTGGCGGGTATTATGGGGGTAATAGATTTTCGTCAAGAAATACAATTAATTTTAGATTGGGTAATAAATTCAATTCAGCTTTAACTATAAATTATAATAAACTTGAACTTCAAAATGGAAATATTAATGCTTTGATAACTGGAGCTAAATTTACTTATTCTTTTACACCAAGAATATATCTACAAAGTCTAATGCAATATAATAACATAACAAATATTACATCTGTTAATGCAAGATTTGGATGGCTTAAAAATGCAAACACTGGACTTTTTGTAGTATTGAACCTAATTGAGGATGAAGACTTTATGGATCGTGTTAATAATCAAGTTATTACAATAAAATATAATTACCAATTTGATATTCTTAATAAAAGATAAATGATTGAAAAAATTGACTTCAACATTGAAGAAATGCATTCGGCTTTATCAGAAATAATATTACAGATTAAAAAGTCAAAATGGGTTCCTGAAATTATTCTCAGCATAAACAGAGGAGGATGTGTTCCTGGGGTTTACTTATCTCATAGGATTAAAGTTTCTCATAAAGTTCTTGATGTTCAACTCAGAGATAGTGATAACAAACCAAATTTAGAAGTAATAAAACATTCAATTAATAAATACAATTCAATTTTAATTATTGATGACATAAATGATACAGGTGCGACTTTTAATTTTATTACTAAAAATATTGGTGATAAAAAATCCAAATTACGATTTGCGGCACTGGTTGAAAACATCTCTAGCGATTTCACTTCAGAGTTTAAAGGGAAAGTTATTGATAAATCAAAAACTCCATCGTGGATTATTTTTCCTTGGGAAAAAGTATAAAGTTTTTTAAATATCTATGATAAAAAGTAATAGGAATTTAATTTTTTCTCTAGTATTTCTTCATATTGGCATCACTACTTTATCTAATGCTTTAGTCGCAATACCATTAACATTATATGGCTATAAGATAACTTGGGCCGCATTTAGCTTTCCTTTTGTTATTGTTGCAACTGATTTGACTGTTAGATTACTAGGGAAATCTGTTGCTCAAAAAACTATTACTTACGCATATCCTGTAGCTATAATATCATCTGTTTTAATTATTTATTTTGAAGGAAAATTACTTTCAATAGCTTTTAGAATTGGATTAGCAAGTGCTACTGCATACGCTTTTGGAATATTAATTGACATATATGCATTTCAATATATAAGAGAGAAGTTTTCTGTCTGGTGGTTTGCTCCAGCTTTATCTACCGTAGTATCAAATATTATAGATTCTTATACTTTCTTTTTCGCGGCTTTCTCCGGATCAGATGACCAGTACATGGCTTTAAATTGGTTTGAAATTGCAGGAACCCAAACAGTATTGAAAATTATTATTGGTCTAGTTTTTTTCCTTCCAACATATGGGGTTTTACTTAATTTTCTATCAAAAAAAATAACTACGAAATAATTTCAAGTGGTTTTGTGGTTTTCCAATTTCCTCTTGTAAAATCTGGGAAAAGCTGAGGTGCTCCGTCTTCTCTAACCGAATTAGCGCTAAGAGGTGAAACAGAACTCCAGAAACATCCTTCATAAACATTTTGATCTAGGGAAAATCCCTTATGTAAGCATTCTGCAATTCGAGATAACATAATACCATCTGACCCCCCATGATCACTTCCTTTAGCTTTTTTATTTAATCTTTTCCAGAATGGGTGATCATACTTTTTGATAGTGTCCTTTAAATCTTTTCCAGAAACCCATGAATGTGATGAATCGGAAACTCCACTCAACCCTCCGTCAAGTGCTATTTTTACTGGATTATTACTCTCATAAACAGTATTTTCGATATCATGACCTGTTAAAATCCCTTTAGTGCCTTGAATTAAATTAATTCTAGTGTAGGGTCTTGGACTTGTTTCGTCCCACTGGATCATAATAGTTCTTCCAAGTCGGGTTTTTATAATTGATGTATTTAAATCTCCATTTTCATAGTTTAGCCTATTCCATTTATGATTTTTAGGATAATTTTTTTTAGCATATAACTCTCTACCCCTCGGGGGAGAAGAATATGAAACAATACTTTTAAATGTATCTTCTGATCTGGCCAGATTCATGTATTGTGCTACAGGACCCAATCCATGAGTGGGATATAAGTTACCTCCTTTTTTTGCATAGTGATGGGTTCTCCATGATCCTGTCCCCCTATCTTCTTCTTTCATTTGAAATCTTAAATCATGAATATATGCTGCCTCTGCATGCTGAATATCGCCAATAAAATTACTTCGAATCATATTTAAAAACATCATTTCGGCTCTAAAATAATTTACATTTTCAAGCATCATACAATGCTTTTGGGTTTTTTCAGAAGTATCAACAATCTTCCACATATCTAATAAAGTGTTTGCAATAGGAACTTCTACAAAAACATGTGCCCCGTTTTCCATAGATTTAATAGACATTGGAGCATGATTATCCCAGTTCGTTGAAATAAAAACTACATCAGGCTTTGTTTCTTCTAACATTAGTTTCCATTTATTTTCTCCACCCCAATACCTTGATACTTCTTTAACTTTATCAGAACCAGCATATTCTTGAAGTCTTGACAAGGCCTTATTCACATTGTCCTCATACAGATCACTAACAGCAACAACATCAACACCAGAAATACCACCAAAATACTTTAAGTGTCCACTACCCCTATACCCAACTCCAATGAAAGCTACTCTAATAACATCAAATTTAGGAGCTGCAAACCCTCCCATATACTTTCCCTGAGCTGGTGGGGTTAAATTATCTTCAACCGAACCCTGAACTTTACTACTAATTCCGAAGGTAGCAATTGCAGAGAGACCAGATTTTTTGATAAATTTTCGGCGGCTGTAATTTTTCATTTAACGAATCTAATATTAAGCATTATCAAAACGATCTAGGTTCATTACTTTAGTCCATGCAGAAATAAAATCATTTAAAAACAATTCTTCTGAATCTTTACTTGCATATACTTCAGCCAAAGATCTTAGTTCAGAGTTTGAGCCAAAAATTAGATCTACTCTAGTTCCCGTCCATTTAATTTGATTTGTTTTTCTGTCACTTCCCTCAAAAACATCTTGATCGTCAGAAGTTGCTTCCCAGGTTATATCCATATCCAAAAGGTTTACAAAAAAATCATTACTAAGCATTTCTTTGTTTTTAGTAAAAACCCCATAATTGGATTTGTCTGAGTTAATATCTAAGACTCTCAGGCCACCAATAAGTACTGTCATTTCTGGAGCTGAAAGAGTCAAGAGTTGAGCTTTATCAACAAGCATCTCTTCTGCTGAGACAGCAAATTTAGATTTCATATAGTTTCTAAACCCGTCCGCATTTGGTTCTAGGACAGAAAAAGATTCAATATCGGTCATATCCTGGGTCGTATCTGCTCTTCCTGGTACAAAAGGAACACTGAGGTTTTTACCAGAATTTTTTACTGCTTTTTCTATAGCAGTAGATCCAGATAAAACAATTAAATCTGCTAATGAAATTTGCTTATTACCAGACTGAGAAGAGTTAAATTTTTCTTGAATTTCCTTTAGTGTTTTTAATACAATTAATAATTCATCTGGATTATTAACTTCCCATTTATTTTGTGGTTCTAAATTTATTCTTGCTCCGTTCGCCCCCCCTCGCTTGTCTGAACCTCTGAAAGTAGATGCAGATGCCCAGGCAGTAGATACCATTTGTGAAATGGTTAACCCTGATGAAAGAATTTCTTTCTTTAAATTAGAAACATCATTCTCATTTACAAGTTCATGAGCAATATTTGGAATTGGATCTTGCCAAATCAAAACTTCATCGGGAACAAATGGCCCTAGGTACCTTTTACGCGGTCCCATGTCACGGTGAGTCAATTTAAACCAAGCCCTTGCAAATTGATCAGCAAATTGATCTGGGTTTTCATAAAAGTGTTTTGATATTTTATTATATATAGGATCCTCAAGCATTGAAATATCAGTTGTTAACATAATGGGAGCATGTCTTTTATCTGAATCGTGAGCATCTGGAACGCTATTTACGCCTTTACCATATTTAGGAATCCATTGGTTTGCACCGGCCGGACTTTTAGTCAATTCCCATTCATAACCAAAAAGATTTTCAAAATAATTATTACTCCATTTTGTTGGAGTAGTTGTCCAAGCTCCTTCCAAACCACTTGTTATAGTGTCAGGTCCCTTGCCGGATTTATAAGTGTTTTTCCACCCTAAACTTTGTTCTTCAATACCAGATGCTTCGGGTTCACGACCAACATATTTGTCTGGATCTGCAGCTCCATGTGTTTTACCAAATGTATGACCCCCAGCAATCAAAGCTACTGTTTCTTGATCGTTCATAGCCATTCGTCCAAAAGTTTCACGTATATCTCTAGCTGCTGCTATAGGGTCAGGATTTCCATTTGGGCCTTCGGGATTTACATAGATGAGTCCCATTTGAACCGCTCCGAGTGGATTCTCTAATTCTCGATCGCCTTCATATCTGTCGTCTGCTAACCATTCTTTTTCTGAACCCCAATATATATCTTCCTCAGCTTCCCAAACATCTTCTCTGCCTCCTGCAAAACCAAATATCTCAAAGCCCATTGATTCAAGAGCACAATCCCCTGCAAAAATCATAAGATCTGCCCAGGATAATTTTCTTCCATATTTCTGTTTAATCGGCCAAAGTAAAAGTCTTGCTTTATCGAGATTACCATTATCTGGCCAACTGTTTAAGGGGGCAAAACGTTGTGTTCCTGATCCAGCACCACCCCTTCCATCGGCAATTCTGTAGGTACCTGCACTATGCCATGCCATTCTTATGAAAAATGGACCATAATGACCATAATCAGCGGGCCACCAATCTTGGGATGTAGTCATTAAATCAAAAATATCTTTTTTTACAGCTTCTAAATTTAGTGACTTGAATTCTTTGGCATAATTAAAACTTTTATCCATTGGATTAGATAAGCCAGAATGTTGACGAAGAATATTCAATTTTAATTGATTTGGCCACCAGTCTCGATTTGTTGGCGGATCTCCTGCGGTAGCTTTAATTGTTCCACCCATAAAAGGGCATTTACCTTGACTATTTCCATTAGCAAATGAAGATTTGCTAGGATGTGAGTTATTATCCATTATTATAAATTTATTTATTTGATGTAAAAATCTTGGTTAATATAAAAGTATTTAAAATAGGTTTATTTTCAATGGAACTATCATAATTTATTCTTATATCCATATTGATTTTTTGAATATATTTATATAATCCAAGAATAAAGACATGAAAAAAATATTTTGTTTAGTTATTACTATTGCATTTATAAACAACGTACAATGCCAATCAAAAAACAAACTTCCTTTAGAGTCAAAACGATCTATTGAAATAGATACTGATGAAGGCACCTGGATGTCTCTTGACGTTCACCCTAATGGTGATAAAATTATTTTTGATCTTTTGGGGGATATATATGAACTCCCTTTTAATGGGGGGAAAGCGTCAAGAATAACTGAAGGATTATCTTTTGATTCACATCCAAGATATTCACCTGATGGTAATTCTATACTTTTTCTTTCGGATAAAAGCGGTGGAAATAATGCCTGGATAATCGATAGGAAAAAACAAGATACTATAAAAGTTACAAAAGGGGAGACAAAACAAATGCAGTCGGCCGACTGGTCTCCAGACGGGAATTATATTGCTGTAAGTAAAGGAACTCGTAATTATAAATTACACTTATATCATAAAAATGGTGGAGCAGGTGTAAATTTAATTGACAAACCAGATAACTTAAAAATATCTGAACCCAGGTTTAGTCCTGATGGGAAAAAAATATGGTTTTCTCAACGAACAGGTGCATGGCAATATAATGCGCGTTTTCCTCAATATCAATTAGCAACTTATGACCGAGAAGATGGAACCAAAGAGGTAATGACCTCAAGGTATGGATCGGCATTTTCTCCTACCCTTTCACCTGATGGAAAATGGCTTGTTTATGGAAGTAGGTTTAATGACCAGACAGGTTTGGTTAGACGTAATTTAGAGACTGAACAAGAAAACTGGCTGGCTTATCCAGTTCAAAGAGATGAACAAGAATCTATTGCTCCTTTGGGTGTTTTACCAGCTATGGCTTTTACACCAGATAGTAAAGAATTGGTTGCTTCTTATGGAGGAAAAATATATAGAATTCCAATTGAAGGCGGAGATGCAGTAAATATTCCCTTCAAAGTTAAGGAAAATATAGCCCTAGGACCTCAATTAAAATTTAACTACCCAATTGAAGACAGTAAAACATTTAACGTAAATCAAATTCGTGATCAAAAAGTTTCACCCGACGGAACTTCAATAGTTTTTACAGCATTGGATCGCTTGTACTGGATGAGTTTTAAAGAAAAAAAACCTGTTAGATTAACTACGTTTGATTTTACTGAGGCAATGCCTGTTTGGAATCCAAACGGAAAAGAAATAGCATTCGTAACCTGGAGTGAAAGTAAGGGGGGTGCAGTTTATAAGGTTAGTATCGATAGAAAAAATATACCTACCAAATTATCGACTGATAACAATACATACCGAGAACCCTCATGGAGTAGTGATAACAGAATTGTCGCTTTTACTGGTTCTGCAGATGCTTTTAGAGAATCTGATGGACCCAACTCAAATAGACAGAGAACAAGTTTAATTTGGTTAGATGCCAAAAAACAAGGGAATAGTAATTTTATAATGAAGGGTAATGGGAAGTTTTCAAATCCACATTTTGCCCAAAATGATGATCGGATATATCTAAATTCTTCAGTTGATGGGCTTATTTCTGTCCGCTGGGATGGTTCTGATCTAAAAAAACATATTCAAATTGATGGAATAACAGTATATGGTAGTGGATATAATGAAAATCATCTTCTTGCAGATACTCCTTCAGCTCCAAAAAAAACACCCTCAAAAGCCAGTACAATTATTCGAGCTCCAAAGGGAGACTATGCGTTAGCGCAAATAAACAACGACATATACGTTGTTACCGTTCCCCTTGTTGGCGCAGATGGAGTAAAAGTTAATGTTAGGGATGCCAAAAATGCCAATTTCCCCTCTATGAAATTAACCAAGTTTGGAGGGCAATTCCCAAGCTGGAATTCCGATGGGGATATTGTTTATTGGACTTTAGGGAAAACTCTTTTTCGCTATGACATAAAACAAGCCATAAGAATTCAGGATGAGAAAGAAGAAGAGGAAAAAGAAGAAGAAGAAGAAGAAGAAGAAGAAGAAGAAGAAGATGATAATGAAGACAAAGAAGAGGAGGAAGAAGAAGATGATGATAATGATGAAGATGATTTGTACCAAGCAAATGAGCTAGATATAATCGTAAAAGCAAAAAGAGATATTCCTCAAGGTTTAATTCTTCTTCAAAGTGCTAGAATTATTAGTATGGATAATAATCAAATCATAGAAAATGGAGATGTTCTAATTCAGAATAATCGAATTATTGATGTTAAAGATGGAAGAATTGATTTGAAGAATGAAAAATATTTAAAGGATAAAAACATAGATAATTCTATTGATAAAATTTTCATCAAAGACTTAAAAGGTAAAACTATCCTTCCTGGTTTTATCGATACACATGCTCACATGTGGCCATCATGGGGGTTACACAAAAATCATGTCTGGGTGTATGCAGCGAACCTAGCCTATGGAGTTACAACAACTCGTGATCCTCAAACAGCAACCACAGACGTTTTAACCTATGCTGACATGGTTGAAGCTGGATCAATTCCTGGACCAAGAATATACTCTACAGGCCCTGGAGTGGGTTATTGGGGTTACAATATAAAAAGTTTAAAAGATGCAAGAAATGTATTGAAACAATATTCTAAATATTACAATACTAAAACTATTAAAATGTATTTAACTGGGAATCGTAAAAACAGACAATGGATCATTCAGGCAGCTAAAGAGCAAAATTTAATGCCCACAACAGAAGGAGGCTTAGATTTTAAATTAAATGTCACACAGATACTTGATGGATATCCAGGACACGAACACTCTTTCCCTATTTATCCTCTTTATAAAGATTTTACAACTTTTGTTGCAGGCTCAAAAACAGCATATACTCCAACGTTACTTGTTTCATACGGAGGACCTTGGGCTGAAAATTACTATTATGCAAATGAGAACGTCCAAGGAGACAAAAAATTAAATCGTTTTACTCCAAAATCAGAATTAGATTTAAAATCAAGACGAAGGAATGCGGGGTGGTTTATGGATGAAGAACATGTTTTTGAGGATCATGCTGTTTTTGTAAAAGATCTTGTTGAAGCCGGAGGATTAGCAGGAGTTGGCTCTCACGGTCAGCTTCAAGGACTTGGTTATCATTGGGAATTATGGAGTATGTACTCAGGGGGAATTTCTAACCTTGACATGTTGAAAGTTGCTACAATAATTGGTGCAGATGCATTAGGATTATCAAATGATATTGGTAGTATTGAAATTGGAAAAATAGCTGATATCATAATATTAGATAAAAATCCATTAGAAAACATAAGAAATACCAACAGTTTAATTTATGTAATTAAAAATGGGTACATATATGATGCAGAAAATTTAAATAAGATATATCCTGAAATTAAAGCAGCAAAATATCCTTGGACTCAATCGTCACCAAATATAGATTTACCTGGTGTTGGAAAAAACTAAACTTTAAATAATATGAAAAAAATACTTTTTTTAATTTCTACTTTTTATTGTCTTCAATTCATTAACGGACAAAATCAAATATTAAGCTATGAGGATATATATGACATACAGTATGTGTCTGATCCTCAAATTAGCCCCTCGGGGAACCAAATAGTTTATAGAAGGATGCGTTTTGACATTCTAAAAGATCGTGCTGTTGGAAATCTTTGGATTATTAATTCAGATGGATCTGGGCATCAAAAACTAACCTCTAAAGAGGGTGGAGAATATGGAGCTAAGTGGTCACCATCAGGAGATCGACTTGCTTTTATTAGCTCAACTGATGAGGGTTCTGAAATTTATATTTATTGGGGAAATTCTGGTAAAATTGGAAAAATATCTCAATTAAATGGAAGCCCCTCAAACCTGAACTGGTCATCCGATGAAAATAATATTGCATTTAATATGAATGTAAAATCCCCTCCTCCTGTTTTAATCAAAATGCCAAAAAAACCAAAAGGAGCTAATTGGGCAAAACCTGCCAGAATTACGGATCGTCTTTATCATGAAGCGGATGGAAAAGGATATATAGAACCTGGCTTTAGACATGTTTTTATTATCTCGTCTGAAGGTTCGGGAGTAAGCCAAGTAACTTCAGGAGATTTTAATCACAATGGACCATTATCTTGGTCTTCAGATAATTCAAAAATTTATTTTTCAGCAAACAGAAATAGTGATTGGGAATATGATTTTAGAAACTCCGAAATACATAGTGTTAATGTCAAAAACAAAGTCATAAAAGCTTTAACTAAAAGGAAGGGTCCTGATTCAAATCCACTTGTGTCTCCAAATGGAAAACACATAGCATATATTGGTTATAAAGATGAAGTTCAAGCTTATCAGAATAAAACATTAAGCATTATGTCTCCTGACGGAACTAATATCAGAGAAATTAGCACAAAAATAGATTCTAGTATTAGTAAATATTTTTGGAGTTCTGATAGTAAAGGATTATTTATTAGTTATGATTTTCAAGGGGATACTAAAATTACATACCTAAGTATAGCAGGTAAAGTAAAGCAACTTGCTGATCAACTGGGAGGAACCTCTATTGGGCGTCCCTATGGTGGGGGGTCTTTCTCCGTTTCCAATGATGGGACAATAGCATATACCCATACACTTCCATCGCGTCCAGCCGAACTTGCTTTAATTGACTCAAAAGGGATGAAAAAAATTACAACAATTAGTGATCCACTGCTTAAAAATAGAAACCTAGGTAAAGTTGAAACTGTTTGGTATAAGTCTTCATTCGACAAAAGAGACATTCAGGGTTGGATTGCATATCCGCCAGGTTACGATGCAAACAAAAAATATCGTTTTCTTGTTGAAAATCATGGAGGACCTATTTCAAATTATGGTAATAGATTTTCAGCTGAAATTCAATTGTATGCAGCAGCTAATTATATAGTTTTTTACCCAAATCCAAGAGGAAGTACAAGTTATGGGGCTGAATTTGCGAATTTACTACATCATAATTATCCTGGTCAAGATTATAATGATGTAATGGATGGTGTTGATTATTTTATTTCAAAAGGAATCGCTCACGAAGACAAACTTTATGTAACTGGTGGAAGTGCTGGAGGTATAATGACAGCTTGGATGATAGGGAAAAATAATCGATTTGAAGCCGCTGCAGTAATAAAACCAGTAATGAACTGGATTAGTAAGACTCTTGTGGCTGACAATTACTTTCAATACGCTAATACTCGTTTTCCAGGACAGCCTTGGGAGAATTTTGACGCTTACTGGGGATTTTCTCCTTTGTCTTTGGTTGGTAATATTCAAACTCCTACAATGGTAATGGTTGGAATGAATGATTTAAGAACCCCTCCAAGCGAAGCAAAACAATTATATCACGCATTAAAGCTTCGAAAGGTTCCTACCGTTTTTGTAGAAATACCCGAGGCCAGTCACGGTATTGCAAAACGACCAAGCAATTTAATAAGTAAAGTCTCACATATCTTAGCGTGGATAAACTCTTATTAATTATAAAATACTGAAAATCAATATTTAGACTAAAAAAATTTTAATTAAACACTTGATAATATTTATTATAACTAAATTTTACATAATTTTATATTAACAAACATTTAACTAAAACATAAAAATGAAAAAACAAATCAACTTGGTTTTGTCGTTTCTATTTGTAGTTAGCCTTGGTTTTTCACAAAAAACCATAACTGGAAATATTAGTGATCAAAATGGACCTTTACCAGGTGCAAATGTCATTGAACAAGGAACAACCAATGGCGTAAGTAGTGATTTTGATGGAAATTATGAAATCACTGTTAGTGATGATTCAAGTTCAATCGAGATTAGTTACACCGGTTTTATTACTCAGGTAATTAGTGTTAGTAATCAATCTTCAATTAATATAATTTTAGAGGAAGACACTCAGCTTTTACAAGAAGTTGTTGTGACGTCTTTAGGATTTAAAGTTGTTAGAGATGAGCAAGGATCAACATCCTCTGTCGTTAATACTGGAGCTGTTGTAAGGTCAGGAGAACCTACACTTTTAAACTCCCTTAGCGGTAAAGCATCGGGTGTGCAAATACGAAGAGTTAGCGGTGATCCAGGAACTGGATCCACAATAAGAATTCGTGGAGCCAATACCATTTCAGGTGCTAGTGATCCTTTAATTATTGTAGATGGTGTTCCAATGGATAATTCAACAAACTATAATAGTGGTGATGGTCGAGGTTCAAGAGCCGGAGGAGTTTCCAATGGATCAAGGATTAATGATATTAACCCAAATGATATTGCTACTTTGGAAGTTTTAAAGGGAGCCTCTGCTGCCGCAGTTTGGGGAAGTAGAGCTGCCAATGGAGTAGTTGTTATTACAACAAAAGAAGGTCAGTCTGGAAAAGCAAAAATTACATTTTCATCAACCTATTCAATGGATGAAGTTTCCGAAAGAATTCCCATGCAAGATACTTGGGGACAAGGAAGATCTGGTGTTTATGGTGCAACCAGAGCAGAATCTTGGGGTGACTATATTCCGGATCGTGCCGGAGGACTTGATTCTTTCGATACTTCAGGACAATTTTTTACAGCGCGAGATGGATCCGTTTATTATCCTATCACAGCAAAAAATTCAAAACAAACTTTCGTGGAGGAAAATTGGAACTCTGCTATGCAAACTGGAATAGTTCTTCAAAATGACTTAACTATTAGTGGTGGTTCAGATACTGGAAAATATTTTTTTAGTCTTTCTAACCTAGCGCAAGAAGGGATAATTAGAGGTTCTTCTTATGATAGAACAAATCTTCGTTTTAATTATAATGCAAAATTAAACGATATGATATCACTATCTAATAAGATGGCTTATACTTACAGTCAAACAGATCGTATTCAGGGAAACTCAAATACAGCAGGAATAATGTTGGGATTACTTCGAACCCCAGCGGATTTTGACAATAGAGATTACATTGGTACCTACACAAGTTCTTCAGGTGAAGAAATTCAAAACAGGCATAGATCATACAGAAGATACTTAGGTAATTCTCAAAATCCTAGTTATAACAATCCAGGTTGGACTGTAAACGAACAAACCTCTGTTGCAACTGTGAACAGAATGACTGCTACACCTGAATTAACTATAAAGCCAAACAACTGGCTTCAAATGATTGCAAGAGGTAATATTGATTTTTCTGATGATAGAAGAACAACATTGTATCCTATTGGAAGTGCCGGTTCTGGATTTAATAATGGGGCCTTTTATGAAAGTGAGATAGCAACACGTCAATATAGTCTTGACCTTATTGGAAGAGCTACTACTGATTTAACATCTAACATAAGCCTTACATCAACTATTGGTTGGAGTTTAAATGATAGATCTTACAACAGGAATTCAGGTAGTGTAACTGGTTTTTTAGTAGATTCTCAAAAACAAACATCATCTCTAAATTCTGCTGCTGAAGCAACTTCATACGGAAATTTCAGAACTTTTAGAAGATCCAATAGAGGTTATGCTGTTTTTAACTTTGATATGTTCGATCAATTATACATAAATTTCTCTGGAGGATTAGAGTCCTCTTCTACTATAAAAGGAACGTTTTTTTACCCATCTGTTGATGCGGCATGGAACTTTACAAAAAGTACTTTAGACTCGAGTTTATTATCTTTTGGAAAACTTCGTGCATCTTGGGGAAAAGTGGGTGTTCAGCCTTCACCTCATCAAATGCAGACACTAGCTGAAGGAGGTTTTAGTTATTCTTCTTACAGTGATCCTATTGCTATAGATTCTTTTGGAGGAGGTTTCAGACTCGATAATAATTTAGGAAATCCAAATCTTGAACCGGAGATAAAAACGGAATGGGAAGTTGGGGCTGACTTAAGATTCTTTGATAACGACTTAACTTTTGGTGTTACTTATTATGACAATGTTATCGATGGTATTTTACTTGATGTCAATCTTTCTCCTTCTTCAGGTTTCTCAACTCAATATGGGAATTTTGGAAGTATGACTAATAAGGGTCTTGAACTTGATTTAGGATGGAATGCTATCAAAAAAGATGAGTTAAAATTAACAACATCATTAAATTGGTCGAAAAACACAAATGAAGTTACTGACTTATATGGTACAGAGACTATCAACCTAAGTCCAGGAGCATCAGCTAGTTCTAGAGCTATTGTAGGTCACCAACTTGGAGTTTTATTTGGAACAGGTTCTCAAACAAATCCGGATGGAAGCTATCTTCTGGATGAAAATGGTTTTCCACAAATAACTCCTAGTCCAGTAATCCTAGGAGATCCAAATCCAGATTGGAGAGCAGGTTTAGGATTTAATCTTGATTATAAAAAACTGAGTCTTAATGTGGTTGTTGAGCATTCTGAAGGTGGAGATTTTATGCCAAGAACTCTATGGGTTCTTCACAGGTTTGGAACTACAACAGCTACATCTAATCGACTTACAACCACAGAAGATCTTAGAAATCACGATGGTGATTTGATCCCTTCAGGAACAACAGTTCGTGGGAATGTCCAAAATTTTGGAGCAGGAAATGTTCTCCTTGATGAAGACTGGTATAGAACAGGAATTGGAGGAGGTTTCGGTGATAACCAGGCGTATAATTTTGGTGTTTACGACGCAACCTTTACTAAAATAAGAGAGCTTTCATTAAGCTATCTTTTAGATGGAGACGGATTGAATTCTCTTCTAGGTTTGGATAATATTAAATTAACCGTTACTGGTAGAAATTTAATTAACATCAATAATGTACCTGGTATTGATCCTGAAACAAATCAGTATGGTGTTGGAAATGCACTTGGACTGGATTATTTTACTAATCCACAAACCAAATCTGTATTATTTACAGCAGCCTTTAATTTTTAATTAAGAAAACATGAAAAAAATAACATACAAAATAATATTATCTCTTTCCCTGATCTTCACCGTTTCATGTGAGGAAATGAACGAAGGAATTAATGATAACCCCAACGACATCATTGTTAATGATGTTAACGAAACCCTGTTTTTAACAGGAGCACAATTAGCAAATGTTCAATTGAATTGCGGACACCTAAATAGAATTGGTGGAATGTATTCTGGACAATTAATAGGATATTCATCTTTATATTCAAATATATACGGATTTAGCCTATCAACCGCTGAATCAAATAGTGAATGGAATTATATTTATGTTAATATAATGTCTAACACGAGACACATTGCGAATAATTCTACTAATCCATTATTGATTGGAATTGCAAAAATAATTGAAGGACACGCATTTGGAACTGGAGCATCACTTTTTGGTGATATTCCATTTTCTGAAGCCGGAAATCTTGAAATTTCAGATCCAGTATTTGATTCTCAAATCGATGTTTATGCTGGTGCAATTGCCTTACTAGATGAGGGAATTTCAACTTTAAATACCGCTAGTGCTGGAAGCATTTCAGAAGATATTTACTTCGGCGGAGACAAGGCGAAATGGATTGCTGCTGCATATACATTAAAAGCTCGTTTTTATTTACATCAAAAAAATTATGCAAGTGCATTTACTGCAGCTCAAAACGGAATATCTTCAGCTAGTGGAGATATGAAGTATAGTCCACCTGGAGCGGCAGGTTCTGGAGATAGAAATCTTTTTTGGACTATTTTAGAAGGATCCCGTTCTGGAGATATCGGAAATAGTGATCAAGGAGAAAGCTATTTAATTCAAATGCTAGATGCTAGTAATGCTCTTTCTCGAAATAATTCCAAAACTGACGAAACAGCAAGAAAAGGTTTTTACACTATCGATTCTAGTGGAGGTACAGCCAATACAGGAATAATTGAACAAACTCAGCCCCAAAACATGGTTACATTTTTTGAAAATAAATTAATCCTAGCTGAGGCTGCTGCTCGTTCAGGCTCCTTAGTAGACGGCTTGCCTTATTTAAATGAAGTAAGAGCATGGATGAATACTGGAGGTCATGTAAATTCTAATTTTCAGAGTGAGTCATACTCCTATTTACCATACGAGGCTGCTGATTTTGCAAATGGTGGAATTGAAAATGCGGACGGTGTTGATTCTAAAACAGCATTCTTAAGAGAGGTTATTGAAGAAAGATATGTGTCTGGATTTGGAATGCACATTCCATACAATGACTCAAGGAGACTACGTAAATCAGACTCTAATATATCTGTTCCATATGTACTGTTTGATGGTCCACAAAGTGGTCCTTGGCCTGAAAGAATGCCATATGCAACCACAGAGTTAAATTCTAATTCTAACTCACCTATTGATGATCCAGGAATTTTTGTAAAGACAAAAGTTAATGAGTAATCAACTCATATGTTTAAAAAAAGGCTTGTGTAAAAACAAGCCTTTTTTTTTAACTTAACAGTAAATTTATTTTACAATGAGAAAAAACTTAAGAAGATTATCGATATTGCTTTGCACAGCAATAATAATATTCGCCTGTAGTAATAAGTCTAGTAAATATTCTAATGATGTAATTTCTTCTGCGCATCCTCTTGCTTCTATTGCTGGAAAAGAAATATATAAACTAGGGGGAAATGCATTTGATGCTTCTGTTGCAGCTGCCTTTACTCTAGCTGTAGTTGAGCCAAGCATGAGTGGTCTCGGTGGAAGACTCCAATCAATATATCAAACACAAGATGGGATTATTTCAGGAGTAGATGCTTCAACAGAAGTGCCAATTAATTATAAACCCACCGTAGAAAAACATTCCTATGGTTATCCGACTATTGGAATACCTGGAGTAGTTGCAGGTTTAGTTAAACTACAACAAGAAAATGGGGTATTACCTCTTAAAGAGGTTCTTGCTCCATCAATAAAATATGCTAAAGAAGGGTTCTTAGTTCTTCCTGGAGAAGCATATAGACAAAATTCCGTGTTTGAAAAAATTAGTGAATTTGAAGGAACCAGTCAATACTTTTTAAAATCTGATAAGACTTCATACAAAGCCGGAGATCTTTTAATTCAAAAAGACCTTTCTGTGGTTCTTCAAAAAATAGCTGATCAAGGGCATAAAGGTTTTTATGAAGGTGAAGTCGCTGAAAAAATAGTTTTTGATTTAAAAAAGAATGGCGGAATTCTGACGATCGAGGATTTAAAAAATTACAAAGCTTTAACATCAAGAATTGTTGAAGGTAAATATCAAGATCATGAAATTCACTCGCTTTACTTGCCTTCGTTTGGTGCAATTACTATTCAAATTTTACAGATACTAGATAATCTTTCTCAAACCAATACTGAAGAGGAGTGGGCTATTAATATTGGGAAAGCAACAGAAATAGCATACCAACATAGAGATAGTCAAACTAATGAAGACTCTTTAAAAAACATCTTATCTTACGATCAAGCAAAATATTTAGCAAACAAAATCCGAAAAAATAGTATAGTTTCCAATCTTGATAAGAGAAAATTACCCGAATCTTGGGTTGCAGAGATGGGGCACACAACACACTTAACTGCTGCAGATAGAAGTGGGAATGTCGTGAGTTTAACTCAAACAGTTGGACCTACTATGGGTTCAAAAGTAGCTTCTAAGGGGCTAGGTTTTATTTACGCAGTAACACTTGGAGGATATTTAGGAGATTATAAACCCGGAGACAGAGCAAATTCTCATATTTCACCAACTATAATTACCAAAAATAATTCTCCTGTCCTTGCCATTGGTGCAGCTGGAGGTAGTAGAATAATAACAGCAGTTACTCAGGTTGCAACTAGATATCTTGATCAAAAACACACCTTAAAAAGATCACTAATGCTTCCAAGGGTTTATCCGTTTGAAGATAGTTTATGGGTTGAAAACCATACTGGTGTTAAGGAATTAAATGCCAAACTTGATATGACTGCAAATCCGCATAAAATGGTTGATGGAATTGCTCGTTTTGGAAGAGTCCATGCAGTTGCTTTAGACTCCATAAATAATAAATGGATTGGAGCTGCAGATCCAGACTGGGAGGGAACCACAGAAATAAATAACTAATTATGATACGGAAATTAATACTCGTTTTTATTTTTTTAACTACATCTTTTCTTTTTTCTCAAGAGAAAGAAGAAATTTTATTTGTTGGGAATAGTTTCACTTTTTACTGGAACCTTCCCTCTGTTGTTCAAAAAATGTCAGATGAAAGAAATCTTAATTGGAATGTTACTCAGTCCACGGCTGGTGGAGCAAAAATAAAAGAGCATTGGTTGGGTGAAAAAAATCTTGTTACAAAAAACCTAATTGAAACTAATTCTTATTCTAAGATTATTTTTCAGGACCACAGCATGAACCCAATTATAGCTATTGACTCTACAAAAAAATATTACACGAAATTTAAAGACTTAATACCTTCATCTACCCAAACATACTTTTACTCTACATGGATGTATCCAAAAATAGACGATCCAGATAGAGATTTACTCAAAAAAAATACCATTGAAAAAAATCTTATAACTTCTGGAATTAACAAATCAAGTATTTTACTTCTTGTTGGTAAAGCATTTGATAGATTTAGATCTAAATATCCAGAGCATAAACTGTTAGGAGATGATATGAAACATCAAAGTGCAAACGGCACTTATCTTGCCGCATGTGTAATATTTTCAACACTAAGTAATCAATCCTCAAAAGGATTAACCCACAGGTACTTCGGTAAGGATAGTAATGGAAAAAAAATCTATTATATACTAACAAATGGTGGGGTTGCGGAAAAATGTCAAGAAATTGCTGACTCAGTTGTCTTTAATAATTAATATGAAAGCTATAAAGTGTTTTTCTATTATTTCTCTATTTATTTTTATTGGATGTTCGAACGATAACACACAGGATTCTACAAATACTAATGTGAATACTGCGCCTGTTAATCAAATTTATAATACGGGCCCTATTTTAACTTCTAATTCAACAGGTGTGTTTCGTTTTACTGCTAATGGGTTCTTTAGTAATAGAACTATTAATGTTTATTATCATATTCCTGATGGTGATATAAAAACAATGCCAATATTAATGTCGTTTCATGGAGGATCAAGAAATGCTGACGATTATCGTGATTATTGGATTAATATGGCAAATAATTTAAATTTCATGGTTTTTGCTCCCGAATTTGAGTCAGGAGATTTTTCATCTGATGAGTACAACCTTGGAAATATTTTTGATGATGGAGACAATCCTAGCTCGGGAACTTATAATCCGATTGAAGAATGGACTTTTTCTATGCTAGATCCTTTATTTGAATATGTTAAAAGTGAAATTAACGGAACACAAGAAAACTATAATGGATGGGGGCATTCTGCAGGATCTCAGTTTCTTCACCGATTTGTAATGTTTGTTCCAAACAGTAAGTTAAATATTGCCGTTTGCTCAAACGCAGGTTGGTATACTGTTCCAGAATCAGAAATTAATTTTCCATATGGATTGAATCAAGGTCAGATAGATACAAACACATTAAACTTGGCTTTTTCAAAAAAATTATATGTTCATTTAGCCGAGAATGATACAAATCCCAATTCTTCTTCATTGCGCCATAATGAAATTGTTGATGACCAACAAGGCTTACACAGAAGAGCAAGAGGTCGTTATTTTTATGCAACATCCGAGGGTACTGCAAATCAAAATCAAACAGAATTTAATTGGATCAAAACCGATGAGGTTCCAAATGTATCTCACCAAGGAATGCTAATGGCTCAAGACGCTGTAAAATACCTGTATCCTGAAAATTAAAAGTTTTTGATTTTAAAGATCGCTTTCATAATGTATTCTCAAATATGAAATAAGAATATCTGCAAATTCTTTAGAAAATAATTTTCTGTTATCTTCTGTATTTCGAACTCCAATCATGTTTAATTCAATTTGAATTGCATCAACTGAACCACTCTCTCTAGAACCGTATGTAGCGGTATTAAAACCTCCAGAAAAATAAAGTTCTCCTTCTTTAGGGGCAATATCTTCTTTTGAAGGAACCGAGGCGTAGCCTTTAACATTGAGAAGATTTCCTAGAGAAGATTCACCCGACAACAAATCAGTTAATTCTAGATTATTAAAATTATTGTTTAAAAGACTTTTAACTGATGACTGATTTGTGAAATCTATACTATTGATAATTGAATTATTCATTCTTAACTCTGAAGATGATAATAAATAGCCCAATTCAATTCTCTGTTCTTCATGAGACTGTCCATGAATATCAATTACTAGTCCACTTCCATATTGGTTTTGAATTTCAGTTCTATAACTTTCTATCTTCTTATGAAATATCTCCCAGTAAGGCTTTGTTGTTATATCTCCACAATTCGAATTATTTATAGACCTATTTAAATCCAGTTTTTTTCTGTGCAAATCATTTAACACAATATAGGGACTGAAACCATTTATTTTCAACTGGGATTCTATTTCTAGTGCAACATCTCTTGTATAGCTATCTCTTACAACAGTTGCCTCATTACAAGTTCTAGTTTGGATCCAATCGGGCTCTAAGTCTCCTCCATGAACAGAAATAATCATAAGTGGAATATTTCCTTGACGATAATCTATAAAATCATCCCAATTTCGTGAGGTAATAACTTGTTGTATATTATTTACTTGCTCAGTTTGATCATTTGATTTTGAACAACCAATGATTACAAGAAAAAAGAATGCAATTTTTTTCATTTCAAATAAGCAATTGACATAAATATACTAATGATATTTCAAGCTTTTTAAATAAAGTTTGATTATGGTTGATAATTTAAATAAATTTAAGGATGATATTTAATCGCAAAACCCACTATTTGAATTCTATTATGAAAAAGTTTCTAATTTTTATTTTTTTAATTTCCTTATATACAAATGCACAAAATGATAGTCCTAAAATAGATAAGGTTTATTCAAAACAAATTAATCGTTTAGCTAAAACAAAAATAATCGAATCAAGTTTTGACTATATCTTCAATTTAGAATCCTTTACCCACGATAATTTAATTGAACTTACAGAAATTGAAGCTCCGCCTTTTAAAGAATATAAACGAGCTTTAAGATTTGCTGAAATGATTAAAGAAATTGGTATAGATTCAGTTTGGATAGATAGTGAAGGCAATGTTGTTGGACTTTTAAAAGGCGAAATAGGTGATAGAACAGTAGCTATTGATGCTCATATTGATACTGTTTTTCCTGAAGGAACCAATGTAAAAACTCGTATAAGTAATGATACTATATATGCTCCAGGAGTTGGAGATGACACTAGAGGTTTATCTATGCTTTTAACAATTCTTAAAACTCTGAAAGATAAAAAAATTAAAACAAGAGATGATATTTTAATTGTAGGCACAGTAGGTGAAGAAGGTTTAGGTGATTTAAGAGGTGTTAAACATTTATTTAAAACTAATAACCCTAAAATTGATTCGTGGATTGCTATCGATGGTGGATCAATAGGTAGAGTAAACATCAAAGGGCTTGGATCGTACAGGTATAGAGTTACTTTTAAAGGACCTGGCGGTCATTCATGGAGAGCTTTTGGAATGGTTAACCCACACCATGCAATGGCTTCTGCTGTTAATGATTTTATTGATTCTGCAAATAAATATACTCTTGAAGGCCCAAAAACCAGTTATAATATTGGAACAATAAAAGGAGGTACCTCTGTAAATTCTATTCCTTTTGAATCTGTTATTGAAGTTGATATTAGATCTATTGAACCATCCAGACTTGATGTAATGGAGGGTTTACTTTACAATGCAATAAATAAAGGAGTAACTAAACAAAATAAACTAAAGCGAAGCGGCGATGCTCTTACTGTTGTAATAGACAAGATTGGAAATAGGCCTTCTGGTGAACTAGAGCCAAAAATTCCATTAATTCAAAGGGCTCTGGCTGCCACAGAATATTTTAATAAAACACCCAGATTAACCCGAGGATCCACAGATTCGAATATTCCAATTTCTCTTGGAATTCCAGCAGTAACTATAGGAAAAGGGGGTGTTGGAGGAAATGTACATTCATTAAATGAATGGTGGTATAATAAAGAAGGACATAAGTCAATACAGTTGGCCCTTTTATTATTATTATCTGAAGCTGGTTTAGAAAAGTAAAATATTTTATTGTTTTAAAACAACGGATCTTATCTGAATGTTTGTTTTAGAATCAACAACTTTAATAACAAACAAACTTTTATTGTCTGAATCTGACATGTCTGAAAACTTCTCTTCACCCAATATTTTATTTACCATATTAGGAGTTGTGTTACTGTGACCTGAAATTAAAACACTTTTACCATAATTAGCCTGAATAAACTGCTCAATATCTATTTCGTTTGGTGAATATATTTTTGGAGTAATCCCCTTTGATTCAGATACAGGAGTTATGGTTTCTTTGGTTCTATTATAGTTGGTAGTGTATATGGAATTTAATGGTATGCTGTCAAAATATGAAGCCCAATGAATAGATCTTTCAATGCCCTTGGCTGTGAGATTGGGATTTTGTTCATCTGGATTACTTCTGTCTTTTTCAGCATGTCGAATTAAATAAAATGTAGTCTCTCTTTTTTGTTTGACTGTTCCAAAATTATCACCACATGAAATTATTGAAAATGATAATACTATTAATACAATAATTCGATTGATCATATATATTTTATTAAAAAATAATAACCCGCATAAACACAGGGGGGTATAAGGCAATTTATTCGTCTTCTCCTTTAACCCTCTCTTGTACCATAAATTCTTGAACCTTACCGTCTAGAATTAAAGCATCATGTATTTGAAAAACAGCCACTTCTTTTCCTTCAACATTTAGTGTCAAATCATGACCAGAAGTAACCCACTGTCTTAATTCACCTTCTTTTGTAGTTACATCGTTTGCTATAAAATATTTAGAAGTCCATTTTGGTGAATTTGCTTCAAACCATTCCATTAAAAACTCTTTATGAGCTTCCGTACCTACTATATATTCGCCTCTAGGTCCTCGTACTTTTATACTATCAGAGTTCATACTCATAATTGTTTCAAAATCTCTTTCATTATGGGCTTTAATATATTTTTCCCAAACTTCTACATTGCTCATAGATCCTGCAACTAGAATTCTCCTCTCTCCTTCATCAGAAATATCATAACCTATTTCACTGTTAACAATAGTTTGGTTTTTGACATTACTTGCATCATTTGTGCATGAAATAAGAAAAGATCCAACAAAGATTAATACAATAATATTTTTCATTTTATTTATTTAAGATTGCCCTTAAATATACAAAAAACTTTGAGGGTCTTGAGTGAAAGATTTACTTGATCATTTAATTATTCTCGCTCCCAGAATTTTGATTAAAAAATACGTCTATGTGTCTTATTCAAACGTTATCCCTTTATTTAATTACATCTTATTAAACAAGATCATGATCAATCACTAAATCAGCTTTAAAATTAATCTTAAATAAAGTAAAAATATTCTAGTAAGATGTTTGAATACCCTTTGATTTTAAATACTGCTTATGTTTTTCTAAACGTTTACTGTACGCCTCCCATTTTCTCAAATCTACAGAAGTCCATCCAATTTCTGAATGACCTAATAACCTTGGAAAAACTAAATAAGCTAATTCATCAAAGGAACTTACTGTTTCAGTCCAAATAGGAGCTTCGATGCCTAAAATATCAATTTCATCTAGTTTAATTTCTAATGATTTAGGGTCCCAACTATATGCATTTTTAACGGATGAATATCCGGCCCAAAATAAACCAAACTTACTCAGACTATCATATTTCATATCAAGATATGCGTGTTTTGCAGGCGAATAAATTATCTGCTCACTTTTACCTATAACCTTCAAATCAATTTCTCCATTCCAATACTGAACAATTTTTGCTGTTTTGTTTTTGTTATCCCATGTTATTGGAGTTTTATTATTATTTTCTACATAAGAAATTACTGAATCAAGAATTTGAACAAAATCTTTTTTTGAAGTTTTATATGATTCATCTCCTCCAATATGAAAATAAGGTCCTTTCGTTAACATCGAAATTTCATTAATAACATCTTTCAAAAAAGTATACGTAACTTCTTTTTCGGCACAAAGTGAACTAAAACCAACATCTATTCCAGTATAAATCTCAGGACTTTGTCCATTACAATTTAATTCTGGGTAGGATGCTAAAGCAGAATTAGTATGACCAGGTATATCAATTTCGGGTACTATATCAATAAATTTATTTGAAGCATAATCAACTAATTCTTTGAATTGATTTTGTGTGAAAAATCCACCCGGAGTTCCTCCAACTTCTTTTTGTCCCCCTATTAAAGTGAGATTAGGCCATTTTTTTATTTCTATTCTCCATCCCTGATCATCTGAAAGATGAAGGTGAAGAAAATTAATCTTGTAAAAACTCAAAATATCAATGTAACGCTTGACATCCTCCATCCCAAAAAAATGACGAGAAACATCCAACATTGATCCTCTATATTTATAACTAGCATAATCAATAATCTTACCTGTTGGGATTGAAATAAGATTATTTTTTAGTTTTGAAAAAATAATAATTTGCTTTAATGTTGTTAGTCCTCTATAAATACCCTCTTCATTGTTTGAGTTAATTAAAACTCCCTTTTCATCAATCTCAAGGCTATAAAACTCTATCATTTCTTCATTGCTGGAATCCAGATTCAATCGAATTGATTTTATGTTTTTTTTAAAATTATTATTTTCAGATATATTAGATGAGGTAGATTCTTTCCAAAATATTTTAAAATCATTTAGAACCGTTTCAAATCTTTGAGATTTAATTTCAGTTTGAATATAATTAATATCATTAACCAAAATAGAGGAATGTAAACTTTCAATTTTTTGAGGTAATGGTATAAAAGGTATCTTCTCTAAATCTTGATCTAAATATTTAACTTTTGAAGAACAACTGATACAAAGTAGTAAAGTTAGGATGAAGAAAAGTCTCATACATTAAGTTAAAAGATTTCCGACGTTATCCCACTCTGCTTGATCGAAACGTTTTGATTGATCAATACATCTGTCAATCCATTCTTTTTCATATGAAACTCCCACACTTAACAAAACATCTTCCGGAACTCTATCCCAAACATTAGCCACATTTCCAACATAGCCTATTTCATCAATTCCAACCTTTGATGTAGAATAACCAGTCATAACAGGGTTTCTAATTAAAGAAAAAAACTGAACTTCATGAACTTGATTTTCTAAATTTGGATCAGCAAGAATTTTAGTAGCCATTCCACCTCCTGCTCCAGATCCAACAATTACTAAATCGTACTCTTTTGAATTTTCTATAAACTGCATAAATCACCTTGTGTTGTTAAAAATCTATTTCTTGGTAATTAACTCTAACAATATCGTTAAATTATTTTTATAAAAAATTATATTGTTTAAATAACTCAATTGCTTCATAATCAACTAAACCAATATCATTAAATTTTCTAGCATTATTTTGATTTCGGTCTTCTGCTCTTTTCCAAAATTCTCTCATGTCATTTCCCTGAAAAAGAACCCCGTCTTTTTGTGTTTGGTGATAGAAGATAGATTTTCTTTTTCTTAAAACCTGAGATGGACTCATAGGAACTGCCATTTCAACTTCGTGTAATTCCCAATCCAACCATGCCCCTCTATACAACCATACACAACAATCTTTTGCATAGGGTTGCTTCCTAATTTTAGTTAATGCTTTACAAACAATATCTAAACATTTTCTGTGGGTTCCATGGGGATCTGCCAAATCACCAGCTGCATATATTTGATGAGGCTTAATTTTGTTAATTAAATCAATGGTAGGTTCAATATCAATATTTGATATTGGTCTTTTTTGAACTTTTCCTGTTTCATAAAATGAAAGATTCATAAAATGAATATTGGATTCTCCCATTCCCAAGAATCTTAACGCAGCTCGTGCCTCACTTTCTCTAATTTTTCCCTTAACTGCCAGCAAATTAATTGATGGATGACTTAAACCTTGGTTCTCTAGTTCTTCTTTCAATTGATTAACTTTTTCTAGCGCACTACTAGAAAGACTTTCTGAAACCTCTAAATATTTTAGAACCTCTTGATTTGCAACTGCAATATTTCCAGAAGTTTGGTAAGCAACATGCACTTCGTGCCCTTGACTTATTAAACGATCAAGTGTTCCTCCCATAGAAATCACATCATCATCAGGATGAGGACTAAAAATCAAACATCGCTTTACATTTGGTTTAGTTGGCTCAGAAGTTATCTCTTTATTTTTGTTTCCACCGGGCCATCCAGTGATCATATTTTGCAGTTTATTGAAAATTTTTATATTTAAATTATAACTGGTTTTGTCGGCATTAATTAAATCTGACATTCCATATTTATTATAATCCTGATCAGTCAGTTTTAATACCGATTTTTGTGTCTTATTACAAAGCCAAATAACTGCTTTAAGGGATAATTGATCGTTCCACTCACATGAAGAAACTAGCCAAGGGGTTTTTATTCGGGTTATTTCTGATGCAGCTTCATTATCTAAAATAATGATTGTGTTATGATGTTTTTGAAGATAACTACAGGGAATATTGGAATCAATTTCACATTCAATAGCTTTACGAATTACACTTGCTTTATTAATGCCCCAAGCCATTAAAATAATTTTTTTAGCACTTAAAATTGTGTGAATTCCAACCGTAATAGCTTTTTTGGGGACATTTTCAATTCCGTTAAATGAAGAAGCTGCATCAAATCTGGTTAGGTAATCCAATGTTAATAATCGTGTTAAAGAATTAATGTGCGAACCAGGCTCATTAAATCCAATATGTCCATTCCTTCCGATTCCTAATAGTTGAATGTCAATACCACCAAGCTTACTTATTTTTTTTTCATATTCACTACAATAGCTGTCAATTTCATAAGGAGATAGAGTGCCTGAGGGAATGTGAATATTTTTTGGATTAATATCTATATGATTAAATAAATGCTCGTGCATAAAGCAATGATAACTCTCAATGTGTTCTGGCGGAAGCAAAAAGTACTCATCTAAATTAAAAGTCATTACATTTTTAAAACTCAACCCCTCTTTATGCATCTGTATTAACTCTTTATAAACAGTCAATGGTGAAGATCCTGTAGCAAGACCTAAAACACAAGGTTTATTTTCTTTTTGTTTTAAAATTATTAGATCTCTAATTTCATTAGCAATGCTGAGGGAAGCTCGCTCCATATTATCGAATATAACATTGTGTAATTTCTCAAAACGATTTATCTCAAAGGTTCCAGGACGTCTATATTCTATTTTATTCATGAACAATTAAACTTATTCGTAGTTTGCGATATTATAAAATATACTTTCTACTAATGATATATGAAAATTATTAATTTTATTTTCTTGATTAAAATAAAGATGGGGAATTTCTTCCCCATCTTTTGACAAACTTTAACTAAACAAATCTATTAACTTAAACATAAATAAAGTAGAAATTTAGTATCCCTCCTAAGAGACAACTTCCTAAGAATCGTTTGTCATTTATTATTAATTAACAATTAAATATAATTTTTGTTTTTTTGTCTCAATGAATAATTAGACGAGTAGAAGGTTTTTATCTACTAAAACAGAGGTTAAAAAAATTATTTTCATGAAATAATTCTATTTTAACAAAGGATTTGATTCGTAAAGCATATTTCCAGGCTTTACATCTAGCAATGAGAATAATTCATCAATAGTTTGAACAGGAATCTTACAAAAATTATCTACACACACGAAGTAGTATGTACTTTCTGGGTCATATCGATCTTTTAATAGATATAAATCTGATTTTTTATCAGAGCCAGAAATTACTGAATCTGGCAAATAAAAGGGTAGTAATAAATTTAATTTTTCAATTGC
>CAYSNJ010000009.1:22432-64507 GCA_964432535.1 uncultured Flavobacteriaceae bacterium | reverse complement strand
GTAAGATTGTTAATTATTATAATTACTTGATTAATGAATTCAAAAAAAGTCATGATTTAAGTGATTTAAATTTACTGTTGAAAGTTAAGAATAAATTTTATTTCACTTTCATTCTGTATATATAAACCAACCTTTTTAGTTGAGAAGATGATATTCCTAATTCTTTAGAAACAATATCTCTTGTTGAACTTCTGTTAGATTTAACAGAAGTTAAATCGGTTCGGTTCCCTGTCCTTTTCTGTAAAGATTATCAAGTGTTAGATGTTAAGTTATGTTCATCGTCCGGAGGGGAGCCTATAACTATAGAATAATTTATGATCTAACTTAATCTTTAGTTAATAGTGATACCATATTTGGAACAAGATTTGGAACAAATTGAGGGATATAAAATACAAAACCCTGTAAAATAAGAGACTTACAGGGTTAAAATGTGGTACCTCCAGGAATCGAACCAGGGACACAAGGATTTTCAGTCCTTTGCTCTACCAACTGAGCTAAGGTACCGGATTTTAAAGTGTAGCAAATATAATGGGCTTTTTAGACTAGAACAAATCATTACTAATAAAAATCTTTTGGTATTTTTGATTTATAGATAAATGATAGTTATGAATCTAGTTTTAGATATTGGAAATACCTTCTCTAAATATTCTGTTTTTAATATTGAAAAAATTCAGGATCATGGTTATTGGGCGACTGACAAGATAATTGAAGAATTTAAAACCTGGATAAAAAACAATCCTAATTGTAGATCTATTATAGTTTCAGATGTTTTTGGAATTGATAATTTTATTTTCGAGTCAATAGCTAAATGTAAAGTTATTTGGGTTTCACATAAAATTGAATTACCATTTAAAATAGAATATAAAACGCCTGAAACTTTGGGGGCAGACAGAATCAGTCTTATAAGTTCAGTAGTAGTTGAATACCCTAAAAAAAACTGTTTAGTTATTGATTTAGGAACTTGTATAACTTATGATTTTGTAAATGACCTTGGAGATTATTTTGGAGGATCAATAAGTCCAGGTTTTTCGCTAAGATATAAGAGTCTGAATTTATATACCTCAAAACTACCTCAATTAGATTTTCATTTGCCAGATAATTTTCATGGTACTTCGACAGAAAAAAGTATTCATTCCGGAATATATTATGGCATAAAAGCGGAGGTTGAAAATCAAATAGCATATTACACGAAAATTTATAAAAATTTAACAGTCATTTTAACAGGAGGAGACAGTGATAAGTTGGCAAACCAAATAAAAAATGGCATATTTGCCAATCATATTTTTTTAGCTAAGGGATTATATTCCCTTTTAAAATTGAATACAAAAGGATTTTGAAAAAAATAATTCTGTTTTTTATCGTTTTACTTAGTCTACCATCTTTTGCCCAAGTTGGAACCGGATCACCATACTCTTATATTGGTTTTGGTGAAACCAATTTTAGGGGAAATCATTTAAATAGAGCAATGGGTGGTATTGATGTTTACATAGACTCGATACATCCCAATATAAATAATCCTGCAAGCTATGGTATGTTAAAGGTGACCACATATTCTGTTGGTGTTAATTATCGAAACAATATTTTATCTAATAACTCAGAATCTCAAAAAGTTACTACTTCAGCCATAGACTACATTGGAGTCTCTATACCAACAAAACGTTTTGGATTTGGATTCGGAATTACTCCTTTTAGTTCAGTTGGCTATTTGCTTGAAGAAGTAACACAAACAAATCAGATTGATGCAATCAACAGATTTACAGGTGAAGGTGGAATAAATAATGCTTTTTTAAATATTGGGTTTAAAGCTGCAAAAGGTTTAAATATTGGACTTTCAACAAATTATGGATTTGGAGACATAACATACAGAAAAACTCAAATAATTGATGGTATTGAAAATGGAACATATCTTGAGAGTAATTCAAGTTTGTCAGGGATAAATTTTAAAGCTTCTGTTGGTTTTACTATTCCGTTTCAAAACTTAGAATTTCATGGATTAGTTAGCTTTAGCCCAGAATCTAAACTCACCTCACAAAACGTTCAGATTGTCTATACTAGATCCCTCCTTAATGGAGACCAGTTGGGAGACTTTGAGGAGACGGACTTAGCTAAAAGGGGTCTTGATAAAACTAAATTTATACTTCCAAGAACATATTCAATTGGTTTGGGTATTGGAAAAGATAAGAAATGGTTCCTTGGTTCTCAATATAATAAATCTAATAATAGTAGTTTCATAAATGAATTTGTAAATCAAGAAAGTATAACCTACGAGGATGCAGCAAGATTTGGACTTGGTGGTTTTTACATACCTGAATATACATCTATAACATCTTATTGGAAAAGGATAGTTTATCGATTTGGTTTTAGATTTGAAGATAAGGGGTATCAAATAAACAATCAGTCAATTAAAGAAAATGGTATTACATTTGGGTTAGGTTTGCCAATGGCAGGGTATTCAAATACAAATGTTACTTTTGAAATTGGTAAACTTGGAACAAAAAACAGTAATTTAATTGAAGAAAATTATTGGGCAGTTAGATTTGGATTTTCGCTCAATGATATTTGGTTCATAAAAAGAAAGTATAACTAACAAAACAGAAGACATGAAGATTTTTAAATACCTTTTAATCTCATATTTATTGACCTTCAACTTTGCGAATGGTCAATCGAACGAAAAATGTTTGAATAACTTATCAATTTTTGCAGAATCTGCAAAAATTAAAAATTACGATGCCGCCTATGACCCTTGGATTTTAGTTTTGAATGAATGTCCAAAATTAAATCTAGCAATTTACTCTTATGGCGAAAGAATTTTGAAATATAAAATAAAAAATTCCACTAACGAAGAACAGCAGTCTTTTAAAAAAGATCTTATTTCTCTATACGATGACTGGATAATTAATTTTCCTGAAAGAAAAGGGATAAGTAAAGTGGGGAGCATATTAAGTACAAAAGCGCAAGCATTAATAGATTATAAAATGGCTGATAACGCTGGAGTTTATGAAGTTTTTGACGAGGCATATAAAAAAGATCCAGCAAGTTTTACAAACCCTAAAGGTTTGTACAACTATTTTGACACTCTATATAAGTTATACAAGGACACAGATACTAATGTAACAACAGAACTTTTGTTCAATATGTATGAAGAAATATCTGAAAAATTTGAGTTTGAATCAACCAATCTATCAAAAAAATTAGATAAAATTTTAATAAAGGAGGAGAATGGTAAACCTCTTACTAAAAGAGAAATAAAAAACAAAAGAGTATATAACGTTAACTCAAGAGCTATTGGTATATTTTTATCGAATTTAGATGCAATAATTGCTATCGAGGCTACATGCAAAAACTTAATTCCACTATATCAAAGAAATTTTGAGGAAAATAAATCAGACCCAACATGGTTGAAAAGAGCTGCAAGTAGAATGGATAGCAAAGAATGTTCAGATGATCCACTGTTTGTGACTCTTGTTGAGGCTCTTCATAATTTGGATCCATCCGCTGACTCGGCATATTATCTTGGCTTATTGAATGACAAAAAAGGTAAAAGTTCTGAGGCTTTAGGATACTTCGAAGAATCAATTTCATTAGAAACAGATCAATATAAAAAAGCAAAAATTTTATATAAAATTGCTGTTAAATTTAAAAACAGTGGTCGAAAACAATCAGCTAGAAAATATGCTCAAAAAGCACTAAGGAATCAACCTTCAATGGGACGTGCGTATTTACTTATAGCAAATCTTTATGCTTCAAGTGCTAATGATTGTGGTAAAAATCAATTTGATAAACGTGCAATATATTGGTTAGCAGCTGATGTTGCAAGAAAAGCTGGTAGAGTAGATGCATCAATTAAAAAGTCCGCAATAAAAACTGCTGAAAGTTATATGGGAAGAGCGCCAAGTAAAACTGATATATTTTCTCAGGCAAATGAAGGCACTAAAATTACCTTTAATTGTTGGGTTGGAGCCAGCATTACTGTACCGAAATTATAATGTTTAAAAACTTATTAAAAAAGATAAATAGAGTATCTATATTATCAATAATATTTTTTTATTCATGTTTAGATAATAAACAAGCTCTTACAGAAATAAATTTATACGAAAAAGAACCTATTGGAACAGCTTCCAATGTAAGAATGGTATATACAGACTCAATGAGAGTATCGGCAATTTTAACAGCTAGTAAGCATATCGACTTTACAAACCTTTCTTTTAAATATTCTGAATTCCCCGAGGGAGTTAAAGTAGTTTTTTATGATGAAAATGAAAATGAAAATGTAGTTACAGCCGATTATGCCATTATGTATGATTTAACAAAATTAATTGATTTACAGGGAAATGTTTTGATTAAATCAAATAATGGTGCGGAACTGACTTCAGATCAGATTTATTGGGACTCCTCTAATAATTGGGTTTTTACAGAGTTTCCATTCGATTTTAAAGATTCAGATTATGAGATATCAGCAACTAGATTGGATACTAATAAAGAATTTAGTAAATTCAAAACAGGAAGACTTACGGGTACTATTGCAGTTAGAGACTCTGTAAAATAAAAATTGAAAATGAAAAGACTTTTAATATCTGAAATTTTATATTGGGTAATTGCTACAATCTCTCTTTTTCAAGTTTCCCAAAATTGGCAATTAAACAGGCAAAAGTCCTATATTTTCATATTTTTTGTTGTTGTTTCTGTTTTTATGGCCCTTTTTCGTAGATACTTTCGAAAAAAATATTCCAAAAATAAATCAGACTAAGACTGATGATAATTACTGATTTTATAATTATTTTTTCATTATTATTTTCTGCCTTCTTCTCTGGGTTAGAAATTGCCTTTGTTTCATCTAATAGATTGTTTTTAGAAATCCAAAAAAAACAAAAGGGATATAGTTCCAGACTTTTAAAAAAATGTACTAAAAATCCTTCTAGATTTATTGCTACTATGTTAGTGGGGAACAATATATCATTAGTTATCTATGGGATTTTCATGGGTGAGAGAATAATAAGCATTCTATTTCCAGAGATTAATACTCAAAATCAAATCAGACTTGATATTTTATTATATCAAACCATAATTTCAACACTTATAATATTAATAACGGCTGAATTTCTACCAAAAGTTTTTTTTAGGTTATATGCTCATAAATCAATCAAGGTTTTTGCAATACCTGCAGCTTTTTTCTTCTATTTGTTCAGCCCTTTCACTTCTGCCATAATAAATTTAACAGACTGGATTTTAAAAAATATTTTTAAAACAAAGTCTGATAAAGTTCAGCTATCTTTCTCCAAACTTGAATTGGGAGATTATATTGAAAATCAAATAGAAAGTGCGAGAAATAAAGATCGGATTGATCCAGAAATTCAAATATTTCAAAATGCACTAGATTTTTCAGACCTACGATCTAGAGAAACGATGGTTCCGAGAACTGAAATAATTGCAGTTGATATTTACACGGGATCAGCAGAACTAAAAGAAATATTTATAAAAACAGGCTTTTCTAAAATCCCAATTTACAGAGGATCTATAGATAATATTGTAGGGTACATCCATGCATTTGAAATGTTTAAACTCCCAAAAAAAATAGAAGATATTATTTTACCTGTTTCATTTGTTCCTGAACCAATGAAAATAAATAAGGTTTTAGAACTTCTTTCTAAACAAAGAAGTAGCATGGCAATTGTTTTAGACGAATACGGTGGAACATCTGGATTAATCACGGTTGAAGATATTGTTGAAGAATTATTTGGAGAGATTGAGGACGAACATGATCAAATTGATCATATAGAAAAAGTTATTTCAAAAAATAAGTTTGAGTTCTCTACAAGACTTGAGGTTGATTATATCAATCAAAATTATCAGCTGGGTATTATCGAAAACGAATTATATGAAACATTAGGCGGATGGATCGTGTTTCATACCGAAGAAATTCCTGACGAGCTGGATATTATTGATATAGATAATTTTAAAATTACAATATTAGAAGTTTCGTCCACTAAAATTGAAAAGATATTTTTAGAGTTAAATGAGGATATTTAACCTAGTGAGGAACTTATTTTTAAGATTTTAATTTTTTAAAACCCTATGGAAATTGTAAATTCGCAATCGATCCAAAACTAAAATATAATTATGGCTGTACTAGGACAAATCAGGCAAAGATCATTTTTTTTAATTATTGTTATAGGGATGGCACTTTTTGCCTTTGTAATCTCAGGTGTATTTACCAGTAATTTAGATAACACATCTCCTTCAGACCCTATAGCCGTTATTAATGATGCAGAAGTTGACATAGATCTTTTTAGATTTAATGTTGAGCAAACAGAAAGAAATTATAATTACTCAACACTTCAATCTGTTTCATTGGTTTGGGATCAAACAATAAGAAATACTATTCTGAATCAAGAATACAAAATATTGGGAATAGATGCTGGAAAGGCGCAACTAGAAGAAATAATTAGTTCAAATAATGCTTTCTTGAATGATAGTCGATTCTTGAATGAATCTGGTTTCTTTGATTTCGGCTTGTTCACAAACTTTATAGTTTCAATGAAAACCAATAATCCGGATGGATATGAAAATTGGAAATCTCAAGAAGCAAATCTTATCGGTTTAGCAAAAGAAAAAATTTACCTTGATTTAGTCAAATCAAGTGCAGGTTTTACAAATTATGAAGGAAAAAATGCATATCATATGGAAAATGATCAGGTTTCTATTGAATACATTCAGCTTCCATATGCACAGATACCAGATAGTCTAATATCAATTTCTGATAAAGAAATTAAAAATTATATTTCTGAAAATCCTGATAAATTTAAAAGAGAGCCTACTAGGTCAGTTAGATATGTTTTGTTTAGTGAAGAAGCTTCAGAGCAAGATATCGTTAATCAAAGAAATTACTTGGAGTCAATCATTGAAAATAAAATAGAATATAATGATGTTTCAAAACTTAATGACACAATAATAGGTTTTAAAAATATTAAAAATGTTTCTGATTTTATTTCTCAATATTCTTCTGAGCCATTCGATTCTATATTTAAACCCAAAGGCCAGTTATCTAGCGAGTATGCAGAAATTTTGTTTAACCTTTCTAAAGGGGAAGTTTTTGGTCCCTACAAGGATGGTGATAATTTTAAAATATCTAGAATTATAGATAGAAAAAAAGGAGGTTCTATACGTGCAAGTCACATACTTGTTGCATATGAGGGTTCTGAAAAGTCTAACCCATCAATTGTTAGGAGTAAGGATGATGCAAAAAGAAAAGCTAGTAGTCTTTTTAGAAAAATAAGAAGGAATCCTAGGCTTTTTGAAGAATTAGTCAAAGATAATTCAGATGGGCCATCAAATGTTTTAGGTGGGGATTTAGGTTTTTTCCAAGAGGGTTACATGGCTCAAGAGTTTTATGATTTTGCAAATAAAAATAAAATTGGTAAAATTGGATTAGTGGAAACAGAGTTTGGATTTCACATAATCAATATAAAAGAAAAACAAGATATTTTATTAATGGCCGATGTTGTGCAGCCAATAGTCCCCTCTGAATTAACCTCAAACAGTATATTTAAGTTAGCAACAACTTTTGAAATGGAGACAATCAAGGCTAAAAAAAATGAATTTATTTCCATAGCCGAATCACAAAAAATAGACGTAAGACAAGTCGATTACGTCAATATTTTAGATGATAATCTTCCTGGTTTACCAAATCAAAGACAAATTGTACAATGGTCATTTAATTCAGACTCCAATGTGGGTGATATTAGAAAATTCACGCTTTCTTCAGGCGGTTATGTTATTGTTCAAATAACAAAAATAAGAGATATGAAAACTGCTGATGTTGACGAAGCAAGACTTGATGTTTTTGAAGTTCTGAAGAATGAAAAAAAAGCTAAAATTTTAAGGGCTAAATACGATAAATTTACTTCTCTAGAAGAGCTATCTAAAAATTCAGATTCAGAGATTCAATCTGCCTCAGCTTTAACCCAATTAAATGCTGTTTTAGTCGGGTCAGGTCAAGAGCCATATGTTATTGGAGCTGCATTTTCTCTTAAAGAGAAGCAGATATCTAATTTTATAAGTGGAAAAAAAGGTTTATATAAAATAAAATTAATAACTAAAAAGATTGCTGAGGATTTAGCAAATTATTCTGCCTATTCTAATACTCTTAAGTCGGCTGAAAATGCTAGAATAAACATAGCAATCTACGAAGCTTTAAAATCATCAGCTTTTATTGTGGACAACAGATCACTTTACTATTAATTTATAAAATAAAGTCTTTAAAATTGTAGCCTATATTAAAACCCTTTCTTTTGAAATACTCTAAAGAGTTGATTGGTCCTATTGCTAGAAAAAAATCACCTCCCCATGCCCCGAGACTTTTAACAGCCCCTTTATAATCAGGAAATTTCTCAATAAGAGGATTTATTTTCAACAGTTTACTTATAATTTTTTCATGACAATTAATTGAATTTGTAAATTCATCTACATTTAAAGCAGATAATAAATCAAGACTTATCTTAGATATTTTTTCTAATGTTGACTTTTCGATAGAAATCTTTTTTTTAAAATCTTTAATTGATTTCTGACTATTTTGTTTATTATTTTGATATATAAAAAATAAATTATTTTTAAATTTTGGATTAAATACTACAGGTTTTATTATTTGTTTATTTGAATTCAGTGAAAATAAAATGGGAGAGTTATTTGACGCACAAGCAATATCATACCCGCTCCCTCCAAATGTTTCGTTCAATAACTTATATGGGTCGATTTTCGCCCACTGAGCTAGATTATTTATTAAGGTTGAAGAAGAGCCTAACCCCCACCTAAAATCGAAATCAAGAGACGTTATTATTGTTTTTCCAGAACGCAAAATATCTCTATTCAATTCTCGAACAATTATTAATATTTTTTGAAGTCTTTTTGCAATATTAATCTCATTAGTTTTAATGATATTTAAATTATCAATTTTAAAGTCACAATTGAACCAAACTTTTTTATCCATATTGAAACTAATCCATTCTATTAAATCATCATTTCGATTGTGAATTAATAGGTTCTGCCCCATTTTTGTTGGAAGGCCAATTCCGACTGCTCCATATAAAATACCATACTCTCCACTAAGTAAAACTTTACCATTACTATAATAGTTATTCATTTACAATGATCTTATAAATTTTTCAACCTTTTTATGACTAACAATATCGTTTTTAAAATATTCAATCGCCTTTAACTTTTCCTCTTTTTTGACTCCTATTTGATTTAAAATGTTCAATAGATGCATTTTCATATGACCTTTCTGAATTCCAGATGTAATTAATGAGCGAATAGCTGCAAAATTTTGTGCTAATCCGGCAACGCAAATTATTTTCATTAATTCTTTAGAATTTGGATTTTTTAATAGTTCCAACGACCATTTTACAAGAGGATGTAGATTAGTTAATCCTCCGACAGTACCAACAGATAAAGGAATTGTAATCTCTAAAGTAAAGATGTTATCTATAATACTAGCCTTAGTGAGACCTTCATAAGAACCATTTTTTGAAGCATATGCATGAATTCCAGACTCAATAGCACGAAAGTCATTTCCTGTGGCTATAGCAACTGAATCAATCCCATTCATTATACCCTTGTTGTGAGTAACAGCTCTGTATTTATCAATTTCTGAAATCTTAACTGCTTGAACAAACTTTTTCGCAAATTCATCGGGTGATAACTGACCATTTTCACCAAGATCTTTCACAGGGCAACTTACCCAGCTTTTGACGAGACAATTAGGAACATAGTTTGATAAAATACTCATTATAATATCCAAATCATTGCCATCAATCAAATTAGATTTTAAGGATAAATCTTTCATAGACGAGGCTATTATCTCTAAACAGGAGTTTATAAAATTAGCTCCCATTGAATCCACAGTATTAAACTTTACACAAATCTTAAAATAGTTATCTAGAGCATTTGTTTTATCGTTTAACTCAATGGATAATATACCTCCTCCTCTAATTTTCATATTAGAAGTAATTTCATCACATTTTTCTAAAAGGATGCTTTTGTTTTTTTCAAAAAAAGCAACTAAATTTTTCTTAATTCCACTGTAAGTGAAATGAATATGACCAATTTTTTCGATATCTATAACTTTTGCATTAAATCCTCCTCGTTTCAACCAATACTTTGCAGAATTTGAGGCTGCAGCTATAACTGAGCTTTCTTCAATAACCATTGGAATTGTGTAGCTTTTATTATTTATTAAAAAATTAGGAGCAACACCCAAGGGCATGTAAAAGTTACTTAACGTATTTTCAATAAATTCATCATGTTTTAGTTGTATTTCTGGATTTAAGTTCCAATATGTACTAAGTTTTTTCTTGGCTTTTTCAGGATTATTAAAAAAAGATTTAGTTATCCACTCTATTTTTTCGGTTTTACTGAGTTTAGAAAATCCAGAGATCTCGTTTTTCATTTTTTCGTTTTAAAACTCAAAGATATGTATTTTCATTTCCAATCTTTTCAGAATGATTTTTTAAAACTATCTAATTTCCCTATTTTAGAACATTAAATCATTTAGATAAATGAAAAAAAAATTACTTGTATTATTTATTTTTGGAACTTTTCTTTTATCCGCTCAAAAGCAATTAAATTTGGATGATATTTGGAACGATAAATTCTCTCCAATCAGACTGGAATCATTAAATTCAATGAAAGATGGGAATAAGTATACTGTCATTGATTTAAGTAAGGGTTATTCAAAAATAATTTCACGATACTACGATTCTTCTAAAAATGAAGAAATAGTATTAAGCTCCAAAAATGAATTATTAGTCCCTTTTTTTACTGATTATAAATTTTCAAATGATGAGCGAAATATATTAATAACAACCAAAGAAGAGAAAATATATAGGCGTTCAATCAAAGGTATTTTTTGGGTTTACAATAGAAAAGATAAATCATTAAAAATGGTTTACAGTAAAAAAATTCAAGAACCCCATTTTTCTCCTGATGGAAATAAAGTTGCCTTTGTTTTTAATAGAAACCTTTTTATTAAAAATTTAATTGATAATACAATTATTCAAGTAACAAACGATGGAGATGAGCAAACTATCAATGGAATAACAGATTGGGTATATGAAGAAGAGTTTGGATTTGTTAGAGCATTTGAATGGAGTTCAGATAGTTCAAGAATAGTTTATATGCGATTCGACGAATCAAAAGTTCCTTTATTTTCAATGGATATTTATGGAACTAATTTGTATCAATATCCATATAAATTTAGATATCCAAAGGCTGGAGAATCAAACTCAAAAGTATCACTTCATCTTTTTTATCCTAAAGAAAGCAAGAAATCTAAAGTTATTTTAAATGAAAATTTAAATCCATATTATATTCCTAAAATAAAATTTACTAACGATCCTTCTCTTTTAACGATTCAGACTCTCAATAGAAAACAAAATGATTTGAAACTTCACCTATATAATATTAAGACAAGTAAATCAAAGCTTTTAATTGAAGAAAAATCTACTCAATATGTTGATGTAAAAAACGATTTGAATTTTTTAGAGAATAATAACTTCTTTTGGTTAAGTGAGAGAGATGGATATAATCATATTTATCATTTCAACATAAAAGAAAATATTCTTAAACAAATTACTCGTGGGAATTGGGAGGTTACATCTTTATATAAGTTTAATCAAAAGACAAAAGAAATTTATTTTGGTGCTGCAAAATCATCATCGATTGAAAGAGGTGTTTATTCTATAGATTTTAATAGTTTAAGTATGAGACCATTAACAAATGAGTCGGGATACAATGGGGCTATTTTCAGTTCAGATGGAAGTACGTTTATACACACTTATTCTGATCAAATAACCCCACCGAAATATACTTTGAAGTCCTCTAAAAATGGATCTACAATAAAAGTTCTTCTTGATAATACAGAATTAAAAAATAAACTAAAGACATATAATCTTCCAGATAAAGAATTTACAGAATTAAGAATCAATGGAAACGACCTTAATATGTACTTTATAAAACCTATAAACTTTAATCCATCAAAAAAATATCCTTTGTTATTTTTTCAATATTCTGGACCTGGGTCTCAACAAGTGACAAATAGATGGGGGAATAATAGAGATTTGTGGCATAAAATGCTAACTCAAAAAGATTATATCATAGCCTGTGTTGACGGAAGGGGAACAGGTTTTAAGGGAGAATATTTTAAAAAAATGACATATTTAAAATTGGGTGAATTAGAAACTCAAGATCAAATATCAGCTGCTAAAAAGCTTTCATTACTCCCGTACATAGATGAAAATAGAACTGGCATATGGGGTTGGAGTTATGGAGGCCATATGGCCACCCATTCGTTATTACTTGGTAACGATGTTTTTGAAATGGCCATTGCTGTTGCCCCTGTAACCAATTGGAGGTTTTATGATACAATATATACTGAGCGTTTTATGAGAACCCCCCAAGAAAACCCTGGAGGATATGACTTAAACTCTCCAATAAATTATGCTGACAGATTGAAGGGAAAATATTTACTAATTCATGGTTCAGGTGATGATAATGTACATGTTCAAAATTCAATGAGAATGATTAAAGCTCTAATTGATGCCAACAAACAATTTGAATGGATGATTTATCCTGATAAAAATCATGGAATTTACGGGGGAAATACACAAAACCATCTCTATTCAAAAATGACTAATTTTATCCTAAATAATTTATGAGATGAATTCTATATATAACGGAAGTGAACTAAATCAAAAAACAATCCTGGGACAACCCTCCGGACTTTATATTTTATTTTTCACTGAAATGTGGGAAAGATTTTCTTATTATGGAATGCGAGCAATTTTGGTTCTTTTTTTAGTTTCGTCTATTACTGAAGGTGGATGGGGATGGGAGAGAAGTGAAGCGCTTGCCTTATACGGAATATATACTGGACTTGTATACATTACTCCAATTTTTGGAGGATTCATTGCAGATAAATTTTTGGGATATAGAAAAGCTGTAATAATAGGTGCATTAGTTATGACCCTTGGCCATGCAGCTATGACTTTGGAAGTATTTAATGGGTTTTTTCTATATCTGGGGTTAGTTTGCTTAATCATAGGTAATGGGTTTTTTAAGCCAAATATAAGTTCAATTGTAGGTCAATTATATAAAACCGAAGGTCAAGATAAAGATGCCGGATATACTATTTTTTATATGGGAATTAATTCAGGGGCATTTTTAGGAATTTTATTGTGTGGTTATATTGGTGAAAATATAGGCTGGCATTATGGATTTGGATTAGCTGGAATTTTTATGTTTTTGGGCATGCTACAATTTTATTATGCCCAAGAGATATTTGGTTCGATAGGAGTTTTTGACAATTCAAATTCACTTGAAGAATCTGATGATAACTTACTTAATAATAAAAATAAAGTTTCTTCAAATATAATATTTGATAGACTTTTAGTAATTGTTATTTTTTCTTTTTGTGTAATATTTTTTTGGTGGGCTTTTGAACAAGCTGGTGGATCAATGACGATTTTTGCCGCTGATTATACGGATAGACTTTTAGAGGGCAATGGCGCTTTTATATTTAAAATATTCAACTCATTGATTACTATTGTCCCAATGATAATTATAAGTTATATAATTTATTTGCTTAGCTTAAATACTTATTCAACCTATAAACTGTCTAATATTTTTTTAATTCTAAGTTTTATAATTATTTGGTTTATTATAATTTGGATGTTAGGTAGAGAGTTTAAAAATCAATCTACTGAAGTTCCAGCTTCATGGTATGCGATTTTAAATTCTTTTTATATAATAGTATTTGCTCCTCTTGTTTCTAAAGTATGGCAAAGCAAGTATAACATATCTGGACCGTTCAAATTCGGTTTTGGACTTATATCATTAGCTATAGGTTTTGCTATTTTAGCATATGGTTCAATCGATATTCCATTAGGAGCAAAAACTGCATCTGTAAGTATGATTTTCCTAATACTTGCCTATTTTTTTCATACGATGGGAGAGTTGTGTGTTTCACCTGTTGGTCTATCATATGTAAGTAAGTTGGCACCGAAAAACCTAGTAGGTTTAATGTTTGGGGTTTGGTTTGTTGCCAACTTTATAGCAAATACTGCTGCAGGATTTACCGGAAGTTATATTGATCCAATTGTTGAGGATTACGGAATGAGTATTTTCTTCCTTATGTTTACAATAATACCAACAGCCGCTGGAATTGTTATGCTTATTGCAAATAAAAAAATAGTCAAAATGATGCACGGAGTTAACTAAGATTAATATATATGTCTTTTAAATTTAAGATAATTTTTATTTTAGTTTTTTGTTCGCAATATTCACTGATTGGACAAGAAATTAATTGGATGACCTTAAACCAGGCTTTGGCAGCTCAAAAGAGTGAGCCAAAAAAAATAATGATGGATGTTTACACTGTTTGGTGCGGTCCTTGTAAACTAATGGATAAAAAAACTTTCACAAACCCTGACCTGGTGAACTATGTAAACCAATTTTATTATGCAGTTAAATTTAATGGAGAAGGTAACGAAAAAATTAGTTTTTTTGGTAATAATTTTGAAAACCCAAACTATGACGAGTCAAGAAAATCAAGAAGAAATAGCACACATCAATTTAGTCAATTTCTGGGTGTAAACGGATATCCTACTACCATATTCTTAAGTGAGAAAGGAGATTTGATTACACCTGTCGTTGGGTATTTAAATACTCATCAAATGGAATTATATTTAAAGATGATAAAACAGGGAGATTATCAAGTTTTTTCAACAGCCCAGGATTTTGAAAAGTACAAGAAATTTTTTCGACCTAGATTTAGAATCAAATGATGATATTTTATTTAGAGATGCTTTTAAATATCAAATCAGAGGTTATTTTACTAGCTCCACCTTTATCTAAAAGTTGATATAAATTTTTGTAATCTTTTTTCATTGTAATTATCTTATTAGTAGTTAAAATTTTTCTTAGAGAGTCTGATATTTTTTTGGAATTACAATTTGTTTGGATGAGTTCTTGAACTACCTCTTTGTTCATGATAATATTTACTAATGAAATGTACTTCAATTTGACAACATTCTTAGCGATAAAATAACTTAGTAAACTACTTTTATAACAAACAATCTGAGGAGTTCCAATTAATGCAGTTTCTAATGTTGCGGTTCCGCTTGTTACAATACAAGCTTTAGATATTTTTATAAGATTATAAGTTTCATTAAAAACTACTGGTATTGAGGAATTTTTAAGAATTTTATTATAGTCTCCAATTGCTCTTCCAGGAGCACCAGCAATGACAAATTGATAATCAGGAAATTGATCTTGAATCTTAATAAGTTCTGGTAAAACTTTATTTATTTCTTGTTTTCTACTTCCAGGTAAAAATGAAATTATAGGTCTTTTAAGATCTAAACCAATTTTTCTAACAGCATTCTCATTGACATATAATTTTGGAATATGCTCCATTAGTGGATGTCCAACATAATTAACTTTGTAGTTATGCTTCTTTTCAAAAAAATCTTTTTCAAATGGTAAAATAACATACAATGAATCTATATTTTTTTTCATTGAAGCTACTCTACTTTCATTCCATGCCCAGACCTGTGGACTTATGTAGTAGTGATTTTTATATCCTTTTTCTCTAGCCCATTTGGCAATTCTTAAATTAAACCCTGGATAATCAATATAAACAATCACATCTGGTTTGAAGTTACTTATGTCACTTTTACAGAATTTTAAGTTTTTATGAATCTTTGAAATATTTATTAAAACTTCCCAAAAGCCCATGAAGGATAATTCTCTATAATGTTTTACTAGTTCTCCGCCTACACTTTTCATCAAATCGCCACCCCAACAACGAATTTCGGCATTCTCATCTTTAGATTTAATAGCATTTATCAAGTATTTCCCATGAAGATCTCCCGAGGCTTCTCCAGCGATAATGTAATATTTCATTTTAAAATACTTTTAAAACAACAATAAGTAATATTAAAAATAATGATAGTATTACTAGACCGGCTGCAAATGAGATTTTATTTTTTTTTATTGCAAATAAAAATAGTATTAAATTAATTAATGCACCTAAACTAATTAAGCTACCGAGCTTTTTTTGATAATACAATTGTTTCCAGCTATTCTCAATGGGTAGATCAGATAAAATTAGTGTTAAAAATATTATACATGAAGCAGTAGCTAGTGAACCGGTAATAAATCCAGTAAAAATCTCTTTTTTATTCAAAATTCCATGTATTTAATTCTTGAATTGCATGGTGAGCAGTTAGATCATATTGAACGGGAACAATAGAAATGAAGTTTTTACCTAGCGCAAATTCGTCAGTATCTTCCCCTTTGTCTTCATTAATAAATTCTCCAGTAAGCCAATAATAATCTTTACCCATTGGGTTTGTTCTTTTATCAAACTTTTCAATCCAATGCGCTCTGGCTTGCCTACAAACTTTAATACCATTTAATTCTTTTCGAGATGAAATTTTAGGTAAATTAACATTTAATACTACATTTTGCGGAATACCATTTTTTATTGCGTTTTCAGTAATACTTCTAACTGCTGGTTTTAGTGGTTCAAAGTTTGCTCCCCACCTGTAGTCTAATAATGAAAAACCTATAGCCGGAATCCCTTGTATTCCAGCTTCTAAAGCCGCACTCATTGTTCCTGAATAAATCACATTAATTGATGAATTTGATCCATGATTAATTCCTGACACACATATATCCGGTTTCCTGTCCAGTAACTCGTTGACTGCAAGTTTTACACAATCTGCTGGAGTCCCAGAACAGCTGAATTCTTTCTGCGGTCCTTTGTCTAATTTAATTTTTGTACAATGAAGAGTTGAGTTAATCGTTATTGCATGTCCCATTGCAGACTGAGGTCTATCTGGAGCAACAACAACAACTTCCCCAATTTTATTCATCACACCTATTAATGCGCGAATACCTGGGGCAGTTATTCCATCATCATTTGTTATGAGTATTAGTGGTCTTTTTGACATTTATTTTTTTGACATAAGATTAATATTTAATTAAGGTTTGATAAGACTTAATAATTTAAGATAAACTTTTGTTTTCTGATGCCATAAGGTTCTTCATTTTAGCTACATTTATGGTTAAATTTATAATTTTAAAACTCAATATGCGAATTTTTGATTTTGTATTTTCTTTATTATTTATTGTAAATCTTTTTTCTAGTTTTTCTCACCCAAAATTTAACAACTCAGATAAAGATAAATTACTCTTGGAGATTATAACTTACGTCATCAATAAAGGACATTATGATCCTAAAGAGATGAATGATGAATTTTCTAAAAATGTTTTCAATTCTTATTTAGAAACAATGGATGGACAGCACAGGTATTTACTAAAATCTGATATTGATAATTTTGGTAGATATAAATTAGAGATTGACAATCAATTAAAATCAGCAAAAGTTGATTTCTTCAATTTAACATATGATCAATACAAAATTCGGATTGAGCAAGTAAAAAATTTTTATCCAGGTTTACTAGTAAATCCGTTTGATTTCACGATCGATGAGTCAACAACCTTAAATTTTAAAGAAACACTTTATGCCAAAAATTTATCTCAATTAAAGGAAATTTGGAGGAAAAGATTTAAACTTTCAACACTCGATAGATTTGTAAGTAAAAAAGAGCAAGAATTATCCAAAAAAGACAGTGATCCTTCCTATGTTATTAGGAAAGATAGTATTCTTGAGAGAGAAGCAAGAATTCTAACTCGTCAAAATATAGATGAATATTTCGAAATGATAGGTGAGGTTACGCGAAAAGATTATTTCAACTTATTTGTTAACGCAGTTGTTTCAGAATTTGATCCTCATACATATTATTTTCCCCCTAAAGAAAAAGAACTATTTGACACAAGCATGTCTGGCAAGTTTGAAGGAATTGGTGCAAGATTATCTAAAAGACAAGAAAAGGTTAAAATAGTAGAGGTTATTTCTGGAGGACCAGTGTGGAAAAATAATTCGTTACAACCCGGTGACGAAATTTTAATGGTTGCCCAACCCAATGAAAATCCAATTGAAATATCTGGAATGAGACTAGATGATTCAATAAAATTAATAAAGGGTCCGAAAGGAACCAATGTAATTTTAACTGTAAAAAGAGTAAATGGAACTGTTGAGAATGTTACAATAGAGAGGGATGTGGTCATATTGGAAGAGTCCTATGCTAAAAGTGCAATCATAGAAAAAGATCAAAAGAAATTTGGCTTAATTGAACTCCCGAAGTTTTATGTTGATTTTAAAGATTATGGAGAACGCAATGCAGCAACAGATGTAAAAAAAGTATTAAATCAATTTAAAAACAATTCAGTAGATGGAATTGTTATTGATTTAAGAAATAATGGTGGGGGATCTTTGAAAACAGTTGTTGATATGACTGGATATTTTATTGATGAGGGTCCAGTTGTTCAAGTTAAAAGTACTGGAGGTAGAAAAGAAATTTTAAAGGATACAGATCCATCTTTAATATGGGATGGACCATTAGTTGTTTTAGTTAACGAGTTTTCTGCATCGGCATCTGAAATTTTAGCTGCAGCTCTTCAAGATTATCGAAGAGCTATTATATTAGGAAGTAATCAGACTTATGGAAAGGGAACAGTCCAAAATGTAATTGATTTAAATCAAATAATTAATTTGAATCAATATGGTGATTTAGGGGCTTTAAAGATTACTACAGACAAGTTTTATAGAATAAATGGTGGATCTACTCAGTTAGAAGGTGTGAAGAGTGATATCGTTTTTCCTAGCAGATATAATTCAATCAAGATTGGAGAGAAGGATCAACCAAACCCGTTAGTTTGGGATAGGATTAGTCCTGCAAATTATTCATCTTGGACAGAAATTATTCAGTATAATAATATAATTTCAAAAAGTAAAGATCGTATAGAAAATAATCCTTTGGTGAAATTGATACTAGAGCAAGGAGAATGGATTAAATTAAAACAAAATGATTTCACTTATAACTTAGAATATGAAAAGTATATTAATGAAAAAAATAAAGATAAATCTTATTCTCTCAGATTTAAAGCCCTAGAAGACTTTAATTCAGGATTATCTATCAAATGGCTTCCTGATTCGTATGAAAAAAATGGACCAACAAAGGATTTAGAAATAAGAAGAGATAGATGGGTGAAAGGACTAAAAAAAGATATTTATCTTGAAGAAGCTGTAAATATTTTAAGTGATTTAAACATAAGTTTTGAAAAAAAGATTTCACTTAATATAAATTGACTTAAGATTGATGCTGCAAAACATTACCAATCACTTAATCTATTTGAATCAAAGTTTAAATAAATAAAAATAAACAAACTAAACGTTAAAAGACTTGAACCTCCTGCACTCATAAAGGGAAGGGGTATTCCGATTGTTGGCAACAACCCAAGAGTCATCCCTATGTTTATTGTGAAATGTCCAAAAAAGATGGAGGCAATACAATAAATAATAGTTCTCCTAAAGATATTAGTTTGTTTTTCTGCTTGATTTAGCATTCTTACAATCAATATTACAAAAATTGCAATTAATCCAAATCCACCTATAAAACCCCACTCTTCCCCAACGGTAGTAAAAATATAGTCTGTTTGTTGTTCTGGAACAAAATTACCTTTTGTTTGCGTTCCTTGTAAAAAACCTTTTCCTGATAATCCCCCAGAACCAATAGCTATTTTTGATTGTTCTATATTGTAACCTATACCTCTCGAATCTTGAGTTATTCCAAGTATCACATTAAATCTGTCACGGTGACGCTGTTCAAATACGGAGTTAAATATAAAATTTACTGAAAATATAAAAATTATTGACAAAAGTCCAATTGATAAAATCGGAAAATTATTTAGATTATTTTTCTTTTTTCTAAAATAGAAAAATAAAAAAAAACTAATTAATACTATTGAATAAATCATTATCTGAACGGGAATCAAAAGAGTGAGTATAAATAAAATTATTGATAATATTAATAGAATTAAATAATTAAATGAAAGTCCTTCTCTAAAAAAAACTAAAAAAATGAAACAAAAAATAACTGAAGAACCAGGATCAGGTTGAAGAATAATTAAAGTTGCTGGAAGCGCAATAATTAATATTCCAATTAAAAGAGATTTTTTATTTTTAAGATTAGTTTGGTATTCACTTAAATGTCTTGCAATCATTAATGATGTAGCAATTTTTGAAAACTCGGATGGTTGAATACCTATCCCTCCGAAAATATACCATGAATTTGCCCCATTAATTGTTTGACCAAAAACAAAAAGACCCAACAATGAAAATATGCTAAGTATATATACTATGTATGATAGCTGTTGAAAAAATTTTGTACGAACACCTAAAACAATAAACCCCAAACAGATACTTAATAAAATAAATATAATTTGTTTCCCCACTAAACTACTTGAGTTTGTGCTATTAAGGATTTCACTACTATAATTTGAAGAATAAATATTTATAAGTCCAAAAAAAACAAGGATTAAATAACAAAAAATTATTATCCAGTCGAGTCTATATATAAGAGGTTTATTCATTTATTTTAAATGATTTTCCTTTAAAAGGTTTTAAATACTCCTCATTAAGACTCCCCTCCAACATTCTTGTTTCAAGCCACTTTTTTTTAACGGTTTTAAAAATATATTTTTCAACCATTAGGCTTGCTATGGGGGCAGCCCATCTTGATCCCCAATATCCATTTTCAATAAAAACTGCTAAAGCAATTTTAGGGTTATCTTTAGGGGCAAAAGCTATAAAAATCGAATGATCTGTTAATTGTGTTTTTTCCCCATTTAGTTTAATGAAATTTTCTACTGTTCCAGTTTTACCACAAAACTCGATTCCATCTATTTTTGCAATTTTAGCGGTTCCATTTAAAATAACTTTTTCCATTCCATCAATTACTGGATCAAAGTAAATTGAATCTATTGTAGTTTTCTTTTTTTTAAATATACTGTTATGATTATTTCCATTTATAGATTTTATAAAATGGGGGGTAATATAAAATCCTCGATTAGCAATTGCAGCAGTAAAATTTGCCATTTGAATGGGAGTAGTCAATACTTCTCCTTGACCAATTGAATTAGAGATATTTGTTGCTGCCTTCCATCTTCCCTGACCGTAAACTCTGTTGTAGTATTCACCATCTGGTATAAATCCTGGTTGACCTGTGGGAAGATCATAGCCTAAATAATTACCTAACCCAAAACTAGAAAGATGATTTTTCCAATTATTTAGACCCGCATTAGGAGATTCTTTTGAATTAATTATTTTTTTATATGTATTTGCAAAGTATGTATTACACGATTGATGTATTGCACTTATAAGATTATTACTTGTACCAGCTATACAATGACAACCCATGAAAGAACCTTTTGCATAAAAATGCCCTTTATTACAGATAAATCTAGATTCTTTATTTATTACTTTTTCTTGCAGAGCTATTAGAGCATTTAAAACTTTGAAAGGAGATCCTGGGGAATATTGAGCCTGTAAGCCTCTATCGAATAAGGGTTTTGAAATAGTGTCATTTAACAGTTCTCCATAATTTTTAGATCTGTTTCTCCCCACCAATAGATTTGGATCATAGTTTGGAGAAGATATAAGAGCCAGGATTTCTCCTGTACTGGGTTCTATAGCTACAATTCCACCCCTTTTATTTTGTAGAAGTTTTTCTCCATATTTTTGAAGATCAATATCCAGAGTTAAGCTAATATTCTTTGCTGCAATTGGTTTTATGTCAAAATCCCCATCTTCATAAGGTCCAATAACTCTATTAAATCTATCTTTTTGATAAAAAGACTTTCCTTTTTCACCTCTTAAAATCTTTTCATAGAATTTTTCGATCCCTTGTCTTCCAATCAACTCTCCAGATTGATAATAAGAATCCTTAAATAAATCGTTTTCATTTACTTCACTTATGTAACCAAGAACATTTGCCCCTTCCTTATGAAAATATTTTCGAATTGATTTTTTCTGCAGATAAAATCCAGGATATTTCCATAATTTTTCTTGAAGAATGGCGTGTTTTTCTTTTGAAATTTCACTTGAAATTATTGATGGCTTTTTTCTTGAATAAAGTATGGCGTTTTTAAATTTAGAATTGAAATTTTGTACAGATATATCAATTATTTCAATCAACTCTAGAGTGTCAAATTTGCGAGTGTTTTCTGGAATAGCCATAAGGTCGTAACCAGGTTGATTAGCAACTAAAATCTTATTATTTCTATCAAATATAAATCCTCTATCTGGAAAAATTGGACTTTCAAGTACTGCATTGTTTTCTGAAAGAGACTTGTAATTAGAATTTATTAATTGAAGTTCCAGAAGTCTAATAGTAAATATAATTGCAATAAGAAAAGTAAAAACTTGTATGAAGTAATTTCTTATCATTTTTTAGAAATAAAACCTAATGAAATTGCAATTAAAATAGATGTTAATAAACCTGTCAAAATTGTATTTTTTAAAATATTAGCAAATGCTAAAAAACTAAAATAAGAGACGAAAAAATAAATAAAATGATGAATCAAAATTATTAATCCTGAAAATAAAACTCTATTCTTGATTTTTGTACCACTTAACATCCCATTCGAAATATCAGCATTAACTCCAAAAGAAAAATTAATTAATAATGGTCTAATATAAGCTGTAACAAGACATGATATAGTATTTGATCCTGGGTTTTGAGTAATTAAATCTATTAACAACCCAAGAGTAAAGCTTAACAAAATAAACTGTAACCTTGATCCGTCAAATTTGTAAACTAAAAGAAAAATTATATAGAATATTGGGTCTAAATAGCCTAGAAAATCCCATGATTCAAAAACTGTCACTTGAACTACAATTCCTAAAATAAAATATTTTGCAATTTTTAAGTTTTCATGTACCATTACTCTAGAGATTTGATTTTATCTTGTGAATTATTTTTTATTATAAATACATTAAATTCATTCCCCACTATGTTATTCAAGCTTACTTTAATTTGATAATAACCCATTTCTGGGTATAATTTAAAATCTTTCACAATTCCAATCAGAATTCCTTCAGGAAAATAAGTTGACATTCCTCCTGTAACAATTGAATCTCCAATTTTAACTTCATTTATTTCAGAAATATCATTTAGGTTTATAATGTTTGGATTCAATCCATCCCAATTTAAAGATCCAAAAGCATTATTTTTTTTAAATTTCGCATTTATTTGTAAATCCTTATTTAAAATTGAAATAATACTAGAATAATTTTCAGAAGCATTGTTAATTACCCCAACAATACCTTTAATTGATATTACACCCATTTCCATTTTTATACCATCTTTTTCACCCTTGTTAGTTATTAAATAATTTCTGGAAGATTTTGTACTGTTTTTTATAATACTTGCCTCAATAACCTCGTAAGGAATTTTTGATTTATTATATGAAATTTTTTTGTTACCATTAATTTGATTCTTTAGTAATATTTTATTTTCAATTAAAAGATTATTATTTATTTCTTTAAGATTAAAGTAATCATTTATTGATTTGGTAATATTATAAGTTGACCCAGTAAATTCAATAGCGATTTTATTTAGTTTAGATTGATGGTATAGACTTCTGTTTTTGATAAAAATAAAAGAAACAAACAATAGAGCTAGGAAAAGAATAAAGGTTCTGTTCTTTAAAAGCACATTGATAATTTGTTGCATTAACTTATTTTATCAATATTGTTTTATATCTATCAAGATTTTTCAAAGTGATCCCAGTACCCCTTACGACAGCCTGTAACGGCTCTTCAGCAACATAAACAGGCAGGTCGGTTTTCCTCGACAGCCTCTTATCTAGACCCCTTAAAAGAGCTCCGCCTCCAGCAAGGTAAATCCCAGTATTATAAATGTCGGCAGCTAATTCTGGTGGAGTTTGTGCCAAGGCCTCCATTATAGCATCTTCTATCCTAATTATTGATTTATCTAAAGCCTTTGATATTTCTGTATAAGATATCATCGATTGTTTTGGTTTACCAGTTAAAAGATCTCTTCCTTGAACTGACATTTCATCTGGAGGAGACTCCAGGTCCTCAATTACGGCACCAATCATTATTTTAATTTTCTCCGCAGTACGTTCTCCAACATAAAGATTATGTTTACTTCTCATATAATAAACAATATCATTTGTAAAAACATCTCCAGCGATTTTAATTGATTTATCACAAACTATTCCGGATAATGCAATTACAGCAATTTCTGTAGTTCCCCCCCCTATGTCAACAATCATATTTCCTTTTGGTTGCATGATATCAATTCCGATACCAATTGCAGCTGCCATTGGTTCGTGAATTAAATAAACTTCTTTTCCATTAACTCTCTCAGCTGATTCTTTTACTGCTCTCATTTCAACTTCTGTTATTCCTGATGGAATACATATCACCATTCTTAAGGAAGGAGTAATAAATCGATTTTTCAAACTAGGTATACTCTTGATTAATTTACTTATCATTTGTTCAGAAGCGTTAAAATCGGCAATAACACCATCTTTTAGAGGTCTAATAGTTTTGATATTTTCATGAGTTTTTCCTTGCATTAAACTCGCCTCATTTCCAATGGCAATAATTTTATTAGTTGTTCTGTCAATAGCAACAATTGAAGGACTGTCAACTACAACTTTACCATTATGAATAATAAGTGTATTAGCTGTTCCGAGGTCAATTGCAATTTCTTCTGTAAAAAATCCCATTTTAGATAAAAGTTATATTCCTTTAAAGGTAAATAAATTAATGTTTAAAATGACGTACTCCAGTAAATACCATTGACATATTATTTTCATTACAATAATTGATTGACAATTCGTCTTTAATTGATCCACCAGGTTGAATTACTGAATTAATCCCAGAGTTATTAGCAATTTCAACACAATCTGGAAATGGGAAAAAAGCATCACTTGCCATCACAGAATTTGATAAGTCAAAACCAAAATTATTGGCTTTCGTTATTGCTTGATTTAGAGCGTCAACTCTGGATGTTTGTCCAGTTCCTGAAGAACATAATTGTTTATTTTTCACTAAAACAATTGTGTTTGATTTAGTATGTTTACAGACCTTAGAGGCAAATATTAGATCTGCTAATTCGTTTTTGCCAGGAGATTTAATTGTAACATTTTTTAAACTTTCAGAGCTATCGGTTTTTAAGTCTTTGTTTTGAACTAAATATCCATTTAAGCAGCTTCTGATTGAGGATTCAGGTAAAATAGTATTTTTCTGAATTAGAAGTATTCTATTTTTTTTGGAACCCAGAAGCTTTAGAGCTTCCGGGTTGTAGCTAGGAGCAATTAAAACCTCAAAAAATAAATTATTGATTGAATTAGCTGTTATTGTGTCTATTTCTTTATTACTAATTAAAACTCCGCCAAAGGCCGAAACAGGATCTCCAGACAAGGCATCCTCATAAGCTTTAAGTAAAGTGTTTCTTGTTGCTAAGCCACAAGCGTTATTATGCTTTAGAATTGCAAAAGTTGGTTCGTTTTTTTTAAACTCATTCATCAGATGAATAGCAGAGTCAATATCAAGTAAATTGTTATATGAAATATCTTTACCGTTAACTTGTTCAATTAATTCATTTATTTTACCGTAAAAATATCCTTCTTGATGAGGGTTTTCTCCGTAGCGAAGTTTTTTGTGAGTATTCTCAGTTATTTTTAAACTTTTTTCACTGGTAGTTAGATATTTAAATATGCTTGAATCATATTCGTTGGATTCACTAAATGCAAGAGAAGCAAAATATTTTCTTTCTTCCAGTGAAGTATGACAATTATTCTCATTAATTATATTAAGAAAACTCTTATAATTAGATTTACTAGAAACACAAAATACATTTTTGAAATTCTTGGCTGCGGCTCTAATTAAAGATATTCCTCCAATATCTATTTTTTCAATGATATCACTTTCAGTAGCTCCAGAATTTACAGTTTTCTGAAAAGGATAAAGATCTACAATCACTAAATCGATTTGTGGAATTTCAAATTTTTCTAACTCCTTGTTGTCAGAAATATTGTCTTTTCTATTTAAAATACCACCAAATATTTTTGGATGTAAAGTTTTTACTCTTCCATCTAAAATAGACGGATAGCCAGTTATGTCTTCAACTGGAGTAACGGAATATCCAAGAGAACGAATATATTTTTCTGTTCCTCCAGTTGAATATATCTTAACTTTATTATTAATTAATTTTTTTAATATTGGCTCTAAGCCTGTTTTGTCAAAAACAGATATTAAAGCTGAAGATATTTTAATTGAATTCATACATTTTTATTTTACTTTTTTTCATTTTTTTTGACACTAGTATGGCCACAGATTCAAGTAATTTAATTTCTTTTTCACCAAAAGGATCAAGTGAATCAGAATCAATATCTATTTGACCAACATTATTTCTATCAACAAATATTGGGATTACTATCTCAGATTTGACATTGACATTACAAGAGATGTAGTTTTGTTGTTTCGATACATCTGGGACAATAAAGTTCATATTAGAAACGGCGACTTGGCCACAAATACCTTTTCCAAATGGAATTTTTAAATGATCAGTAGGTTTTCCAGAATAAGACTCAAGAATTAGCACCTTTTCTTTATGATTTGAGAAATAAAAACCAACCCAATCAAAATAATTAATTTCAGATTTTAAAATTTTACAAATTTCGTCTAGAGAAACTTTAAAAGAATTTGATTCATCATCTAAAATAATTTCAATTCTGGATGTTAAGTTTGAAAAATTGCTCACTATTTTTTTTGCTAAAATATTAAATATATTAAGGCTATGATATCTTTTTTTAACAAAAAATATATTTATTAAAGCAATAATTAAATTAATTTTGTGATATGGTTAAAAGTTTACAAATATTTGGAATGACATGTGAAAATTGTCAAAAACACGTACATGATACTTTAAAATCTTTAATTGGAGTAAATAAAGTCATAGTAAGTTTAAAAGATAATATTGCAACCATTTACTCTGATAAAAAAATTAGTAATGATGAAATTAAGAATGTATTAGGGGATAAATATTCAATAAATAATATAACTAAACAAAATAAGGGAAATAAAATAATTCAACTTAAACCGTTATTGTTAGTTTTTGCTTATTTAATTTTTGGAACATTTTTTTTAAGTAGAAATGATTTTATTTTTGATAAAATGATGATTGATTTTATGGGCTTGTTCTTTTTAACTTTTAGTTTCTTTAAATTCCTTGATTATTCATCTTTTTCAATTAGTTTTTCGAAATATGACCCTTTAGCCAAAAGAGCTCTTTTTTATGCAAAGTTGTATCCATTTTTAGAGTTGTTTTTGGGTATTTGTTTTTTGTTTAATTGGAATATTAAAATATGTTCCATAATAACCCTATGTATACTCAGTATTACGACCTTTGGAGTAATAAAATCACTTTATAATAAAAGTGAAATTCAATGTGCTTGTTTAGGAACAGCACTCAATCTTCCAATGACTGAAGCTACTCTTGTCGAGAATATTGTTATGATTTCGATGTCAGTGAGTTTTTTAATTTAAATAGTGTACTTTTATATTATGAAAATGTATAATAAATTATCACATTTATTAATTTCTTTCACATTAATTTTTAATCAATTAGGTGTTGATTTAAACTTGCATTACTGTGGTGGTAGTTTTTCTTCATTATCTTTCATTAATCAATCCACTGATTGTGGAATGCACTCAAAAACAGATATTAATTCAAGTAAAGTTCTTTCTTATAATTCAGAATCTTGTTGTGAGGATAAAACATTAAATACATATTTAATAGATTTTCAGTTTGAACCAATTTTTGAAATTGAAAATCATAAATTATCAACTTCCACTTTTGTTAATTATACTTTCAATAATTTAGAACCATTTCTAACAAAGAATCTCCATACCAAGGATTCTCCCCCTGTAAACAAAAATAAAAAGTATTTATTGTTTACTCAATTATTATATTACTCGTAATCTAATATTCTTTTAAATATATTTTTTTTTAATTTAATTCGAATTTTATGAATATCAAGTATTATATTTTTATATCCCTTTTTTGTATCAACTTTTTAAAGTCCCAAGAAACTTTGAGTGGAAAAATAGTGTACAAACAAGACAGAGAAACCATCGCTTTGGAGGGAGCCAATATATATTGGCTATCTACAAACGAAGGCAGTGTTACTAACCAGTCCGGTGATTTTAATATAAAGTTATCTAAGAAATCTGATAAACTTGTTATAAGTTATTTAGGATTTCGTTCCGATACTTTAAAAATTTTATCCAACAGTAGATTTGTGCATTTTTTGAAAGAAGATCTTAGTACTAACCTTGATGAAGTATCTTTGGTTGAAAGAAAAAAAACCTCTAAAATTTCTTTCACTAAAACACAAAACACCATACTTGTTGATGCAAGTGAACTATTAAAGGCAGCATGCTGTAATCTTTCTGAAAGTTTTGGAACTAATCCTTCGATTGATGTAAATTTTTCAGATGCTCTTACAGGAACAAAACAAATTAATATGCTTGGTCTTAAAAGTCCATATATTCTTATTTCTGAAGAAAATATCCCAATGGTAAGAGGAGCTTCCCAGGCTTATGGATTAACATTTACACCGGGAACATGGGTTGAGAGTATTCAGATTTCTAAAGGAACAGGAAGTGTTGTCAATGGATTTGAGAGTATTGCCGGACAAATTAATACAGAATTAAAAAAACCTTTCACTGACAATCCATTTTTTTTAAATTTATTTGGATCAAAAAATGGAAGATTAGAGTTAAATACCCATTTTAACAAAAAAATTGGAGAAAAGTGGAGTACAGGCTTATATATTCATTTAAACCAACGAAATCAAAAAATTGATAATAATATTGACGGTTTTTTAGATGTACCTTTATCGAATCAGGTTAATATTCTCAATCGATTTCAGTTTATGGATCTTTTAAAAGGATGGGTAGTCTTTTATAACTGGAGAATTTTAAATGATCAAAAACAAACAGGCCAGACTTTATTTAATCCTTCATCAGATATTAACTCAAGTGTTTTGTGGGGAAGTGAAATAAATACAAAAAGATTTGATACCGCTTTAAAGATTGGATATGTTTTTCCAGAATATTCTTACAAGAGTTTTGGTGTTCAAGCGGCTTATAGTAATCACGATCAAAAAGCTTATTATGGTTTAAGGAATTATGATATTTTTCATGAAAGTTTTTACAGTAATTTTTTATATAACTCAATTTTAAATAATACAAATAATAAATTCAAGTCTGGATTAAACCTTTCAGTTGATAAATATGTTGAAAATGTTGATAATGATGGTTTTTCAAGAATTGATAAAAATTTGGGTGCCTTTTTTGAATGGAGTCACGATGATATAGAAAAGTTAAGTTGGACAGCGGGTGTGAGGATTGATATTAATAATAATATTGGTACGTTCATCACGCCAAGAATTCATTTAAGATACGCTTACAATTCATCAACTATTTTTAGATTTTCTTCTGGATCAGGAAGAAAGGCTGCAAATATTTTTGCCGAGAATCAACCAATATTTGGTTCAAATAGAAAAATATATATTGAAAAGGGGGGTAACCCATTTTATGGTTTATTACCTGAGAGAGCATGGAATTTTGGAGTTAGTTTAAGTAAAAATATAGAATTGTTTAATAAAAATGCAAATATTGTTTTTGACTATTACGCAACCCATTTTGAAAATCAAGTTATTGTAGATTTAGAAAATGAAGGTAGAGTATCATTTTACAATTTAAATGGAAATAGTTCTGCTAAAAGCCTTCAAGTATCATTTGATATTGATTTAACATCTCAGTTAGAATTCAAATCTGCGTATAAAAATGATATAGTATCTATTGACTATAGGAGCGGAGAAAAACAAAAACAATTAGTACCTAAGAATAGAGTTTTTGCAAATTTAAGCTGGAAATCTATCAAAACAATAAAAGGTAAACAATGGCTTTATGATTTCACAATACATCACCTGGGGAGTCAGAGATTGGTTGAAAATAGTTTAAACACAAATAACAACCAAAGCCCATCCTACTCTCTTTTAAATACACAACTAACAAGGGTTTTTTCGAGTTCTTCTGAAATATATATCGGAATGGAAAACTTAGGTAATTACACGCAAAGTAATCCTATAATATCGAGTGAAGATCCTTTTAGCGCAAACTTTGACACCTCCCAAGTTTGGGCCCCTGTTTTTGGGAAAATGATTTATGGAGGTTTTCGTTTTAAAATTTAATAATTATAATAATATGAAAAAGTATTTATTTATTCTGTTTTTGGTAATTTTCTCAAATTCAAATGCTCAAAATAATCTAAAAAAAGATGAAATTTCTTTCAAAGTCGCGGGTAATTGTGAAATGTGTAAAATGAGAATTGAAAAAGCTGCACTTTCTCTAAAAGGTGTTAAATATGCTAATTGGAGTATACCAGATAATCAAATAAGATTAATATATAATCCAAGAAGGGTTGAGCTTACAGAGATTCATAATTCAATTGCAAATAGTGGGCATGATACTTCAGTTAAAAGTGCTCCAACTGAAACTTATAATGAGTTGCCAATATGTTGTTTGTACGTAAGAGAAAATAATCAAAGCCCCATTAAAAAATAAAATGAGGCTTTGATAGGGTTTAAGGAAAAATGATATTTACATCATTCCTGGCATACCACCACCCATTGGAGGCATACCACCACCTCCAGCCGGAGAATCTTCTTTAATATCAACCAATGCACACTCAGTTGTGAGAATCATACCTGCTACACTAGCTGCATTTTCAAGTGCAACTCTTGTGACTTTTTTAGGGTCAATGATTCCTTCTTTAAGCATGTCAACAAAAGTTCCTTCTTTTGCATTATATCCATAATTAGCATCACCTTCTAAAACTTTAGAGACCACTACAGACCCTTCGCCTCCAGAATTCTCAACTATTGTTCTGAGAGGAGACTCAATCGCTTTATAGACAATTTGAATACCAGTTGCCTCGTCAGCATTATCTGATTTTAGCTTTTCTAGAGTCTTCTTCGTATTCAATAAAGCGACTCCTCCACCTGCAACAATACCTTCTTCAACTGCAGCTCGAGTTGCATGAAGAGCATCATCTACACGATCTTTCTTTTCTTTCATCTCTACTTCAGATGGAGCCCCAACGTAAAGAACAGCCACTCCTCCTGAGAGCTTAGCTAATCTTTCTTGCAGTTTTTCTTTGTCATAATCTGAAGTTGAGGATTCAATTTGTGCTTTTATTTGGCTAACTCTATCCAAGATTGCTTTACTATCTCCAGAACCATTTACTACAGTTGAATTATCTTTATCTATAGTTACTTTTTCAGCTGAACCTAGCATTTCAATAGTAGCAGTTTCAAGAGTAAAACCTCTTTCTTCAGAAATAACAGTTCCACCAGTTAAAATAGCAATATCTTCTAACATAGCTTTTCTTCTGTCACCAAATCCAGGAGCCTTAACTGCTGCAATTTTCAGGGACCCTCTAAGCTTATTAACTACTAATGTAGCTAGTGCCTCACCATCAACGTCTTCTGCAATTACTAATAAAGGTTTTCCTGTTTGAGCTACGGGTTCTAGAACGGGAAGAAGATCTTTCATTGAAGAAATTTTCTTATCATACAATAAAATATATGGTGTTTCTAAATCAGTAAGCATTTTTTCAGAATCTGTCACAAAATAAGGAGACAAGTAACCTCTGTCAAATTGCATTCCTTCAACTACATCAACATAAGTGTCGGTTCCTTTTGCCTCTTCAACAGTTATTACACCTTCTTTTCCTACTTTTTCAAATGCCTCAGTAATTAGACTACCTATGTTTTCATCATTATTTGCCGAAATGCTTGCAACTTGTTTTATTTTTTCCGAAGAATTGCCGACTTCAACTGATTGTTTTTCAAGATCAGAGACAATTGCAGCTACAGATTTATCTATTCCTTTTTTTAAATCCAATGGATTTGCTCCTGCAGCAACATTTTTCAAACCTTCTTTTACAATGGCTTGAGCTAAAATTGTTGCAGTAGTTGTTCCATCTCCTGCTAAATCATTAGTTTTAGATGCAACCTCTTTAACCATTTGAGCACCCATATTTTCAAGTGGATCTTCAAGTTCGATTTCTTTAGCTACACTTACACCATCTTTTGTCACTTGTGGAGATCCAAAAGATTTTCCGATGATTACGTTTCGACCTTTAGGGCCTAATGTAACTTTAACTGCATCGGCCAGAGCGTCAACTCCTCTTTTGACACCATCTCTAGCGTCAATATCAAATATTATTTTCTTTGCCATAATTTTTTTATAAGTTTAAACAATTGCCATTAGATCACTTTCTTTCATCATAAGATAGTCAGTTCCTTCATGGTTTAATTCAGTTCCTGAATACTTGCCATATAGTACTTGGTCACCAACTTTTACAGTTATTGGGTTTTCACTAGTACCGGGTCCAATAGCAACTACAGTTCCTTTTTGTGGTTTTTCTTTTGCGCTATCAGGAATGTATATTCCCGAAGCAGTTTTTGTTTCGGCTTCAAGAGCATGAATAAGCACTCTGTCAGCTAAAGGTTTAAGATTGATTTTACTCATAATTAAAATTTAATTAATTAATTAACTATAATTTCATAAACTATGCCAAATAGTATCAATTAGATAATTTAATGATAAAATGTCAAAATGTCATGTTTGTAGAAGTGTTTGGAAAATTAATTTTTCACTTCAGGAATTGAATTATTTGGGAAAGACTCTTCAGGAATCACCTCTTCTATAATATTATCTCCATCGATTAATTTGGAATCTGAAAATGAACTACTTTTTTCTAAAGCAACATTAGATAACAATATCAATACTAGAAGAACAGCTGCTAATATCCATGTACTACGGTCTAAAAAATCAGTAGTTTTTTGAACCCCACCCATTTGTTGAACTCCACCTCCAAAAGATGAAGATAATCCACCGCCTTTTGGATTTTGAACCATAACAACAAGGATTAGTAGAAAACAGAAAAATATAATTAAGGCAATAAAGACATAGAATGTATTCATTTTTTATTCATTTTTTTCATTAATCTTTTTGTTTCACTTATTTGGATTGCAAATAAAGCATTTTTTTCTGGATATTTCAAACTTAATATTTTGTATGCCTGATGAGCTTTTTCATATTTTTCTTGTTTAAAAAATATTTTGGCTAAGGTTTCTGTCATAAGTTCTTCATCAGAAAAGTTGCTTTCAGAACTTAAATCAATTGTATTATTTAGATTTATATCTTTTGGTTGAGAAACCTTTGGATTTGTTTTCAAAAATGAATTGATAATTCTCCAATTATGTTCACTATCGTTATTAGATAAGTGAAAATTATTTTGAATATTTTTATTTGATATTGAAACCCATTCAGTAAAACTTAATTTTTTTAATTTAAAATCAGGTTTTGAATCCTCTTTGTTTCTCTGAAAAGTATTTTCAACTTTTTGTTTTACCTTAAATTGCCGTTTATTCTTTTTTTCTTTTTCAGGTTTATTGATTTTAAATTTATCATTTATCCATTCCATTAATAAATTTCTGTCATAAGTTATTATGGCAGTTTTCTCTAAAACTGAATTAAAATTAATACTTTCTTGGCTTTGTAAAGATTTTACATAGAGAAAATGAGCTGTTTGAAAATAAGGATATATTTTTGTAATTGTCTCTAATTCTTCAGATGTTTTGGGTAAATTAGGATCAAACTCCTCAAATAAAGTAGAGAATTTATGTTTATTCATTTTGTCACCATTTTGCTAATGTTTCGTTGAAAATATTCTGAGTTATTCTTTCAAATATTTCATCTAAAGCTACGTCTCGAACATCGTAAACTTGTTTGTTAGCCTCAAAGTCATAAAAGTGAGAAAATCTTTTTTCAAAATCATCATCTTTATTTTTTTTATTAAAGTATCTGAGATTTATTTCCATAGTCAACCTATTTTGTGCTGCTTTTATTTGAGAAGTTGCCGACATTGGAGTCACACTAAATTCTACAATTTCTCCCTCATATACCAAGTCACCTCCTTTGTTTACTATGGATAAATTAGTTTGATTTAAAAAAAGATCTTGAAGAGCTATTGTGAACTCTTGATCTAAACCAGGCTCAACAATAGACCCTGGTCTATTACCTGCAAGATTTTCAAAAAAATTAACTTGAAATGTTTTTGTCCCAGCAGGAATAGAAGCCCCTGTAAAAGAATAAAATTTACACCCAATTAAAAGAGTAAAGATTAATATTGTAAAATATAAATTTAGATTATTCCTCCAGTTCATTAAGATCGTGTTGTTTTATTTTTCTATATAAAGTTCTTTCAGAAATACCCAGTTCTTGTGCGGCAATTTTTCGCTTACCTTTACTTCTAACCAGAGCCTTTTTCACCATTTCTATTTCTCTTTCAAGTAAAGATAGGGGTTCCTCTTCAATTACAGTTTCAGCATAATCGTAATTTAGTTCTTGGGTATATTTATTGTCTAAACTGCTTGTTTCTTCATTGACATTTATATCATTTTTAACAGATTTCACTTCCGATTTTTTTTCAACATTTTGATATATCTTTTGAATTAAGTTTTGGTTTTTCTCCTGAGTTTCAGAAGAATTACCACTCTTCATAAGATCTAATGTTAATTTTTTTAAATCATTTAAGTCTCCTTTCATGTCAAATAAAACTTTATATAATATTTCTCGTTCAGATGAGAAATCAGATTTCATTTTACTTTTTTCAATTAGAGCAGGAAGTCTGCTAAAATTCTTTGGTAAATAATTATTTAGAGTCATTGGAGATAAAATGCGCTCTTTCTCTAAAACTGAGAGTTGCTCAGCAATATTTCTTAATTGTCTAATGTTTCCATTCCAATAATAGTCTTGAAGCATTTTCTGTGCATTATCATCAAGTCTAAGAGTTGGCATTTTATATTTTTGAGCAAAATCAGAAGCAAATTTCCTAAAGAGAAGAGGAATATCTTCTTTTCTTTCTCTTAGTGGAGGTAAATTAATTTCTACTGTACTTAGTCGATAATACAAATCCTCCCTAAATTTTTCTTTTGCGATAGCATCGTCCATTTTTAAATTTGTAGCAGCTACTATTCTAACATTAGTGCTTTGAACTTTGGATGAGCCTACTTTAATAAATTCACCATTTTCTAAAACTCTTAAAAGTCTAACTTGAGTTTGAAGGGGCAGTTCTCCTATTTCATCCAAAAAAATCGTTCCTCCATCTGCAACTTCAAAATAGCCACTTCTATTTGATGTGGCTCCAGTAAATGCACCTTTTTCATGCCCAAAAAGCTCGCTATCTATTGTGCCGTCTGGAATAGCACCACAGTTTACAGCTATGTATTTAAAATGCTTTCTTGGAGAGTTTTGGTGAATTATTTTAGGTATACTTTCCTTTCCAACACCACTTTCCCCTGTTACTAAAACAGAGATGTCAGTTGCTGAAACCCTTAGAGCTTTTTCCAAAGATCTATTTAGTCCAGGATCGTTCCCAATAATTCCAAATCGTTGTTTAATTGATTGTAATATTTCCATATTAAATTGTTTTTGAGTAGTCTATAGCATGTCCTTTAAGGGTTGCAGAAGTAACACTTTCAATTTTAACATCAACAAAATCCCCTATAGAATAATTTTCTCTTGGAAAAACAACAGTCGTGTTCTGTGTTGTTCTTCCACTCCACTCATGATTACTTTTTTTTGATACTTTTTCTATTAATACACAAACAACTTTATTAATGTATTGTTCTGTTCTATGCTTACTATGCTTTAACTGAACAGATATTATCTCTTGAAGTCTTCGCTTCTTTGTTTTTTCAGGAATATTATCTATTATTTTTCTTGCAGCAAGAGTTCCTGGACGTTCAGAATACGAGAACATAAAACCAAAATCATATTTAACATAATCCATTAAGCTTAAAGTATCGTTGTGATCTTCTTCTGTTTCTGTTGGAAAACCTGCAATCATATCTTGTGAAATTCCGCAATCTGGAATTATTGCTCTAATATTATCGATTAAATTGAAGTATTCTTTTCTAGTATGCAAACGATTCATTTTTTTGAGAATAGAGTCACTTCCAGACTGAACTGGAAGATGAATATATTTACATATATTATCGTATTTTGCCATTGTGTGTAAAACATCAATTGACATATCCTGAGGATTGGATGTTGAAAAACGTATTCGGATTTTTGGATAACTTTCAGCAACTAGGGTAAGAAGTTTTGAAAAATTTATGGCAGTTTTTTGCTGAATAGCACTTGATTTTGAAAAATCTTTTTTCATTCCGCCTCCATACCATAAATAGCTATCGACATTTTGACCTAAAAGTGTAATTTCTTTGAAATTACTAGAGGCTAAGTCATTAATTTCATTCAGAATACTTTTTGGGTCTCTACTTCGTTCTCGTCCACGTGTAAAGGGTACTACGCAAAATGTACACATGTTATCACAACCTCTTGTTATTGAAACAAAAGCAGAAACTCCATTTGAGCTAAGACGAACAGGAGAAATATCACCATAAGTTTCATCTTTTGATAGAATTACATTTACAGCTTCTTTTTCATTGGCGACTTCTTCTAATAGATTTGGAATATCCTTATAAGCATCTGGTCCTACAACCAAATCAACTATTTTCTCCTCTTCTAAAAATTTATGCTTAAGTCTTTCAGCCATACAACCTAAAACTCCAACTTTAAGGTTTTTATTATGTTTTTTTATTGACTGAAAATAATTTAATCGTTTTCTGACTGTCAATTCAGCTTTTTCTCTAATTGAACAGGTATTTACAAGAACAAGATGAGCCTCTTTAATTATTTTTGTTGTAGAATATCCCTCTTTTTGTAATATTGAAACAACAACCTCGCTGTCAGAAAAATTCATTTGACAACCATAACTTTCTATATATACCTTTTTATTATGGGTATTTTTACTCGTAACTATTTGATCAGAAATGGTTTCTCCGTTATATTGGTTAGGATTTTTGTGAGTATAACTTTGAGTATAACTTGATGAAGTTAGAGCCTTTGAATTCTTTAATGAATTGTTATTCAGTTTTTTATGTGTTTTCGTATTACCCATTTAGGTATAACCTTTTTTATATTTTTTTAATTAAAATTAGTTATTCCCAAACTTGGGTATAAAGAAAATTAACATACTTTTTAAAATACAAAGATAATCAATTTCGGTCATTTTGTCAGTAATATATTAAATCTAAAAGAAGAGTTTATCAAGAAATTAAATAACTCATTCTTATTTTATGAAAAATAAAAAAGGTTTAATTAAAAAATTATTATTTATCCATACATGTTAAAATTAGCTTTCTCAGGGAATAAATCATTCTATATTTTTAATTAAAAAAACAGACTTTAATTTATTATTAAAAAAACTACATACTTTTGTTCTCTAAATTAATTTATTTCATGGCTAAAAATTTAGTTATTGTTGAGTCACCTGCAAAAGCAAAAACCATTGAAAAGTTTTTGGGTAAGGATTATAAAGTTGCATCTAGTTTTGGACATATAGCTGATCTTCCTTCAAACGAATTAGGAGTTGCTGTCGAATCTGACTTTTCCCCAAAATATATAGTTACAGATGATAAAAAGAAGGTTGTAAGAGAGCTTAAAAGTTTGGCAAAAAAAGCAACAACCGTATGGTTGGCGTCAGATGAGGATAGAGAAGGAGAGGCTATTGCTTGGCATCTATCCCAACAATTAGAATTAGACGTTAAGAATACTAAACGAATTGTTTTTCACGAAATAACAAAAAGTGCAATTTTAAGAGCTATTGAAAACCCAAGATTAATTGATGAAAACCTGGTTAACGCCCAGCAAGCTAGAAGAGTATTAGATCGTCTTGTAGGTTATGAGCTTTCTCCAGTTTTATGGAGCAAAGTAAAGGGAGGTTTATCTGCGGGAAGAGTTCAGTCAGTTGCGGTGAGGTTAATAGTAGAAAAGGAAAGGGAAATTCAAGATTTTAAATCTAAACAATCATTTAAATCTCAAGCAGTTTTTGTAACAAATGAAGGAAAGAAAATCAAATCTCAACTTCAAAAGAATTTTGGGGATAAAAATAGTGCAATAGATTTTTTAAAAATTAATGTAAATTCTGATTATAATGTTGATGCTGTTGAGAAAAAACCAGGCAAAAAGAGTCCAACAGCTCCTTTTACAACCTCAACTTTACAACAAGAAGCATCTAGAAAACTATATTTTTCAGTCAGTAAAACAATGGTTGTTGCCCAAAGACTATACGAGTCCGGATTAATAACATACATGCGTACTGATAGTGTAAACCTATCAAAAGAAGCCCAGGGAACCGCAATTGCTGAAATTAAAAGACGTTATGGTGAAGAATATGTGCAGGCAAGGAGTTATAAAAACAAAAATAAAGGAGCTCAAGAGGCACATGAGGCAATTCGCCCCACCGATCTAAGTAAAAATACAATTACTGGAGATTTTGATCAAATTCGTTTGTATGAATTGATATGGAAAAGAACTATTTCTTCTCAAATGAGTGAAGCAAAACTTGAAAGAACACAGTTTAAAATTAAATCCTCTAATCATGATGAAATATTCGTAGCTAATGGAGAAGTTTTACTTTTTGAAGGTTTTTTAAAAGTTTATCTTGAAGGAACGGATGAAGATACGGAGGAAGATCAAGGAATTTTACCCAACATTTTAAAGGGTGAAAGCCTGGCTTTAGGAGAATTGAATAGTATACAGCGTTTTTCGAGACCTCCATCACGCTTTTCGGAGGCAGCACTTGTTAAAAGACTCGAAGAATTGGGGATTGGAAGACCTTCCACTTATGCTCCAACAATTTCAACAGTTCAAAATAGGGGTTATATCTCCAAAGGATTAGATGAGGGAGTAGGAAGAGAGTATATCCATTTGTCTCTTGTTGAAAATGAAGTTTGCGAAAAAAATATTTCTGAAAAAGTCGGGTCCAATAAAGGAAAGCTTGTTCCTACTGATATAGGTAAAATTGTAAATGATTTTTTAGTTAATAATTTTCAAAACATTTTGGATTATAATTTTACAGCAGAAGTTGAACAAAGTTTTGATAGAATTGCTGACGGTGATCAGAAGTGGAAAGGAATGCTTAAAACCTTTTATTCAGATTTTCATAGTTCAGTTAATTTTGTTAAAGAAAATGCTCAACGTGAATCTGGAGAAAGAGTCCTAGGAAATCATCCTGAAAATGGAAGAGTAATAAAAGTTAGACTTGGAAAATTTGGACCGCTGGCCCAAATCGGGAACATGGAAGACGATGATAAGCCACAATATGCAAGTCTCGGTCCAGATCAAAATTTAGAAACTATAACCTTAGAAGAAGTAATGGATCTTTTTAAGTTACCAAAAGATCTCGGAGAATATGAAGATAAAATAATTAGTGTTAATAACGGTCGTTTTGGTCCATATATTAAATTTGGAGAGCTATTTGTTTCTTTAAGTAAAGGAATGATTGCCACCGAAGTTGATTATCAGATAGCTGTTGATCTTATTGAAGAAAAGAAAAAAGCTGACGCACCAATTTATGAACACGATGGATTTCCTGTAACTAAAGGAAAGGGTCGCTTTGGTCCGTTTATAAAATGGAACAATTTATTTATAAATGTCAATAGAAATTATGATTATGACAATCTAAGTGATTCTGATATTTTAAAATTAATAGAAGAGAAAATTCAAAAAGAAAAAGATAAAATTATCAGCAACTGGATTGACGAAGGAATAAGGGTAGAAAAAGCAAGATGGGGAAGATCTAATATAATTAAAGGTAAAACAAAAATTGAGTTACCTAAAACTATCGATGCGACTAAGATAACGTTAGAAGACGCCCAGGATCGTTTAGCCTCATTAAAAAGTAAAAAGAAAAAACAAACCACTAAAAAGAAATAATGAGCCTAGAGTTGCTTAATCCTATTTCTGAAACTTCCATGAATTCTTTGGTTCTTGCCCCTGAACAGGTAATTGGAAAAACCATTGCAATCCATAATGAAGGAAATGGTTTTCCAATATTGGAGGATGTTAAAATTGCATTAATTGGAATCACTGAAAATAGAAATGCTTTTTTTCCGACTTTAGATTATGACTTAGATTCATTTAGAAAAGCTTTTTATAATCTTTTCCCGGGAAATTGGAATTTTAAAATTGCTGATTTAGGAGACTTACCTAATGGGGAGACTATAAATGATACATATTTTGCTATTACAGAGATATGTAATGAATTACAAAAGAAAAATATTATACCCGTGTTAATTGGAGGAAGTCATGATTTGATATATCCCATTTACAAATCATATTCATCGAATAATAGATTAACTAATATTGTTTCAATAGACAATCAATTTGATTTTTCACAAAATGAAGAGTTGATATCAGGAAGATCTTATATGAGTCAAATTATAATGGAAGAACCCAACTTTTTAAATAATTTTACAAATATAGGATATCAAAGCTTTTTCATTGCTCAAGAAGAACTTGCTTTAATGGATAGATTGTATTTTGAATCTATGCGGCTTGGTAAAGTTTTGGATGATATTAACCAGACTGAACCCTATTTTAGGGATGCTGACATTGTGGGTATTGACATGAAGGTTTTGTCTTGGACAGCTTGTGGAACTAGTGTTTCAGGTCAGCCGAACGGAATAGATGGTAGAAGTATATGTTCTTTAGCTCGTTATTCTGGAATTAGCGATAGGGTCTCAAGTTTTGGTTTGTTTGAATTACCAAGCAATCCTGTTTTTCATCAACTTTTATCTCAAATAATTTGGTATTTTATTGAAGGTTATTCCAATAGGTTTAATGAGTATCCTGTTTTAATAAGTGATGAGTTTGTAAAGTATATTGTAACTTTGTCTGACAGAGAGTTGATTTTCCATAAAAGTAATAAAAGTAAAAGATGGTGGGTAGAATTACCAAATGAAAATTATATAGATAATAAATTAAAAAGATCAACGTTATTACCATGCACACAAGAGGATTATACATCAGCTTGTGCGGATGAATTACCTGTAAGGTGGTGGAAAGCATCAAAAAGAGGTTAAAAAAGTAAAAAAAAACCACTATTTTAGTGGTACTTTGCATTGAAATAATAATTTTGTAAAGAAATCGAACAATAAAGAGCTTGAATAGCTTATGAAAAAAATTGTTTTAATTATTGTTATTGTTCTGACCACAATAAGTTGTGGTAGACGTGATAAAGGAGAGTTAGTTGGTGTCAAGCAAAAAAAATGGTTTCCTGAAAAACCATTTGGTATGACCCTTGTAGAGGGTGGAGCTTACATTATGGGTAAATCTGATGAGGATGTTGCTCAGCTTCAAAATGCTCAAGCTAGAACAGTTACAGTCCCATCTTTTTATATGGATGAAACTGAAATCACAAATAGTGAGTACAGACAATTTGTTTATTGGGTGAAAGATTCAATAGCTCGTACATTCCTTGCAAACGAAGCGGAAGGAAATGAAGGCGCAGAAGGCATCAGTAATTGGAAAAAACTTTCGAGTGATGAGGAAGAATTAAATGCCTATCAAAAATATATGTTGGATAATTATGATCTTGATCCTGGTAAAATCAATTGGGATGAAGATATCGAATGGGGAACCAATGATTATCCCGACGAATTTTATGCAGCTGCAATGGATTCTTTATACTTAGACCCAAGTTTTTGGTATGACGGTGAAATGAAGATTGATGTCAATAGATTGAAATATGCTTATATAAATTTTGATGCAGAAGGTGCAGCTATGAAGTCAAAAAGTCTTGGAACAAGAAGATTATCAGATTCAATACGTAAAACCTTTATTGACACTCTTCACGTTTCAATATATCCGGATACTACTGTTTGGATTAAAGATTTTATGTATTCTTATAATGAGCCGATGCATAATGATTATTTTTCACACCCTGCATTTCAAGATTATCCTGTTATAGGAATTTCTTGGAAACAAGCAACTGCTTTTTGTAATTGGAGAACCCTAAATAAAAATAATTATCAAAGATCTAAAGGAGACCCTCTTGTTAGTAAATTCAGACTTCCAACTGAGGCAGAATGGGA
>CAYSNJ010000009.1:0-22422 GCA_964432535.1 uncultured Flavobacteriaceae bacterium | reverse complement strand
ATGCTGCACGTGGAGGTATCCCGTCTGGAACTTATCCGTGGGGAGGTCCGTATCTTATGAATGATCGAGGATGTTTTTTAGCTAACTTCAAACCATTAAGAGGTGATTATGCTGTTGATCAGGCAGTATACACGGTAGAAGCCAAATCATATCTTCCTAATGATTTTAATTTATATAATATGGCTGGAAACGTTTCAGAATGGACAAATTCATCTTATGATTCTGGTGCATATGAGTATGTTGCATCACTCAGTCCAAACATGTCAATAAAAAAAGAAAATAGAAAAGTTGTACGTGGTGGATCATGGAAAGATGTTGCGTATTTTTTAAGAGTAAGCTCAAGAGATTTTGAATATGCAGATACTTCAAGGAGTTATATTGGGTTTAGAACAGTTCAAGATTATTTGGGCACACCCAAAGTTAAAATAAGATAAATTAGTATATTTAATTAATAACAATAAATAATTTTTAAAATGGATGATAAAGCTTTAAATAAAAGATTAAAAAGTAAAGTTGCAATGCACATGCTTTTTGGATTAGGAGGTGCAGTTGTAATCGTAGGTGCACTTTTTAAAATTCTTCACCTTGAAATAGGTCCAATAACTGGTGGTTTAGTTTTAGGTATTGGACTTGGAACCGAAGCTTTAATTTTTGCAGTTTCAGCACTAAATACTGGAGAAATAAAAGAAGAGCACGACGAGTATGTTAAAAAAATACAAGGAGGTGGAGGCCCAGTTAAGTCAAAATCTGCATCTGGTGACGAAGGACTTTCTTCTAAAATTGATTCATTAATGAAAGAAGCTAAGTTGGATGTTAGTTTAATGAATAATTTAACTTCTAGTATTAAAAATTTAGAATCCTCTGCAAAAGCGCTAGAACCAGCTTCAACAGCTATATCATCATCTTCTCAATATTCTGAGCAATTAGATAAGGCTTCATCCCAATTAGATGAATTAAATAAACTATATGCCGCTCAGGTAAAATCTACTGAAACAAGAGCAGGAAAAGATACGGAAATTCGAGATCAAATGGAGGCTGATGTTGCTCAGTTAAAAAAACAAATGGAATCTCTTTCTGCAAATTTAGCTTCTCTCAATGACGTTTATGGAGGAATGCTTTCTGTAATGAAAAAATAATAAATAACTAAAACCTAAAGCATAGAAAATGGCAGGAGCAAAAGAAACACCCAGGCAGAAGCTTATCAGTTTAATGTATTTAGTATTTATTACTATGCTTGCTTTAAATGTAGGTAAAGAGGTATTGGATGGATTTGGACAAATGTTTAAAAAAATTCAATCTTCGAATTCAAGATTATATGACAATAATGAAGTTTATTATCAAAAAATAGCTGCAAATGCCGAAGAAAAGGAAGGTAAATGGATAGGACATGATAGAACAGCAAAACAAATTAGAGAAGAGTCTGATGAATTTTTCAATAAAATTCGAACAATAAAAGATAAAATCACCGAAAAACAAAGGGTCAAAGATCCAAAACTTGAAAAATATAGTGAAATGGATAAGGGAGAATCTTTAGATCTTATCTTTTTTGACTCAAATGGTGAATCAGATGAAGGACAGTCTTTTGTTGAAACAATTATCGAATACCGAGGTCATGTTGTACAAGTCTTCGGATCTCAATATCCACAATATATTGAATTAGTTGAAGAACGTTTTTTTACAGGAGATTTCGATAATAACATTATTAATAAAGATAAAGCATCACAATCTTGGCTTTCACATAATTATGAAGGATTTCCACTAATTTCTTCATTAGCGAAGCTAACTATGATGCAAAGTGATATACGTGCTACCGAAGCTGATGTTCTGAATACTCTTTTAGGAAAGGAACTTGAAGCAGAATCTGGTGTAAATGAGTCAAATTATATAACTCTTTTAAAAACCGAAAAAGGGGCATATTATCAAGGAGAAATCTTTGATGGTAGTGTTATTTTAGGAAGAAAAGGTGGAGCTCAAAATCCTAATTCTGTAAATTTAACTATTGATGGAAAAGCTTTAAAAGAAGCGGATTATCAACTTATACCCGGTGGAATAAAGTTGAACGTTGTAACTGGAAATCCTGGAGATCATGAAATTCTTGGTGATTTAGTTTTTCTCAGCGAAGGTGTAGAGTCTAAAATTCCAGTTAACCAATCTTTTCCTGTTATTGCAAAACCAAATTCTGCAGTTATTTCTGCAGATAAAATGAATGTGGTTTATAGAGGGATTCCAAATCCTATGACCATTTCAATACCTGGAATTGCAGATAATAAAATTACAGCTAGAGCCCCAGGTTTAAGAAAAGTAAGAGGATCTAAGTATGTTATGACACCTCAGAAAGGATTCGATGTCTCAATTAAAGCGTCTGCAACATTGCCTGATGGTCAAGTGATATCAACATCAACAAAATACAGAATAAAGGATATTCCTGCCCCTGCAGCATACATTCGTGGGTCGCTTGGAAGAGTTAGTCTAGGTAAAACAGATATTGGAAACTCGTCTATTACAGCAAAAATTCCTGATTTTGATTTTGATATAAAACTTCAAACTCTTAGTTTTCAATTTTCAGTTCCAGGAAGACCACCAGTTAAAGTTAATGGAAGTAGATTAAATGCAAATGCTAAATCAGCACTTAAAGCTTCTAGAAAAGGTCAGGTAATTCAGATTTTTGACATTAAAGTCAGAAACCCTAAAAATCCGAAATATTTATTTAAAAGAGTCGCAGGAATTAATATAACTGTAAAATAAGATGAAAAAAAATTGGTCATTTATTATTTTGATTTTATTATCAACAAGTACAGTCTTTGGACAATCAAACTTGCTTAATGCGGTTGTTCCTCAGGATATTGGAAAACTAAATGATCAACAATTAGCTGCCAGTGATAACGACCCTTTGGCCTACGGTTATGTTGACGATAGAGATGTTATGTGGTCTAAAACCGTATGGGAGAAAATCGCTTTAGATGAGCGTATTAACTTCCCTTTTTATTATCCTGTTGTTGAAATTGATCCAACCAGAAAACCTCTTTTCGACGTTCTTTGGGAAAATATTCAGAATGGTAATATAACTGAGATATATAAAGACGGGTACTTCCGTGAGAAACATTCTATCGAGCTAATTCAAGAATATTTACAGGATAGACAATACAATGAAATTGGAAGAGAAAAGTTTAATGCTGGAGTACCTATTGATGAATCACCCACTTCTCAAGACTACACAACTACGAACATTGGAAGAGATGAGATTGATCAATATCTTATTAAAGGAACCTGGTATTTTGATAAGAGGTTGGGTGAACTTAAGTATCGTTTATTAGGAATTGCCCCTACTGCTGTAGTTGCTAGTGTGAGAGCAAACAACGACGCCCAAGATGTTCCCATGGATATTGATGAATTAGATGCAGTTCCATTATTTTGGGTATGGTTTCCAGACGCAAGAGAATCTCTTAATAATGCAGAGATTTTTAATTCTAGAAATGCCTCTCAGCCAATTACATTTGATTTGATGTTAAATACTAGACGTTTCAATTCAGTTATTTACAAAGAGGAAAATCCATTTAACGATAGAGAAGTTAAAGAATACATTTATGAAGATGCTCTTCGTCAACTTTTAGAATCTGAAAGGATTAAGAATGTTATTCGTGATTATGAACAAGATATGTGGAATAATTAACACGAATTAAATTTAATTATTAGCGTCTCTTACCGAGACGCTTTTTTTTTGATAAAACTTAATTAATAATGGAAATATTAATTGTTGGATTTGGAATCGCAGGGGTTTCTATAGCTCATCAATTAAAAAAAAATAAGATATCTTTTCATGTTATTGATTCACCAAAAAATTCCTCAAGTTTAGTTGCTGGAGGAGTATTGAATCCAACTGTTCTGAAGCGATATACAATGTCATGGGAAGGTAAAAGTTTTTCTGATTATGCTTTAACTTTTTATAATGAAATATCTAAATATTTGAATTATAAAATATACGATGAGATTGTAATTAATAGAATTTTTCCAAACTCAAAAGAACATAATAAATGGACTGAAGCTTCTGATAAAACTCATTTAAAACTATTTTTAAATAGAGAAATTATTTTAAATAGAAATGATAAAGTAAATACACCTAATGGTTATGGAACATTAAAAAATGTTGGAAGATTGGACTTTAAAGAAATAATTAACAAATATCAGGTTAGTTTAAAAGACAATTATAAAAGAGAAGTTTTTGAGTACTCAAATTTAAAATTTAACAAGGCAGGAGTGATTTATAATGGAACTACTTATAAAAAAGTAATCTTTTGTGAGGGCTATGGATTAAAGAACAATCCTTTTTTTAAAAACCTCCCTTTACTTGGAAATAAAGGTGAAATGCTTGTCATTAAGTGTCCTAGTCTTTCAGAAAAAATCATATGGAAAGGAAAGTTTTTCATTGTCCCTTTAGGTAAAAGTCTTTTTTGGATTGGGGCTACATTTAATAACCATGACAAAACTCCTACAAGATCATTATCTGCAAAAAATGAACTTTTGACAGAGCTAAAAGAAAAATTAAATATTCCATTTGAGATTATTAGTCACCAAGCTCAAATTCGCCCAACTGTTATTGATCGGAGACCCTTATTAGGTTCACATTCAGAATTTGATAATATATATTTATTCAATGGTTTGGGAACTAGAGGTTCTCTTATGGCTCCACTATTATCGGAGTTTCTTTATAATTATATTTTTTTTGAGAAAGCTTTGTCTACTTCAATAGATATTCGCAGATTTACACACGAAAAAAAAGAGAGATAAATTATGTTTAGTGCTCAAAATATTGGAGTTTCTTTTGGAGGTTTTACTCTATTTGATAATATAAATTTTAGGTTAGGTCACGGAGACAGAGTGGCTTTAATTGGTAAAAATGGAGCAGGAAAGTCCACACTTTTAAAATTAATTGCACAGGAGCAAAGCCCAACGAGTGGAATCTTTGCGATTGAAAAACAATGTAAAATTGGCTATTTACCTCAAGACTTGGATTTTGAAAATACAGGTAGTGTTCTACAAGAAACATACAAAGCATTTGAGGAAATACTTACTATTGAAAAAAATCAAGATATTATAAATCATCAACTTGAAGTTAGAACTGATTATGAAAGTGATCAATATTCAAATCTAATTATTGAATTAACTGAATCTACATCAAAGTATGAACTTCTGGGTGGTTATCTGTATAAGGCAAAAACAGAAAGAATTTTATTGGGATTAGGTTTTAAAAGTCAAGAATTCAACAAACCAACAAAAGAATTTTCTGGAGGTTGGAGGATGAGGATTGAATTAGCCAAACTTCTACTTAAAGAAAATGATATTTTATTATTAGATGAGCCAACAAATCATTTAGACATAGATTCAATTATATGGCTTGAGCAGTTTTTAACAAAATATAAAGGTGCAGTTCTATTGGTGTCTCATGATAGAATATTTTTAGATAATGTAACTAATAGAACAATTGAAATTGTTCAAAAACACATCTATGACTTTAAAAAGTCCTATTCAGATTATTTAACACTTCGTCAAGAGCTGATTGAGCAACAAAAATCAGCAAAAAAAAATCAGGATAAGCAGATTCAGGATACCGAGAAATTAATCGAACGCTTTAGAGCCAAAGCCTCTAAAGCCAGTATGGCTCAGTCTTTAATAAAAAAACTTGATAAAATTGACAGGATTGAAGTCGATCAAGAGGAAACCCAGACTATGAAATTGAATTTTCCGATAAGTAAACAACCAGGAAAAATAATACTTGAAACAGAAAAAGTTTCAAAACATTATGGTGATAATATAGTTTTCAATAATGTAGATCTTCTTTTAGAGCGAGGATCTAAAATTGCATTTGTTGGACAAAACGGTCAGGGTAAATCTACTTTAGCCAAAATAATTGTTGGAGAAATCGAATACTTGGGAAATCTTAATTTAGGGCATAATGTTGAAATTGGATATTTTGCTCAAAATCAATCTGAATATTTAGATGGTCATCCAACTATCCTAGAAACAGTTCAAGAGGCAGCTACTGAGAAGAACAGAAGCTCGGTGAGAGATATTCTAGGAGCTTTTCTTTTTCGGGGAGATGACGTAGATAAAAAAGTAAGTGTTTTATCTGGTGGTGAGAGAAATCGACTTGCTTTATGCAAACTCCTTCTTCAGCCATTCAATGTCTTAGTTATGGATGAACCAACTAATCATCTAGATATAGCTTCAAAAGATATATTGAAACAAGCATTGAAAAAATTTCAAGGAACTTTAATTCTTGTATCTCACGACAGAGACTTTCTAGATGATTTATGTGGACTTGTTTTAGAATTTAAATCTCAAAAAGTAAAAATGCATTTAGGGGGAGTAAAATCTTATCTTGAGGAAAAAAAAGTAAATAGTTTTAAAGATATTGAGGTTAGAAAACCCAAAACAGATCTATCATCAGATTTTAAAATTAATAAGACTGAATATTCAAATCAAAAACAAATAAATAATTTAAAGAATAGAATCAATAAGCTAGAAAATAAAATAGATTCTCTTGAGAAGAAAATAAAAGCCATTGATTTAGAACTGGAAATTAATTATGAGAAAACAATTGCCTTACCAAACTTCTTTGATAAATACCATGCGCAAAAAAAAGATCTACAAGACTGCATTAACGAATGGGAGTCGGATCAAGATAAGCTTGATAAAATTATAAATAATGGTTGAACATTTTTTTCAATGTCCTTATTGTTGGGAGGAAGTGTCAATGTTACTCGACTCTTCCCTAGATCAGAGTGATTACATAGAAGATTGTGAAGTTTGCTGCAATCCAATTTTAATTAATTACTCTTTTAATTTGAATATTATTGAGTCTTTTCAAGCTTTATCCATCGAGCAATAGTTTATTGCTTTTTAAAAGTAATAATTCCATATTTATATCCATACTAATATATATTTGTAACATATTTTTCAAAAATGAAATATGTATACTTTTTTTTAATTTTAATTTCTCTGGAACTATTTAGTCAGAATACGGAGCCAATTAATTTTGATGGAATAGTAGAGGTCAAAGAATGGAGCGCTTTCCCATCTTTTGATATTTCATATGAAATTGAACCAGGAAATAATATTGCTCCACCCAATAGAACCAAAGCGTATGTAACATATTCTAAAACTCACATGTATGTTGGTTTTAACGCTGAGGTCCCAAAAGATCAATTAAGAAGTGCAATTAGAAATCGAGATCAGGTTTTTCAGGATGATCGAGTAGCCGTATGTATTGATACTTTTGGAGATGGAAGATATATGATATGTCTTGGAAGTAATGCCAACAATATTCAGTTTGATTTAAAATTTGCAACTGATGATATTGATACATCTTATGATGTTAATTATGAAAATAAATCACAGTTAACGGAAAAAGGTTATGATGTAGAGCTTAAAATACCCTTTTCTGCTTATCAATTCAAAAACCAGCCACAGTTAAATTGGAAAATTGCTTTTTTTAGAACAAGTTTTGCTAACGGAAAAGAAAGTTTAAGTCAAAATTATCCCGTCGATCGAAATAATCCTTGTTTTGCATGTCAAGTCACTTCTGAAGTTGTGTTTAAAAATATCAAGCCAGAACTTAGGTTTAATATTATTCCATATATATATAGTGGAGTCGAAGGTTTGAAAAATGGAAATTCCATACTATATGGTAAACCAGAATTTAATATTGGTGTGAGTGGAAGACTGGATTTAAGCTCACAAACTTCCTTGGAATATGCTATTAATCCTGATTTTTCTCAAGTTGAAGCTGATGTATCTCAAATTAATGTAAATGCTACTTTTGCTATTTTTTATCCGGAACGAAGACCCTTCTTTAATGAAGGAGCTGATTTAGTTAGTTCTGAACTAAGTACAGTCTATACTCGAATGATAAATCAACCTATTCTTTCCACTAAGTTGATTCATCAAGACGATAAACAAAGAATATATTGGTTAGCTGCATACGATTCAAAAACAGCATATATAATTGGAGGTGAAAATAAATCATACAGTGGAGAGGGAAAAGAAAATTTCTCTAATATTTTAAGGTATCAGCGAAATTATGATAAAGGCTCAAACTTAGGATTTTTAATAACAAATCGAATACTGAAGGGTGGAGGAAGTGACCACACATTTGGGATCTCCGCCCGCCATCAATTTTTCAAATCTTATACTGTCAATTTTGAATTAAATAAAAGTATCACCGATGAACCTAATAATGATTGGATTAATGATAAAGGTTTTATAAAAAATAGATCATTAAAATTAGATGGTGAGTCATATAGCGGAGATGCTTTTCTCTTAAATATAAGAAGAACAACAGTAAACTGGCAAACATCTCTTGGATATGAACAATTATCACCTTTGTACAGAACTCCACTAGGATTTTCTATTCAAAATGCATCAAAAAATATTTATTTGAGTCAAAACTATATCTATTATGGTAAAAATTTTATTCAAAAAGCCACTTTAGGAGCAGACTTAGAATGGCAATTTAATTATGATGATCTTCAAAAAAATGGTGAGATCGAACTTGAAGGAGAATTAATTATGAAGAGTAACTTAGAAACTAGATTTGAATTTAGTTATCAGTTTAATAATGAATTTGAGGGATTTAATCCAAAAGATTTAAATTCTGTTTCTTGGTCTTTAGGTTACAATCCATCAGAAATTGTAAGGTTAAGAATTGCTTTTGGAATTGGGGATCAAATAGGTTACAATTTGGAGAACATAGCTGTTGGAAATGAAATAAATTTTAGAACTTTTAACTCTTTCCAATTATCAGATAAATTTCGAATTAGTCCAATTTTAAGGTATAGTGAATTAAGAAGTAAGATTGATAATTCACTATACTATAAAGGATATATAACGAGAATTAATTTTAATTACCAATTTAATAGAGATTTTTCTGTACGGTTGATCACTGAGTATGATGATTTTAATAAAACATTTTTTTCTCAGCCGCTAATTAAATGGAATCCCAATCCTTTCACTCTATTTTATGTAGGGGGGAATATTGGTTATAGTAGAACTGAGATCAGTAAAATATTCACCTCCGAGTCAGCTCAATTTTACCTTAAATTTCAATACCTGATCGGGAATTAGCCTTTCAAGCTATTGATGTATCTTTCTGCATCTAATGCAGCCATGCAACCTGTTCCTGCTGCAGTAACAGCTTGTCTATATTCTTTATCTTGAACGTCTCCTGAGGCAAAAACTCCAGGTTTATTGGTTTTGGTATTTTTTCCATCAGTTATTAAGTAACCTCCTTCATCCATTTCTAGCTGATTTTGAAAAATTTCGGTGTTGGGCTTATGACCAATTGCAATAAAAAGTCCTGTTATTTCAATCTCTTCTTTTTCACCTGTTTTATTATTTAAAATTCGAAGTCCCTCGACAACTTGATCTCCTAAAACCTCATCAATTTCAGAAAAATATCGTAAGTCTATATTTTCTGTGTTAGTTACTCTGTGTTGCATCGCCTTAGATGCTTTCATCTCGCCTTTTCTGACAAGCATAGTGACTTTTTTACATATATTAGCAAGATAAGTCGCTTCCTCAGCGGCAGTATCTCCTCCGCCCACAATTGCAACATCTTGTCCTTTATAGAAAAACCCATCACAAACTGCACAAGCTGAAACGCCACCACCTCTGAGCCTTTGTTCACTTTCTAATCCCAGATATTTTGCTGTTGCTCCAGTGCTAATAATTATAGTTTTGGCATGTAATTCAGTTTTTTCATCAACCCATGCTTTGTGAATTCCTCCCATATTCGAAGAAAATTCTACCTTAGAAACGTGTCCAATTCTAACTTCAGTCCCAAACCGTTCAGCTTGTTTTTGAAGTTCAACCATCATAGTAGGTCCATCAATACCTTCAGGATAACCCGGAAAATTATCAACTTCAGTCGTCGTAGTTAATTGTCCACCTGGCTCCATTCCAGTATACATTATTGGTTTAAGATCAGCTCGAGCAGCATATATTGCTGCAGTATATCCAGCAGGTCCACTTCCAATGATTAATGTTTCTATCACATCCATAAATTTTCAATTTAAATTGATTTCAAATGTAAAATTTAATGACTAACTAAATGAATGTTTGTAATAAGTATTCGTTATGTGTTGATAAATTATTTTTTTACTATATCTAATATATCATAAGTGTAACTTGCTTGAAGAGCCAATTTTGTTCTATTCTCAGTTAATTTATAACTTTCCCTTTTAAAATGAAAGACACCAGATGTTCTGAAATTAAAATCTGTTGTGTAGATTAAACTTATCCTATCATTATGATTTACTTCAGTTGCTACAAGCAGATAAGAAGAGGTGTCAAAATAAAATTTCCAAGTATCAGATCCGTTTAAATAGCTAACTTGTAGTGAATATACTTTTTTTTGGTTAGGCAAATATATCTCTCCTAAATATTTAATAATGGTTCCAGGATCCTTCAACTTCATAGGTTGCCAAAAAACATAAAATGCACCGTCAAGTATTCCTTTTGCACTATTTAGAGACTCTAAATCATTTATATTTTTCCCATTTTTAATTATTTCTATATCAATCCCATTAGTTTTTATAAACTTATTATCTGATAATATTTCAGTTTCATAAGGATCAAATTGATGGGTGATTTGTTGTTTGGTTTTTTTAACAATATTTCCTTCTTTATCATATGTATATGTAGTTTTTAAGTATTTAATCTGTTTTATTTCACTTATAGTATTTTCACCTCCATGAGCATCTAATGACTTTTCGAGAATACTTTTAACTTTTTGATTTTGAGCGTAAACCTTGTTAAAAAAAAGCATACCAATAAGCATAAGTAATTTAATTTCTAATTGTATTTTCATAACTAATTTAATTAATCAATATGTCAAGAACTATAGTTTTTCTTTTGATGAGTTTTATGTTTTTTTCAAAAACAATTGCTCAAGGTATATTAAAACAACAAGATAAGAATTCCATTGTAAGTGTCTTGAATAAACAAGAGAAGGCATGGAATGAAGGAGATATTGATGCTTTTATGGAGGGGTATTTAAAATCTGAGGAACTCGTTTTTAACGGATCTAGTGGTCCGTTTTATGGATGGGAGTCTGTAAAGGAACGTTATATAAAAACGTATCCAACAAAAGAAATAATGGGCAAACTAAAGTTTCAAATCCAAAACATCTCCTATGTTTCTGAAAATGTTGCTCAATTATTGGGTCAATATTTTTTATTTTACCCAGATAAAAAATCGAGTGGATATTTTTCCTTAATATGGTTAAAAACTAAAAAGGGTTGGTTAATTTTGAGTGATCATACTTCAAGAAGTAATTAATTATGTCTATAAAACAACGCATAGGTCTTTTTTTAGGACCACTATCATTTATTTTAATACAGTTTATACCTTTTACAGACCTTAGTTTGGAGGGAAAAAATGTCCTTGCTACAACTTCATGGATGGCAATTTGGTGGATTTTGGAATCAATACCAATAGCTGCAACAGCTTTACTTCCAATTGTTCTATTTCCAGTTACAAATGCCGTTTCAATTTCAAATACTACTGCAGCTTACGGTCATAAATATGTTTTTTTATATTTAGGAGGTTTTCTAATTGCTATTGCCATTGAAAGATGGAATCTTCATAAAAGGATTGCTTTAAATATTATTTCAGCTATAGGTACTAAAATAAACTTAATAATACTGGGTTTTATGGTAGCTACAGCCTTTTTATCAATGTGGATATCAAATACTGCAACCTCTGTAATGATGCTTCCAATTGCACTTGCTATTATAAAACAGCTTGAGGATAATCCCTCAACTTCAATAAATGAGAATAAACAATTTGGAAAAGCTTTATTACTTTCCATAGCTTATAGTGCTTCTATAGGAGGTGTTGCCACTATTATTGGAACTCCACCAAATTTGGTTTTGGCGGGTGTTGTTGAATCGAATTTTGGATATGAAATTTCTTTTTTCAAATGGTTCATGTTTGGATTTCCAATTTCAATGATGATGCTTTTTATATGTTGGCAATATCTTACTAAGCGAGCATTTAATTTTAAACAAAATGAATTTCCTGGAGGTAAAAGTGAAATAAATCGTTTGAAAAATAATTTAGGTAAAATGTCTATTGAGGAAAAGAGGGTGGCATTAATATTTTGTATAACTGCACTTTGTTGGATTTCTAGATCTTTTTTATTACAAAAATTTATTCCCAATATTGATGATACAATTATCGCCATAGCTTTTGGTTTACTTTTATTTGTTATTCCATCGAGTGATAATAAAAGGGCACTCATTACATGGAAAGAAGCTGTCAAGCTTCCTTGGGGAGTCATAATTTTATTTGGTGGAGGAATGGCTTTAGCAAAAGGGTTTGTTGATACTGGTCTTGCGATTTGGATTGGTAGTAAACTCACAATACTTAAAGATTTACCAATAATTATTCTTATACTATGTTTGGTTACTGCAGTTAATTTCCTTACCGAAATAACCTCCAACCTAGCTACTACAGCAATGTTACTCCCAGTCCTTGCTACAATGAGTTTACAGATTAATATTCATCCATTTATTTTAATGGTTGGAGCCACCGTTGCAGCCTCTTGTGCATTTATGCTTCCTGTAGCCACTCCTCCAAATGCAGTTGTTTTTGGAGCTGGATACCTAAGGATTCCAGATATGGTAAATAAAGGGTTCTGGTTGAATATTATCTCAATAGTTGTAATAACCTTAATGGTTTATTTTGTACTTCCAATATTATGGGATATAGGATTAACTGATTCTGTTTAAGAACACGAATATTAGAAAACTATTCTACCGGGGTTTAGAATATTTTTTGGATCAAACATGGTTTTAATTTGTTCCATCAATATAATTTCCTCCTTGGATCTACTGGTATGTAGATATTTTTTTTTGTCAAGTCCGATTCCATGTTCAGCAGACAATGAACCTTTATGTTTTTTTAAAGGAGAATAAACAACAGAGTTAATAAGGTCAATTACTTCGGGATTATTTGTGTTTCTTCCGATTATAAAGTGAATATTACCATCAGCAACGTGTCCAAACGGAAATATGGTTTTGACTTCTTCTATATTTTCGAGCTCCTTAATTATCGAGTTTACAACATTTCCAATTTGAGAAACTGGCAAGCTTATATCAAAATGTTGATCATAATTTGCTTTAGATGCTAAAATTGCTACATCTTCTCTTATTTGCCAAATTTGCTGTTGTTCCTTTTCGGTTTTTGCCATAACAGCATCTTCAATTAATCCATTTTCTAAAGATTTTTCAATGTAATGTTCCAATAATTCATAATCTTCTTTTGATTGACTTCCTAAGCTTTCAACAAAAACATAGTATTTATGATTTTGATCCAGAGGCTTTATTAAATCTGAAGATTCGATCATTGCTTTATATGTTCTATTCCAAATTAATTCAAAACCACTTAAAGCACCACTTAACTCTGATTCTAAGTATTTTAAAAGCGAAACAACGTTATCATATGAATTTAAAGCTGCTAGGGCAGATGATCGACTCTTTGGCGCTTCTTGAAGTCTTAAAACTGCCCTTGTAACAATCCCTAAAGTTCCTTCGCTACCTATAAATAGTTGTTTTAAATCATATCCAGAATTATCTTTGATGATTTTCTTTAAGGAAGAAAGAATTGTTCCATCTGGTAAAACAACTTCAATACCTAAAACCATTTGTCTAGTCATCCCATATCGAAAAACTCTAAGTCCACCTGCGTTTGCAGAAATAGCTCCACCTATTTGTGCAGAACCTTTAGCTCCAAAGTTTAATGGTAATAGCATATCTTTCTCAGCCACAGCATTAATTAGCGATTCAACGATTGCTCCTGCCTGAGTTGTAATCGTCTTACTCTTGGAATCAATTTCTTCAATAGAATTCATTTTTTCTAGGGAGATAACTAGTTGATTTTTTTGAGTTTCTGTTCCTCCAACCAAATTTGTTAGTCCTCCATGAACGATTATTTCTTGACTGTGTTCATTACACAATTTTACTATTTCGCTAACCTCTTTTGTTGTTCTGGGTAGAGCAACCGCAAGTGCTTGAAGAGGTTCGTCTGTTTTCCATATATGGGAAAATCTTGATAGGACATCACCCTTTAGAAGTAGTTGATTTGTCTTTAGAATCAACTTTAATTTTCTAATTAAACTATTGTTATACATATTTATTTATTGAACTAACAATACTAATATAATTTTTTTTAGATTTGTACCGAAAATATTTGATTTGAAATACAATATTAACTTTTTCAATTGTTTTGTGTCATGCATTCTATTAATAGTTTTCATGCTACCGACGAGTGTCCGTTTGATTGAGTCTTTTGAAAAACATGAGCACAATTTTTGTACAGAATCATCGCTTCATTTTCATCAACAAATTGATGACTGTGTCACATGTGATTTTAGCTTTTCAAATTTTAAATTTGAATTAGATCAAAAATATTATGTTTTTGTAAATTTTTTCATTCATAGTAATTCAACTATTCTTGAAGAAATTCTGTATGTATCAAATATTACAAGCTTTGACTTAAGGGGTCCCCCTTTCAACGCATAAGTAATTTTATTCAATTAAATTTCTTGTTTACCCTATTTTTTATGGGTTTGCATATCCTACAATTTTTACTAACAATTTTAAAATAACAATAATGAAAACAATTAAATTTTTACTATTTTTTTTAGCTCTAATATTATCAGTTGCATCTTGTTCAAAAGACGATGATCCAGCTCCAGAACCCGTTAATGAGGAAGAGATAATAACTACATTACAAGTAACACTAATGAACAACGATCTGAGCTCAATTGTCAATTTAACGATGACAGATTTAGATGGAGATGGACCAAACGCACCAGTTGTAACTGTGGAAGGAAATCTAATCTCAGGAACTTCTTATGATGGAGTTGTAAAAATTCTTAATGAAACGGAATTTCCAGCTGAAGATATAACTTTAGAAGTTGAAGAAGAGGATTTAGAACACCAGATTTTTTTCACTGTAGGAGGTGGACTTGATGTCACTACATCATATTCAAATTTTGATTCAGCAGGTAATGATTTAGGAACAGAATTTAAATTAGATGCAGGATCGGTTAGCAATGGAACATTAACCGTTACTTTAATACACGAACCTACTAAGCCAAATACAGGATTAGCAAGCGCTGGAGGGGAAACAGACGTTGAGGCTACTTTTAGTATTACAATTGAATAATTATTTTTTGTGAGTGTAAATTGAGGATAATACTTTTATTATCCTCAATTTTACTATTTTACTTATACGTTAATTTTAATTAAACATCCATGTTTAGATTACTGCTTTCAGTGACTCTAACATCTTCTTTATTTATTTTTTCTCAGAATTGTAAAAACACATTTTCTGGAAAAATTATTGATTTACATGATGGAAAGGGACTAAAAGACGCTGTTATATTTGTCGAACAGTTAAATGAACAATTTACAACTGACTCGTCTGGATCATTCATTATTTCAAATCTATGTGACAAATTTTATAATTTTGAAATATCTCATCCTCAGTGTAAAACTAAAATAGAGATTATAAAGGTTTCCAAAAACACTAATAAAATATTTAGATTAGAGCACCATATAGAAGAATTAAATGAGATTATTGTCTACGGAAATTCTTTTAATGAAAAGTCCAAAACCATAGCCGAAAATAAAATTTCTAGTAAAGTTTTAGAAAAAAATATTAGCTCTCCATTAGGAGATATTTTAAGTAATTTATCAGGAGTGTCATCGTTTAAAACTGGAAACTCTGTTGTTAAACCAATTATTAATGGTCTGCACAGTAGTCGTGTAGTTATTATTAACAATGGTGTCCGAATGGAAGATCAAGAGTGGGGAGAAGAACATTCACCAAATATAGATGTTAACTCATTAGATAAAATTATACTAATAAAAGGAGCAGGAGCTCTTCAATACTCAGGAAATGCTCTTGGTGGAGTTATAGTTGCGGAAATATCAAATTTTCAAATAAAGGACAGTTTATATGGTAAAGTTTTAATTAAAGGTGAAACAAATGGAAGAGGATTAACCACCACTTCCAATTTAATTAAGACTAATAAAAATGGATTATATTATTCTGTTCAGTCAACCTATAAGCGATTTGGAGATTTTGAATCACCAAATTACATATTGAGTAATACAGGGGTTAAAGAGCAAAATGTTTCCTTTAGATTTGGTTTAAACCGATTTAAATATGGATTAGAATTATATTATTCTATTTTCAACAATGAGCTAGGAATTTTAAGAGCCTCTCATTTAGGAGCTGCTCAAGATCAAATTAGAGCAATAAATAGTCAAACTCCCCTCATAGTTAATGATTTTACATATAATATTAATGCTCCTAAACAAGACCTTAATCACCAAACATTCACATTAAAAGGGTATAATAGATTTGAAAACTTTGGTAAATTAAGTATTCAATATGATTATCAGCAAAATAATCGTTTAGAGTTTGATATAAGAAGAGGAGATGATAAGTTTAAACCCTCTATTGATTTGGAACTCAAGACTCATAGTATAAAACTGGATTTAAATACTCAAATTTCAAACTTAAATATAAAATCAGGGTTTGTTGGAAGATACCAAAAAAATTTTCCAGATCCAGAAACAGGAGTTAGAAGGATTATTCCCGATTATAATAAATATGATTTAGGAGTATATTCAATTTTTGTTTTAAAAATTAATGAAAAATTTCTTTTGGAAGCTGGGGCTCGATCAGACTTCTCATCAATGGATGTTTCTAAGTATTACAAAACATCCTTTTGGAAATCTAGAAATTATCAAAACTTGTTTTCTGATCTGGTAATTAACGAAATTAGTTCTCAAACATTAATTAAAACAAAATTGATTTTTAAAAACCATTCAACAACTTTTGGTTCCAGGTATAATTTATCAAAGAACCATTCAATCAACTTCAACTATTCAATTGCTTCAAGAATGCCAAATCCTTCAGAACTTTTTAGTGAAGGTCTCCATCATTCTTCTGCTCGAATTGAGCAAGGTGATTTAAGATTTAATTCAGAGACAGGTCATAAAATAACTTTAAATTATATTTTTCAAAATAAAAAAATAAATCTATCAATTAATCCTTACATAAATTCAATAAATGATTTTATTTTAATTGAGCCAACTAGTGTGCAAACGACTATAAGAGGTAATTTTCAAGTTTGGGAGTACAGACAAACTAATGCGCAAATATTAGGATTAGATATTGATGCGTCAATAATTTTAAATAAAAATTTTTATTTAGACAACCAATTTTCAATCCTTAAGGGTCGTGATCTTACAAGAAAGGAACCCCTAATTAGTATGCCTCCGGTCAATATAAATAATGAAATAGTCTATCAAAATGAAAAAGCTAATAACTTAACAATATCCTTAAAGAGTGAATATGTATTTCGTCAAAATAATTTCCCTGATAATAACTTTGATGTATTTATTGCTTTGTCAGAAACTACGGAAATATTAGATTTGAGTACCCCACCAGAAGCATATCATTTGTTTAATTTTAATTCAAGTGTAGATGTAATAACCAAAAAGAACTATAATCTATCCTTTTCTTTAGGAATAAGAAATTTATTGAACATAAACTATCGGAATTATCTGAATCGTTTAAGATATTATTCTCATGATTTGGGTAGGAGCTTTATTTTTGGTGCTAATTATAAATTTTAATTCTAAAAATAGAATTTCAAGTGGTATTTGGCCAAGTATTATAATTTAATAAGTCTAATTATTTTAAAAAATGTACTTGTGTTATGCCATTTAATATTTATATTTGAAAATTAACCAAAAAAAATCTAATGAAAAAATTTATAACACTGATAGCTTTACTATCTGTTACTTCAGCTTTTGCTCAAAACACTTTTCAACTATGGCATTTTAATGTTAAAGAGGGTATGCAGAGTGATATTGTTGATTTGGCAAAAGAACGATGGAGTGATGCAAAATTTAAGTCTGGAGGTATTCAGGTTGAAGCAATAAGACATGGAGATAACGAGTGGTCACATAGAATTATTCTTTTTGGAGAACTTGGAAAAATTGGAAGAGTCGAGGGAGACCAACAAGAATATGAAAGATCATTCTTTCGTAAGAAAATGAGTGATTACATCGAGGAATGGGGTCCTTCCTACGCTGGAAGATTTCTTGATTTTGTTGGAAATTCTGAATTAACAGCATATCCTTATATTCAAATATATGATCTAGACTTAGATGATCCAGTTGCTTTTCAGAAAGCTCATAAGAAACTTCTTAAATCTACTGCAAAAGATAGAGCAGATCGTCCAATAGCCTATGGAACTTATGATGTTGGAGGTAACGGAAGTTCACATTGGGTAGCAATCGGATCATCCGATTTTAACGACTTAATGGATCAAAAAGTAATTGGAGAAAAAAATGTGAAAGCTTGGGCCGAATGGAATAAAACCAATGGTGGACTTGAGTCAAATAATAATTTCACAATTGAGGTTCTTGCGGCATTTGGAAGTCTTTAGTAACTAACACTTAATTTATTTTCTTAGAGAATTTGATATTAATTAGTTAAAAAAAGTTCAATTATAATTGGGCTTTTTTTATTTAATTGATAGTTTTCAGTGCCAATGAAATAAGAGAAAAAGTTGTCCCCCAATTGAATCTAGTATCGACTTAATCACCTGCAAAGGGAATTCCAAAAATACCAACTGCTAACTCAGCCCATATAAATAGAAACATTAAAACCAATATCCCAATGTATAGGATTCGGTTTTTTAAATTCTTTGAACGGTTACTGACAAAACTAATTCCAACACCGAGTAAAACTAGCAGAGAACCCATAACAATGAAATCAAACAAACTCCAGTTAATTTCATCTGTTATAGCCAATCCAATTAAAGGAATTAATAACAAAAAAAGAGGATAGACATTTCTTTTTGACATATTTAAAAATAGTAAAACTGCTAAATATTATAAAAATCTAGTTTAATAACTTACCGTATTGTATATAGTTTTTTATTCGCCGTCATTACAAAATTTAGTCAATTCAAAAATTGTCATAGCTCCTGCATGTCTTTTTATTTCTTGTCCATTTTTTATCAGAATAAATTGAGGTAAACCTTTTATTTTGAATTTATTTAATAACTTCCAGTTTAAATCAGCGTTAACTTTAGTAATTCTTATACCTTTTGATTCAGTCGCAAATTTTTCCATTGCAGAATTCATCATCAAGCATGGACCACACCATTCAGCCCAAAAGTCTATCAAAACTAATTTTTCTTTTTTCAAAACTGAATCTATATTTCTAGCATTAAGTTTTATAATTTTTGAATCAGAATTTCTTCGAATTGTTTTTTTATATACAAACCTTAATGGAAATGTAAATGCTGAAATAATTGTTGATAAAATGAAAAGAATGAGTGCGATAACATAATTTATAATTGTTTTTATATTTTTTTTCTGTTCAAAGTTTTTTTCAGAATCATTTTGATATTTAATAATCTTATCAATCATAATTTTATAATTATACGCAACTCGTTATATCTAGAACAAAATTATTAAATTAACAACCTCAATTAAGTTGTTAATTTAACTGCAAACAATTAGCAATAGTGAGCATTTTGTCAGAAGTTAACCGCCCTCGATTTATATTATTGATTGAAACTACAAATCGATTTCCTGGAAAGGACAATTCATTCGGATATTTTCCTGTGTGGATGACTCCTTTTTTATTCAAAACATCAATTATTTCAAAATTTCTTTTAGATTTTCTTGAATCGATATATAAATTGTTGTATGTCAGATCAACATTACTTTGATCTAATAAATCATAGAATGAAACCCCCCAAGAGTTATTATCTTCACCATTGAAGTTAACAGTAGTCGTCCAATGTCCCACCATCTTTTTTGACCACTTAGCATAACCTCTTCTACGAGTATAATCATTCGTTAATTTTTTGGAATAAATAGAAATAAATGTGTCCTCAACACCACAATTGGCTGGGATTGCGTAAAAAGCATTATGGAATTCATCGTATGAATTCAGACCATCAGTCTCTCCCAGGTCTTCTATAATTTCAATAATTTCATCATCTGTTTTATCTGTAGATTGAGAAAAAACGAGATATTTTGAGTCTTTGGAAACTAAGCAAAAATAGGTTCTTAAATACTCTTTGCTTCTTTTGGGCTGAATAGTAACCTTATATCCATTTAATTTTTGGAATGAAGACAGTTTAATTTTTAACTTGTCTTCAAAGGCATAGTTCCCAGTTTCCAAAATTAGCTCGGCAAAATAATCAGCAATATTTTGGTTGGTCACCAGAACGTCATCCGGAAATCCTAAATCTAAGTTATCTTTAAGCTCAATAATGTCTATGGTCAGTCTGTTTCCAAACAAGTTATCTTCATAAATGACTTCTGCAACAGCATTTGATTTTTTCATAAGACTCTTCATGTAAATCCCCCTTGGGAGATCGTGTTTTATATTGTTGTAAGCTGAGCCATACTTTCCAAGATCAGCCAAAGAGTCTGGGCAATTAGTCACGAAAAAGCTTTTTACAATAAAATTTTTGTCATCTGGAAACTTGTTGATTAAATCATAAATCTTTTCTGGAACATTTGGTTTTTTTGACTGAAGTCTTTCACGTTCGATTAAATGATCCTCAAATTCTAAATCAAGATTTTCTTGAATAGTTTGATAATTTATTATTTTAAGCTCATCTGAGGTTATAATTAATTCTAACGATTTTTTGAATTCTTTAATATCATCAATTGATTTTTCAGCACCAGTCAAAATTCTGTACCATTTGCCATTATTCGTTGCTTCTAATAAAATATAAGATTCAATACTTTCACTTTCCAGTCTGTCTTGAATATCTAACGCTTTGTAGTAGCTTCTAACTTCTTTAATTTGAATAGCATATGGGTTATCTTCATCGACCTCTTTTGTTGAGCAAGAAAATACTGATAATGCCAAAAAGAGTATGAAAAAGACTTTAGATGTGTTCATTTTTTTATTTTATTAAATATAATAATAATATTAAAACTCGTATTAAATAAAAAACGGATAGACTTTATTAAAGTTTAACCGTTTTATTTTTATATAAAATTCTCTATCAAAATATCGAACATCAGTTTTACACCAAAGGAATTTATAGATATCTGAAAATTGATTGAACTTATAATTTAGGATGTTTCTAAAATTGATTATTTAATTCTCGTGTAACTTTCATCCCCATATGCTTCTGTGGAAAGGCCAAATTCATCTTTATTTTTAAAGGTTAAGGTTGCATTTGTGACATTTCCATAATAATCTTCAAATATTAAAGTGAAAACACCTTTGTCTAGCGAATAATTCCATGTTCCCCCGGCTTCTGCCCAAGTAAATGTGTTGTCCTTTTTAATAGTTAATGGAACATTCGATTTTGACATATAATTCCCAATAAGATCTTGACTGGTGTATGTGACAACAGCATTTGTTTCCAAAACAACATTTGTTTTTTCTTCGGTTTTACTTTTCTTTTTAGTGGATTCTACTTTAGTTTCCACTAAAATTCCCAGTTCAGTTTTTGCCTTTTGATTATTACCACAACTGATAACTACAACTGTAAATAAAAATAGTACTAAAATTTGTTTGATTCTCATTTTTAAGGTTTTAGATTCTTTTAAAAGTAACTTATTAATATTTATTAAAAAATTAATTATAAGTTTTCGTAAATATTTGGTTTTTAACCTTGTTGGTTTTATTGTCTTAGTATACAACTCTATTGAAATATCGAATATTAGTTTTACTTCAAAAGATTTTGAATTAACAAACTATTTGATCAAGATATTTGTGACTAAAGATTATTTATAATCCCAGGATTTATTTTTTGTAAATCTTCAACAAATTTAGTTTTGTGTTTTGGAGAGATTATTAATTCGTCAAACTTACCATATCTGATTTCTATTCTGTCAAATGAAGCAGCAGGAGAGGAAATGATATTTGATGATTTAGAAACTTTTTTCATCTCCCCAATATTTACAGGATTATAGTTAAAAAACCCACATTTTATATAAAGTTTTTCATTCTCAATCTTGTAGGTGGTGTTGAAAAACATATGTGAAATAAATCCATATAAGACAACCATAGCTAAAAAAAATATAGTTGTATTGCCATTAAAACCCTTACTTATGAATGTTGGAACCAATGGTCCAAAAAAAACTAAAAACACAACAATCAACAGCGTATAAGATACTTTCGAATAATAAATCATCTAATAAAATTAAACGTAAATATAAAAATGGCTACACTTTATAAAAGTGTAACCGTTTTATTTTTTATTTGATAACTCTATTAATCTTGCACTTAGATCTGGGTTAGACATATCTTTATCAAATGGAAACATTGGTCGTTTAATTCTTTTGAAATTTA
>CAYSNJ010000008.1:68086-72493 GCA_964432535.1 uncultured Flavobacteriaceae bacterium | reverse complement strand
TAAATACTTGGAATAGGGATAAAGAAATATCAAAATTTCTTAAAATTAATGGTATAAATTGGAGAGAGTTTCAAAGAGATGGTATTGTTCGTGGAATAAAGAATAGAGATAATTGGGATAAACAATGGTTAAATTATATAAAAAAGGAAACAACCACAAACTTATATACGCAATTCAAGGGTGAGAAAATAAAATCTAAATTTAAATTAAATGAATCTTTAGAAATTAAATTAAAACAATATCCAGTTTTATTTCAAAAGCCTGGAGAGGTTTTTGCTTGGAAATATTTAAAATCTTTTTGTAATAATAGAGGTAAAAACTATAGTGTGCATATCTCAAAACCTAAAGAAAGTAGAAAATCTTGTGGAAGAATATCACCCTATTTGGCATTTGGAAATATCACTATAAAACAAACTTATCACCATGTAATTCAACATTATAATTATAATTATAATAAAAGAAGCTTCAATGGTTTACTAATTAGGTTGAAGTGGAATAATCACTTTATTCAAAAGTTTGAATCGGAATGCAACTATGAAACTCATTGTGTAAATCGAGGTTATGAAGTTTTAAATTATTCAAATAATGAAAAACTAATTAAGAATTGGAAAGAAGGTATAACAGGATTTCCATTGGTGGATGCATGTATGAGATGTCTCAAAGCAACAGGATGGATTAATTTTAGAATGAGAGCTATGTTAGTGTCTATATTTTGTCTTCACTTTGACTGTGATTGGAGAAAGGGAGTATATCATTTAGCAAATTTATTTCTTGATTATGAACCAGGGATTCATTACACTCAATTTCAAATGCAAGCAGGAACAACAGGCATAAATACCGTTAGAATGTATAACCCAATAAAACAATCTAAAGAACATGATCCAGAAGGTTTATTTATTAAAGAATGGGTAACAGAATTAAAAGATGTTCCACCAGAGTTTATTCACGAACCCTGGAAAATGACAGAATTAGACAAAGAGTTTAATGATATAAAATTAGATTATTCAAAACCAGTTATTGATTTAGTAAAATCAGGAAAAATAGCACGTGAAAAAATATGGGGGCACAGAAATCATCCGATGGTTAAGAAAGAAAGCGAGAGAATATTAAATTTACACGTCAGGAAAAAATCAATAAAATCTTAGATGTTTTCTAACCAAAAATAAAAATCATTTCTAAGTGTAATTTTTGATTGAATCGAGTTATTTTGTGTTATATAAAATTTTTCCTAACTTACTTTAAATTAAAAAGATATGGATATAAACAAAGAATTCTTAGTAACCATTATTTTTATTACTGTTTTGGTTTCATTTATATACTGGTATGCAGGCTATTCAATTAAAACTGGAAAGCTTGAAGATGCCAATAAAAATCTTATTCCTGACTCATGGGAGAAGAATTTCACATGGTTTTTTTCATTAAGAGGTCTTATAATGTTTGCTCTTGGAGCTTCTTTTGGTTACTTAATTCATGGTTTTATATAAATTCACTTCAAAATAAACTATTAAGAAGTAGTTATTAAATGATTATTTAAAATCACGTTGTCTCAATAATCAAACTAATCCTTATTTATTCCTCTTGGATGCGATTTTGAATATATTGACTTAATTTTCTTCATACTTGTATGAGTATAGTTTTGTGTAGCTGCAACACTGGAGTGCCCTAATAATCCCTTTACGGCATTTAAGTCTGCTCCCTGATCTAACATGTGAGTTGCAAAGCTGTGTCTAAGCATGTGAGGGCTTTTTTTAGTTTTAGATGAAACTAAATTGAAATAAGAATTTACTGTTTTATATATAAAACCAGGAGTTATTTTTCTTCCATCCTCAAAACAAAAAAAAGTTTTTGTTTTAGATAATTTTTTGAGATTAAACCTACATTTTAAATATAACTCAAGTTGTTTTTTAAGTAAATCATGAATTGGTATTAATCTTTCTTTATTTCTCTTTCCAAGAACTTTAAGTATACCTTGTTTTAAATCGACAGATATATAGTTTAATTCTATAATTTCATTTCTTCTCGTACCAGTAAAATAGAGAATATAAATTATTGTTTTTTCAAGAATGCCCTTAAAATCTGAAGAAAAGAAATCACTTTTTAAAACAGCAAAAATTTCATCTTCAGAAAAAGGTATATGAATTTTCTTTTCAATTTTTAATGGCCTGTGCTCTAACATCGGAGAAAACTCAATACTAGATGTTTTTAATAAAAATCCATAAAAAGATCTTAGAGTAGATAGTTTGCGGTTTATACTTCTGTTTGATATACCCTCTTCAATTAAACTAACAATCCAAGCGCGAATTACATAATATTCAATTTTTGCTAATGATGAAATATTGAATTCTTTATGTGAAAATGTAGAAAAATTTTTTAAATCGTTTTTATAAGCTAAAATCGTGTGGGGAGAATAATTTTTTTCCAATAAAACATAATCTAAGAATTTCTGAGAATACATAAAAAAAGGTTACAACTTTAATACATTAAAGTTACAACCTTTATTCTATTTTCTAAATTTGGTTTTACTGATTTTCTTGGTCTCTTAAATTTTGAATGTACTGGGCTTTTTGAATTTTAGCACGATTCTTAACAGAAGGTTTTAAAAATTGTTTACGACTTCTTAATTGACGCATTCCTCCAGTTTTATCAAACTTTCTTTTAAAACGCTTTAGCGCTCTATCAATATTTTCTCCTTCTTTAATTGGTATAATTAACATATTTACGACCTCCTTTCAATTATAATTTGTGCAAATATAACATAGCTGTTATAATAAAATAGATTTTTTCTATTTTTTTACCATCCCAGCTATTGCATTAGTGTATTTATTTAGTTCTTCTTTCACTTTTGGAAACAAAAAGAATAGACCTATCATGTTAGGAAAAACTAACCCAAGAATCATTGCGTCTGAAAAACCCCATACGGAAGACATATCTCCAGCAGCACCAATAACTATGAATAATAAAAATATAATTTTATATGTTAGATCAGCAGCTTTACTCTTTCCAAAGACATAAATCCAGGATTGAAGCCCATAATAGGACCAAGATATCATTGTGGAAACCGCAAATAGAACTACGGCTATTGTCAAGAATGGACCTGAAAAAGAAATATATTTTGAAAATGCTGCAGCTGTTATGCTTGCTCCTTCTGCAGGAACACCATCAATCATAACAACACCTCCCTCCCCTCCATAATTAAATACAGTACTATCTCCATTAAAGATTATAATTACTAGAGCAGTAAGAGTACATATTACAACTGTATCAATAAAAGGTTCTAGTAAAGCAACTAGACCTTCAGAAGCCGGAAAACTAGTTTTTACGGCTGAGTGAGCAATAGATGCAGAACCAGCACCAGCCTCGTTTGAAAATGCAGCTCTTCGAAATCCAGTTATTAAAACTCCAAGGAAACCTCCTAAGCCAGCATTTGGAGTAAATGCTTGAGAAATTATCATTCCAAAAGCGTCATCTACAAAAGTTATATTAGTCAATATTATATATAAACATGCAACAATGTACATAACAGCCATAAAAGGAACTATTTTTTCAGTAACAGAGGCAATTCTTTTTATTCCACCAATTATAATAATTCCAACAAAAATCATCAGTATTACACCTATAATTGTTCTAGAATTACCACCTGTCATTCCAAATGAATTAGCAAGTTGAACAGCAGCTTGATTAGACTGTGCTGCATTACCTCCCCCGAAAGATGCCCCAATACATAAAAATGCAAAAACAATTCCTAAAAATTTACCCAACTTTTCAAAACCTATTTCTTTTAAACCTTTTGTCATATAATACATTGGCCCACCATAAACTGTTCCATCTTCTCCAACATCTCTATACTTGACACCTAAAGTACATTCTACAAACTTTGAGGACATTCCCAATAAGCCACATAAAATCATCCAAAAAGTAGCCCCAGGACCACCAATAGCTATAGCCATTGCAACACCTGCAATATTTCCGTTTCCAACAGTTCCGGAAACAGCAGTTGCGAGTGCTTGAAAATGTGTTACTTCTCCATCAGTTGAACTATTCTCTTTTTTATCAAGAGAATCAAACTTACCACGAACCGTATTTATTGCAGTAGGAAAATGTCTGATGTTAACAAAACCAAAGTATATGGTAAAAAAAAGAGCACCGCCTACCAACAGAAAAATTAGGGTTGGTATACCCGTTCCAAACAAGGTCTCTGTAAAAGGAAAATCGTGAAGAATAACTGCTTCAAACCATTTAGCTATTGGTGTAAAAGCTTCATTGATTTTTTCATCAAGACCTTTTTCAGTAAGACTATAATCCTGACCTTTAACTTCTACAAAACCATTTTTTATTAAGTCAGTTAGTATCTCACTGGGTAAAGAGTCTTTGAACATCACTGCTAGGATTGAGCCAAGTCTATGATTT
>CAYSNJ010000008.1:66013-68076 GCA_964432535.1 uncultured Flavobacteriaceae bacterium | reverse complement strand
CTCAAACCTTGAGCAAAAGAATAAAATGGAGATAATAGAAAGAGGATAATGGCATAAACTTTATTTTGTTTTGAAAACATGATTTAGTTTTAATTCATAGTGCAGCAAGGTCTAAAAAAACAGCACAAAATTCAAATTAAATTTGATCTAACTTGATCAAATGATTTTATAAATCGAAAACTGAGCTTCTTTTAGTATAAATCATATCTTTTAATTTTATCCAAAATCCAAGAATTAAATAAATTAAAAATCCACCAATAATTGTAGTGAAAGATGCGTAAACAAAAAATAGTCTGACATTTTTTGTTCGCATTCCAAGAATATCAGCAAGTTTGGAGCAAACCTCAAAACCGTTTTGTTCAAAAAATATTCTTAAACTATTAAGTTTATTCATTAATTGTTATTCAATTTCTCCTTTCCACTCAAGAATTCCCCCTATCAAATTGTATGTTTTATCAAAGCCCATACTTGCCATAATGGCACATGCCTGTGAACTCCTATTTCCTGATCTACAATAAATAAAGTATGAAAATTTTTTATCCATTAAACTGAGACCTTCCATGAAATTTTGGGGAGAAGCTATATCAAGTAATTTAGAATTTGGAATACGTTTATCATTTGACTCCTCAGCTGTCCTGACATCAAGTATAATATTATCTTTAGTCTGTTCTTGTTTTGACAACCATTCCTCTTGTTTAAGATTCATATTTTTTTTGTAAAGTTAACCCCTATCATGAATTTTACAAAATTTAATTTTAAACGAGAAAAAATTTTTGATATATAGTATCATAAGAGTATATTTGAATATGATTTTAAATAATTTAAAATTTTGGTGGAACTTTCATAACACATGAAACAGTGAAGACTACACCTATACAAAATATAAAAGGCTTGTCAACACGACAAGCCTTTTTTTATACAATTTATTGAAATTATGAAGAAATATAATTTAAAAACATTTGAGAAAAAAATATTAGCAGACACCTTAACACCTGTTAGTGTATATCTTAAGCTCAGAGACCATTTTCCAAACACATTACTTCTTGAGAGCAGTGATTATCATGCCAATGACAATAGCTTTTCATATATATGTTTTAATCCTATTGCAGACATCAAAATTGAAGGAAATGTATTAAAGGAAAAATTTCCAGATGGAGATAAAATAGAAACTAAAATCAATGAATCAATTTCAATTCCAGAAAAATTAGATCATTATATCAAAAGATTTAAAACCAGTAAAAACAATCATAAATTTGTAAATAATGGTCTATTTGGTTATTTATCATATGATTGTGTCAGATATTTCGAGTCAGTAAAATCTGAAAAACATTTAAAGTATTCGGAAATACCAGAACTTTATTATGCAGTTTATCAAAATATTGTTGCAATAAATCATTTTAATAATGAAGCATTTTTATTTTGCCATTGTTTCAATAATAAATCTAATATTTTAGAAATTGAACAATTATTAAATGTTAAAAATTTTGCGAATTATCCTTTTTTAAGGAATGGAGAAAGTAAATCGCTATCAACGGACAAGGAATATAAGGATTTGGTTTCTAAAGCAAAGAAACATTGCCAAAGAGGAGATGTTTTTCAATTAGTTCTATCAAGAAGGTTTTCTCAAGAATTTAAGGGAGATGATTTTAATTTATACCGAGCATTAAGAACGGTAAATCCATCACCTTATTTATTTTATTTCGATTATGGTGATTTTAAAATATTTGGAAGTTCTCCTGAAGCGCAGCTAATAGTTAAAGATAATTTAGCCGAAATTCATCCAATAGCTGGAACATTTAAAAGGACCGGAAATGATCAAAAAGATGCAAAATTAGCAATTAAGCTTAGTGAAGACCCAAAAGAAAACGCCGAGCATGTTATGTTAGTTGATCTAGCAAGAAATGATTTAAGCAGAAATGGCTCACTAGTTGAAGTTAAAACAAATAGAGAAGTTCAGTTTTTTTCTCATGTTATACATTTAGTTTCAAAAGTCACAGGAGTTAAAAAAGATAAAACACCAACTTTTCAGTTAGTTGCAGATACTTTTCCTGCAGGAACATTAA
>CAYSNJ010000008.1:0-66003 GCA_964432535.1 uncultured Flavobacteriaceae bacterium | reverse complement strand
GAAAAATATGAAAAATTTAATAGAAGTTTTTATGGGGGAGCAATAGGTTTTATGGATTTTGAAGGGAATTTTAATCATGCAATCATAATCAGATCATTTTTAAGTAAAAATCATACTTTGTTCTATCAGGCAGGAGCTGGAATTGTTGCTGCATCTGATGAAGAAAAAGAACTTCAAGAGGTTTACAACAAACTAGGAGCTCTAAACAAAGCTTTAGAAATAGCTGAAAAAATTAACTAATGAATAAAGTGTTTGTAATAGATAATTATGATTCATTTACCTATAATCTAGTTCATTATTTAAAAGAATTTGGAGCTGAAGTTAAGGTATGTAGAAATGATAAGTTTGAGATGGATGATCTTTTAAAGTATAACAAGGTTTTATTATCTCCTGGCCCAGGAATTCCGGATGAAGCTGGAAAATTAAAAGAGTGTATAATAAAATATGCTAATTCAAAATCAATTTTAGGAATTTGTTTAGGACATCAAGCCATAGGTCAGGTATTTGGTGGAAATTTAAAGAACCTTAAAAGTGTTTTTCATGGAGTGTCGTCCAAAATAAAAATAGTTGAAAATGATTCTCTTTTCAATAATATCCCGATTGAAATCGAGGTTGGAAGATATCATTCTTGGGTTATAGATAATCCGTTACCAAATGAATTAGTAGTAACCGCAATTGACAATAACAAACAAATAATGGCGATAAAACATAAAGTATTTGATATTAAAGGCGTGCAGTTTCATCCTGAATCAATTTTAACGCCCTTTGGAAAACAAATTATTAATAATTGGTTAACATCTTAAATAAAAATGAAGACTATACTAAACCGCTTAATTCATCATGAAATTTTAGACAAAAAAGAGTCCAAAAATATTTTATATGGTATTGCTAATGGAAAATACAACAGTAGTCAAATTTCAGCATTTTTAACTGTTTATATGATGAGAAGCATAACTATAAAAGAACTAGAAGGATTTAGAGATGCATTGCTAGAACTCTGTATTCGAGTTAATCTTGATGAATTTGATGCTATTGACTTATGCGGAACTGGAGGTGACAATAAAGACACATTTAATATTTCTACACTAGCTTCTTTTGTTACTGCTGGATCAGGAATAAAAGTCGCAAAACACGGAAATTATGGGGTTTCTTCTAGTTGCGGATCGAGTAATGTAATGGAATATTTAGGTGTTAAATTTTCAAATAGTGAAACTTTTTTAAAGTCATGCATCGATAAAGCTGGAATATGTATACTTCACGCTCCTTTATTTCACCCTGCTATGAAAAATGTAGCCCCCATAAGAAAAGAGTTAGCCGTAAAAACATTTTTTAATATTTTGGGTCCAATGGTAAATCCCTCATTTCCCAAAAATCAAATAGTAGGAGTTTTTAGCTTAGAGCTAGCAAGAATATATGGTTATTTATATCAAAACACAGACAAGAAATTTAATATAATTCATTCTTTAGATGGTTATGATGAAGTTTCTTTAACTGGATCTACTAAATTAATTTCAAATATTAAAGAAGAGCTTATCGATCCTAAATATTTTGGATTAACTACTCTAAGTGAAAAGGATATTATAGGAGGGAATTCAATAGAATCATCAGCCAAAATATTTATGAATGTTTTATCAGGAAAAGGAACTGAAGCTCAAAATCAAGTTGTTTGTGTAAATTCAGCTCTAGCAATATCAATAAAAATGGGAATAACACCAAGAGAAGGTTATGAAATTGCAAAGGAATCACTTGATTCTGGGAAAGCAATGGAATCTCTTGTATCACTCCAAAAAATCTGTTCATAATGACTATTTTAGATAGAATTGTAGCTGACAAAAGAATTGAGGTCTCAATTCGAAAAAAATTATTTCCAGTTTTATATTTAGAAAAATCTCCATTATATAATAAATCAACTGTTTCTCTTTCAAAAAATCTTATTCAGAGTAATTCTGGAATTATTTCAGAACATAAGCGACGTTCTCCTTCAAAACTAAATATAAATACTTCTCTTTCAGTTGTTGATGTGATAAAAGGTTATGAGTCTTCAGGAGTTTGTGGGATTTCAATTCTTACTGAAGGAAAGTATTTTGGGGGATCTCTAGATGATCTTAACATAGCGAGAGCTTCTTCAGAATTACCAATTTTAAGAAAAGATTTTGTTATTGATGAGTTTCAAATTATTGAGGCTAAAGCTCACGGTGCGGATGTAATTCTTTTAATAGCATCAATACTAAATAACAAACAGATAAAACATCTTTCAAAATTTGCTAAAAATTTAAATTTAGAAGTTTTATTAGAAGTTCACGATCTCGAGGAGTTAAATAAGTCTCTAATGCCATCAATCGATTTAATTGGAGTTAATAATAGAAATCTTAAAAGCTTTGAAGTGAATATTGATACCAGTAGAGAACTAGCTGAGAAAATACCTGATGAATTTATTAAAGTATCAGAAAGTGGAATTAATAATAGCAAAACAATAATTGAACTAAAATCATTTGGTTTCAAAGGTTTTTTAGTTGGTGAAAATTTTATGAAGACTGATAATCCAGGTGAGAGTGCCTATGAATTTATAAAAAAAATTGAAGATGAAATTTAAGATTTGTGGAATGCGAGATGTTGATAACACTAAACTCGTTTCAACTCTAAATCCGGATTATATGGGTTTTATTTTTTGGAAAAAATCCTCTAGATATTTTAATAATCAAATAATTGAATTACCTAAAACAATAAAAAAAACTGGTGTTTTTGTTGACTCACCTATTGAGGATCTTAAAAATTGTATTATAAAACACAAACTTAAAGCAGTTCAACTACACGGAAAGGAAACTCCTGAATATTGCAGATTAATTAGTGGTTTGGGAATTGAAATCATTAAATCTTTTAATCTTAATTCTAGTTTTAATTTTAAAGATTTGAATTATTATGAAAAATGTTGTGACTTTTATCTTTTTGATACATATGGAAAACTTCCTGGAGGTAATGGTAAAAGTTTTGATTGGGAAATTTTAGATAATTATCACTATAAAAAACCCTTTTTCCTCAGTGGTGGAATTGGTATAGAAGAAATAAATAAAATTCACAAATTGTTAAAAACCAGTTTACCTATTTATGCCATTGATGTTAATAGTAAATTTGAAAGTAAACCAGGATTAAAAAAAATAGATAAATTAACTCAATTTAAAAGAAAACTATATGAATTATAATGTAGATGAGAAAGGATTTTATGGTGATTTTGGTGGTGCTTTTATTCCTGAAATGTTATACCCTAACGTATCTGAATTAAAAGATAAGTATCTTAAAATAACTTCTGAACCGGAATTTAAAAAAGAATTTAATGATCTTTTAAAATCCTATGTAGGAAGACCAACACCTCTATATTTTGCAAAACGTTTATCCAAGAAATACAATACTAAAATATATTTAAAAAGAGAAGATTTGTGTCATACTGGAGCTCATAAAGTAAATAATACAATAGGTCAAATTCTTTTAGCAAAACGATTAGGTAAAAATCGAATAATTGCAGAAACTGGTGCAGGACAACATGGAGTAGCTACAGCTACTGTATGCGCATTAATGGGAATAGAGTGTATTGTTTATATGGGAGAACTAGATATTAAACGTCAGGCACCAAATGTGGCTAGAATGAAAATGCTAGGAGCTGAAGTTCGTCCAGCAACATCAGGAAGTAAAACATTAAAAGATGCTACTAACGAAGCTATTAGAGACTGGATTAACAATCCCGTTAATACTCATTATATTATCGGATCTGTAGTTGGCCCTCATCCTTATCCAGATATGGTAGCTCGTTTTCAATCTGTTATTAGTGATGAAATTAAAATTCAACTAAAAAAAATAGAAGGGAGAGATTATCCAGATTATTTAATTGCATGTGTAGGAGGTGGAAGTAACGCTGCAGGAATTTATTATCATTATTTAAATGATAAAAGAGTTAATATTATCTCCATTGAAGCTGCTGGAAAAGGAGTTAACTCTGGTAAAAGTGCTGCCACATCTGCACTGGGAAAAGAAGGTATTATTCACGGTAGTAAAACTTTATTAATGCAAACTAAAGATGGTCAAATATCCGAACCCTACTCGATTTCAGCCGGTTTAGATTATCCAGGAGTTGGGCCTATGCATGCAAATCTTTTTAAAACTAAACGCGCAGAGTTTATTTCTATTCCTGATCATGAAGCAATGGATTGGGGATTAACATTATCTCAAATGGAGGGAATAATTCCTGCAATTGAAACTGCTCATGCATTTGCTGTGTTAGATTTGAAAAAATTTAAACCCGACGATATTATTGTTTTTAATTGCTCTGGAAGAGGCGATAAAGATTTAGATACATTTATAAATTATTTTCAATTATGAAAAACAGAATCGATCACGTCTTTAAAAATAAAGATAAAATATTATCAATTTATTTTTCCGCAGGCCATCCTAAGCTTGAGGACACTAAAGTTATTTTAAAGAATCTACAGAGTTCTGGAGTGGATATGATTGAAATTGGTTTGCCATTCTCAGATCCTTTAGCAGATGGCCCTGTTATTCAAAAAAGCTCTACCAAAGCATTAGTAAACGGTATGACTACTGAAAAACTTTTTAATCAACTTAAAGGAATTAGAAAAGAGATCACTATTCCCCTAATTATAATGGGATATTTTAATCCAATTATGCAATATGGAGTCGAAAAATTTTGTCAAAAATGTAAACTAATTGGAATTGATGGCTTAATAATACCAGATCTTCCTGTTGATGTATTTGAAAAGAATTATAAATCATTATTTGATAAGTACGGATTATATAATATGTTTTTAATAACCCCCCAAACATCTAATGAAAGAGTAAGATATATAGATAGTGTTTCAAATGGATTTATTTATATGGTAAGTAGTGCAAGTGTAACTGGTGCAAAAACAAAAATAAATCAAAATCAAATAGCATATTTTGAAAGAATAAAATCTATGGATTTAAAAAACCCAACTATAGTTGGATTTGGAATAAGTAACAATGAAACATTCAATTCAGCTATCAAGAGTTCAAATGGTGCGATAATTGGATCTGCTTTTATTAAGTTTCTGGAAGATAAGGGTATTAATAAAATTAATGATTTTATCAAGGATATAAGATAATTAATTCATCCAGCCTGAAGAATAAACTGAATTCAACTCACCTTTATCTGCTATTATCCAAAATGCTTCTAAATCTTTATTATTTTCAATTAATTCTTTTCCTTCATCTAGAGATAAAACCATTAAACTTGTCGCCCACGCATCAGCTGTCATACAATTACTAGCAACTACCGATGCACTTAAAATTTTAGATTGAACAGAAAGGCCACTTCTTGGATCGATAGTATGCACATATTTATTACCAGTTATATTATCAATTCTAAAATGTCTATAATTTCCTGAAGTAGCTATAGATTTATTATCAAGAATATAAGTCGTGAAATTACTTCTTTTAGATAAATTTGATTCTGGAAAATCAATCCCTATTTTCCATGGTTTTTTACTCTTTGAACTTATTCCTTTTGCTAAAATCTCACCTCCAATTTCTACTAGAAAATTTTTAGCTCCGACTTCTTCTAAATATCTAGCAATCATATCAACAGTATATCCTTTGGCTATGGAGTTAAAATCAATAGATATGTTTTTATTTGACTTAATTAAGTATCCTTCGGAATTTAAATGAATTTTTTTCCATCCAGTAATTTGCAATAGACTATCTATTTGAATTTTAGTTAGCTCGTTAATAAAATCTTGACTAGGGCCAAATCCATAAGCATTTACTAATGCGCCAACTGTAGGGTCGAAAGCTCCATTAGTTAATCTCCACACTTCGGAAGATTTAGTAAAAACGTCTTTAAAAAAAGAATCAACTTGAACTTCAAGACCAGTATTTATTCTAGAAATGTCAGAATCTATTTGATATGTAGACATTGATTGATTAATCTTAATTAATAGTTTGTCAATTTCGATTTTTAAATCATTATTAGGGATTTTAGAATCGTGAATAATATTCATTGGGGCTCCAAGAGCAACACCACTAATACGAATATTTTCTGATTTAGATGCGCATGAAATAATAATTAGTGAAAAAACAATAATTATAACAAGTCTTATATTCTTAAATTCTCGTAACATAGTTAATTTATTCAATTAGTAACCATCCATTAAAGTTAACAACATAAGGCTTGTTTTTCTGAATTGGATCTTCGTAATTCATTGAATTCGCAAATCCTACTCCAGCAAAATAGGTTTTTGCATTAAACTTATCTGCATGTTTTTTTAATTTAATAGCCGTAACAGAATCATACGATATGGGGTTTTTTGGATATTTAACAGCTCTTACTATAAAAAAATGGAGTTTTTTATTCTTTAAACATACAAATTGTGGGTCCTTTTTAAGTTTAGAATTAACGGATAAAAACTCAAAATCATTTTCTTTTAGAGAATCCCCAACTGTTTTCATAGCTAGATTATGTAAATCTTGATCAGATAACATATTATTAATAAAATTTATCCTCCAAAATCGTCAAAACGAACATTTTCCGGGGGTACACCAAAATCGTCTGCCATTCTCTCAATAGCTTGATTCATGAGAGGGGGACCACAAAAATAAACCTCAATATCTTCTGGTGACTCATGATTAGATAAATAGTTGTCTATTACAACTTGATGAACGAATCCTGTAAAACCATCACCTTTTCCATCTAAACTCTTTTTTTCTGTCCAATTATCTTCAGGGAGTGGCTCTGATAGTGCTATGTAAAATTTAAAATTTGGAAAATCTTTCTCTAGCGCTCTAAAGTGATCCATATAAAAAAGTTCTCTTTTGGAACGACCTCCATACCAGAAAGTAACTATTCTTCCTGTTTTTAATGTTCTGAAAAGTTCATATAAATGAGATCGCATCGGTGCCATTCCAGCTCCACCTCCTACATATAACATTTCTGCTTCAGATTCATTTATAAAAAACTCACCATAGGGTCCTGAAATAGTTACTTTATCACCAGCTTTTTTGGAAAATATATATGAAGATGCAACTCCAGGATTCAAATCTGCCCATCCATTTTTTGTACGATCCCATGGAGGAGTAGCAATTCTTACATTAAGCATAACTTCTTTACCTTCAGCGGGATAAGAGGCCATGGAATAGGCTCTTTCTACTGTCTCTGGGTTTTTCATCACCAATGGCCAAAGATTAAACTTATCCCATTCCATTTTGAATTTTTCTACTTCATCAGGATGTTCGTCAGGATGAGCAGAAATATCAATTTCATCATATTTAACCTCACATTTTGGAATTTCAATTTGAATGTAGCCACCTGCTTTGTAATCCATCGCTTCAGGTAATTTAACTACAAATTCTTTAATAAAGGATGCGACGTTCCAATTACGCATGACTGTGGCTTCCCATTTTTTTATTCCAAAAACTTCTTCTGGAACTTCAATAACCATATTTTGCTTTACCTTAACTTGGCAACCTAGACGCCACCCTTCTGCAATTTCTTTTCTAGTAAAATGTGGTTTTTCTGTTGGAAGTATGTCTCCACCCCCATCTAAAATTTGACATTTACATTGAATGCATGTCCCACCTCCCCCACAAGCCGAGGGTAAAAATATTTTATTATTTCCCAAAGTAGATAGAAGTGTACCTCCTGAGGAAACTTCTAAATCATTTTCACCGTTAATTTGAAGATTAACTGGTCCGGAAGGCAATAACTTAGACTTAGCACCTAATAAAACCCCTACTAATAAAAAAGTAAGAATTAAAAAAACAACAATACTTAATATAATTACTCTATAATCCATTAATTATAATTTAATTCCCATAAAACTCATAAAACCTAAGGCCATTAATCCTGTAATAATAAATGTAATACCCAAACCTCTTAGAGGAGCGGGTACATTTGAATATGCAATTTTCTCTCTTATTGCTGCAATAGCAACAATAGCTAGTAACCATCCTATTCCGGAGCCAAAACCATAAATAGCTGATTCTGTTATTCCAGAAAAATCTTTTTGCTGCATAAATAAGGATCCACCTAAAATCGCACAATTAACTGCAATTAATGGAAGAAAAATACCCAAAGCACCATAAAGCTCAGGAGAAAATCTCTCAACTATCATTTCAACTAATTGAACCATGGAAGCTATAACAGCTATAAACATTATAAAACTGAGAAAGCTTAGATTTACGGTTTCATATTCGGGTCCGATCCATTTCAAAGCTCCTGGCTTAAGGATGTATGTGTCAATTAAAAAATTAATTGGGACTGTTATTGATAAGACAAAAATAACAGCAAAACCAAGACCAACAGCAGTTTTAACTGTTTTAGAAACAGCTAAATATGAACACATCCCTAAGAAATATGCAAAAATCATATTTTCAATGAAAATACTTTTTATGAATAGGTTTAAATATGCCTCCATAAATTAATTTTTTTCAATTAAAGTTCTATTTTTTGATCTTTGAAACCAGATGTACAAACCTACAGTTATAAGGGCCATTGGTGACAAAAGCATCAAACCATTATTCACATACCCCATATCGTATATAAAATCTGGGATAACCTGGAAACCTAAAAGTTTTCCTGAGCCAAATAACTCTCTGAAAAATGCGACTATTATAAGTATAAACCCATAGCCTGCTGCATTACCAATACCATCTAAAAATGATTTCCAAACACCATTACCAAGTGCAAAAGCTTCAAGCCTTCCCATGACAATACAATTTGTAATAATTAAACCAATAAAGATTGAAAGTTCTTTACTAACATCGTAAGCATAGGCTCTTAAAATTTGATCAACTAAAATAACCATAGAGGCAACAACAACTAATTGAACAATAATTCTAATTCTATTTGGAATTAAATCTCTTAAAAGTGAAATTATAACATTACTTGCTGCCATAACTGCCATAACTGAGAGGCTCATTACTATTGCAGGCTTAAGCTGAACAGTAATTGCTAGGGCAGAACATATTCCAAGAACTTGAACCGTAATCGGATTGTTATCGTCCATTGGATCAGTCAATAAAGCTCTATTTTTTTTTGAAAAGAGTGGCTCCTTATCTTCGTTTAAAAAAAGAATTATTGGTTTATTTACTGTATTACAATTTTTCTTAGACATTTTATTAATTTATGTATGCTATTTTTTGTTTTTTAGAATTGAAATATGATAAATAATTTTGCAATCGTTCTTTGATCATATCTGTTACTCCATCTCCAGTTATCGTAGCCCCTGAAATAGCATCAACTTCGTTATCATCTTTATCATTTCCATCAGGATCATTGTTAGTTTTAGAAACATTAATCCCTACTAGATCCCCATTCTGATTGAGAACCTTTTCACCAGTAAAACTATCTTGAAACCATTTTTGGGTTATTTCAGCTCCTAACCCAGCAGTCTCTCCTTTGTGATCAAAAACAGCTCCTTTTATTGTGCTTCTATCTCCTTCAAGAGCTACATAACCCCAGATAGCATCCCATAAACCAGATCCTCTCAATGGAACAATGTAGTATTGTGAAGAATCAACCTCTGCTAAATACAGTGGAAATCTTTGTTGATTAATTGGCTTCTTTATTTCCAGATTTAATTTTAGTTTAAATGCATCAACTCCTCTATCGATTGTGCCATCTGAAAGCAAAGATAGTTCTTCGATAATATATTTTGTATAAACCTCTGGTGCTTTTTCTCTTTCCACAATTACACCAATAGTCGCCAAAATATTTTGCATTTTTTCTTTACGAACGTTTTCAGCCTGAATATCTTGAAGGGAAGTTGCTGTTGCTGCAAGTGAAGCTGCTACTATAAAAACCATTATAGCTGAAAATAAAAATGTATATGCGTTACTGTCTCTATTCATATTGTTTGTGCTACTTTAATTTGAGCTGATTCCCAGCGTTTTTTTCTTTTATTCACGTTGGCATTGTAAACGTAATGATCAATAGTAGGAGCAAAAACATTCATCAGAAGAATAGCCAACATTACACCTTCAGGATATGCAGGATTAAAAACCCTAATCATAATACAAAATACACCAACTAAAATACCATAAATCCATTTTCCTTTTTGAGTCTGAGCCGCCGAAACAGGATCAGTTGCCATAAAAACAATTCCAAATGCAAAACCACCAACAATTAAGTGACTCATCCAACTAAAACTCATAAGTGGATTTGCTCCCCATAAATTAAATAAAAATCCCATTAATGATGCACCTAAAACTCCTCCTAACATTATTCTCCAACTCCCAACTCCAGTAGCAACTAATATTAAGGCTCCTGCTAAAATCCATAAAGTTGAAGTTTCAGCAATGGACCCTGGAATAGATCCTGAAAACATTTGTAGCATTGAGTAGCCAACTTGTTGTCCTGCAGCTAAACTGCCTAAAATAGTTTCTCCAGAAACTCCATCAACCATACTTGCCTCTGAAACCCATACCTTGTTTCCAGACATATAAGTTGGATATGCAAAAAAGGCAAAGGCTCTTGCAGTTAAGGCAGGATTTAAAATATTCATACCTGTTCCTCCAAAGGCTTCTTTTGCAATAACAACAGCAAAGGCCACTGAAATAGCTACCATCCATAGAGGAATATCAACAGGCATTATCATAGGAACAAGCATTCCTGTTACTAAATAACCCTCGTTTACCTCATGACCACGATAAATAGCAAAGGCAAATTCAATTGTTAAACCAACAACATAAGAAACTACGATCATTGGGATTATCTTCCAAGATCCATGAATAAGAGCATCCATAAATGTGAATTCAGACCCTAACTGATTTAAATATTGAAAACCTGTATTGTATATTCCATAGAATAAAGCCGGTAATAAAGCAATTATCACGGTAACCATTGTTCTTTTTAGATCAATTCCGTCTCGAATGTGTGACCCTTTTTGGGTGGTATGATTGGGAACAAATAAAAATGTGTCAAAAGCATTTATTGCCGGAGCAAATTTTTCCCATTTTTCACCCTTGGTAAAAGGTCTTTTTATTTCATCAAGTTTATTTCTTAGAAAATTCATTTTTTAAATTTTTAACCTGCTTCTTTAATCATTAATTCAATTGCATCAGAAATTATTTCTTGAGCTTCAATTTTAGAGGTATTTGCATAATCGATCAATCCAAAATCCTCTGGAACAACCTCATAGATACCAAAAGCTTCCATTTTTTCGATATCTCCCGTCATACAAACTTTTAGAAGTTGCATAGGGTATATATCCATTGGAAATACTTTCTCCATTTCTCCAGTAACAACTATAGCTCTTTCTTCTCCATTAAGATTTGTATCAATTTCATATCCTTTTTTGGAGAAAAGCCAAGAAAAACTTGTTCTTGAGAGACTAGGGATAGAATTATCTACAAAAGGCAACCATCCAAACATTCTATATTTATTTCCTTCAGGAATTACAGATAATAAATTATTGTAAAAACCTAAAAATCCTACTTTATTAGTTGTAGATCCTGATAAAACATCTCCATTTATGAATCTCATTTGAGATTTATATTTAATACCAGCTATTTTTATTAAAGGATCAATTTGAGCACCAATTTTAGTTTTAAAGTATTGTGGATTCTTTATTGAACTTCCAGCAACAGCAACTGTTCTTTGCGCCTGATAAGTACCGGTTTTAAATAATAAACTAATATTAATAACATCCTCAGGCCTAATCACCCATATCTTATCACCCATATTTATTGGGGATATTTTTTGAATTTGGACGCTTGGATTAGATGAGGGATGAGGACCAGTTATGTTAATAACGTCGACGTTATTAATACTTTCAAAAAAACTATTTGAATTTTTAGCGACAGTTAAGATAATTTTATTATCAACTAGATTGTTTAATATATTTATTCCTGACTGAAAATCATCTTGTTGATTTTTAAGAATAAAATCAAAATCTACATCCAAAGGAGCTGAAGTAAAACAAGAAATTAATATCTGTTTTGGAACATCATTTGGATCAGCTATTATATTATAAGGTCTTTGTCTGATAAAAGGCCAACATCCACTAATAGTAAGCGTGTCAATTATATTTTCTCTACTTAATACCTTTGGGATTTTATGAGTAATCTCTCTATCACCTTGCTGTTCGATAATAATTGATTCAATTTTTCTTTTAGCAACTCTGATAATTTTACTAACTATACCTGATGTAGGAGAAACAAATTGAATTGATGGGTTTTTCTTATCATAAAAAATTGGAGATCCTTTAGAAACTTCTTCTCCCTCCTTAATAATTAACTTTGGAGTTAATGAAAAAAAGTTGTCAGGAAGAATTGCAAAAAAGTCTGATTTTGACTTTTCGTTAATGCTTTTCTTAGCTTTACCAGCTAAATTGAGATTTGCTCCTTTTTTTAGGCTTATGTCTTTGGACATATATTATAATTTTTCTAGACTAAAATCATGCAAATTTAATCTTTAAACATAGATTGAAAAAGCGTTTGAAAGAGGAAATTTTTTATTTATAAAGATTCTAAATAATTAATATGTTTTTTAAGCTCTAAAATAATTATTTGTAATTTTGGAACAATGAAAATTTTCATTTTTAAAACAATATTATCAGCCGTTATAATTAATATTTTCAGTAATAATATTGAATCTAATAAAATACCTCAACCCGAAAATATCAAAACTGTAATTTTTAAAATTGATAAAAAATCAAGTCAATTTCCGATTTTAAAAAAAGGAAGCTCCTTGGAATTATCATTTGATGATCTCAATGCTAATGAAGAGGATTACTATTATAAAATAACCTACCACAACTATGATTGGTCTGAATCTATTTTATTTAAAAATGAATTTATTGATGGGTTGGATAATATTAGAATTTCAAATTTTCAAAATTCTTTCAATACACTTCAAAGATATACTCACTATAAATTAACATTACCTAATTCATCAACCAATTTAAAGTTAGCAGGCAATTACAAAATTCATGTATATAATAGAAATGATGAGCTACAATTCTCAAGAAGGTTTGTTTATCTAAACCCTAAAGTGTCAGTTTCGGCAGAGGTATATAGAACAAGGGATTTAAAATATTTTACGACTCACCAAAACATAAAATTTAATTTAATCCAAAAAAATTTAGGTTCTCTTCAGGACTTTGAAGATAATTTAAATGTTATGATAATTCAAAACGACCACTGGAATAACTCCATTTCAGGCATAAAACCGCAGTTCAAAAATAATAAAGTTTTGAAATACAGATACGATATTAAGACAAGTTTTGAAGGCGGAAATGAGTATCTTTTTTTTGACACAAAAGATCTTAGAGTTACAAGCCCAAACATAAGTTTTGTTAACTTAGAACTGCTCTATGAGTCTTATCTTTACACCGATATTCCAAGAAAAAATTTTCCATATTCTTTTAATAATGATATTAATGGAGGTTTTCAGATAAGAACTGTCATAGGTAGTCAGGATCCTGGAATTGAAGCAGATTATAGTTGGGTATACTTCACTTTAGCTGCAAGCATAGAATTACCAGAAACAGATATTTTTATTTTGAGCAACTTTAATAACTATGAATCCAGTGAAGAGAATTTAATGTCTTACAATAAAGCTCTCGAAGCATATGAAGCAAGGATTCTTTTTAAACAAGGGTTTTATAATTATAAATATTACGCTAACACAACATTTGGTTGGGAGCCAAATCTTATTTCTGGAAATTTCTTTCAAACTGAAAATAATTATAAGATTCTGGTTTACTATAAGCCACCTGGTGGGATTTTTGATGAATTAATTGGTTTTGGAGAGACTGATTCAAGACAGATTTTAAACTAAAGTGATTTAGTAACAACTTCTAAATACTAAAGTTGTTATGGATTTTTTAAAAAAAATCATTCACTATTATTACATTTGAAAAATAATTTTTTTATGAATAACAGTAATATATCTATTCCACACCCTATAAACGAAACAATTTTAGATTATAAGCCCGGAAGTAAAGAAAGAGAGTCTGTTCTCGAAACTTACAATAAATTATATAAAAAAAAATCAACTGTTTATTTAAAGATTAACGGTAAGGAAGTTATTGGAGATGCTACTAAAATCATGAGTCCACCCCATGACCATAAACATGTATTGGGAGAATATCACACCGCAAATAAAGATCAAGTTAATGAAGCCATAAAAAGTGCTTTAAAAGCAAGAAAAAAATGGAGTCAAATGCATTGGACAAGGAGAGCTTCAAGCTTTCTAAAAGCTGCAGACTTAATTGCTGGCCCTTACAGAAGTAAAATTAATGCTGCTACCATGATTGCTCAATCCAAAACAGTCCATCAGGCAGAAATAGATGCTGCATGTGAATATATTGATTTTTTGAGGTTTAACGCTTCTTATATGCAGGACATATACCAAAACCAACCCAAAAGTAGTTCAGGTATGTGGAATCAACTTCATTATCGCCCTTTAGAAGGTTTTGTTTATTCTGTTTCTCCTTTTAACTTTACAGCAATTTCAGGAAACCTTTCCGCTAGTGCTGCCTTAATGGGTAATGTTATTGTTTGGAAACCTAGTGATCATCAAATCTTTTCTGCCCAAGTTGTGATGGAGGTTTTCGAAGAAGCTGGATTACCAGATGGTGTTATTAATATGATTATGGGAGATCCTGAAATGATAACTAATACTGTTTTAGCTTCAAAGGATTTTGCAGGCATACATTACACTGGCTCGACTTTTGTGTTTCAAAATATTTGGAGAAAAATAGGAGAAAATATTTCAAACTATAAAACATACCCTAAAATTGTAGGAGAAACTGGGGGTAAAGATTTTATAATTGCACATCCAAGCTCAAAGGTAAATGAGGTAGCTACTGCAATTGTTAGAGGTGCCTTTGAATATCAAGGACAAAAATGCTCTGCAGCCTCGAGGGTCTATCTTCCAAAATCGTTAAGTAAAAATATTCTCTCAGAGTTAAAAAGACAATTAGACACAATTAAGGTTGGACCACCAAATGATTTTAGAAATTATATTACTGCAGTAATCCATGAAGAAGCTTTTGACAGAATAGCCAGCTCAATTGAAAAAGTGAAATCTGATACTGATGCTGAAATTTTTCATGGAGGAACATACGATAAATCAGTTGGTTATTTTATAAATCCAACTGTTGTAACTACATCGAATCCAAATTACTTTTCGATGGAACAAGAACTTTTTGGTCCTTTAGTTACGGTATACACATACCCTGATAATGAATGGGAGAAAACCTTAAAACTAGTTGATTCTACCTCAATTTATGCTCTTACAGGAGCAGTTTTTTCTGAGGATCGATATGCAATTGATCAGGCTATTGTTGCTTTAGAAAATTGCGCAGGAAACTTTTACTTAAATGATAAACCTACAGGAGCTGTAGTTGGACAACAGCCTTTTGGAGGAGCAAGAGCATCAGGAACTAATGACAAAGCAGGATCAATGTTTAATCTTTTAAGATGGATATCACCAAGAATGATTAAAGAAAACTTCTTGCCAGTTACAGATTATCGTTATCCTTTCTTAGGATAAATATTATTTTTTGGTATATAAACAATTTTTTTTGTTTGAAAGAATTCAGAATTAAAATAAGTTGATAATTTTACCTGCCTTGCTTCAGGAAATGATATTAACTCTTGTTTTAAATCCCCTCCCTTAAGACAAATAATTCCGTTTTCTATACTATTAAAGTTTTTAGATTTAATATTTTTATAAACAAGAGGAACAAAATCGATCATTTTTGTCACAGCTCTGCTAACTATAAAGTCAAACTTATGCTGAAAATCTTCTGCTCTTGTATGATATGCATATATATTTTTTAAACCCAATTTTTCTGAAATATCATTTACTACTTTTATTTTTTTTCCAATGCTGTCTATTAGATGAAATTTTACATTTGGAAATAATATAGCCAAAGGAATCCCAGGTAACCCCCCTCCTGTCCCGATATCTAGAACTTCAGTTCCAGATTTAAAATTATGAAATTTAGCAATTGCTAATGAATGAATAATATGTTTCTCATTTAAAAAATCAATATCTTTTCTTGATATAATATTTATTTTAGAATTCCATTGTTTATATAGTATATTTAGTTGTGAATATTTGTGAATTTGTTCATAAGATAAACCAGGAAAATATTGTTCGAAAAGATTCAATAGATTATTTTTGGCTAAAATATAACTTGTGTTTTAAATTACTTTAAATAAAATTATAATTATATGGAAAATATGTCGTTACGTTTCTCTAGAAAAGATTCAAAGAAATTTTTTATAACGCTAAATAAACGTGTTAATGATCATTTTAAAGAATTAAATAAATCCAAGACTGGGAATTGGAAACTTTACTTAAAGACATTAATTATGTTTTTACTTTTTTTAACACCTTATTTTTTTATTTTATTTACTGAATTAAATCCATGGATTAAAATAGGACTATGTGTCGTTATGGGAATTGGAATGGCAGGAGTAGGTATGAATGTTATGCATGACGGTAATCATGGGTCTTTTTCTAAGAAAAATTGGGTGAATAAATTAATGGGGTCAAGTATATACATATTAGCAGGGAATGTTCATAACTGGAAAGTTCAACATAATATGCTTCATCATACATATACAAATATTCATGGTCACGACGAAGATTTGGAAGCTGGGAGAATAATCCGTTTTTCAAAACACAGTAAATGGTCTGCTTTCCACCGTTTTCAGCATATTTACTCTATATTTCTTTATGGACTATTAACCATTAATTGGTCTATAACCACTGACATCAAACAAACTAGGAAATATTTAAAACAAAAATTAACTTATCGAAAAAAACTTCAACCTCTCAGACAATGGATTATTCTTATAATTACTAAGTTTCTGTATTTTGGAATCTGGATAATTTTTCCAATTATTTTTCTTGATATTCAATGGTGGAAAGTTTTATTGGGTTTTTTTATTATGCATTACACAGCTGGCTTAATCCTTAGTCTTGTTTTTCAACTTGCGCACATAATTGAAGATGCTCAAATGCCTCTTCCAGATAAAGAAACCGGAACAATGAAAAATACTTGGGCAATTCATCAACTTTTTACAACGGTTAATTTTGCAAATAAAAATGTTTTTATTAATTGGTTTACAGGGGGATTAAATCATCAAATCGAACATCATATTTTCCCAAACATTAGTCATATACATTATAGTGATATAGCTAAAATTGTTAAAGAAACTGCAAAAGAATTTAATTTACCTTACATAGAGTATAAAGACATTGGAAGTGCTCTTTTTTCACATTTTAAATATTTAAGAAAAATGGGGGTTCAACCAATAGCATTAAAAGTCTAGATGATTATGAAAAATTTATCTGACAGGATTAATAGTCTACCAATCTCCGCAACTCTTGCAATGGCATCAAAAGCAAGAGAGTTAAAAGAAAAGGGAGTTGATATTATTGGACTAAGTCTTGGAGAACCCGATTTTAATACTCCAGAATTTATTAAAAATGCTGCTATCCAAGCAGTAAATGATAATTACAACTCTTATTCTCCTGTAGATGGTTATGTAGATCTTAAGGAGTCTATTTCTAATAAATTTAAACGTGACAATAATTTAAATTATGAGTTGAACCAAATTGTTGTCTCCACAGGAGCTAAACAATCAATTGCTAATGTTTGTATGGTTCTACTGAATCCTGGAGATGAAGTGCTTTTACCAGCTCCTTACTGGGTAAGCTATTCAGCAATAGCAACATTATCAGAAGCGAAATCTGTAGTTATTCCCTCTAATATTGAAACTGATTTTAAAATAACTCCTGAGCAACTTGAAGGTGCAATTACTCCAAAAACTAGAATGGTTATTTTTAACTCACCTAATAATCCCAGCGGATCAATATATTCGGAGTCTGAGTATAGAAATCTTGCAAAAGTTTTAGAAAAATATCCAAATATATATATTATATCAGATGAGATATATGAACACATAAATTATGGAAAATCTGTATTTAGTTTTGCATCCATTACAAAAATGTACGATCGTACTATAACTGTCAATGGCGTTGCTAAAGCATTTGCAATGACTGGTTGGAGAATTGGTTATATTGGGGCGCCTGAATGGATCGCAAAAGCATGTAACAAGATGCAAGGTCAGATAACAAGTGGAGCTAATTGTATAGCCCAAAGAGCTACAATAGCTGCTCTAGACGGATCGGTAGATAATATTAAATATATGGTTAATGAATTCAAAAAAAGAAGAGATTTAATCACCAGACTATTGAGTGGGATAAAAGGGTTTAATTTAAACAAACCCGAGGGAGCTTTTTATATTTTTCCAGATATTTCATCTTATTTTGGAAAAAATATCAATGGAAAAAATATAAATAATTCTTCTGATTTTTCTTTATTTCTTTTACAAAAAGCTCATGTTGCAACTGTTAGTGGAGAAGCATTTGGAAATCCAAACTGTATTCGAATATCATATGCAGCATCTTCTAACCAAATTAAAATGGCTTGTCAGCAAATTAAGAGTTCATTAATGCAGTAGTTATTTTTTATAAATAGCTTGTTGATGATTTATAGATTCTTGATGAATAGCTTTAAACATTCTTAAAATAAATTCTTCACTTAAATCTCTTTCTTCTCCTTCTAAAATCATTTTACCTAAAATCTCATTCCATCTTTTATTTTGAAGAACTGCAACATTTTTTGTTTTCTTTAACTCTCCGATGCCCTCAGCAACTTTCATCCTTTCCCCAAGAAGATCAAGAAGTGATTGGTCGATCACATCAATTTTTGCTCTTAAATTTTTTAAGCTACTCTGGTAACTTTCCTCGGTAGTAGTTATATTTCTTATTTTCCAATCCTTCATATATTGAATCAAGGTTTCAGGAGTGATTTGTTGTTTTGCATCGCTCCAGGCTATATCTGGATCATAATGTGACTCTACCATTAATCCGTCAAAATTTAAATCTAAAGCCCTTTGACTTATATCAAAAATAAGATCTCTTCTTCCTGATATATGAGAAGGATCACATATAATTGGTAAATCTGGAAATTTATTTTGAAGCTCAATTGCAATTTGCCATTCAGGTTGATTCCTATACTTTGACTTGCTTGAAGTTGAAAAACCACGATGAATAACACCAAGTTTTTTAATATCAGACTTATATAATCTTTCAACACCTCCAAGCCACAAGTCAAGATCTGGGTTTACAGGATTTTTCACCAAAACAATTTTATCCGTCCCCTTTAATGCATCAGCAATTTCTTGAACTATAAAAGGACTTACGGTTGACCTGGCACCAATCCATAGAACATCAATGTCAGCCTCAAGAGCGAGCTTACAATGATTTGCGTTTGCAACTTCAGTAGCTATTAAAAGACCTGTTTGTTCTTTTACTTTCTTTAACCATCCTAAACCAATAGCTCCGACTCCTTCAAAATTCCCAGGACGTGTTCTTGGCTTCCAAATCCCTGCCCTATATACTGTAACGTCAGAATCCTTCAATTGATGAGCTATCTTTAATACTTGTTCTTCAGTTTCTGCACTACAAGGCCCTCCAATAACCAAAGGATGATCAAGTTTAAAATCTTGAAGCCATTTTTTTAAATTAATTTGATTTACCATTTTAATATTTATTTTATTTCTTAATACCTTTTAGAACTCTTTTAATAGCATTCGTTTTCTCAATTGTGGTATATATTTTTTTATAATTTTCATTCTCTAAAAAATCCTTGAAGTCTTCTAAGTTTGAAAGATAGTGTTTTAAAGATTCGAGAATGTTTTCTCTGTTTTCTTCGAAAATAGAACTCCATGTGTTTGGAGAGCTTTTTGCTAATCTAACTGTAGAAGCAAATCCACTTCCAGCCATTGCAAAAATAGCTGATTCATCTTTTTCTTTTTCTAAAACTGTCTGTCCTAAAATAAAAGAGGAAATATGTGATAAGTGCGAAACATACGCTATGTGTTTATCATGTTCTTCAGGGTTCATTTTTTTAATAATCATACCAATAGATGAGAAAAAATTCAGAGCCCAATTCAATAAATCACTTTTAGTCTTGTGCGACTCACATATAATTTGCACCTTTCCTTTAAACAGGTCTTTATTAGCAGAATTTGGTCCTGAAAATTCTGTTCCAGCTATAGGATGTGTTGCTAGAAATTGTGATCTTTTTGAATGAGAAGAAATATTTCTACATATTTTAGATTTTGTTGAACCAAAATCAATAACAAGAGTATTGACTCCAACCATATCTAAGACCGAATTTAACTGATTAGTTATATGTTTAACTGGATAAGCAAGTAAAAGAATATCCAAATTAATAAAATCTTTTTCTGAAATAATTTCATCAATTAAACCAATTTCAAGTGACTGTTTTAAATGTAATTTAGAGGAATCATATCCTGAAATTATTACATTATCAAAAAGTTTCCTTACTTGAATAGCTAAAGATCCTCCGATTAAACCAACACCTGCAATTCCTACTCTCATATTTATAAACGATTGAGTGCCTCCTTAAGTTTTAATGTACTTGAACACAAAGAAATCCTAATGTATCTTTCTCCTTGAGATCCAAATATTTTACCTGGTGTTATAAAAATATTTTTTTTATATAATAATTCATCAATTAATACATCTGGATTTTCAATACTATCAGGAAGCCTTGCCCAAATAAAAAGACCAACTGCATTTTTATTGTAAGTTGTTTTTAATTTATCTGCAATTTTCCAGGCAACCTCTCTTCTTTCCTCATAAATCTTATTTAAATCGTAAAACCATTTTTTATCAAGACTCAATGCTTTTATAGCTCCCTTTTGAACTCCATAAAACATGCCTGAGTCCATATTAGATTTTACCTTCAATACAGATTTAATATTAGATTGGCTTCCAAGCAACATTCCGACTCTCCAACCTGCCATATTAAACGATTTACTCAATGAATTAAGCTCCATACCAACATCAATTGCACCATTATGAGATAAAAAACTTTTTGGATGTTTTGTTAAAATAAAACTATATGGATTATCATTTACCACTAAAATATTATTTCTTTTAGCAAAAGAAATAAGATCATCAAAAAAACTATCATTCACTTCAGAACCTGTAGGCATATGTGGATAGTTTATCCACATTATTTTAACTTTTGATAAATCCATTTTTTCCAACAATTTTAAACTTGGCAACCAACCATCAAATTCTTTTAGATTGTATAAAATTGGTTCAGCTTCTAATAATTTTGTAACTGATGAATATGTAGGATATCCAGGATTAGGAATTAAAACTTGATCTCCTGGATTTAAAAAAGCCATGCTTATGTGCATAATTCCTTCCTTGGAACCAATTAAAGGCAACACCTCATCTTTGGGGTTTAATTCAACCTTATAATGGGATTTATAAAAAACAGAAATTGCTTGTCTAAACTCTGGGATACCTTGATATGATTGATATTGATGGGCATTAGAATCACTAACACTTTCTACCAAAGAAGATATAACATCATTTGATGGTAATAGGTCTGGACTGCCAATACCCAAATTTATAATTGCCTTTCCTGATTTTATCAGAGATCCTACCTCCCTTAATTTTGAGGAAAAATAGTATTCTTTAACACTATTTAATCTTTTAGCAGGCATATTATTTTTTTTCATTGTTATATTTTCCAAAAACCTTTAGTTCTAACGTCATTATTTCTAAAATTGAATATGCTTTTTCAAAGAAAGATTCAGAATCAAAAGTTACGTCTACAAAAAAAGAATACTTTCCAGGGATTTCAATTATTGGTAAAGATTGAATCTTAGTTAAATTAAGTTTACAATCACTCATTACATTTAACACAGCTGCTAAACTACCTCTTTTATGATCTAAGATAAATTTAAGTGCAGCCTTATTATAATCTAATTTTATCAAGGGAGATTTTTTTTGGATAATCACAAATCTAGTTACATTATTATTTATGGTTTGTATTGAGTTTTTTAGAATGTTTAAACTGTATAAGTGAGCAGCAGACTTACTGGCAATAGCTGCTCTTTTATGTATTTGATTTGTGAAGATTTCTTTAGCTGCGTTAGCAGTATCATCAGACTCAACAAGCTTTATATTTGGATAATTAGAAAAAAATTCTTTACACTGTAAAAGGGCCATAGGATGAGAATGGACCTCATGTATTTCATCAATACTTTGATTAGGTAGCGCCAAAAGAGAATGCTGAATTTGATGATAACACTCACCAACAATATTGAGGTTGTTTTGATCTATTAATGCGTAATTTGAAATAATAGAGCCTGCTATAGAATTTTCAATTGCCATCACTCCATGACTCGAATCATTATTTAAAATAGAAAAAACTAGGGCATCAAATGAATTACAGCAGTCTACACTAAAACCAGAGTCAAAATAGGACATGGCGACTGCATGATGAAATGAACCTTCTATCCCTTGAATCGCTATTTTATTTTTATCAGTCATAAAAAAAAAGTCCTGATTTAATCAGGACTGTATGTATTTATAAATTTAATTACTACAATGCCCTTCACTCTTTTGTAAAGAAGTAGAAAAAGTCATAATAGTAAAAAAATGTAGAAGTCATTGAAATTATAATTAATACAAATTTAAAATCACTTTTGAAATAAACAAGTTTTTATAAGAAATTTATAATTAAATCAATATATAACAAAAGATTACTCCCACAATTTAATTAAAATCATATATTTTTACAACGAAATAATGGGACTTTTAATTCAAAACTTAAATAAATATTACGGAACAAAAAGGGTTTTATCAAATCTTTCTTTGAATTGTAAAAAGGGTGAAATCATTGGGCTCCTTGGCATGAACGGTGCAGGAAAAACCACATTAATGAAAATACTTACTGGTATAAATCTTAAATGGGACGGAAATATCTCAATGAATGGTTTAGACTTGAAACAAAAACTCATTGAAATTCAAAAAATGACGGGATATCTCCCGGAAAACAACCCTCTTTACGGTGAACTACTAGTTTCGGAGTATTTATTGTTTATTGCTGGACTTTATAAAGTAAGAAATCCAAACCTTAATAATATACTTTCAGTTACAGGTTTAGAGGAATATAAAAATTATAAAATTGAAAAACTTTCAAAAGGATATAAACAAAGAGTTGGAATTGCTGCAGCAATAATTCATAATCCTGAACTCATTATTCTTGATGAACCAACAACAGGACTTGATCCCAATCAATTAATAGAAGTTCGTGGGCTAATCAAAAAATTAGGAAAAGAAAAAATAGTATTTTTTTCAACACATATTTTACAGGAAGCTGAGGCTTTCTGTGATAGAATCATTCTACTCCATAAAGGAGAAATCATTTTAGATTCACCAATAAAAAAACTAAAAAATATTAACGAACAAATTATTAAAGTCACATTTGATTATAGAGTTGAAACTGAAGCACTAGCAAAACTTGAGTTTGTTGAAAGCGTTAAGAATACTTTTGATTTTGAATATGAAATTCTATTTAAAACCAGTATGGATCAAAGAAGTAAAGTATTTGATTTTGCTCATGATAATAAACTAAAAATATTAAATCTAGAGACCAAAAATCAAACACTTGAAGAAGTATTTAAAAATCTAACGGTCAATTAATGTATTTTATTTCCATTCAAAAATATCTTGTAGATAATTTTCGCAGTAGGCTCAAGAGTTTTGGAAACTGAACAATATTTTTCAAAAGACAGGTCTACAGCTCGTTTTGCCTTTTCAGGAGAAAAATCTCCCTCTAAAATTACATCAACATTGATTGTGTGAAATAGTGCAGGAACTGCATCAGGTAATCTTTGTCCCTTTACTTCCATCTTAATTGAAGTTGGGTTAATTTTTTGTTTGTTCAAAATCGCAACAACGTCGATACTGCTGCAGCCAGCCAAACCCATTAGTAATAGCTCCATTGGACTAATACCTTTAACGCTACCTTCTTTTTTTGAGTTGTTATCCAACAGAACTCTCCGACCTTTTGAGTTTGAAACCTCAAATAAATAATCATTGTTTATTCTTTCTAAAAATACCTCCATTACCAATAAATTTATTTTTTAAAAATAGTACTTAAAATATTTATAACCTGTTTGTTTTCAATTAAAAATGCATCATGACCGTGAACTGAATTTATTTCATAGTAAAAACACTTTTTTTTAAGTTTATTGAGTCTTTTAAAAGTTTGTTTATCTTCACTAGCAAGAAATAATAAATCAGAATTAATAGAGATTAAGTGGATTTCTGAAGATATTAATTCAGTTAAAACATCAAAATTCTGATTATCTCTTAGGATATTGATACTACCTAGCAAATGATTCACAGTAAGGTATCCCTTTAAAGTAAATCTATCTTTAAGAACTTGACCATGATGTAACAACCAACTTTCAATATTAAATATTTTTTTATGTTCATTTTGACTTCGAGCAAATCGAAGACTAAATGATTCTGGTGTCCTGTATAAAAGCATAGCATGCATTCTTGCATCTACGATAGGATTTTTTGAATTTTTTAATATTTGTTTTTGAATAAAAGTATTTGCTATTATCCAGTCTGTTGATTTCCAATCTGAAGCAATTGGAATTAAGTATTTTGATAAATTAGGGGCAAGTACTGCCATTTCCCATAAAATACCTCCACCTATTGATCCTCCAATTAAAGCGAAAAGACGATTAATTCCTAATTTATTTAATCCACTAATAAATAATTTGGCAATATGTCCAGTATGAATTTTTTCAATGGACTTCCATTTATGTGAATCGATTCCATTTCCCGGAATATTAAATGAGATTACAGTATAAATATTTGTATCAATTACTTTATTTGATCCAACTATTTCGTTCCACCAACCATCAGCTCCAGAAAATTTAGCATTCGCTGTTAAAGGATGATTAATTAAAATAATGGGTGATTTGCCAATATCTGGACCCCTAATAAAGTATGTTAAAGAAACCTTCATTTGTTCCTCTAAAATTTCTACATCTAATGAATTTAATTGATTTGTTGGCAATATTTGTGTATTTAAGAAATTGCCTGTTTTAAATCCAAAATCAAATCTTCTACATTTTCTAAACCAATTGATAATCGAACTAAATCATCAGTTACTCCTGTACTTTTCTGTTCCTCTGACGAAAGTTGAGAATGAGTTGTACTTGCTGGATGAATAATCAAAGATTTTGAATCACCAATATTTGCTAGTAAAGAAAATATTTTTGTGTTATCAGCAACTTTTTTGCTTGCATCAAAACCAGCTTTAAGGCCAAAAGTGAGAATTCCACTTTGTCCCTTAGGTAAATATTTCATGGCTAATTTATTATATTTACTTGTTGATAATCCAGGATAATTTACCCAAGAAACTTTTTCTTCATTTTGAAGCCATTTAGCAATAGTAAGAGCACTCTTAGAATGTTGTTGCATTCTTATTGCTAAAGTTTCTAGACCTTGTATAATTTGAAAGCTATTAAATGGGCTAGCCGAAGCACCTATATCTCTTAATCCCTCAGTCCTAACCCTGGCTATGTAAGCTGCTGGACCAAGTGTCTCATGATAATTTAACCCATGATAACTAGGGGAAGGTTGATTAAGTTCTGGGAATAATCCATTTCCGTAGTCAAAAGTACCAGCATCAATTATTATTCCGCCTAATGCAGTTCCGTTTCCATTTATATATTTTGTGGTAGAATGTATTACAATATTTGCTCCATATTTAATTGGATTCAGTAAATAAGGAGTTGCTACTGTATTATCAACAAAAAATGGAACCTTAACCTGTTTAGCTAGTTTAGAAATTGCACTTAAATCAATTACATCTAGCTTTGGATTCCCAAGTGACTCAGAGTAATAAACTCTTGTGTTTTTTTTTGTAGCAGATTTAAAATTTAACGGATTATCTGGATCTACAAAAGTAGTAGTTATGCCAAATCTAGGAAGCATATTACTCAGCATATTGTATGTGCCTCCATAAAGACTATTGGATGCAACAATATGATCTCCTGACTTAAGAAGGGTAAGAAGTGCTGTTGAAATAGCAGAAGTTCCAGAAGCAGTGGAAACTGCTGCAATTCCACCTTCTAAGTCAGCTAACCTTTTTTCAAGAATATCGTTTGTAGGATTATTTAACCTTGTATAAATATATCCTGGTTCAGCCAATGAAAATAATTTTGCTGCGTGATCTGAATTCCGGAATTTATATGATGTTGATTGGTATATTGGAACAGCTCTTGTTCCTTGTGTATTATTTGTGTCGTGCCCTGAATGAAGAGCATTTGTTTCTATATTTAAACTCATAATTTTAAAGCTTTTTTAATTTTATTTATATAATCTAGTTTTTCCCAAGTAAATAGTTCCACTTCTTTTGTAATTCTCCCACTGTATGGAGAATCAAAGGTTTTGATAACTGTTTGAGGTTGTCGTCCCATATGACCGTAAGCAGCTGTTTCGGAATAAATAGGATTTCTTAATTTCAATCTTTTTTCAATACCATAGGGTGTTAAATCAAAAATATTTGAAAGTTTTTTTGAAATTTCTGAATCAGAAAAATCAACCTTTGACTTACCATAAGTATCTACTAAAATTGATGTTGGAAAAGATACACCAATAGCATAGCTCAACTGAATCAAAACTTCATCTGAAACCCCTGCAGCCACAATATTTTTAGCCATATGTCTTGCTGCATATGCTGCTGACCTGTCTACTTTACTTGGATCTTTTCCACTGAAAGCTCCTCCTCCATGACCACCTTTACCTCCATAGGTGTCGACTATAATTTTTCGACCAGTCAATCCGGTATCTCCATGTGGTCCTCCAATAACAAATTTACCAGTTGGGTTGACATGATATTTTACTGAATCACCTAATAAAGATTTAATATAATTCGGTTGGTTATCAAATACTTTTGGAATTATAATATTAATAATATCTGATTTAATTTTAGATAACATTATATCGTCATCTGTGTCAAAATCATCATGTTGAGTTGAAACGACAATGGTATCAATTTTAATTGGTCTATTATTAATATCATATTCAATAGTAACTTGGGATTTAGAATCGGGTCTTAAGTAATTAATAATTTTATTTTCTCTTCGAAAGTCGGCTAAGGTTTTTAAAATTTGATGAGATAAATCTAAAGCCAGAGGTATGTAATTTTCAGTCTCATTAGATGCATATCCAAACATTATTCCTTGATCACCCGCACCTTGATTTTGTTTATTTTTTCTTTGAACTCCTTGATTTATATCCTCAGACTGTTCATGAATAAGTGATATTACTCCACAGGAGTCCCCACTAAATTGATATTCTCCTTTGGTATATCCAATTTTATTAATTGTTTTTCTAGCTATGTCTTGAACGTCTATGTAAGTATTACTCTTAACCTCACCAGCTAAAACTACTTGACCTGTGGTGACAAGAGTTTCACAAGCTACTTTACTTTCATGATCAAAAGCAAGAAAGTTATCTAAAAGAGAGTCTGAAATTTGATCTGCAACTTTGTCAGGATGACCCTCACTTACAGATTCTGATGTAAAAAAATATGACATATAATTTGCTTTTCTGAAGGATTTGAACACACACACGAAAAGCAACAACAACGCTTTAGCAATTTTTTATAGAGGTTGCAATCAGTCAAATCCTTCCTCGTTATTAGTGTAAAATTACATTAAAATTTATAAAAAGCGAAAAATTAATTATAAAATTAATTATTAAATAAAAATATCTGTATTTTGCATTTTAAAGAATTCTTATAAATAATACAACAAGCGAATGCAAATATCTGTAGCTGGAAATATTGGTGCTGGTAAAACAAGCCTTACTGAGCTTCTTGCCAAACACTATAATTGGGAGGCAAATTTTGAAGATGTCATTGACAACCCTTATCTGGATGATTTCTATAATCACATGGAAAGATGGTCGTTTAATCTTCAGATCTATTTTTTAAAAAGTAGATTTAGTCAATTATTACAAAATGAGAGTTTAAAAAAAACTGTAATTCAAGACAGAACTATTTATGAAGATGCTTTTATCTTCGCACCCAATCTTCATTCCATGGGATTAATGAATCAAAGAGATTTTCAAAATTATATATCACTTTTTGAACTTATGGAAAATACAGTTAATCCTCCCCAACTATTAATTTATGTAAGAAGCTCAATTCAAAATCTGGTTAGTAAGATTCACAAAAGAGGAAGAGAGTATGAAAATTCTATAAGTATAGAATATCTAAGCAGACTAAATGAAAGATATGAGGCTTGGATCTCAACCTATGATAAAGGTGAGTTATTAATTATTGATGTTGATGATATTGACTTTGTAAACAACCCAGAAGACTTGAAAAATATAATTCGAGAAATTGATAAAAAATTACCTAAAACTGATTGATTTTAATTGTCAAATTGTTAACGATTAAGTATTTCATCTATTTCTGGAGTGATTTTCTCAACAACCTTCCAGACTTCATCTTCTGTTCCAGAAACACTTACTTCAATTGATTTTACGCTTGATAATTGATCATCGTTAGTAGAAGAAATTTTTACTGAAAACTCTTCTTTGTTATCAATATCATTTTTATTGATTATAATATCGTGATTTTCAAAATTTCCGGCTTGAGAAATAGATTTAGAATCACCATGATCTCCCAAAAGAGGTGCAATTACCAATCCAACTAAACATGTTAATTTAATTAAAATATTCATAGAGGGTCCGGAGGTGTCTTTAAAAGGATCGCCAACTGTATCTCCAGTAACTGCCGCTTTGTGTGCATCTGACCCTTTATATGTCATTTCACCATTAATTTCAACTCCTGCTTCAAAAGATTTTTTTGCGTTATCCCAAGCTCCCCCGGCATTATTTTGAAAAATAGCCCACATTACTCCACTTACACAAACTCCGGCCATATATCCTCCCAATGGCTCTGCTCCAAAAACTAATCCAATAAAAATTGGAGTGATAATGGTTATTAAACCAGGAAGTAACATTTCTTTTAATGCTGCTTTAGTTGAAATATCAACACATTTTGCATATTCAGGAACACCTGTACCCTCCATAATACCCGGAATTTCTCTAAATTGTCTTCTAACTTCTTCTACCATTTCCATAGCTGCTTTTCCAACAGACTGCATAGCTAAAGCAGAAAAAACAACCGGAATCATTGCTCCAACAAACAACATTGCTAATACATCCGCTTTAAAAATATTTATACCATCAATTCCCGTAAAAGTTACATAAGCGGCAAATAAAGCTAGTGCAGTTAAAGCTGCAGAAGCAATAGCAAAACCTTTACCAACAGCGGCAGTGGTGTTACCAACAGAATCTAAAATATCTGTTCTTTCCCTAACTTCTTTTGGAAGATCACTCATTTCTGCTACTCCTCCAGCATTATCAGCTATTGGTCCAAAAGCATCAATTGCTAATTGCATGGCAGTTGTTGCCATCATTGCAGAAGCGGCTAGGGCTACTCCATAAAAACCAGCAAGAGTATACGAACCATAGATTGCTGATGCAAAAAGAATTACGGATAAAAAAGTTGATTTCATCCCAACGGCTAAACCTGCAATAATATTGGTTGCAGCTCCTGTTGAACTATTTTTCACAATATCTAAAACTGGTTTTTTACCAAGACTTGTGTAATATGCAGTTACAATTGATATTAAAGCTCCAACTGCTAATCCAATACAAGCAGATCCAAAAACATTCATTGAAGAAATATCTTTATATCCTTCACCAAAAAACATCATACTCATCGTTTTGGGTAACATCCAGTCAATTAAAAAATAACTAGCAATAAGTGTTATTACTATTGAGGCCCAATTACCTAAATCTAATGCTGCTTGAACCTTAGATTCTTTTGCATTATTGTCAGAAATTTTTACAAAAAAAGTACCTATTATAGATGCCAAAATTCCAACTCCTGCGATTACTATTGGAAGTAAAATAGGTCCCATATTATTAAAGTTATCTGTAAATTGAGTATCCACCGACATATCTCTTATTAGATAATTACCTAAAACCATAGCTGCTAATACTGTAGCAACATAAGATCCAAATAAATCTGCTCCCATTCCAGCAACATCACCAACATTGTCCCCTACGTTATCAGCAATCGTAGCTGGATTACGTGGGTCATCTTCGGGTATTCCAGCTTCTACTTTACCTACAAGGTCTGCACCCACATCAGCTGCTTTAGTGTATATCCCACCTCCTACACGAGCAAACAAAGCAATAGACTCAGCTCCAAGTGAAAAACCAGCTAAAGTTTCTAATACTACAGTCATTTCGTTATAAAAAGAATCCGTTCCATTCATAAATTGAGACATAAAAAACAAGAATAGAATTGTTAATCCAAATACCGCTAAACCAGCTACCCCAAGACCCATAACAGTTCCTCCTCCAAAAGAAACTTGAAGGGCTTTTGGTAAACTCGTCCTAGCTGCTTCAGCTGTTCTAGCATTCGCTTCAGTTGCAATACGCATACCTATATTTCCAGCAAGTGCAGAAAAAACTGCACCAATAATAAATGCTGGGACAATCATCCAACTAGTTGAAATAACTAAAAGAGAGATGCTATATAAAGCTATGGAGGCAATTACTACAAAAATTAAAAGCAATCGATATTCGGCATGTAAAAAAGCTAATGCACCATCTTTAATTGCAGCAGATATTTCTTGCATTCTTTCACTTCCTGGATTTTGTTTTCTCACCCATGTAGCTCTAATAAACATATAAACTAAGCCTAATAGTGAGAAAAATAAGGGTATATAAATAATATTAGCTTCCATAAAATCAATTTAAGTTTTTGTTTTCGCGCGTAAAAATACTAATTACCTGTGAATTAGGTATAAGGAATTAGGTATTATGATAAATTACTTTTTTAACTGCTTTTATCACATCTTCATGATTTGGAAGCCATTCTTCCAAAAGAACAGGTGAAAATGGAGCAGGAGTATCGGCAGTATTTATTTTTTCAATTGGAGCATCTAAGTAGTCAAATATTTGATTCTGAACTTGATATGTGATTTCAGTTGAAATATTTCCAAAAGGCCATGACTCTTCTAAGATGACTAATCTATTTGTTTTCTTAACAGATTCAAAAATCATTTTATGATCCATAGGTCTAATTGTTCTTAGATCAATAATTTCAGAATCTATACCTTCTTTAGCAAGTATATCCGCCGCTTTATATGCTTCTTTGATTATTTTACCGTAAGAAACAATTGTCACATCCTTACCAGAACGTTTAATATCAGCAACACCTATTGGAAGAATATATTCACCTTCAGGAACCTCTCCTTTATCTCCATACATTTGCTCAGATTCCATAAATATAACTGGATCATTATCTCTTATTGCAGCCTTTAATAATCCTTTCGCATCATAGGGGTTTGAAGGCACTATAACTTTTAAGCCAGGTGTGTTAGCATACCAATTGTCAAAAGCCTGGGAGTGTGTTGCTCCTAACTGACCAGCAGATCCTGTTGGTCCCCTAAAAACAATTGGACATGGAAATTGTCCACCGGACATTTGTCTAATTTTTGCCGCATTATTTATAATTTGATCAATCCCAACCAAAGCAAAATTAAATGTCATGTATTCTATAATAGGTCTAGCACCAGTCATTGTAGAGCCAACTCCAATTCCAGAAAACCCTGCTTCAGAGATAGGTGTATCAATAACCCTTTTATCACCAAACTCATCTAACATTCCTTTCGAAGCTTTGTAAGCTCCGTTGTATTCAGCAACTTCTTCACCCATTAGAAATATTGTTTCATCCCTACGCATTTCTTCTGTCATTGCTTCGGCAATTGCTTGTCTAAATTGTATGGTCTTCATTTAAGCTAATTATTAAGATTGTAAATTTAAACATTTCATTTTATTAAAACTCTTTGTTTATTACAGATTTTAATAAAACAAAACATGATTTTGTTTTATTATATACTATATTAAATTTAGTTTAGTATTATATATTTTGAAACTTTTAAAAAATGAAATTAATAGAACTTGATGTTAAAGGAATTTCTTACAGTGAGACTCAATCTGGAGCCTATGCATTAATACTTAGTGAGACTAAAGGTAACAGGAAACTTCCAGTTATAATTGGAGGATTTGAAGCACAAGCAATTGCGATTGCATTGGAAAAAGAAATTAAACCTTTAAGACCTTTAACACATGATTTATTTAAAGATTTTGCAAATTCATTTGAAATTAATATTAAACAAATAATAATTCATAAGTTGACTGATGGAGTTTTTTTTTCAAATTTAACCTGTCAAAGAAAAGGAATTGAAAAAGTTATAGATGCGAGAACCTCCGATGCTATTGCCATGGCTTTAAGATTTAAGGCTCGAATTTACATCTACGATTCAATCTTAAAGTCAGCAGGGTTTACTGCATCAATAAAAACCGATTTTAAAAAGGGAGATTTAGAGGAGGTCTTGACTGAAAATATGCAAACTGATCCTTCAGAAAATAAACTCCCTAAAAATTATGAAACCTATTCCATAAATAAACTTAAAGTTCTTCTAAAAAAATTTGTAGATAATGAGGAATACGAAAAGGCTGTTAAAATCCGTGACCTTATATCCAAAAAGGATGTTTAAATAATTCTACGTTGATTTTATCTTGATAAATGTTTATCTGATTTTTTGAAATAGATATCAATTCAGTTTATATTTGAAAATATATTACAATTAATGAAGCAGTATCTTGATTTAATAAGCCATATACAAAAGAATGGTGTTGAAAAAACCGACAGAACTGGAACAGGAACTAAAAGTGTTTTTGGACACCAGATGAGGTTTGACCTTAGCAAAGGATTTCCTCTTTTAACCACCAAAAAGATTCATATTAAATCTGTAGTTCATGAACTATTATGGTTTCTTAAAGGAGATACTAATATAAGTTATTTGCAAGAAAACAATGTAAGAATATGGAATGAATGGGCTGATGATAAAGGCAACTTAGGTCCTGTATATGGTCACCAATGGAGAAATTGGAATAGTGAGGGTATAGACCAAATAAAAGAAATGATTAAAACTATCAAAACAGATCCTGATAGTCGAAGAATTATTGTGAGTGCCTGGAACCCAAGCGTTATGCCTGATTCCTCAAAATCATTCTCAGAAAATGTTTCAAATAACAAAGCAGCTCTCCCTCCTTGTCATGCCTTTTTCCAATGTTATATTGCAAATGGTAAACTTTCAGTTCAACTTTATCAGAGAAGTGCAGATGTTTTTTTAGGAGTCCCGTTTAATATTGCTTCTTATGCATTACTAACAATAATGTTAGCCCAAGTTACAGGATACATACCAGGTGAATTTATTCACACTTTTGGAGATGCTCACATCTATTCTAACCATAAAAAACAAATTGAGGAACAACTTTTAAGAAATCCAAAAAAACTTCCAAGAGTAAAGTTAAATCCGAAAATTACAAGCCTGTTTGATTTTACATACGAGGACATTGAAATAATTGACTACGACCCTTATCCTCTTATAAAAGGTGCAGTATCAATTTAATCTTTTCAAAATTTTAATTAATTTATCAATATCTGACTCCTCATTATAGAAATGAACAGCTACCCTTACCCCCCCCCCTCTTAACGCACACCTTATTCCATTATTTTGTAAATATTTAAATAACTTTTCATTACCATGAATAGTATAGATACTTGAATGGTTTTTCCTTATTTCAACTAATGGATCTAAAAGATTTAATTGTTTCAACTCCTGTTTAAGAAAAAGACCTAAATCTCTTTTAATTTTAATTAGATTGTCATAGTCATTATTTTGTAGAAATTTAATTGCAAAATCTAAAGATGCAGAGGCTAATAAATTTAAGTGACCTGCATAAACTTTTTCATATATTTCGTTTGAGGAACACTCAGTAATTTTTAAAAATCTATCAGAAACAGCTAAATAGGCATTTCCAAAACCTGCTAAAATCCACTTATAGCCACTTCCAATTACAACATCAAAAGGGGAACTATTAAAATCAAAAAAATCTGAACCTATAAATTGAGTAGAATCCCCAATAATAATTAATCTGGGATATTTTTTTTTTATCTCCCTTAATGCGCTAAAGTCAACTTTGATTCCAGATAAAAATTGTACAATTGATAATACTAACACACTGTATTTTTTTTCATCTAATCGATTTTCAATTTGAAGTTCAAAATCAGATGTTATTGAAATATAATCTACAGAAAGATCTCTTTCCCTAAGGCCACTTATTAGTGAATTATAATCATTTTTTAAAGCTAAGACATTAATTTTTTTTGGTAAAAAATCTAAAATATATCTGTAACCTGTAGAAAAATTTGAGGTACAAAATGTATTTTTTTTTGAAGAATTGATAAATTTTGAAACTGTTTCTCTGAAATTATTAATTTTTTCCTCACTGTCAAATTTTATCTTATCACCTTGTTTCAAATACTCCTTTTCTAAATTATTTCTAAACTCAAATAATTCAGTTGATAAGGGGCCTACATATGCAGTATTTAAATAAGTGCAGGTATTTAATACTGGAAAAAAAGAACGGATAGTTTTTTTCATCAATTAATTTTAGTTTTGCAGTATAAAATTAATATAATTGGATACAAAAACACTTAATAATAAAATATTAATGGGAGATGAAGAAAAACCAGATTCTATTAACTTTCAAAACTCAATAAAAGGCGTCACTATTATTGCAGCAGCTGCAGAAAACGATGCTTTAGGGAAAGAAAATAAACTTATTTGGCATATTCCTGAAGATCTTCAAAGGTTTAAGAAACTAACTTCTGGACATGCTATTATAATGGGTAGAAAAACTTTTGAATCAATGCCTAAGGCTCTTCCAAACAGAAGAAATATAATTGTTACACGAAATAAAAAATATGTAGCAAATGGAGCTGAAGTTTCTTCAAGTATTGAAGATGCATTATCCCTTGTTAAAGATGATAAACAACCATTTATAATTGGAGGAGGAGAAATATATAGACAAAGTATGGCTTTAGCAGATAGAATTGAGTTAACCAGGGTACATGAGAAATTTGATGCTGATACTTTTTTTCCAAATATTCCAAAAACAACATGGAAACTTCTTAGTGAAACCAACAAATCAACATCCGAAATTCATAAAATTAGTTTTTCATATTTAACCTACAAAAGAAGAGAAAGATGAAAGCATATTTATTCCCAGGCCAAGGTTCTCAATTTCCAGGAATGGGTAGAGAATTGTATAATACTAATGAAGGAAATATTTTATTTAAAAGGTCAAATGAAATTTTAAATTTTGATATTACTAAAATCATGTTTGATGGCTCAAAGGAGGATTTAAAACAGACAAATGTAACCCAACCTGCTATTTTCATCAATTCTTTTATATTGAGTAAACTTCTTGGTGATTCGTTTAACCCTAAAATGGTTGCGGGTCATTCTCTGGGAGAGTTTTCAGCATTAGCGTCTATAGGTTCAATTTCTTTTGAAGATGGATTAAATTTAGTTAGAATTCGAGCTGAGTCCATGCAAAATGCATGTGAAAAAAATCCGGGAACTATGGCAGCAATTTTAGGTATAGATGAAAATCTAGTTGAAGAAATTTGTTTAAAAATTTCAGGAACTGTTGTCGCTGCAAATTATAATTGTCCAGGGCAAGTTGTGATTTCAGGAGAAAAAAAAGCTATTGAAAAAGCATGTGTTTATCTAAAATCAAAAGGTGCTAAAAGAGCTATAATACTTCCTGTTGGCGGAGCATTTCACTCACCATTAATGGAGCCTGCAAGAGATCAACTAGCTAAGAGTGTAAATGATTTGATATTTAACCGTCCTTCCTGTCCTATTTATCAAAATGTTTCTTCTCTACCTACAATCGATCCAGAAATAATTAAATCTAATCTCCTTTCACAATTAACAGCACCAGTGAAATGGACCTCAATAATTAAAAACATGACAAAAGACGGAGCGAAAAACTTTATTGAAGTTGGCCCCGGAAATGTTCTTCAAGGGTTGTGTAAAAAAATTAATTCAAATTTAGAAACACAATCTGCATCAATTATTTAATCTAAATATTCAATTATTTTTTTACAAATAAACTCAATTTGATCATCCTCAAGCTCAGTGTGCATAGGAAGGGAAACTACTGATTTTGATAAACTATTGGTTGTTTTAAAATCTTTTTCATCATATTTCTTATCTCCATAAGCTTTTTGTTTGTGAAGTGGAATGGGGTAGTATACTCCACATGGAATATCATTTTGATTTAAAAATTTTACAAGGTCATCTCTGTTCGCATCTAATATAATTAAAGTATATTGATGAAATACATGGGAATCGGGATCGCCTACAATCTTAGGAGTTATAATTTTATCATGATCTTTCAGTAACTCAGTATATTTTGATGCTGAATTTTTGCGAGAATTATTATAATTATCAAGAGATTTGAGTTTAATATCTAAAATTGCTGCTTGAATTGAGTCTAACCGAGAGTTTACCCCAACAACATCATGATGATATCTCTCATACATTCCATGATTCACAATTCCTCTTATTTTGTAAGCTAACTTGTCATCATTTGTGAAAATTGCTCCTCCATCACCATAAGCTCCAAGGTTTTTAGATGGAAAAAAGGAGGTTGTACCAATTAATCCTATTGTTCCAGCTTTTTTCTTGGTACCATCCAAAAATTTATAATTTGCACCAATAGCTTGGGCTGCATCTTCAATAATATCCAGATTGTGTTTTTTAGCTATCCGATTTATTTCATCCATATTTGCCACTTGACCAAATAGGTGAACTGGTACTATTACTCTAGATTTTTCATTTATAGCTGACTCTAAGGAATCTAAGTTTATATTAAAAGTTTCAGAATCAACATCTACTAAGACCGGAGTCAATTTTAAAAGTGCTATTACCTCAACAGTGGAAGCAAAAGTGAAATCAACAGTAATTATTTCATCCCCTGGATTGAGATCTAAAGACATCAAAGCAATTTGAAGAGCATCAGTTCCGTTTGCACAAGGAACCACATGTTTCACATCAAGATAATTTTCTAGATTTTTTTGAAAACTATTTACTGCTGGACCATTTATAAATGATGTGTTTTCAATAACCTTGTTAATTGCGAGATTAACATCATTAGAAATCGGTTTGAATTGACCGGCTAAATCAACCATATTAATTTTTTTCATATAAAAAATTTGGTTCAAAAATAAGAAAAACATTCTTCTAAAAACAGACATCAAAGCATTTTGAATATATCAAACCATTTATTTAGTTTAATTTTATAAAAAATATTTGTTTTGAAATTTTTGTGCTCAAAAATGACTTCTTTTATTTACTCTTCAATAATCAGATTTCTGAATTTTTGTCTCCCAATTTTTTCCATAAAGATTTGTGGTAAAAATCTATTTAATGAAAAATATAAAGAATTTTATTTAGGCAGAAAAAAAAATAAAGAACTTATCGAAAATAATAATTTTGAAATTTTTCGTTCTTTAACATCTTCAGTAATATGGTTTCATTGCTCTTCATTAGGTGAGTTTGAACAATGCAGACCTTTAATTGAAAAAATAAAAGCTAGATTTACAACACACAAAATTGCACTCACATTTTTTTCTCCATCTGGATATAGTGCTGTAAAAAAATATTCTTTGGTCGATTGGGTTGGATATATCCCTCTTGACATAACGAGACATATTGACTTAATAATTAATTTTATAAACCCAAAGATTGTTGTTTTATCAAAAAATGAATTTTGGCCAAATATGCTTTACTCTTTAAAAAAAGTTGAAGTTCCTGTCTTATCTATATCAAGTGAATTTAAAAGGGATAATATATTTTGGAAACCATGGGCATTTTGGTTTAAAGATGCTTTAAGAACTATCACTCATTTTTATCCTGCAAATTTTAATTCTCAAAAGATATTAAATCATAACGGAATTACAAATACAACCACTTTAGGAGATCTTCGAATGGATAGAGTTCTTGATGTTTTAAATGAAAAAAAAGATTTTAAAATACTTGATGATTTTACAAAAAATATCCCATGTTGGGTGGCTGGAAGTACATGGGATGAAGATTACACTCTGTTTATTGATTCTATTCATTTTAGTGAAAGTTTAAAAGTGATAATTGCTCCTCACGATTGTAGTAAAAAATCAATTTCATCATTGACTTCAAAATTAAATATTCCTTTTGCCCTTTGGAGTAAATATTCTAGTAAAAACGATAAATCAAAGAAAGTGCTTATTCTCGATCAAATTGGAGTATTGAAATACGCATACAGATATGCAAAATGGTGCTATGTAGGGGGAGGAATGGGTCACTCGGGTTTACATAATATTCTTGAAGCCGCAGTGTATGATATCCCCATCATAATTGGTGAAAATTATAAAAAATTTCCAGAAGCAAATGATTTAATAAAAATAGGAGGATGCTTTTCAGTCTCCTCAAACCATGAGTTCAATAAAATTTCATCGAAAATAATTAAAAATTTAAAATTTGGAAGAATGATTAATTTCAAATACATAGAGCGTAATAAGGGTGCAACTGACAAGATTTTTTGGGATCTAAAAAAATATTTGTAGGAGAACAACATTGTATTAACTTTGAATTTCAAAATTTAAAATAAATGATTTCTAATAACAAAAAATATCTACTTTTTGTTCTGTTGTCTCTAACAATTTCATCCATTGTTTTCTCTCAAGAGCAAGAATACCCTAAATCCTTTACTTTATTAAAAACTAATGAAAAACCAAATATAATTTTCATGATTGGAGATGGAATGGGTTTATCTCAAATATCAGCTGGAATGTATTCAAATAAAAACACCAGTTCATTAGAAGAAATGGAATATATCGGTCTTTCTAAAACACATTCTTATAATCAGCTAGTAACTGATTCTGCGGCGAGTGGAACAGCAATGGCATGTGGAGAAAAAACATATAACGGAGTAGTTGGAATAAATCCAAAAAATAAAAAGCTTGAATCTATTCTTGAATATTGTAATTCAATTGACTTTTCTACTGCACTAATAGCAACTTCCAGTATCGTTCATGCAACACCTGCATCGTTTTATGCTAATGTCAACTCAAGAAGACAATACGATGACATTGCCCTACAACTGAGATATAACAGCGTAAATTATTTCATAGGAGGAGGCCGAAAACACTTTAACAGAAGGGCTGATAAAAAAAATTTAATTGAAGAAATGGAAAGTGAAGGATATGAAATTGTCAATAACCTGGATAGTTATATTAAATCAACTAGAAATAAATTAGGATTTTTTACTTATTCTGACGAGCCTCCACCTATAAATTCAGGAAGAAAACCTGACTTAGCATCACTTGTTGAATCTACTCTTAACAAATTAAAAGACGATGGAAAACCATTTTTTTTAATGGTTGAGGGATCTCAAATTGACTGGGGAGGACATGCAAATGAGTTAGCTTACATCTTATCAGAATTTAAAGATTTTAATAATGCGATTTCAAGTGCCTTAAAATTCGCTAAAAACGACAAAAATACTCTCATAGTTGTTACAGCAGACCATGAAACAGGGGGCCTTGCTTTAAAAAAAGGGAATGTGAAAAAAGGTACTGTTGTTGGAGATTTTACAACTATTGGCCATAGTGGGACTATGGTGCCTGTTTTTAGTTTTGGTCCATCTTCAGATTTATTCAAGGGTATTTATGAAAATACCGCAATATTTAGCAAGCTAAAAACTGCGGTAGATTAATTTTAATTCAAGGGTTATCTATTTTGTTCTTGCTGTACTAACAATTTGAGAGTTAAACTCTTTATCGTTCTCTATAACTTCATAAAAACTATTTAGAAACTTGTATGTCTCCTTATACTCTTTTTCACTGTCGAATTGAGAAGCATGTGATTCAATTATTGCCATTAAATCCGTTTTTTTACTTATGTAAAGTTGTCTAACTGACTCAATAATCTTCCCGTCTCTTTTAAAACCTCTATATTTCCTGTCTCTGACAGATTTTATACCTAAGGTTTCATTTACAGTTGCATAGCTAGGATTTACGAATCCTGTCATGTCAAAATCATAAGATAGTGGAATAAGTCTTTTTCCAATGTAAAGCAATTTTGCATTGTGCTGGTAAGCAACAGAAATATCTGTGTTTCCAATTAAAAAATTAAAAAATGCATTTTGAACTGAAGTTTCAGCGTCCATGGCTAGAGGGTGAATAAATCTATCAACTACTTTTCCTTCAAATCGTTTTGCTACTATATCATCATCCTCTATTAAAAAACCCTTTAATTGAATCATTTTTCTTTCTTTACCTTTTCTCCCATAAACTTCAGTAAACTCAATATCTACTCTTCTTGCATTAAAATGATAAGGTGAAATCTGCTCATAGAGTTTATATGCCATATACTCCTTCATTATATTGTCATTGTTGTCTGATTCTTTCATACATGGCAAAACAAGCTTTAAGCTCTTGTTGCCCTGAAAAATAGTTCCTTTTGCTGCTGATTTTTTAATTTTAACTCTTACAGGAGGCCAGTAACAGGTGTTTCTTCGAAAGTTTCCTCTAGCTCTAAGTCTAACATCAATGTCACTCCATACTCCATCTTGTTCGAATGAAAGTTGAGTTTCAATGAAAGTAGAGTCATTAGTTTTTTTATTCATCTCTTTGTTAGAGTATTTTAATTTTATTTTTAATGGCTCTTCATTTTGAAAAAGAAGAGTATATCCATCAGAATTTTGTCCAAAGGAAAAAAGACCAATAAATAATAACAATAATAAGTTTACTTGTTTATTCATGATATAGTGTTTATTTTTAGGGAATATAAAAAAATTTATTCAGATGCTAAACCGATATCTTGTAATTATCAATTATAAAACATTAATAGCTGTTTTAATTTCTATTGGAGTTCTCTATTTTGCCGAAAAAAACAAAATAGATTATGAAATAGATCTGACGCTAATAAGTATTGCTATTATTTTTCCATTAGTATTTTGTATTCGATCTGCTTTTCGAAGACGAGAAAAAGCTTTGGAACATTTAAGTCAATTTAGAAGTAATTTAAGGACTGTTGAACACTATCTTAAGATGAGCAAGCTTACTGATGATATGTTTAACGAGTTTTCTTTACTAATGAACAAACTTGAAAGTGAGTTTCTAAAAGAACTATCCAAACCGGATATTAATTTAAAAAAGATAGACAATAACACAGAAGAGCTTTTTAGTTTTATAAATAACAACAATGAATATATTTCAAGTGGAATACGAGGGAAAGCAGTTCGCTTTTTAAGAGATGTAAGTGATGGTCAAGACAACTTAATTGCAATTCACCTTCACAGGACTCCAATTAGCCTTAAAGCCTATTGTTTAATATTTATATATCTTTTCCCTTTAGTTTATACTCCAACTATAATTCATAAAATGGGAAATGAGCCAGGAGCAATTCTTTTAACTTCTTTCGTGGTTATTTTAAGTGAGTTCATACTTATTTCACTCTATAACATACAAGATCAGATGGAATACCCGTTTGATGATAACGGTTTGGATGATATCCAATTACAAAAATTTAAATTTAAAAGATAATTCATAATAAAAAAACCTCACTTGTAAGTGAGGTTTTTTTTGTGCGGGTGAAGGGACTCGAACCCCCAAGCCGTGAAGCACTAGATCCTAAGTCTAGCGTGTCTACCAATTTCACCACACCCGCTACTCTTAAAATTAGGAGACAAATATAAACAAGTTTTTATAAAATTATTAGATCTTACTAATTTGATTCCTAGCTTTTCTTATTTTTACAAATCAATAAATTATTCATGTACAAACTATCACAGAATAAAAAAGATCAATATATAAATGAATTAATTGATTTTCTTAAAATCCCCTCTATTAGTGCAGATCCTAAGTATAAAAAATATGTGAATGATGCTGCAATATGGCTAGCCAATTCAATCTCTTTAGCAGGTTGTGAAAATATTGAAATCATTTCAACTAAAGGACACCCAATTGTTTACGGAGAAAAAATATTAAACCCGAATCTTCCAACTATTTTAGTTTACGGTCATTACGATGTTCAACCACCTGACCCAGTTGATCTTTGGAAAAATCCACCTTTTGAACCAATAATAAAAAAGACTGATATACATCCTGAAGGGGCAGTTTTTGCCAGAGGTTCTTGTGATGACAAAGGACAAATGTTTATGCATGTTAAGGCGCTTGAGTTAATGATAAGCAATAAAGACCTCCCATGTAATGTGAAATTTATGATCGAAGGAGAAGAGGAAGTAGGAAGTGATAATTTAGAGATTTTTATTCGTGAAAATTCTAATCGTTTAAAGTCTGATGTTATTTTAATTTCAGATACTGGGATTTTAAACAACTCTCAACCTTCAATTACTACAGGTCTTAGAGGTCTTAGCTATATGGAAGTTAAAGTTACAGGGCCAAATCGTGACTTGCATTCTGGCTTATATGGAGGGACCGTGGCCAATCCTATAAATACTCTTTGTGATATGATAAGTAGTCTTAAAGACAATGGAGGAAAAATTAATATACCCGGATTTTATGATGATGTTGTTGATTTAAGCGAAGAAGAACGAAAAGAAATGGCAAAAATACCGTTCAACGAAAAGTCATTTAAAGATTCTCTTAATATCAATTCAACATCAGGTGAACAAGGTTTTACTACTCAAGAGAGAAAATCCATCCGCCCTACCCTAGATGTAAATGGAATATGGGGTGGATACACAGGTGAAGGGGCTAAAACTGTGATTCCTAGTGAAGCTTATGCTAAAATATCCATGAGACTGGTGCCTAACCAAAATTGGGAGAAAATAAGTTTACTTTTTGAAAATCATTTTAAAAAAATTGCTCCTTCTTCAGTAAAAGTGAGTGTCACTACTCATCATGGAGGACAGGCGTATGTCACTCCAACAAACAATATCGCCTATAGAGCAGCTCATTTAGCTTACGAAAAAAGTTTTGGAAAGGCTCCTTATTCCGTAAGAGATGGTGGAAGTATACCGATTGTACCAATGTTTGAGGAGATTCTTAAATGCAAAACAATTTTAATGGGTTTTGGTCTAAATAGCGATGCTATTCATTCTCCCAACGAACACTTTGGATTATTTAACTTCTTTAAGGGCATTGAAACAATTCCATACTTCTACAAAAATTTTTCGGAATTATTTAATAAAAAGTAGTTTATAGATCTATTATAAAAAGATCAGAAGCAATTCCATCCGATAAGAATTTAGATTTTTTCGAAACATGTAGATGATCTCCATCCCAGTATAAATCATTTGAAAGGATTCTCTTTTTAGAATTTTCCTCTAAATAATAAGCGAATTTATTCCCAACCTTACTCTTTATTTTCTCTAATGAAACTCCAGCTGATGTTCTTAAGCCTATCATTATCATTTCATTAAACTTATCTTTTAAACTTAAATATTCTTCCTTTAGCGGAAGCTTATTTTCATTAATTGATTTTATATAAATACTATTTTTGTTAATATTCCAACTTCTTTTGTCAATTCCGTTATAACTATGAGCCGAAGGTCCAATACCCATATATGGCATACCTTCCCAATATCCAGAATTATTTACTGAATATTTTCCAGATTTAGCGAAACTGGAAAACTCATAATTATCATAATTATTTTCATCTAAATAATCAAGCATATTTAAATACTGTTTTTCAACTATATTTTCATCAATTACTAATACTTCTCCAGAAGCAATCTGTTTTTGCAATAAAGTTTTAGGTTCTACCGTTAGTGCATAACACGAAATATGCGGGGGAGAATATGATAAAGTTGTTTTTAAATTGTACATCCATCTATCAACATTACTATTTGGTAATCCATATATTAAATCAATTGAAAAGTTTTCAAAAAGTGATTTCACATCTTCAATTGAACCGAATGCTTGATCAGAAGAATGGGCTCGCTTCATTAAATTTAAATCCTCTTCAATGAAAGATTGAATACCAACACTTATTCTGTTTACTCCTATGTCTTTTAGTCCGTTTAAGTATTCATTTGATGAATCATCTGGGTTTAATTCTACAGTTACTTCAACTAGGCTCGAAACATTAAATGTCTTTTTGATTCGAAGTATAAAATTTTCAATTGATTTTGTAGTTAATAAAGAAGGTGAGCCTCCTCCAAAATAAATACTATTTATAATTTCATTATCAAAAAATCTATTTCTTAATTCAATTTCTTTAAGCATTGCCTCAATCATAACATTCTGCTTTTTCAATGATGTCGAAAAATGAAAATTACAATAAGTACAAGCTTGTTTACAAAAAGGGTAATGAATATATATTCCAGCCATAATTAACCTTTAGTCACCTTGTTTTTTATTGTTAAAGGATTTTGACTAATATATGCAGACCATCCTGAATATTTTTTTTGAGAAGTAGGAGAATTTCTATTGTAAAAATGACAAACTGCTGCAGCTAAACCATCAGTTGAATCTAAATTTTTAGGCAACTCCTTTATTTTAAAAATATTTTGTAACATTTTAGCAACTTGTTCCTTAGATGCATTTCCACTTCCAGTAATTGACATTTTAATTTTTTTAGGAGAATATTCCCTGATTATTAATTCTCTAGATAAACCAGCAGCCATAGCAACGCCTTGTGCCCTCCCCAACTTCAACATGGATTGTACATTCTTTCCGAAAAAAGGAGCCTCAATTGCTAATTCATCAGGATGATATTTGTCAATTAAATGAATCGTTCTTTCAAAAATTAATTTCAATTTTGTATAATGATCTTTCTCTTTTTTTAATTGAAGCTCGTTTAATTCCAATAATTTCATTTTTTGACCTTCAACCTTAATAACTCCAAAGCCCATTATCGTTGTTCCAGGATCAACTCCAAGTATAATCGTTTCTTTATTTATCATTTGGTCAAACTAGCTTCAATTTCAACAGGAATAGTGAACTTAACATTAACATAAAATCCTGTATTAGTTTTAATAGCCGGGAGTGCATTGGGTAAACTATTTACAATTGTGATTATTTCATCTTTTAAGTTTACTATTTTTTTAAAAACATGATCTGGATCACTAAAATTTACTAAACTAAATAATCCATTTTCATCAATTTTAATTTCAACATCAATTATTGAACTTATTGGCTCCGAAGACTCAAAGCTAAGTGATTTAAGACTAGAATGAATAGCTTTTAACAACAACTCTTCAAAACACTCTTTTTGATTACTTGGATCCAATTCATTACACTCTTCAAAGGATGGTGGCTGATCGTTATTTGTCCAAGAGGAAGCAATTCTAATTTCTTCATCAGAAACCTTTTTAGTATCAAACAAACTACAGCCAAACATAAAAATAATTATATAGGCAATGCTAATTCTTTTGAAAATTTGCATTTTTTTAAAAAAATTTATGAATTCTAAATTACAACTTTTACTTGAACTCTATTTTTTATAGTTTAGTTTTATAAAAAATAATAATGGATCTTCTTTATTTAATTTTAAGTTTTATAATGATGTTTTTGGGACTTATTGGATGTTTCATTCCGTTAATACCTGGACCATTATCATCCTGGTTTGGGTTTTTATTTTTATACCAACATGAGGGTGTTACTTTAAATAAAACAATCCTGATTACAACTTTTATAGTATCTGTAATAGTTTTTGTGATTGATTATTTTATCCCAATAATAGGAGCAAAAGTGTTTGGCGGATCTAAAAATGGAATTCTTGGAACCATTATTGGATTAGCAATTGGAATTATCTTTTTAGGTCCTTTCGGATTGATAATTGGACCATTTTTAGGAGCGTTTATTGGTGAGTTATTTAGTAATGGTGGGGATATAATATCCGCAATTAAAGCTTCAATGCATACAATTATTAGTATGATAGGTGGATTTTTTTTAAAATTTTCAATAACATGTATGTTTATTTTAATATACTTTTTCGAAATATGGAACTATAAATATTTAATTATTTAATGTAATTAATTAAGCATGTTAGCATTAGCTGATTTTTATATCTTTACAAAATGAAACTATTTTTATTAACGTTCTTTTTTTTAGGTCTTTGTTTTGCTGGAATAGCAATAAAAATTTGGGCAAAAAAAAATGGTGAGTTTGCTGGAACCTGTGCTAGTCAAAGTCCTTTTCTGAATAAAAATGATGAACCATGCGGTATGTGTGGCAAACTTCCAAAAGATCAAGACTGTAAAAATATCGATCCTCAAGTTAATTAGAGTTCGTTTCGGAAAAATTATATGGAAAAAGAACTGATTTTTCAAGCAAAAAAAAATGATCAAAAGGCATTTCAAGTTTTGTTTGATTTAAATTGGGAATACATATATAACTTTCAACTCAAACGTTGCGGTAATACACAAATAGCCGAAGAAATATCAATCCAAACATTTACAAAAGCCTTTGATAAGCTAGAGTCGTTTGATCCAAAATTTAGTTTCAAAACATGGCTAATCACAATATCCAAAAACTTACATGTAGATCAGATTAGAAAAGAAAAATCTTTAAAGAATATTCAGTATGGCAATATGGATGATTCTAAAACTAATCTAATCGCTGACGATACTCCTAGCCCTGAACAGGGAATGATAAATAATCAAAATCTCAATAAAATTCTAAATACAATTAAAAGTTTGAGAAAGGAATATAGGAAAATTTTACAGCTTCGATTTTTCGAAGATTACAGCTATAAAGAAATAAGTAAAGAACTTAATCAACCACTTAATACTATTAAAGTTAAAATTCTAAGAGCAAAAAAACTTTTAGGAGAAAAATTAGATGAAAATGAATAATTTAAAAAAATTAGGTCCTGGCCTTCTTTTTGCCGGCGCAGCAATTGGAGTTTCTCATCTTGTATACTCCACTAGAGCCGGAGCTGATTATGGGTGGAGTTTACTTTGGGCATTTATCCTTATAAATATTTTCAAATATCCTTTTTTTGAATTTGGCCCAAGATATGCAGTTGCAACTGGTGAAACACTTCTAGATGGATACGCTAAGCTTGGTAAAGGATATTTATGGGGCTATGCAATATTAAATATTGCAAACATGTTTACTATTCAAGCAGCGGTGACAATAGTAACTGCAGGTCTCGCTTCACATTTTTTTGGTATCGCTTTGAACCCCATTATTTGGGCTTCGATAATAATAATAATTTGTTCTGTTTTATTAGTTATTGGTAAATACCAGTTATTGGATAATCTAATGAAGTTTATCATCATCATTCTTTCCATATGCACAATATTAGCTTTCACAATTGCATTCACCAAATCAAATACATTTCCTCCATTTAAACAAATTTTACCAGAAGGAACAGGTTTGTTGTTTTTAATTGCTTTTATGGGATGGATGCCAGCACCTATGGATATTTCGATTTGGCATTCAATTTGGTCAGTTGAAAAACAAAAAAATTCAACTAACATAAATCTCGAAGAAAGTTTATTTGATTTCAATGTAGGATATGGTACAACAATATTCTTAGGGATTTGCTTTATGGGTTTAGGAGCTTTAGTTATGTATAATTCAAATATTACATTTTCAAATCAAGGTTTACCATTTGCAAGTCAATTAATTGAGTTGTACACTAAAAACCTAGGTGTTTCTTCAGCTAGTATTATCTCGCTAGCAGCATTAACAACTATGTTTAGTACAACAATTACAACTCTAGACGCTTCACCAAGAGCGTTTTCAAAAACTTTGCAGATTTTATTTAATCAGAAAAGAGATTTCTATTTGCATTTTCTGTTTCTACTAGCATTTGGAACTATAGCAATCTTTGTTTTTTTTCAATCTGAAATGGGGGTTTTAGTACAAATAGCTACAGTTTTATCTTTTTTGACTACCCCTTTCTTTGCTTGGGCTAATTTAAGGTTAGTAACTAGTGATTATATGCCTAAAAAGTTTCAACCAAATAAACATTTTGTTTTATTTAGCTGGTTAGGTCTTCTTTTTCTGACAAGTTTCACGGTAGGATATTTACTTACTATATAGAGAAGTTTTGTATATTTGAAAAAAATTGAAATTGGATATCTTAGAGAAAAAAAATGCTGAAGTAAAAGAAATAAAATGGAATAAAATTTCTCTTCCCAATAAAAACACAAATAAAACTCCTTCTGAAAATCAAAATAGAATATCAAAGCCAAAATGGATAAGAGTTAAACTTCCAACAGGTAAAAAATATAATGATTTAAGAACTTTAGTTGACAAGTACAAACTTAATACTATTTGTACCTCAGGAAGTTGTCCGAATATGGGAGAATGCTGGGCAGAAGGAACTGCAACTTTCATGATTTTGGGTAATATCTGTACAAGATCCTGTGGTTTTTGTGGTGTCAAAACTGGTAGGCCATCCCAAGTAGATTGGGAGGAACCTGAAAAGGTAGCTCAATCCATTAAGAAGATGCAAATTAAGCACGCCGTAATAACCTCAGTGGACCGAGATGACCTCAAGGATATGGGTTCAATTATTTGGGCCGAAACAGTTAATGCAATTAGAAGATTAAATCCAGAAACCACCCTAGAAACCTTAATTCCCGATTTTCAAGGAAAACATAATATTATAAATAGAATAGTTAGTGTTTCTCCTGAGGTTGTTTCTCATAATGTTGAAACAGTCAGAAGATTAACCCGTCACGTTAGAATTCAGGCTAAATATGATAGAAGTCTTGAAGTCCTATCTTATTTAAAGAAAAAAGGAGTCAAAAGAACCAAATCAGGAATAATGCTTGGGTTGGGTGAAAATGAAAATGAAGTTTATGAAACACTAGATGATTTGATTAAAGCTAATGTAGATGTGGTAACCATGGGGCAATACTTGCAGCCAAGTAAAAAACATCTTCCTGTCACTTCATTTGTAACTCCGGAAATGTTCAAGAAATACGAGGACTATGCATTAAATCTTGGTTTTCGACATGTTGAGAGTGGTCCGTTAGTTAGATCTTCTTATAAAGCACACAAACATATAAACTAAGACTCTTTTTTGCCAACAGAAGTCATTATTCTTTCATTAAAATCTTTTTTATCGTTAAAAGAAAAGAACTCTAAACTAACACTTATATAAAAAAGTTTTTTTGACTTTAATATAGGAGAAAGTCTTCCAAAGTCTTTTTCGGTTGTAAGAATTAATGAATGATTTGCCTCTCTTTTTATTTTACTTACAGCATTTAAATCATAATTAAAATGATCTTTATATTTCATGTGTGTGAACAATATATTTTTTGAATTAAGAAATTCTACCAACGGTTTAGAATCAGCTATTCCTGTAACTAATACAATTTTCTCTTTTTTAAGAATATCGAAATTTAATTTGTTCAGATTATTCTGTATTGAATTAGAGTAACCTATTTTAGTGAAAAAAATTTCTTGACTAGTCAAAAGATCACATTTTTTAATAAAACTTAGTTTGTTAGCCTCTGAAAGATTTTTGGGACATTTAGTTACTAGTATAGTCTGGGCTCTTTTTTTTCCGACTGGATGCTCTCTTAACATCCCTAAGGGCATAATCCTGTCATTAAAAAAAGGGCTTGAATAAGTTGTAGTAAGTATGAGGTGAGTTGTTGATATCCACCTATGTTGCATAATATCGTCAAGTAGAAGTAAATTGATTTTAGGATCAAACTTTAATATTTCTTTTACAGCTCTAACCCTATCTTCTCCAACAGTTACTTTAATATTTGGATATTTTTTATAATATTGATAGGGTTCGTCACCAATTTCAATTGCTAAACTCGAAGAATTAGCTATTTTAAATCCAGATGATTTTCTACCATAGCCTCTGCTTAAAACTGCAATAGAATAATTTGACTGAAATAAAAAAATTAAATAATCTACGACTATCGATTTACCGGTACCTCCAATAGATAAATTTCCAACCCCAATTGATGAAATAGAAGTAGAATAACTTTTAAAAAATTTTACATTAAACAATTCATTTCGGATTAACGATATTAAGCCGTATAAAATTGCAAAAGGAGCTAGTAATAATCGAATCAATTTCATCTCCTGAAAGATAATACTATATTTGTAAAATAAGTATGTAAATGAAAATCCAAGATTTTATTGATACTATCGAAAAGTGGTCACCACCCTCCCAAGCTGAGGATTTTGATAACGTTGGGCTTTTAGTGGGAGACTCTAGTGTGGATTTAAAAGGAGTCATTATATCCCTTGACACAACAGAAGAAGTTTTAAATGAAGCAATAGCTAAAAACTGCAATCTAATTATAAGCTTCCATCCTATAATTTTTAAAGGATTAAAAAAGATAACAGCAAATAGTTATGTTGAAAAAATAGTCATTAAATCAATACTAAATAAAATTTCAATCTACTCCATTCATACTTCATTAGACAACCATGAAAAAGGAGTTAATTATAAAATTTCAGAAAAAATTGGTTTAGAAAAATCTCAAATACTTATACCCAAAAAAGAAAATAAACTCCTAGGAATGGGAAGAATAGGAGAATTAAAAACACCAATGGAAGAGAACAAGTTTTTAGAATTTATAAAAAATAGAATGAAATCAGGCTTCCTGAGGCATAGCAAATTACTTAATAAAAAAATAAGAAAAGTTGCCGTACTAGGTGGATCCGGATCATTTGCTATACAAGACGCAATAGAACAACATGCAGAGGTGTTTTTAACAGCAGATCTTAAATATCATAATTTTTTTGAAGCCAACGACGAGATAGTTTTAATTGATATTGGACACTATGAAAGCGAACAGTTTACAAAAAATTTAATACATGATTATCTTCGGAAAAAATTCCCTAATTTTGCGATCGTTTTAGCAAACACAAACACTAATCCAGTTAAATATTTTTAGTATGACCAAGAAAAAAGAAATTTCAGTAGAAAAAAAACTTAGATCTCTATTTGATCTTCAACTAATAGATTCTCGAATAGATGAAATCAGAAGTGTTAGAGGGGAATTACCCTTAGAAGTTGAGGATTTAGAGAATGAAATAGCAGGTCTTACAACTAGGTTAGATAGTTTGAAGTTAGAACTTAAAGATTTCCAAGATGAAGTTGCACTTCAAAAAAATAATATCGAAGTCGCAAAAGAAGCAGATAAAAAATATGAGATAAATCTTAAAAATGTTAGAAATAATAGAGAATACAATTCTATCCAAAAAGAACAAGAGTTCCAGAAATTAGAAATTGAATTAGCTGAAAAAAAAATTAGAGAGTTTAATGCGAAATCCGAACAAAAAACAATAAGTGTTGAGGAATTTCAGGTTAAACTAGATGAAAGGTCCGCTCATTTAGTAGCAAAGAATGAAGAACTTAGCTCAATTATGAGTGAAACTGAAAAAGAAGAAAAAGTACTATTAAAAAAATCAAAAGAATTTTCTGAAAACATTGAAGAACACTTAATGCACTCTTACAATAAGATTAGATCAAGTGTGAGAAATGGATTGGCAATTGTTTCTGTTGAAAGAGGTTCAGCTGGAGGTTCTTATTTTAAAATACCTCCTCAAACTCAAATGGAAATTGCTTCTCGTGACAAAATAATTAGGGACGAACACAGTGGGAGGATTCTAGTTGACGAAAAACTTGCAGAAGAAGAAAAAGATAAAATGTCCTCTATCTTTAAAAAGTCAAGAAAATAAAATTTAATCAATTATTGATTGGAGGAGGTGGTGGGTCATAATATTTTCTTTTTCCTCCTTTTCTAATCTCTCTTAGTACCTCTCTCTTAAAACCCTCTTCAGCATTATACAATTCAATTAACTGACTGTTTGAAATAATTTCATTAAAGTCCTTAACATATTTTATTTTTAATTCTAAATATAGCTGATCTGTTTTAAGTTTATTATCTATCATACCGCCTAATTCAGTCTCACTCATTAAAGATTTATTCTTTTTATAATTTCTCATTATACTTTTAGCACTGTCACGCACTTCATCAACTTCAGAACTATATTTATTATACACCGGCCAAAAAATCTGAGCTTGTTCTGGGGAGAATTTTAATTTATCAGAAATAAAGGCAATTTTCCAGGCTTGAATATTTCTCCTCTTTTCTTTTATGTCGATATTATTCTTGTCTTGAGAGAAGATTAAAAGTGGTAAAAAAAATATCAGAAAATACTTGAATTTATTCATGTCAAAAGTTTATTTATTATTCAATTATTAAATTATAATCGGCATTATTATCAATTAGATATTCAATTTCATCAGAAAAAACATAATCGTCTTCAGGAACAAATTCAAATAAAAATTCTTCGTCAATGTTTAACAGTTCAGAATTCTCAAATTGTGTATAAATTTCATTACTTGACATAATAAAACTTTTTTTTTGTGAACTAATAAAGTAGTTAAATATTATAAGTAGTATGGAAACACAAACCAGTGCTGAAAATCCAGCATTTATATTAAAAAAGTTTTTTAATTCAATACCAGAGTTTAAATTTTCAGTCTTTAACTGTATGTCATTTTTTAAATCAAAAAAGTAATTCTCTGGAACATTAAAAGGAGATTTATTTTTAAACATCTCAGCATCAGTATTTTGTTTCATATATTATAGATTAATTATTTATCTAAAGGTTTAATTTATTTTTAAATAAAGTTCAATTTTATTTTTTGCATGGTGATAATTTGCTTTTAACGCACCCACTGATGTCCCTAAAACTTGAGAAATTTGCTCGAATTTCATATTATCAAAATATCTCATATTAAAAACTATTCTTTGCTTAGTTGGTAATTTCAAAATTGCTTCTTGAAGCATAATTTGAGCTTTGTCACCATCAAAATAAATGTCAGACGTAAGTTTTATAGATAAACTTGAGGAAACATTGTCTAATGATTCAAAATAATGTTTTTTATTTTTTTTTAAAAATGTTAAGGATTCGTTTGTTGCAATTCTATATATCCAGGTAAAAATTGATGACTCACCTTTAAAACCTTTTAAATTTTTAAATACTTTTATAAAAGTATTTTGAGTTACATCGTTAGTGTCATCGTGAGAAATAAGTATCTTTCTAATATGCCAATAAATTCTTTTCTGATAAAGATTAATTATGTAATTAAACACGTAATTAATCTTTTCAGGATTTTTAAACATTACCAATAGTTCTTCATCGGTGTATTTATTCATGTCAAATAAAAATATTGAATATTATTTAGATATCTAAATCTAAAAAAAGTTTAAATATTTAAATTCATTATTTTTTGGGGGTAAAGCTCAAACTAAGAATTATCTATTAAATTTTAGTTCTGTTTCGATAATTATGTCATCGTAAATCAATTTATCACCTAAATTTTCAAAGAAGCTACCGGAACGAAATTTTACATCATACTTTGATCTATCAAAAACAAGATTAGCCTTCCAGTGATTATCAATAAAATTCATAGTAAAATCTACAGGATGAGTAGTGCCTTTAATTGTTAAATTACCTTTGATATTATATTCTTCTGAGTTTTTAAATGATGAAGTAGTAAATTCTAAAATAGCTTCTGAAAATTTATCTACTGAGAAAAAATCATCTGATTTCAAATGACCTTCAAGTCTTCCTCGATAGTCTTCGGGTAAATCTTCATTTTTTAAAGTTATCATGTCAACTATAAACTTACCATATACTGGTTGGTTATCCTTAAGAGTAATTGTTCCTGATTTAAAATCAATTGAACCATAGTGCTCTTTTGTTGTTATTTCTTTTCCGGTCCACTTCAATTTACTTTCAGAGTTATTGAGAGTAAAACTCTGACCCTTAACAAATGAAGTTATTAGTATGACAACAAGCAATAAAGTTTTATTTTTCATGGTTTTAGTTATTTTATTTAGTGAATTATTTAAGAGAAAAAAAGCGGAATCTTAACTCATAATGAGATGGATTCCGCTTTGGTGGGCGCTGAGGGATTCGAACCCCCGACCCTTTGGGTGTAAACCAAATGCTCTGAACCAACTGAGCTAAGCGCCCGCTAATTCGCAAATATAGAAGAGATTTTTGGTTTGACAAAGATTTATTTTACATTATCTCTGCAACAACAAACGTGCTTCCTGATACTACAATTAAATCTTCCGGATTTGAACTTTGTTTGGCTGCAAATAAGGCATTTTTAACTGAAGTATGAGATGTGTAACTAATCCCCAAACCCTTGGCTACATTTGATAATTTCGATAACGACATAGCACGATCAATTGAAGGAGAGCATAAGTAATAATTAGCATCAAACGGTAACAGTTTTAAAATTGTTTTTACATCTTTTTCTTTTACAAAACCTAAAACTAAATGAAGTTTATTATAACTTTCCTCTTTCAATTGCTTTATCATAAATTTAAATCCGTCGGTGTTATGAGTTACATCTGCAAATATTTTTGGACTTACTGCAATCATATCCCATCTTCCAATAAATCTTGTAGATTTTTTAACTTCTAAAATAGCTGATTCAATTTCAATATTAGATATTTTAAAATCTGGAAGTAGCTTGACGGCATTGATGGCAGTATTTATATTTTTTTGTTGATATAGAGAAGATAAATCACTTTTAAATTTATTAATTGAATCTTCAATAAATATTATTTTAGATCCAAGACTTTCAGCCTTTTTGAAAAAAATTGGGGCGGTTTCATCGTTATGCTCTCCAATTAAAACGGGAATACCTTTTTTTATAATTCCCGCTTTTTCTTTAGCTATTTTAGAAATACTATTTCCTAAAAACTCTGTATGATCAATTCCTATATTGGTTATGACAGAGATCTCAGGTTTTATAATATTAGTTGCATCAAGTCTTCCACCCATACCTACTTCTATAATAGCTATATCTACTTTCTGGTTGCTGAAATAGTCAAAAGCAAGACCTACGGTCATTTCAAAAAAAGAAAGTGCTTTAGAAGTCATAAAATCATAATGAAAATTAACAAAATCTAAAATATATTTTTGGTTAATATACTCTCCATTGATTTTAATTCTTTCCCTAAAATCAACGAGATGTGGAGAGGAATAAATCCCAACTTTTAATCCTTTAGATTGTAATATTGATGCTATTATATGAGACACGCTACCTTTTCCATTAGTTCCAGCAACATGAATTGTTTTAATCTTTTCATGAGGATTTTTTAACCTTTTTATAAAAGACTCAATATTCAAAAGATTTAGCTTTAATGCAGTCCCACCCTGTTTTTGATAATTTGGAAGTTGGCTAAACAAAAACCTTAATACTTGTGAATATGAATCCATTAATTACTCAACCAGTTTAAATTCAATAACAACAAAACCAATTTGCTTTTCAGGCGCATTTTCATCAGGATACCATTTGTGCATTAATGCCGTATTTTTTGCAGGAATTATAAGGCAAGGATCATTATTTGTAGTTCCTTTTACTCCAGGTTCCGCAGAAGTTACTTCACCTAGTTTATTTACTACTATTCTAACTACAACAACTCCTGATTCATTACAATCCTGTGTTTCCTTTCCATTTACCTGAAGACTTCTTCCGCTTAAACCATAACCAACGCCTTGACCACCTCGCCCCTCCTGTCCATAGTAAATAGTTGAATATGGATCCCCTTCTGATTTTCCTTGGTCAGACAAACCCTTAGTTTCTCCTTGCCCTTGTGGATTTTCTGAATCACTTTTAGAATTTGTTAAGTTCGAAATAATTGACTTTGTTACATCACTAACTTTTGGTTTTACAATCTCTATATTATTTTGTGAAATTTTATTTTCAGTTTTTTTATCAATTGTAATTAATGAATCTGCATTTATCTTATCAACAACCTCAGAATTACTATTTTTTTGTGTTATAACTTTTGTAGGAAGAGTTTCTGATAAAGTTGGCTCATTTGGACTGATGACTTCTTCTGAAATATCAACCTCATCAGTCATGGAATCATTATCTTTTTCACTCTTCAAACTCAATCCTTTACCTAGGTCACTAGAACCAAAATTAATCTCCATTCCGTATTCAATTGGAGGATCAATGTATTTAAGACCAACAAAAGAAAATAAAAATAATATTAGTACTACCATGAGAATGGTAATTAAAAAAGATTTTTGTTCGTGTCGTGTCTTTAAAAAATTCATTCTACTTAATTGGCGTCAACAGCCAAAATAACTTTTATACTATTTTGATTGGCAATATTCATAACATGAACAACTTCATCTATAGGAACATTTTTTGCTGTTCTTAAGACAATAGATGGAGGTTTAATTCCATCCATTTGTTTTATGATATTTTCTTTTAAATTATTTTTATTCACAATTTGATCATCAACATAAAAAATACTTGAAGAAGAAATAGTAACCGCAACTGATTTTCTATTTTCGGTTTTTCCCTTTGCTTTTGGAAGCTCTACACTTATTGTATCTAGCTGTTTAGACAAGGTTGATGCAATCATGAAGAAGATTAAAAGTAAAAAAACTATATCAGTCATTGAAGACATATTGAACTCGGGGCTAATCTTATTTCTTCCTTTAAAATTCATTAGTTATGTTGGCTCATTTAATAAATCAAAGAAATCCAATGACGTGGTTTCCATTTGATATACAACTTTGTTTGTTTTTACAACAAGGTGATTATACGATATGTAACTTATAATCCCAACAATCAATCCGGCAACTGTTGTCGTCATTGCTGTATAAAGTCCATTTGAAAGAAGTTGCATGTCAATATTTCCTCCTGCTGTTGATATTTCAAAAATAGAAAGTATCATTCCAATCACAGTACCTAAAAAACCAATCATTGGGGCAACTCCTGCAATTGTCGCCAATATACTGACGTTTTTTTCAAGTTTATAAACCTCAATTCTTCCAGCATTTTCTAGTGCAGAATTAATATCTTCAAGTGGACGACCTATTCTAGATACACCTTTTTCCAATAATCTTGCGACTGGATTATCATAAGATTGACATAAAATTTTTGCTTTTTCAATTTCCCCACCTAAAACATGAGTTCTAATTTCAGGCATAAATTTTTTCTCAACTATTGTTGCAGCTCTAATAGCAAACAACCTTTCAAAGTAGATATAAATAACAATTGTCAGTAGTACAAAAAGAATACCTATTATTAGCATTCCACCTATTCCACCATTTTCAATTAGTTCAATTATTGAAATTGTTTTTTCAGTTTGTAAAGCAGGAGACTCTTGAAAAATAAGCATGTGTGTTTTGAATATTATTAATAACTAAAAAATGATTTAAAATTTTTTTAAGCTACAAAATTACGTAATAAAATAAAAGTGAATGATCCAGATAAAAAACCTAATAAAGCCAGCCATGAAATATTTTTTAAATACCAGAAAAAATCAATTTTTTCCATCCCCATTGCAACTACTCCAGCTGCAGAACCAATTATCAACATACTTCCTCCTGTTCCAGCTGAAAATGCAATAAAATGCCACAGCGGATTATCTATTGGCTCTGAAAACATCCCCATACTTGCAGCTACTAAAGGAACATTATCAATAACAGCTGAACCAAAACCAAATAAAATTACAACAATATCTGTATTTGGAATTAGAGTGTTTAGTGTTCCTGCAAATTCAAATAAAATACCTAAAGATTCAAGTGCAGCAACAGACAACAATATTCCTAAGAAAAAAAGGATACTTGGTAATTCAATTTTTGATAAGGAGCTATGAACTGGGCTGTGACTTGAATTTGCGTCACTTTCCTCATCAATTGAAGTAATATTGATTTTTGCATTACTAAATATTTCGGCAAATGTTGCAACTACAGCTAGAGAAAGCATCATACCGACATAGGGGGGTAGTTGTGTAATAGTTTTAAAAACAGGAACAAAGACAATTGCAGCAAGACCTATATAAAGCATAATAGCTCCTTTTGGATGGGAAATAACCTCTTTGTCATCATCATTAACTATATTTTTGCCCTTAAAAGCAGGGAGCATCGAAGCTATTATCACGGGGACTAAAATACAAACTAGAGAAGGAATTAATAAATACCCCACAAGTTTAAGTGTTGTAACCTTATTTCCAATCCATAGCATTGTTGTTGTAACATCTCCAATTGGAGACCAAGCTCCACCGGCATTGGCAGCAATAATTATTAATCCCGCAAACCAAAGTCTTGAATTACGATCATGAACAATTTTTTGAAGTATGGTTATTAAAACTATGGTTGCTGTTAGATTATCAATTATGGCAGATAAAACAAAAGCTAAAAATGCAAAAATCCATAAAAGCTTTTTTTTACTTTTTGTTTTGATAAAAGTTTTAATTGTGAAAAAACCATTGAAATAATCAATTATCTCAACAATAGTCATAGCTCCAAGAAGAAAAATAATTATCTCAGCTGTTTTACCAAGATGATGTAATAAAGCCTCATCAATATGCGTTGGTTCTAACTGCCTTAAATTTGTGTTAACATCAAAAACCGGCAGATGCCATAAAGATATAATTGCCCACAAAAAGGCCATCATTGCTAGAGCTGGGATTAACTTGTCAATTTTTAGATTATGCTCAAGTGTTATCAATAAGTAGCCAAGAATAAAAATAATTACTACAATACTTTCCATACCTGTTTTTAATTTAAACTACAACACAAAATATTTTAAACTTAGAGTCCACTAATGTATAAAATATAACAATGGTGTCTTTATTTAGCCTCAATTATCTTTCCCGAACAATGGTCTCTATAAGCACCTGTAACTGATGACAGACAATTATTTATTTTTAAAAATCTAAGTAAACCAATAAGTCCAAAAATCAAAGCTTCCTTGTAATTTATTAAATCCACTGATGGAATTACTATTTGAGCCTTAGTTTTAGATTTTAAAGTTTTAATTAGAAATTTATTAAGAGCTCCCCCCCCGGTTACTAAAACCTTATCATCAAATTTCAAACAATCACTTATTTTTAATACAACGTGCATTAAATAAGTATGAGTCACATCTTCTAAACTACTTATTTTTAGCTCTTCGTCAATTATTGGATAAATCTCGTTAACATTCCACTCTACACCCAAAGATTTAGGAAATGATAAATTATAAAAATCAATTTGATTGAGTTTATTATACATACTTTTTATTAAGACACCTGACCTTGCTAATTCTCCGTTTTTATCATATTGCATAAACTTCATTTGTGCCAAATAATTAAAGACTAGATTGACTGAGCAAACATCAAAAGCTATTCTCTTTCCTTTAAATTCTCTCGATATATTTGCAAAACCTCCAAGGTTTAAACACACATCGTAGTCTGAAAATAATATTTTATCTCCTATTGGAACAAGTGGAGCACCTTGACCGTTTAATTTAACGTCCTGTGTTCGAAAATCACATATTGTTTTAAGGTTAAATAGATAGTTTATGGATGAGAGGTTCCCCAATTGGTAGGTGACCTTATCTTCTGGAACATGCTTTGCAGTATGACCATGTGAACTAACTAAATCAATATTTGTAATCTTATTTTTTTTAATAAAATCATTAATTATTTCACCCAAATACCGAGTATAGTTCTTATCAATTTTATAAATATTTTCAATATCTAAATTATAAATATTTAATAAAGTTTTAATCCACTTTTCTGAATAAGGTATGGTTGTTGATTCTATTATATTATAGTCCCAAGATTTAGTATTAAAATCGATTAGTGCAAGATCAATACCATCTAGAGAAGTTCCTGACATCACTCCTATAATTCTAAATCTGTCTTTTTTCATAATCATTGAATTATCAAGTATTTAAAAAGTCGTACACTATAATGCTAAATTAATATTTATAAAGGATAAAATTATTATTATTATTATTAAGTAACAATGTTTGTTAGCTTTTCGAAGATTAAGGCCTACCAAACACTAATTTAGTAAAAACCAAGTAAATAAATATATGTTTCCCAAAAAACAAGGACTGTACAATCCTGAATTTGAACATGACAACTGTGGTGCCGGATTTATTTGTAGTCTTCAAGGAAAAAAAACAAATAATATAATCCACAAAGCTCTTAATATCCTATGTAAACTTGAACATCGTGGAGCAGTTAGTTCAGATGGAAAAACTGGAGATGGAGCTGGAATATTAATTGAAATTCCACATGATTTTTTTAATACTAAATGCAGTTTTGAATTGCCTAATGAAAAAGAATATGCCGTTGGTATGGTTTTTTTACCTCAAAAAGAAAACCAAAGAACCTATTGTATTGGTGTACTAGAATCAGAAATAAAAAAACAAAAATTAAAAATTTTAGGATGGAGGAAGGTTCCTGTTAATAGAAATATTATTGGGAAAATAGCAGCTCAGACTGAACCTTATATAATGCAGGTATTTATTGGAAAAAATAGATTAGAAATATCTGAACATGAGTTTAATATAAAACTATTTATTGCTAGAAAAATATCTGAACATACAATTTTGAACTCAAAACTTTCACAGGCTAAATATTTTTATGTTTCAAGTTTATCATTACATACAATAATTTATAAAGGATTATTGATTCCTGAGGATATAAAAGCTTATTTCACAGATTTATCTGAATCAAGCTTTATAACTAGACTAGCTTTGGTTCACCAGCGATTCTCAACAAACACATTCCCTACTTGGGATTTAGCTCAGCCATTTAGATATATGTGTCATAATGGAGAAATAAATACATTTAAAGGAAATTATAGTCGAATGCAAACAAGAGAAGAGCTTCTAGATAGTCCTCTTTTTGGTTCTGAGATAAAGAAAATTATACCAATTATTCTACCTGGAAAATCTGATTCTGCATCAATGGATATGGTAGTTGAACTCCTGTTAGCAACAGGTAGATCATTACCTGAAGTGATGATGATTCTAGTTCCTGAAGCTTGGGAAAAACATCTATCAATGGATAAAGAAAAAAAGGCTTTTTACAAATACAATTCTTGTATAATGGAGCCATGGGATGGTCCAGCTTCTATTCCATTTACTGACGGAAAGTTTATTGGAGCTGTTTTAGACAGAAACGGATTAAGACCCTCTCGATACTCTGTTACAAAAGATGGCTATGTAGTTATGTCATCTGAAACTGGAGTTCTTGATATTCCTCCAAAAAATGTTGAACACCATGGAAGACTAGAGCCTGGAAAAATGTTTTTAGTAGATATGGATTCAGGACGCATAATTAAAGATGAAGAAATTAAAAAAGAAATATCAAAAAAGCATCCATACCAAAAATGGCTTAATGAAAACCTACTAACCTTAAAAAATATTCCATACACTGGTAATAAAACTCCAAAAGAAAATGAGTGTTTTGAAACCAGAATGAGAATGTTTGGTTATACACTTGAAGACATTAAGACTATAATAATACCTATGAGTAAGTTGGCAAAAGAAGCTATTGGGTCCATGGGGACTGACACTCCACTTGCTGTTCTGTCTGAAAAACCACAATTACTTTTCAACTACTTTAAACAATTATTTGCTCAAGTAACTAACCCACCATTAGACGGAATAAGAGAAGAAATAGTCACAGATACCAGTTTAACAATAGGTAATGAATTCAACTTATTTAATATTACATCTAATCATTCAAAAAAACTTAGGATTCAAAATCCCATTATTTCAAATGAAGATTTGGATAAAATAAAGTTTATTAAAAATGTTCATTTTAAAAGTTTTACAGTGTCAATATTATATGATATTATTTCAGGATTAAATGGTCTAGAAGATGCTTTAGGTTTAATTGTAAAAAATATAGAAAATGAATTGAATAAGGGTGTAAATATTATTATTCTCTCTGATAGAGGAGTCTCAAAAAAATTAGCTCCAATACCTGTTTTGCTAGCCACAGCTCACGTTCATAACGCTTTTAAAAGATTAAAAAAACGTTCTAAATTTGGGATAATTATCGAATCTGCTGAACCAAGAGAACCCCATCATTTTGCTTTATTATTTGGGTATGGTGCTAGTGCAATTAATCCTTTTATGGTAAATGAAATTATCATTAACCAAACTTCTAAAGGGGCTATTAGTATTAAACCTGAAAAAGCTATAATTAATTTTAATAAAGCTATTGCGACTGGAATTGTAAAAATTATGAACAAAATAGGAATATCTACTCTTCATTCATATAGGGGAGCTCAGATTTTTGAAGCATTAGGTTTATCTGAAAAGTTTATAGATCGATTTTTTTGTAATACTGCTACCAGAATTCAAGGAATAGGGCTCTATGAAATTGAAAAAGAAATAAGATCAAAACATTATAAAGCATACAATCATCAATTAAAAACTGGACTCCCTTTGGAAATCGGGGGGGATTATAGATGGAGAAGAGATGGGGAGGCACATTCCGTAAACCCTTTAACTATTTCAAGTCTTCAAAAAGCAGTACGACAAGAAGATCCGAAAAGTTATAAATCTTTCTCAAAAATGATTAATAATCAAAACGAAAGATTAATGACCATAAGGGGTCTATTTGAGTTTTCAAGTTTTGACCCAATACCTATCGACCAAGTTGAATCTTGGACCGAAATAGTGAAACGTTTCAAAACTGGAGCAATGTCACTTGGATCAATAAGTCAAGAAGCACACGAAAACTTGGCAATTGCAATGAATAAAATTGGAGGGAAGAGTAATTCTGGTGAAGGCGGTGAGGACTCTAAACGATTTAAACCTGATAGAAATGGAAACCTTAAAAACTCTGCCATAAAACAAGTTGCTTCTGGCAGGTTTGGTGTATCCAGTCATTTCTTAAGTTCAGCCCAAGAAATCCAAATAAAAATGGCTCAAGGAGCAAAGCCTGGAGAAGGTGGCCAGCTTCCAGGACAAAAGGTCAACCCTTACATTGCATCTGTAAGAAATTCAACTCCATACGTTGGATTAATTTCTCCACCTCCACATCATGACATATATTCTATAGAAGATCTTTCTCAGTTAATATATGATTTGAAAAACGCCAACCGTTTTGCTAGGATAAATGTAAAGTTAGTTTCAGAAGTCGGAGTTGGAACTATTGCAGCTGGTGTTGCAAAAGCTAAGGCAGATGTAATACTTATTTCTGGTTTTGACGGAGGGACAGGTGCCTCGCCTCTTACATCATTAAAACATGCTGGCCTTCCTTGGGAGCTTGGGATAGCTGAGGCACAACAGACTTTAGTAATGAACGATTTAAGAAGTAGGATTGTACTTGAATGTGATGGTCAAATGAAAACCGGAAGAGATGTAGCTATCGCATGTTTACTAGGCGCAGAAGAATTTGGGTTTTCAACAGCACCATTAATAGCTTCAGGATGTATAATGATGCGAGCATGTCATTTAAATACCTGTCCAGTCGGTATTGCAACTCAAGATCCTGAATTAAGAAAAAACTTTAAAGGTAAACCAGAGCACGTGATAAACTACATGCACTTTGTTGCGGAAGAATTAAGAGAAATTATGTCAGAATTAGGTTTTAGAACGATTAATGAAATGGTTGGCCAATCACAAAAACTAAACATGAATAAGGCTATTAATCATTATAAAGTCAAAGGAATTGATCTCTCAAGTATCCTATACAAACCGAGTGTTCCTTCTGGATACAGAGAACGAAATACTATTCCACAAGATCATAATCTAGAAAATGTTTTAGATTTTAAGATTCTAAGTCAGGCTAAAGATGCCATAACCAAAAAAATAAATCAGAATTTAAAATTCCCAATCACGAACACAAATCGAACAGTAGGAACTATACTAAGTAATGAAATCTCAAAACTTTATGGAGCAAAAGGGCTTCCAAAAGATACTTTGAAAATTAATTTTAATGGAACGGCTGGACAAAGTTTTGGAGCATTTTCGGTATCAGGTCTTTTCATGAAAATAGTTGGAACAGCAAATGACTATTTTGGAAAGGGGCTTTCTGGAGCCACCTTAGTTGCTAAAGTTCCAAAGGAAGCAACATTTATTCCTCATGAAAATGTAATTGTAGGGAATGTTTCTTTATATGGAGCAACAAATGGGGAAGCATACATAAATGGAATAGCTGGAGAACGTTTTTGTGTCCGAAATTCAGGAGCGAAAGCAGTTGTAGAAGGAATTGGGGATCATGGGTGTGAATATATGACAGGGGGTATTGCTGTAATTTTAGGGGATTTTGGGAGAAATTTTGCAGCAGGTATGAGTGGAGGAATAGCATATCTATATAATAAAGATAATTTTTTTGATGAAAAAAAATTCAATTTAGAAATGATCGAATTAGAAAACATGACTAAAGATGATAATAAAGAAGTACTCAATTTATTAAAAAATCATTTTGAATATACAAAGAGTCCTAAAGCTGAAGAAATATTAAGAAACTGGTCAAAATCAAAATTTAACTTTATTAAAGTAATGCCCACCGACTATAAGCGTGCATTGGAAATTATGTCAAATGAATTGACCGAAAAAACTATATAAGTTATGGGTAAAATAAGAGGATTTGTCGAGTTTGATAGACTAAAAGAAAACGTTACGGCTCCAAAAAAAAGAATTAAAAATTATAAAGAATTCACGTTAGCTCCTGATGAAAAGAAACTACAGGAAGAAGGGGCTCGTTGCATGGACTGTGGAGTTCCCTTTTGCCATAGTGGATGTCCTTTAGGAAATATGATTCCTGACTTTAATGATGCTGTTTATCAAAATGAATGGAGACGAGCTTTAGACATACTCCACAGTACCAATAATTTCCCGGAATTTACCGGAAGACTTTGTCCAGCTCCCTGCGAAGAATCTTGTGTGTTAGGAATTGTTAATCCCCCTGTCTCAATTGAATTAATAGAAAAATATATTGTTGAAAGAGGCTTCATGGAGGGATGGATAATCGCAAATCCTCCAAAGAAAAGAACAAATAAAAAAATAGCAATAATTGGATCAGGACCAGCTGGTTTAGCTGCATCACAACAATTAAATAGGGCTGGACACAACATAACAGTTTACGAGCGTGAAAATAAAATTGGAGGACTCCTTCGTTATGGAATTCCTGATTTTAAAATGGAAAAAAAAATAATTGATAGAAGAATAAAGGTATTAATTGATGAAGGAATAAAATTCAAATGTAATGTAGAAATTGGAAAAGATTTAACTACAAATGAGTTAGAAAACAACTTTGATGTTATTTTAATTTCAACCGGAGCTTCAATTAAAAGAGATTTACCAATTCCAGGATCAAATCTAAATGGAATAATACAAGCAATGGACTTTTTACCTCATAATAATAAGGCTGTTGATGGACAATTAAAGCGTGAAAAAAAATACCTAGCAAAAAATAAAAATGTTATAGTTATTGGGGGTGGGGATACTGGGTCTGACTGCATCGGCACGTCTAATCGACAGGGTGCTAAAAGTGTCACAAACTTTGAACTAATGGCAAAACCTTCAGAATACAGAACAGAAGAAAATCCATGGCCATATTGGCCATTTAAATTAAAAACAAGTTCATCACATAAAGAAGGAAGTCACAGAGAATGGAGTATTTTAACCAAAGAATTTATAGGAGACAAAAATGGAAATTTAATATCATTAAAAACAGTTGAGGTTAGATGGGAAAAAGAACCTGATCAAAAACCAAAATTAAAAGAAAAAAAAGGATCAGAAAAAATTTGGCCATGCGAATTAGCCCTATTAGCATTAGGGTTTAATGGTCCTGAAAAAACACTTCCTCAACAATTTAATCTAAATTTTGATGACAAAGGGAATATTAAAGGGGGTGGAGACTATCAAACAAATAAAAAGAATATTTATGTAGCAGGAGATAGTCGTAGAGGACAATCTCTAATTGTATGGGCTATTTCAGAAGGAAGAGAAGCTGCATATAACATTGATAAATATCTATCTGGATCATCGGATTTACCTAAAAAAAATATGGAGGGAGATTTAGTGACTAATTAAAAAAAACCCTCCACTAAAAGTGAAGGGTTTTAAAGAAGGCGGCGACATACTCTCCCACCAAATGGCAGTACCATCTGCGCTAATGGACTTAACTTCTCTGTTCGGAAAGGGAAGAGGTGAGCCCCATTGCTATAACCACCTTAATTTTCAGAAGTCATTGACTCCTATAATAAGTTAACATATTGAAATAAAAAATAACAAGTATTACAAGCAATTAAATTAAATTTTAAAGAAAAAGCTTGACGATAGGCTTACGGGTAATTAGTATCACTCGGCTATGACATTACTGCCTTTACACCTGTGACC
>CAYSNJ010000007.1:0-87743 GCA_964432535.1 uncultured Flavobacteriaceae bacterium | reverse complement strand
TTTTCAATATAAACACAATCATTTTTCGAGTTTGACTTCCATTCAACTCTTACTTTATCACCTTCTATAGCATCAATTTGAACACCAAGATAATCTGGTTGAATTGGAAGATGTCGTGAAAATCTTCTATCGATTAAAACTAATAATTCAATAATTGATGGTCGACCATAATAGTCAATGGCTGTCAAAGCAGCTCTTACACTTCGTCCTGTAAATAGGACATCATCGATCAAGACAACTTTCTTTTCTTCAACCTCAAATTTTAAATCAGTCGATTTAGCAAAGTGGATTTTCTCAGATCTTCTAAAATCATCTCTGTAAAAAGTAGTATCCAACTTTCCTACTTTAATGTTTTTAATCCCATATTTATTATTGAGTAGGAAAACAATTCGATCCAGTAAATTTACACCTCTTGGTTGAAGTCCAATTAAAACTGTATTTGAAAAATCTCCATGATATTCAAGAAGTTGACATGTTAGCCTGTTTAATAAAACATTAATTTTTAAATCGTTAAGTAAAATCCTATTCAACATTCTTTTAAATATAATTACAAAAATACCAAATTAATAAATGGAAAAAAAAAACCACTTCAAATGAAGTGGTTTTATGAGGATTATAATTAAATATATTATTTATCATCCATTTTTTGCTTTAGATCAGCCAGAGCATCTAAATCTCCCAAGGTAGTTTTTTCGTTATTGGTCGCTTTGACATGCTTTGTTGCCTTCTTTATATTTTTACGCTCTTGTTCTTTAAAAACTGAGGTGTGAGAGGCTAAAACCCTTTTAAATTCCTTATTAAATTCAATAATTTTAAAGCTAACTTCTTCTCCCTTTTCTAACTTCGAACCGTCTTCTTTTTCTAAGTAACGAGAAGGAACAAAAGCTGTAATATCATCATTAAAGGATATAGTGGCTCCTTTATCTACAATTTCTGATAAAGATGCAGTATGTATTGTGTCCAAAGCAAATTCTTTTTCATACTTGTCCCAAGGGTTGTCTTTTGTTTGCTTGTGGCCAAGACTTAACTTACGACCTTCTACATCTAATTCTAGAACAATAACATCTATTGAATCCCCGATAGATAAAATTTCTGATGGATGCTTAATTTTCTTAGTCCAAGAAAGATCAGAAATGTATACTAATCCGTCAATACCTTCTTCTAATTCGATAAAAACACCAAAGTTGGTAAAGTTTCTAACTATACCTTGATGTTTGGATTTTAGCGGATATTTTCCTGTTATATCAGTCCAAGGATCTTGGCTTAGTTGCTTGATTCCTAGTGACATTTTTCTTGAATCTCGATCAAGTGTAAGAATAACTGCTTCAACTACATCTCCAACCTTAACAAAATCTTGAGCTGATCTTAAATGAGTAGACCAAGACATTTCTGAAACATGAACTAATCCTTCAACTCCTTCTTCTATTTCGATAAATGCACCATAATCAGCAATAACTACAACTTTTCCTTTAATTTTTTCACCCTCTTTGACAGAGTCATTCAGACTGTCCCATGGATGGGTACTTAATTGCTTTAATCCAAGTTGTATTCTAGATTTATTATCATCGAAGTCAAGAATAACAACATTAAGTTTTTGATCTAACTCAAGAATTTCACTAGGATGATTGATTCTGCTCCAAGATAAATCAGTTATGTGAATTAGTCCATCAACCCCGCCTAAATCAATAAAAACTCCATAAGAAGTAATATTCTTGACTGAGCCTTCAAGCACTTGTCCTTTTTCTAATTGACCTATAATTTCTTTTTTCTGTTCTTCAATGTCAGATTCAATAAGGGCTTTATGTGAAACAACTATATTTTTAAACTCATGATTAATTTTAACAACCTTAAATTCCATGGTTTTGTCAACATACTGATCGTAGTCTCTAATTGGTTTAACATCGATTTGAGATCCAGGTAAAAAAGCCTCAATTCCAAATACATCAACAATCATTCCACCTTTAGTTCTGCATTTAACAAAACCATTAACAACTTCACCAGTGTCGTGAGCACTATTAACTCTGTCCCATGCTTTTATTACTCGTGCCTTTCTATGAGATAGAATTAATTGTCCTGTCCTATCTTCCCTAACATCAACTATAACTTCAACTTTATCACCAACTTTCAAACTTGGATTATATCTAAATTCATTTAATGATATAACACCTTCAGATTTTGCATTAATATCAATAATAGCTTCTCTATCTGTCATATAAACAACCTTACCCTCAATAACATCTACATCTGCGGTATCTACAAAATTTTCCTTAACTAAAGACTCAAATTCTTTTAATTGTTTGTCATCAATAATATCAATACCTTCTTGATAATTGTGCCAATTAAAGTTAGATAGAAAATCTTCTGCTGTGTTGGTTGTTGGTTTTGATTGGATTATTGATTGTTCACCAATTTGATCAATTTCTGAGACTTTTTTTGGACTAGCTTTTTTTGCCATAATGTTTCTTTTTGTATACTGTGTTCTGGAATCCTATTAATTTGAAAACATCAGTAGTGGTTTATAATAAAAAATTCCCTCAAGATTCCATTTCAACAAAGGGATTGCAAATTTAATCAAAAAGACCAATTAATGTTCTTTTATTTTTAAATTTTTAAACGTGAAGTATATTAATGAAATTATCTTCTGAACATATTCATTTGATTAACTTTGTAATGAATATTTACTTTTAATGAAAGAATTAAAATATCTAAACAAATACCTCTTAAAATATTGGAAAAAATTAGTTTTTGGTTTTTTCATAACTGTTATTGCAAGGATATTTTCTTTAATCGCACCCAGACTAATCGGTAATTCACTCACAGCTGTTGAATATTATTTTGAAACCAAATCATTAATAGATCTAGCATCCCTTAAAAGAACACTATTAATAAATATTACTATAATTATTGGAACAGCTCTGATTTCAGGTTTTTTTACATTTTTAATGAGGCAAGCAATAATTAATGTTTCAAGGTATATTGAATATGACCTAAAAAATGAGATTTTCATTCAATATCAAAATTTAAGTCAAAGTTTTTACAAAAATAATAGAACTGGTGATTTAATGAATAGAATTGGCGAGGATGTAGGAAAAGTACGCATGTATTTTGGGCCAGCAATCATGTATAGCATTAACACTATTGCACTTTTTGTTATTGTTATAGCTTATATGCTATCAGTTGCACCAAAATTGACATTTTACGCACTATTACCTCTTCCAATTCTTTCATTTATGATATTCAAACTTAATAAAGCTATACATAATAGGAGTACCGTTGTACAAGAAATGTTATCAACATTATCATCTTTTAGTCAGGAGGTTTTTACAGGTATTAATATTGTAAAATCTTACAATTTAACCTCCTCACTTCTTTCAAATTTTAACACCATATCAAATACTGCCAAAGATAAAAACATGAAACTAGTGACTTTACAAGCATGGTTTTTTCCTCTAATGTTATTTTTAATTGGTATTTCAAATCTTATAGTTATATTAATTGGAGGATCTCAATATATAAATGGAGAAATTGAAATAGGTATTCTCGCAGAGTTCATTATTTATGTTAACATGTTAACATGGCCAGTAACAGTAGTTGGATGGTTAACTTCAATAGTTCAACAAGCAGAGGCATCACAAAAAAGAATTAATGATTTTTTGAAAGAAATTCCAAAGATCAAAAATGGAATCGGAAATTCTAAAATTACGAAAGGAGAAATTATGTTTAAAAATGTATCTCTAACCTATCCTGAGAGTAATATAAAAGCATTAAACAACGTTACATTTACAATCTTTGCTGGAAAGACTACTGGGATTTTGGGATCGGTAGGGTCCGGAAAGACATCATTATTAGAATTAATAGTTAGACTATATGACCCTACGCAAGGTGACGTTTTAATTGATGGTTCTAATCTGAAAAATTTTAATTTGTATGAATTAAGAAAAAGTATTGGCTATGTTCCGCAAAATCCGTTTTTATTTTCAGAATCTATTATTGATAATATTAAATTTGGTAATAATGAAGCTGGAAATATTGAAATTGAAAGTGCTGCAAAATTCGCTTCAATTGATCAAGAAATTAAAAAACTAAAAAATGGATATAATACAGTTTTGGGTGAAAGGGGAATAACTCTTTCCGGTGGTCAGATTCAAAGAATTTCAATTGCAAGAGCACTAATTAAGAATCCAGAAATAATTTTACTAGACGACTGTTTATCCTCGGTTGACACTGATACTGAAGAAGTTATTTTAAAAAATCTCGAATCATTTAATAAAAATAAAACTACATTAATAGTTAGTCACAGGGTTTCATCAATTAAATCTGCAGATAATATAATAGTTCTAAAAGATGGAAATATAATTGAAGAAGGAACTCATGAGGAATTAATTAAAAATAAAACATATTACAATAAACTATTTGATTATCAACAGTCTAAACAAAATAATTAATTTGTAATGTTAAAAAATTATTGCATTTTTGAATAATAATTAAATAAAAAAATATGTTTGTAGAAGGAGAACATAAAGAAATATTTTCTAAAATTCAAAGAGCTGGAAGAAGAACATACTTTTTTGATGTCAAAGAAACTAAAGCTGGAGACTATTATTTAACCGTAACTGAAAGTAAAAAGTTTACAAACGATGATGGTACTTTTCACTTTAAAAAACACAAAATATATTTATACAAAGAGGATTTTATAGATTTTAGAAATAATTTTGAAGAAATGACTGATTTCATAATTTCTGAAAAAGGTTTAGAAGTAATTAGTGACAGACATCAAAAAAATTATTTACCAAAAAATAATTCTTTGGAAAACGATGAAGAAAGTTCAGGATTTTCAGATGTTGACTTTAATGAAGTATAATATTAACCCTATATTATTTTAAATATCACCTATTAATCCAAAGTCATCTAAAACTCGTAACATGATTAATTTTTTAAAAATTTTTTTAATATTTTTATTTTTCAATTATCAGACTTCAGCCCAAGTTGCTCAGGATTATTATTTGAGTAAAGATGTCGAATATAACCAGGGAATCCCTACTCCACACAGTGTATTGGGTCATCAGGTTGGCGAATGGCATGTAAGTCACGACAAATTAGTTAATTACATGTACAGATTAGCTTCAACTTCAGATCGTATTTCTATTGAAGATAGGGGAACAACATTTGAAGGAAGACCCATCCTATTATTAACAATTACTGATCCAGATAACCACAGTAATATTGAATCAATTAAAAAATCTCATATTGAACTAACCGAATTTGGAAGTGATAAGTTGGATATTAAAAACCTTCCTATCATTGTCTATCAAGGATTTTCTATTCATGGCAACGAACCTAGTGGAGCAAATGCTGGCATTTTAGCGGCTTATCATTTAGCGGCCAGTGAATCAGATGAAACAAAAAAAATCTTAAAAAATACCGTTATTTTATTTGATCCTAGCTATAATCCTGATGGTCTTCAAAGATTTTCTCAATGGGCGAACAGTAACAGAAATATGAATTTAAATCCCGATAATCAAGATCGAGAGTATAATGAAAATTGGCCTAGAGGTCGAACAAATCATTATTGGTTTGATTTAAATAGAGATTGGCTTCCCGCTCAACTTCCCGAGTCAAAAGCACGAATTAAGACATTTGCAAATTGGATTCCAAACATATTAACAGATCATCATGAAATGGGGACAAATTCAAGTTTCTTTTTTCAACCAGGTATCAATTCAAGAGTTCATCCTTTAACTCCAATTATGAATCAAAAATTAACAAAAAAAATTGGAAATTTTCACGCTGATGCACTACATAAAATTGGTTCATTATACTATTCTGAGGAAGATTATGCTGATTTTTATTATGGAAAAGGATCTGCGTACCCTGATGTAAACGGAAGTATTGGGATTTTGTTTGAACAAGCAAGCTCACGAGGCCATATTCAAGAAAGTGATAACGGTATACTAACTTTCCCTTTCACTATAAGAAATCAACTTACAGCAGCCTTTTCAACATTAAAAGCAGCAAATGAAATGAGAGTTGAAATTTTAAGCTATTACAGAGACTTTTATAATGATAATAGGATTTTAGCTGAAAAAGATAAGACAAAAGCAATAATTTTTGAAGCCCCAAAAGATCCTGCTACAACGTATCATTTAGCTGAGATTTTAAATATTCACGACATAAAAATTCATAGACTCAAAAAAACACAACTGAGAAATGGGTATAATTTTTCAAAAGATAATAGTTATATAATACCTCTAAATCAAAAAAAATATAAATTAATCAGAGCAATGTTTGATACTCAAACAAAATTTTCTGATAGTTTGTTTTACGATATATCTGCTTGGACATTCCCATTGGCATTTAACGTTAATTATCATTTTGAGAATTCCGAAAAATTAATAGGTAGTAAAGTAGAAAAATTAGTTTTCCCAAAAGGATATATTGATAAAAAATCTACATATGCTTATCTTTTTGAGGGAAATAGCTATTATGCACCAAAAGCAATAAATTACTTGATAGAAAAAGGTGTTAGAGTCAAAATAGGTTTAAAGCCTTTTATACTTAATGGAGAAAAATTTGATTATGGAACATATTTAATACCTGTTCAAAATCAAGTGTTGAGTGTTAATGAAATTTATAAAGAAGTAAAAAAAATAGCTTCTGAAAGTTCAATTAATGTCAAAGGTGTTTCAACAGGACTAACTGAAGATGGTATAGATCTAGGATCAAGAAACTTCTTAACTGTAAAACAACCTAAAATTGCACTAATTGTAGGCGATGGAATACGAAGTTATGATGCTGGAGAAATATGGCATCTTTTAGACACTAAATATGATATTTCAATTACAAAAATTGACGTTAACAATCTAAAAATGTTTGATCTTTCAAGGTACTCACACATAATACTTCCTGATTATACAGGAAATAAAATAAATGCAAGTCAAATTAAGAACTTTATTGATAACGGCGGGAATTTAATTGCCTATAGATCATCAATAAAGTGGTTGAATGAAAACGAAATTATCAAAATTGATTTTATTAAAAATGATTTAAAACCATCAAAAGTTAATTTCGATCAAAAAAGAAATCATTTTGGTGCCCAATTAATAAGTGGGGCCATATTTAATACAAATATAGACAGAAGTCACCCTATCAATTTTGGTATTTCCAATTATACTATCCCTCATTTTAGGAATTCAACAATTTTTATGTCCCCAGAAAAAGATAAATTCAACAACCCTATTCGGTACACAAATGAGCCTCTTATGAGTGGTTACATATCGAATGTAAACTTGAAAGTTTTGAAGAATAGCGTACCGTTTAAAATCAAAAGATATGGAAAGGGTAAAGTCATAATGTTCACAGACAATACTCAATTTAGAGCTTTTTGGTACGGAACAAATAGATTATTGGCAAATGCAATCTTTAATACGAATTTAATGTAGGAAACACGAAACTATTTCAGCCATATTTGCAATAAATCAGGTTTATTGTTCAAATATTCCCCATAAAAATTATGCTTTTTCATCCTTTCTAAAAGAGGATTAAAATCATCTTTATTTTTTAATTCTATACCAATTACTGCAGGAGCATTGTTACGACTATTTTTCTTAGAATATTCAAAAAAAGTAATATCATCATTTGGACCTAAAACATTATTTAAAAAATCTTTTAATGCTCCTGATCTCTGTGGAAATTTAATAATAAAATAGTGTTTAAGTTTTGCATATAATAAAGCTCTTTCTTTTATTTCAGGAGTTCTAAAAATATCGTTATTGCCACCACATATAAAAACTCCTATCTCCTTGTTTTTTAAATCTCCTTTATATATTTCCAAACCTGCAATCGAAAGAGCTCCTGCTGGTTCAGAAACTATTCCTTCCTTATTATACAAATCAAGAATTGTTTGACATATTTTACCTTCTGGAACTTGTATTATATCATCAAGAAAGTTTTTGCAATATTCAAATGGTAAATTTCCAACTTTTTTGACTGCAGCTCCATCTACAAACTTATCTATGTGAATCAATTCCTGAACTAATCCATCGTTTAATGATTTCGACATTGATGGAGCTCCCGAAGGCTCCAGTCCAATGATTTTTGTATTTGGAGATAATTCTTTAAAAACTGTCAAAACTCCTGAAACCAAACCTCCTCCTCCAATAGGAACAAATAAATAATCAAGTTTTTTTTTAGCTTGATCAATAATTTCTAATGCTGAAGTTCCCTGGCCTTCTATGACCTTTAAATCATCAAAAGCATGAATATATATTTTATCTGAATTTTTTGCAATTTCAATAGCAATAGATTGGCAATCATCGTAAAAGTCTCCAATCAATTTAACAGTTATGTACTTATCGCCAAAAACTTTTACTTGAGCGATTTTTTGCTTTGGAGTAGTTATAGGCATATAAACTATACCGTAAATCTTTAATGAATTACAAGCAAAAGCAAAACCTTGAGCATGATTCCCAGCGCTTGCACATATAACACCCGTTTTTCTAGCTTTATCAGCAATTGAACTGATTTTATTGTATGCTCCTCTTATTTTAAAGGATCTAACTATCTGTAAATCCTCTCTTTTAACATAAACATTACAAGCTAAATTTTTTGACAACCTTGGATTAAATTGAAATGGAGTTTTAACTGCTATACCATGTAACGTCTTAGCGGCTGATATAACTCCAGAAAGAGATAATGATAAATTCATTTATTTATATTTTCTTCATAGAGGTCATTGACTCACGAAGATCATATCCAATTATTTCAATTGGATGAAAACGGATCATTTCATTTATGGCAATTAATTTTTGGTTATCTACAATGTTATCACAGGAAATATAGGGCTTACCAATAACATCAGTAGAGATCGTTCTCATAAATTCTTTTAATAAGGGCTTTGCAGCGTGATCAAATAAATAACAACCATACTCAGCAGTATCTGAAATAACACGATTCATTTCAAATAATTTTTTTCTTGCTATTGTATTTGCAATTAATGGAGTTTCATGCAAAGATTCATAATAAGCAGATTCCTCTTTAATACCAGCAGCAACCATAGTGTCAAATGCTAATTCAACGCCAGCACGAACAAATGCCACCATCAAAGTGCAGTTGTCAAAATACTCTTGATCATCTATCTTTTGGGATAATGGATCAGTTTTCTCAAAAGTTGTTTCAGAAGTTGCAGATCTCCATTTCAAAAGATTTTGATCATCATTTTTCCAATCCTCCATCATTGTCTTTGAAAAATGACCAGACATTATATCATCCATATGCTTATTGAATAAAGGTTCTAAGATTTGTTTCAACTCTTCAGAAAGCTCAAATGCTTTAACCTTAGATGGATTAGACAATCTATCCATCATATTAGTTATTCCACCATGCTTTAATGCTTCTGTAATAATCTCCCAACCATACTGAATGAGGTTGGAAGCATAATGAGGATCAATTCCTTCAGATATCATTTTATCAAAACACAAAATACTTCCTGTTTGTAAAACTCCACAAAGAATTGTTTGTTCTCCCATTAAATCAGATTTAACTTCAGCCACAAACGAAGATTCTAAAACACCAGCCCTATTACCTCCAGTAGAAACAGCATAAGCTTTTGCCTGTTCTAACCCATTACCATTTGGGTCATTTTCGGGATGAACAGCTATTAAAGTTGGAACCCCAAAACCACGCTTATATTCCTCACGAACCTCAGATCCAGGGCATTTAGGAGCAACCATAATTACGGTAAGATCCTTTCTTATTTCTTTCCCTTCTTCTACAATATTAAAACCATGTGAATACGAAATAGTTGAATCTTTTTTCATTAAAGGCATTACTTCATCAATAACAGATGTATGATTTTTATCTGGAGTTAAATTAATTACAAGATCCGCGTCAGGAATCATCTCGTTATAATTTCCAACTTTAAAATTATTTTCTTCTGCGTTTTTATATGAAATTCTTTTTTGATCAATTGCCGATTGCCTAAGTGCATATGAAATATTTAAACCAGAATCTCTCATGTTTAATCCTTGATTTAAACCCTGAGCTCCACAACCAACGATTACGATATTTTTACTCAATAAAACTGAAATACCTTCTGAAAATTCTGATGACTCCATAAATCTGCACTTTCCGAGCTGTTGAAGTTTCTCCCTTAACGATAGTCGATTAAAATAATTTTCCATTTTTAATTAATTTTATTGAATGTATTTAAAATTTCTGAAATTTCCATTTTTGATTTTGTTACTGAAATTCGTCCAGATCTAACAAATTGAAGCAAGCCATATTCAAGTAAATCTTTACGAAGTTCTTCTGTTTCATCTCTAAATCCAGTTTTTTCGATAACAAAAAACTCTGGAGATACAGTTACTATGTTTGCATGACTCTTTTTTATAATATTTTGAATATGCCTTTCTTCAAAAAGAGAGCTAGATTTTACTTTATATAAAGCAGATTCTTGAAAAATAGTCTCGTCATCAGTATGATGAAAAGCTTTAATAACGTCAACTTGTTTTTCTATTTGTAGAATGATTTTTTTTATTTGGTCGGGATCAATATTAACAACAATAATAAATCTAAAAACATTTTCTATTTCTGATAAAGATGTAGAAAAACTTTCAATATTAATATGACGTTTTAAAAATATCGCAGAAATTCTATTTAACAATCCTATGTTGTTTTCTGAATATATTGATATGGTATATGTTTCTTTTGTATTCATTTTATGATAATCTTATATCTGAGACTGACGCACCGGTTGGTATCATTGGAAAAACATTGGCTTCCTTTTCAACACAAATTTCTAAAAAATAAGGTTTATCTGAAGATATCATTTTAGAGACAGCAGCCTCAAGATCACTTCTCTTACTAACCCTTTCAGCATCAATAAAATAACCTTTTGCAATAGCTACAAAATCTGCATTTACCATTTCAGTTGAAGCATATCGTTTATCAAAAAACATTTGTTGCCATTGTCTAACCATTCCAAGAAAATCATTATTCAAAACAACAATTTTAACAGCAGTTTTATTTTGGAAGATAGTTCCTAATTCTTGTATCGTCATTTGATACCCTCCATCTCCGATGACAGCTATTACTTCTCGATTAGGAGCTCCCATTTTCGCGCCAATTGCAGCAGGTAGTGCAAAACCCATAGTTCCTAGGCCACCAGAGGTAATGTTACTTTTAGAATTATTAAAATTTGCATATCGACAAGTTACCATTTGATGCTGACCAACATCGGTAACTATAACTGCATCTCCTTTAGTGAACTTATTAATAGCCTGAATTGATTCGGCCATCGTTAGTCCCTCTTTTGTTGGAAACATTTCATTTTTAATAACTTTATCAATTTCAATTTCCATTAAAGAATCAAAGCGTTTAATCCATGAATCATGAGAACCTAAATTTATCATTGGAATAATTTTCTCCAAGCTAGTTTTGCAGTCACCTAGAATCGGAACATCTGCATATACATTTTTATTAATTTCAGCAGGATCAATTTCAAAGTGAATCACTTTTGCCTGTTTAGCATAACTCTCAAGATTACCTGTTACCCTATCGTCAAACCTCATACCAACAGCAATTAAAACATCACATTCATTGGTTAAAATATTTGGTCCATAATTCCCATGCATACCAACCATACCCTTATTTAAGGGATGAGCTGTAGGTATAGCTGACAAACCTAATATAGTCCAAACTGCTGGAATTCCAGAAATCTCAATGAATTTTTTAAGTGCTTCTTCGGCTCTGCCCAATATAACACCCTGACCCCAGACAAGCATTGGTTTTTTTGCTTTATTAATAAGTTCGGCTGCTTGTTTTAATGAATCTGAACTAGTTTCAGGAATTGGCTTATAGCTTCTTATTCCAAGACAATGCTCATATTTAAAATCAAATTCCTCAAACTGAGCATCTTTAGTAATGTCTATAAGAACTGGCCCTGGTCTGCCAGATTTGGCTATGTAGAAAGCTTTTGCCAATATATGTGGTATTTCACTTGATTTAGTTATTTGATAATTCCATTTAGTTACAGGGGTTGAAATTCCTATAATATCTGTTTCTTGGAAAGCATCAGATCCTAATAAGTGAGATGCAACCTGACCAGTGATACATACCATGGGAGTGGAATCAATTTGAGCATCAGCAATTCCGGTAACTAAGTTGGTAGCTCCAGGTCCTGAGGTAGCAATAGCTACACCCACCTTTCCTGAGGTCCTTGCAAAACCTTGAGCAGCATGAGCAGCTCCTTGTTCATGACGTGTTAAAATGTGCTGTAGCTTATCTTGAAACTTGTACAATTCATCGTAGATTGGCATTATTGCTCCACCAGGATAGCCATAAATTAGATCAACATTCTCCGCAAGGAGACACCGTATTACAGCTTCTGCTCCTGAAATTTTTATTGGTTTAATTTTTTTCATTATAAATTTTCATCTGTTACGCATCCACTTGATGCATTACTAACGTTTTTAATATACTTATAAAGAACGCCCTTTTTAAATTTATATTCTGGCTTAACCCATTTTGACTTTCTTGTAAGGATCTGATTATCAGATAAATCAACACTTATTGAATTTGATTCAGCATTAATTGTTATAATATCACCATTTTCGATGAAAGCTATTGGGCCTCCCTCTTGAGCTTCAGGAACAATATGACCAACTACAAATCCATGGGTTCCTCCAGAAAACCTTCCATCGGTAATTAAAGCAACATTTTTTCCTAGTCCAGCTCCCATTATAGCTGCGGTAGGTTTAAGCATTTCGGGCATTCCAGGACCTCCTTTTGGACCCTCATAACGAATCACAACAACATCTCCTTTTATTACTATTCCAGATGATATACCATCGTTAGCATCATATTCACCATTAAAAACTTTTGCAGGACCCTTAAAAATTAGACCTTCTTTTCCAGTTATTTTCGCAACAGACCCTCCCGGGGCAAGGTTACCTTTCAAAATACGAATATGACCTGTAGGTTTTATGGGGTTATTCAATGGTCTGATTATATCTTGATTTTTCTTTAAAGATGGAATGTTTTTTAAATTTTCTGCTAAAGTTTTACCAGTAACAGTCAAACATTCTCCATAAAGCATATCATTATCCAGCATGTATTTCAAAACAGCAGGAACTCCACCAATTGAATGCAAATCTTTCATTAGATATTTTCCACTTGGTTTCAAATCAGCTAAAAAAGGAGTATTATCACTAACCTTTTGAAAATCTTCAATAGTTAAATCAATATCTGCAGCTTTGGCTATTGCTAAAAAATGAAGAACAGCATTTGTCGACCCTCCCAATACAGATATTAATCTTAATGCATTGATAAGTGATTTTTTTGTTATGATTTCAGAAGGCTTAAGATCCATTTTAAGAAGGTTATAAATAGAACTACCAACTAAATTACATTCAGATATTTTTTCTTGACTTACAGCAGGATTAGATGAGTTATAAGGTAAAGACATCCCCAATGCTTCTATAGCTGACGCCATAGTATTTGCTGTATACATTCCACCACAAGCTCCCGCTCCAGGACAAGCTTTTTTAATTATATTTTTATATTCATTTTGATCAATTGTTCCAGCAACTCTCTCTCCCCAAGCTTCAAAAGCAGATACAACATCCAACTCTTTTCCATTATGACATCCTGAAGAAATTGTACCTCCATAAACAAGAATACTTGGTCTATCTAGTCTAATCATTGCTATTAACGCACCAGGCATATTTTTGTCACATCCAACTACAGTTGCAAGAGCATCATAGGACATAGCCTGAACCACTGTTTCAATTGAATCTGCAATCACATCTCTTGAAGGAAGAGAAAATCTCATACCTGGAGTTCCCATTGATATTCCATCACTTACACCAATTGTATTAAAAATTAAACCAATCATGTTTTTATCAACCTCAATACCCTTTTTGACGTGTACAGAAAGGTCATTCAAATGCATATTACAAGGGTTACCTTCATATCCTGTACTTGCGATACCAATCAATGGTTTTTTGAAATCATCGTCTGTCAGTCCAATAGCATGAAGCATTGCTTGAGCAGCAGGTTGAGTTGAATCCTGAGTAACTTGATGACTGTATTTATTTAAACTCATAATTTAAATTATTATATAAAATTAATTAGAACAGGATATTAGATAAAATTATGTAATAATTCAAAACTATATCCAAAATGCACAATTTACACTTAACAACATATAAATCAATAAATTATACATTTGATAAGCTGCGACTCAAATAAATTAATCTCATTATAATTTTAAAATATATTTAAAAATTTATCATATTTGCAACAAAAATAATCCTTTTTAAAATAGAATGTGTCATCAGTATGCAAGAAAAATCGGTTAGTCAAGCAATAGATTTTAGAAGATCTGTTCGTGTTTATGATCCTGAAAAGCAGATTGATGTAAATAAGGTGAAAAAATGTATTGAACAGGCACATTTAGCCCCCTCAAGTAGCAATATGCAGCTATGGGAGTTTCATCATATAGTTTCCAAAAAGAAAAAGAAAGAAATTGCAATATCTTGCTTCAATCAGCCAGCAGCAAATACAGCTGAACAGTTTTTGATTGTTGTGGTTAGAAGAGATTTGTGGAAAAAAAGATTGAATTCTAACTTGAATAATATCAAAACTTCTTTATCAAAAATAAAAAATTTAGATCCAGTCAAAAGAGAAAAAGCACTTTATTATTATGAAAAATTAGTACCAATGATTTATTCTGATTTTTATGGAATAAAAGGTGTTTTTAAAAAATTGTATGTAAAAACCATAAGTCTATTCAAACCTATGTACCAAGAGGTTGGAAATAGTGACGTTAGAGTGATTGTTCATAAGAGTGCTGCCTTGGCGGCACAAACATTTATGATTAGTATGGCAGGGATTGGATACGACACATGCCCTATGGAAGGTTTTGATTCTAATAGAATTAAAAAAAACTTAAACATTCCATCAAAAACTGAAATAAGTATGGTAATTGGATGTGGTATTAGAAAAAATGAGGGCGTTTATGGCAAAAGGTTTAGAATTCCCAATGATGAAACCTATCGTATTCATTAATTTCAAAACTAACTATTTTACCTGTACTAATTTGAGATAAAATTGATTGTGATTTTTCAGTTAATTGTAATATTCTAGGATAACCTCCAGTAACCTGTCCATCTCGCATAACAATAATTAAATCTCCCGAAGGAGTTAATTGAACTGTTCCTGGAATAACAGAAGCACTATGTGATACAATTTTATTTACCAAAATACCTTTTCCTGATAATCTATATGCCATTCTGTCATTAGAACCAATTTTAAATTCTGTTTTTAATATTTTATTTTTCAAGCTATTATTCAATTTATCCCAATAGGGACCTTCAAATACTTTTAAATTAGTATTTAAATACAAATTATTTATTTTTGGATTTTTAAATTTATTTTCATGAGTATTTAATGATTTGAATTTAATATTTTCTCCCTTTTGTATTTTACTATATTCTGTAATTGGATGGTATTGAGAATAACTACCAAAAATCTTGTTTTGTATAATCCCGCCTTTAAAGCTTATATAATTTCTAAAACCTTTTTCAACGAAACCTAACTCTAGAGTATCGCCTAGATCACAAAAAAAAGATTTATTTAACTCAACAGGTTTGTCATTTTTGAAAATAGATGTCATTGCACCACTTACAGCAACAATTGTGGGTGCTGAAAATAGTAATTTGGGTCCTTTTAATGTAGATTCTAAAACAGCTTCATTATATAAATTTCCAACTAAGTGGTTAGCATTTTTATAAGAAATAGAATCCATTGGACCCGATACAGGGAATCCAAATCTTCTGAAACCATAGCGGCCTTGGTCTTGAATAGAAGTATAAAACCCAGGATCAATTACTTTAAAAAACGATTTCAAATTGTTGTGATTTTAAAATTTTAGTATTTATGTTATTCATTTCCCTTTGATATTCATCAATATCAATAGAAGTAAATTTAATTTTATCACCAGGCAAAACAAAACAGGGTGGAGTACTCTTTTTGTTAAAAAAAGAGTGGTTTGTTCTTCCTATTCTGTTCCAGCCTCCTGGACTGTTCTGAGGGTAAACACCTACATAAGATTCTCCAACTGATATAGTGCCTGGGAGAATATTTTTTTCAGGAGTAGCTTTTCTACTTAAATGTAGTTTTGATGGAAGTCCAGACAAATAAATAAAACCAGGTAAAAAGCCATAATGATGAACTTCAAAATTACAATTTAAAAATTCTGAGATATAGCACTGGTGAGAAATTAATTTTTTCTTATTGTTAATTAAAATATTTTCACAATAAATTTGATCAAAGCAAGCAGTAACTTCCCACAAAGTTCTAATTATATTTTTTTTATTTAAAGAAAAATTTATTATAAATTTATGAATTTGTTGTAAATGAAATTTTTCTGGAGTAATTTTTAAAAAAATAGTTATTTCAGATAATGTAAATACAACATCATTTAATATATTTTGAAATTCATTCTGAAGAGAAACACAAAGCTCAGAGCGCCATGCTAAAGAAACAGGATTATTTATATATTTATTTATATCAACAATTATTACTTTTTCTCCAAATAACTTAAAATTAGTTTTAAAATGCATCATAACTTTTTTTCAGAAACTATATTCTTAATTATTTTAAGAAATTTTTTTGACTTTGGGGTATCACTGTGAAGACAGATAGTATCATATGATATTTTTTTTATAAAACCATTTGAAAGAAGAATATTTTGATTTAATAAACGATTTAAATTATCGGAAAACTCGTCAGATGATTCTATAACTGAGTGTTTTTCATTCCGTGGAATTAAAGAAAATGATTCATTGTATTTTCTATCTGAAAACACTTCATTAAGAACATTAAACCTCATTTTTTTTGCCTGTTTAACAATTGGCTTTGAAGCAGGTAGAATTAGAAAGTTGATTTCTGGAAATTCACATAAAACTTCAAGATATGCTTGGGTTAATTTTCCGTTTTCAGCAATATCATTATACAAAGCTCCATGGGCTTTGCAATGGTGCCATTTAGTATTAAAAAAAACAAGAGCTTGTTTAAATTTTAACAACTGACTTTTAATTGAATCTTGAAAATCATTTAACTTTAAATTCATAGATTTTCTACCAAAGTTTTCTTTGTCTGGATATGAAGGATGTGACCCAACATTAACACCATGACTTAAAGCTAAAGATATAGTGTTTTTAATTGTTTGAACTGTTCCATAATGACCTCCACAAGCTATACTACAACTAGTAATGTGAGGCATAAAACTCAAATCATATTTACCTCCCTCACCTAGATCAATATTTATTTGCATCAGTTTTTAATTAATTTTATTAAACTATAAAAATAAAACCTTAAAAGCTAGAAATGTAAAAAGTATAAACAAAATGATGATAATTAAGAATCTAATTTTTAAAATCAAAAAGTCATTTTTTTTTGGCAAACATAAGATACTAACAAACAAAGTAATTAAAGGAAGTAATAATCCATTTGCAATTTGAGCTATTCTTATTAATTCAATGGGTTGATATCCAGATTTTGCAAACACTAAACCTGTAAAAACAACAATATATATAGCTATTTTTTTAAATATATTTTTGTATTTAAAATTTTTAAGAGATTCTTCAACTACATATCCAGCTGCAATTGGAGCAGTGATAGCTGAACTTAAACCCGCACAAAAAAGTCCAATTGAAATTAATATACTTGAGTTAGATCCGTATAATTTACTCAATGAATTTCCTAAATCATTTATTGATTGTATTTCATCAATATTAGATCCAGCTGCCGCAATTATAATTGATGATGAAATTATACCTCCAAAAGCTACAGCTATAAATGTATCTCTTCTCAAATATGAAATATTCAAACTATTCTTGTCCTTCTTTACAAGCGCTGCATGTAAAAATAAATTATAAGGAACTACAGTCGTTCCTAAAACTGCAACAATAGTTTTCCAAGATTCAGGTCTCCATCTTGGTGTGAGAAAACTATCTAATATTATATATATGTCTGGTTTTGTTAGTATTGATGCTATTAAAAATGATATACTCATCATAAGAACTGTAACACCTAAAATATTTTTAATTAACCTATTGTTATCTCTCCATACAATAATCATAATAATTGTTGTAATTATTAGAAGTAAAATACTTGTTGAGATTTCCTCATATTGAAGAGATGATAGTTTAATAAGATTCTCTAACCCAATATAGGCTCCAGTAATATTTCCAGCTTCGTAGGCTGCATTTCCAAAGAAAATTGAAATTAAAACAAATGATATAACTAAATAACGAAATACTGAATTCTTTAACTTATCATTGAGCAATTCAACTAAACCCTTACCTGTTTTAAAACTTAAATTAGCAATAGTGTTTTGAAAAAAAATTGTTATGAGGCACGAAAGTAAAACAGCCCAAAGTAGTTCATATCCAAAATCAACACCAGCAATAGCACAAATAGTTAAACTTCCTGGACCTATAAAAGCAGCAGTTATCACTATTGCAGGACCGGAGGCGAATGAAATATTTTTCATATATAGCTTAATACTTTAAAAAGGAGTATCATCTATATTTGAATCATTGTAAGAATTTCCGAATGCATCATTAGCATTAGGAATGTTTTTTTTTGAGATGGTATTATTTTCAATATTCATTTTTGACTCAAATTCAGAAGATGAATCAAAATCTGAAACATTTTCAAACTTACCAAGATGAGCAATAAATTTAAGTCTTATGTTATCTAAACCTCCATTTCTGTGTTTCGCTACAATAAATTCAGCCTGCCCATCTGAAGGACTTCTTTCCTCGTCGTCCCATTCGTCTATTCCGTAATACTCAGGACGATAAATAAAAGAAACAATGTCAGCATCCTGTTCTATAGCTCCTGACTCTCTAAGGTCTGATAATTGAGGCCTTTTAGTACCACCTCTTGTCTCAACAGCTCTTGATAATTGGGAAAGAGCAATTACTGGGGTATCCAGTTCCTTTGCAAGAGCTTTTAAATTTCTTGAAATTGTTGAAATTTCTTGCTCTCTATTCCCTGATTTATTATTAGTTGCAGCCGTCATTAATTGTAAATAGTCAATAACAATTAATTTGATTCCGTGAAGTCTAGATAATCTTCTAGCCTTTGCTCTTAATTCAAAAATTGATAGTGAAGGAGAGTCATCGATGTATAATGGAGCCTTTTCCAAATCACTAACCTTTACGTTTAACTGTTGCCATTCGTGTTGAGCTAATTTACCTGTTCTTAACTTTTCTGAAGATAGTCCAGTTTCAGCAGAAATCAGTCTAGTGATTAATTGCACTGATGACATTTCCAATGAGAAAAATGCTACGGGAACTTGTCTTCCAACTGCAATGTTTCTGGCCATAGACAATGTTAATGCTGTTTTACCCATTCCAGGTCTTGCAGCAATTATTATTAAATCACTTGGCTGCCAACCTGAGGTCAATTTATCAATCTCATCAAATCCACTACTAATTCCGCTCAAACCTTCACGACTTGCAATATCTTCAATTTTCTTTTTGGCCTCAATAACTAAACTTTGGGCAGAAGAAAAAGATCTTTTAATATTTCCTTGGGTTACATCATATAGTTTAGATTCGGCTTCATCTAAGAGTTCTAAAACATCTGTTGAATCCTTGTATGATTTTTCAATTATTTCACTTGAAATTTTAATAAGACTTCTTTGAATATGTTTTTGCAAAATAATTCTAGCATGAAATTCAATATGAGCAGAACTTGCAACTTTTTGAGTTAATTGAACTAAATAATAATCACCCCCAATGACATCAAGTCTTCCTGCCTTTCGAAGTGCGGATGAAACAGTAAGTAAGTCGATTGGACTTGTAGATTCAAACAATAATAATATTTCTTCAAAAATATATTGATGTGCAGTTTTATAAAAAGCTTCAGGCTGTAAAATATCAATTACTTCATCAACACCTTTTTTATCAATTAACATAGCACCTAGAACCGCTTCCTCTAAATCAAGAGCTTGTGGGGGCAGTTTTGCCTGCTCAAGATTAACAATAGTAGTATTTGGTTTAATAGTTTTAAAAAGGGACTTTTTTTCTTCCATAAATCAAAAGTAATATTGATTTATGGAATGAGAGTTTTATTTCAAAATCAAATGTCAACAGTGATTTAGTTGATAACTTATAAAACTTGTTAATAAGGCAAGGATTACTATTTAGATTCTACATAAACTCCCATATTTGAAAATTTATTTCTTCTTAAATCAATTCTTTTTCTAAACTCTATTTTTTTTAATTTTTGAAATGTGTTTAGTATTTCTTTTTTAACAGAATTAAAAGTAGATATCCTGTCATAATGAGCTCCTCCTAGAGGTTCTTTAATTATCTTATCTATTAACTTAGCATCCAGCATATCATTTGGAGTCAACTTTAATGCTTCAGCTGCTGCTTCTTTATACTTCCAACTTCTCCATAATATTGAAGAACATGATTCTGGGGATATTACAGAATACCATGTGTTTTCGAGCATAAAAACTCTATCTCCCACACCTATTCCTAGAGCACCCCCAGAAGCACCTTCCCCAATAACAATAACAATAATAGGAACCTTTATGGACATCATACCTATAATATTTTTGGCGATTGCCTCACCTTGACCTCTTTCTTCAGCTTCAAGACCAGGAAATGCACCTGGAGTATCAATAAAACATATTATAGGAATATTAAATTTTTCTGCAGAATGCATAAGTCTTAAGGATTTTCTGTAACCTTCTGGGTTTGCCATACCAAAATTGCGATATTGCCTTGTCTTTGTGTTATATCCTTTTTGGGTTCCAATGAACATAAAAGATTGATGATCTATTTTACCCAAGCCCCCAATCATTGCCTTGTCATCTCCAATATTTCTATCTCCATGTAATTCAAGAAAAGTACCATTGGTCAAGTATTTTATATAATCAAGAGTGTAAGGTCTTGAAGGGTGTCTTGATAATTGAACCCTTTGCCAAGCAGTTAAATTAGAATAAATTTCTTTTTTGGTTACTTCTAATTTTGACTCCAAAAGTCCACAGGTATCACTCACATCAACTGAACTTTCATTCCCTATGTCTTTACATTTTTTTATCTGTTCATGAAGATCCTTTATGGGTTCTTCAAAATCTAAATATTCCATATTCTTGCAGTGTAATATTTACAAATGTAAATTCTTTTCTGTTAATTTCTTTAATCTAGTTTTACGTTTATCTAAACTGTCTAATAGTATAGCCGTCAAAATTAAAGAAAATCCGATATAAAAGTCAAAACTCATTAATTCATTTTTTCCAAAAAACAGTAAAGATAAAATCACTGCATAAACAGGCTCAAGATTTATTATAATCATAAATGAAAAAGGAGATAAATTTCGCATTACTTTTACAGAACCAACATGGGCATAGGCAGTACAAATAGAACCTAAAATTAATAATAAAAACATATCGGATATCGAAAACATAAATAGTGTATCTAATTGATTAGTGTTAAATACTATATAAATAGAGATTGTAATCCATCCAATGAAAAGTTCATAAAAAGTAATTGATAGTGGAGAAAGTTTTTCTTTAACTAAACTACTATTTATAAGTGTAAAAATTACGCTTAAAATTGTTGCTAAAAAAGCGATAGATATTGCTAAATATTGATCAAACTCTGCCCTGAAAATTATTATTAATCCCACCAATGTAACTGAACCAAATAATAACTCTTTTATTAAAAATTTTCTTTTAAAAACTAGTGGCTCAATTAATGAAGTCATAAAAGCCCCAGATGCCATTATAGATAATGTTAAAGAAACACCAGATATTTTTATAGCATAAAAAAAAGCTACCCAATGGGTTGAAATTAAAATGCCTGCTAAAATTAATTTAATTATGTATTTTCTATTTATAAAAAACATCTTTCTATTATAAATAAATAGATAAATGCCAACCAAAACATGTGCGATAAACATGCGATGCCAAACAATTTGAATTGAATTTAATTTAATTAATGCCCCTAAAATTGATGTAAAACCCCAAAGAAAAACTAAAAAATGAAAATGTATTAAATCTTTAGTACTATCGTTTTGCATAATTTAATAAATAGATAGCCAAAATACCAAAAAATATTAATGGTAGCCATGCACCTAAAAAAGGAGAGAAATTTGACTTAGTAACTAATACTCCAAATATTTTATCGAAAAAAATAAAAACAAACCCAAGAGTAATTCCAAAAGCCAAATTAACTCCCATCCCTCCTCTTTTTTTGAATGAAGACATCGAGACAGCAATTATAGTTAAAATAAAAGATGCAAGTGGCAAGCTATATCTTTTATATCTGACTAATAAGTGGGAATTAATGGAAACAGATCCACTTTCCCTTTCTTTATTAATAAAATCGTTTAAATCAAACATTGTTAAAGTTTCAGCCTTGTAGTTTACTGGAGCAAGATCATCTACTTTAAAATCAAAAATAGTATCCTTAATATTCTGCTTTTCAAAATACTCCTTATCTCCATTAATAGTTCTCTTTGAATAGTTGGAGAGTCTAAAAGTTGAATCTTTCTCAACCCAACGAATGCTTTCGGCTGTTATTTTAATTTCTAACTTTTGATTTTCAAACTTTTCAAGAGTAAAATTATTAGCTCTTTTTCTAAGAGGATTATAGCTACTCACATAAATAAACTCCTTTGGATTAATTTGTTTAAACAAGTAGGATGTATTTCTCTCGTTTTTCTTTTTAATATATTTAAATAAAAATTCATTGAACCCCCTATTGGAATTTGGAACAATAAACATTCCCATTACAAACGCTATAGTTGCAATAAAAGATGCAGATATAATAAATGGTCTCAAAAATCTAGTAAATGAAATTCCAGAACTCAAAATTGCTATAATTTCAGTATTGGTAGCTAATTTTGAAGTAAACCAGATAACAGAAAGAAAAAGAAATATGGGGAATAAAAGATTTGCAAAATATCCAGTAAAATCTATATAATAACTAAAAAGTGCGCTAGAGGGAACTTCATTTTCCTTGAACTTATCTATCTTTTCTGCAATGTCTACCATTATTCCAATTGGAATGAACATTAGAAGCATTACAAAGAAGGTTCCTAAATATCTTTTTATAATATACCAATCAATGAGCTTCATTCTAGAGACGTTGATCTAATTGTTTAACCATCTTTTTTTTCCATTTTACAAAATCTCCAGCTAATATATGTTTTCTAGATTCTCGAACCAACCAAATGTAAAAAGCAAGATTATGAATTGAACATATTTGTTTACCAAGCATCTCATTCACAGTAAAAAGATGTCTAACATATGACTTAGAATATGTAATATCAACAAAACAATAATTATCTGAATCCAAAAATGAAAAATCTAGCTCCCATTTTTTATTTTTGATATTTATAGTACCATTTGCAGTAAAAATCATTCCATTCCTAGCATTTCTTGTAGGCATTACACAGTCAAACATGTCAATTCCTAAAGAAATGTTTTCGAGTAAATTTATCGGTGTTCCAACACCCATGAGATATCTAGGTTTATCCTTGGGTAAAATTGCAGTAACTACCTCTGTCATTTCATACATTTCCTCTGCAGGCTCTCCAACTGACAATCCACCAATTGCATTTCCAAAAGCATTTTTATTAGAAATATATTCAGCAGATTCTTTCCTTAGATCCTTGTATACACTTCCTTGAATTATTGGAAAAAGTGTCTGAGAGTAACTATAAAAAAATTTCTCTTTAATATCTTGTAATAAACAACGGTCAAGCCAACGATGTGTTCTTTGCATAGATGTTTTCGCATACTGAAAATCGCATGGATAAGGTGTGCATTCATCAAATGCCATAATTATATCAGCCCCAATTTTCCTTTGTATAGATATAGCATTTTCAGGAGTGAAAAAATGAAATGAACCATCAATATGAGATTTGAACTTAACCCCTTCCTCTTTAATTTTTCGATTAGCTGATAAAGAATAGACTTGATATCCACCGGAGTCGGTGAGGATTGGTTTATTCCAATTCATAAACTTATGAATTCCACCAGCAGCTTCAATAATTTTTATGGTTGGTCTTAAATAAAGGTGATAAGTATTTGCTAATATAATATCTGGCTTAATATCGTTCTCTAATTCGCGTTGATGAACACCTTTTACAGTTGCAGAAGTTCCAACTGGCATAAAAATTGGAGTTTCAATTTTTCCGTGATCTGTAAAAACATTACCTGCTCTTGCTTTAGAATGGATATCTGTATGTTGTAATTCAAATTTCATTAGAAAAATTAAGTTACAAATGTATTAATCTATAATGTAGATAAATTATAATGTTAATTAATTAGTTATAAACTCTCAAAATTACCAAAGCTAGAACTTTGCCAATGACATCATTTAATGTAATATTGTTATGAACATATACAAATTTAAATGACAGATACATTAACTTTAAAATCCTTTGTTCAGCAGGTAAGAAGGGATATTTTAAGAATGGTTCATAAAGTTAATTCTGGGCATCCTGGGGGATCTTTGGGGTGTGCAGAATTTTTAGTTGTGCTTTACAATGAAATCATGGATCATGATCCAAAATTCAATATAAATGGTGTTAATGAGGATCTATTTTTCTTATCCAATGGACATATTTCCCCTGTTTTTTATAGTGTCTTGTCTAGGAATGGATATTTTCCAATTGAGGAACTCAACACATTTAGATTAATTAATTCAAGACTCCAAGGTCATCCAACCACACATGAAGGACTCCCAGGAATAAGAGTTGCTTCAGGTTCTCTTGGTCAAGGGTTATCGGTTGCTATTGGTGCAGCATTAAGTAAAAAGATAAACAAAGATCCTAAAACAGTGTTTGTTTTAATGGGGGATGGAGAGCTTCAAGAAGGCCAAAACTGGGAAGCTTTAATGTATGCAGCAGCTAAAGGAGTTGATAATGTTATTGCAACCATAGATTTAAATGGTAAACAAATTGATGGTTCAACTGACGAAGTTCTTAACATGGGAAATCTAAAGTCAAAATTTGAATCTTTTGGTTGGAAAACACTAGAATTAAATGAAGGTAATAATATTGAGTTAATAATATCTAAAATAATTGAGGCCAAAAATAATCTTGGTAATGGAGTTCCAGTAGCTATTTTGATGAAAACAGAAATGGGTAACGGAGTTGATTTTATGATGAACACCCATGCTTGGCATGGAAAAGCTCCAAATGACGATCAATTAAAACAAGCACTTTCACAGAACCCTGTAACACTGGGAGATTATTAAAAAATTATGAGGAAATATATAGATACTGGAGCAAACGATACAAGATCTGGATTTGGAGCTGGTTTAACGGAGCTTGGAAGAACTAAACCTAATGTTGTTGCACTTTGTGCAGATTTAATTGGCTCGCTTAAAATGGATCAATTCTTAGAAGAAAATCCTAAAAGATTTTTTCAAATAGGTATAGCAGAAGCAAATATGATGGGTATCGCAGCTGGATTAACTATCGGAGGTAAAATACCTTTTACAGGGACATTTGCAAATTTTTCAACTGGAAGAGTTTATGATCAAATAAGACAATCAATTGCATATTCAAGTAAAAATGTAAAAATTTGTGCTTCACATGCAGGAGTCACTTTGGGAGAAGATGGAGCCACTCATCAAATACTTGAAGATATTGGTCTTATGAAAATGCTTCCAGGTATGACTGTCATAAATACATGTGATTTTAACCAAACAAAAGCAGCAACACTGGCTATAGCAGATCATATTGGTCCCGTTTATTTAAGATTTGGAAGACCTAAAGTTCCAAACTTTACTCCAGATAAAGATATATTTCAAATTGGCAAAGGAATATTAATGACTGAGGGTTCTGACGTTACAATTATTGCAACTGGTCATTTAGTTTGGGAGTCTCTTAAAGCTGCTGAATATTTATTTGAAAAAGGCATTTCAGCTGAAGTTATTAATATTCATACCATTAAGCCACTAGATGAAGAAATTATAATCAATTCAGTATCTAAAACAAGGGCTGTTGTTACCGCTGAAGAACATAATATTATCGGTGGACTAGGTGAGAGTGTTTCAAGAACACTTTCTTTAAATTTCCCTTCTCCTCAAGAATTTGTTGGAACTAATGATACTTTTGGAGAATCCGGAACTCCAAGTCAATTGATGGAAAAATATGGTTTAAGTAAAAAGAATATAATTAATAAGGTTGAAAAGGTTCTAAAAAGAAAATTGTTCAAATGAAAAAATTTTACTTAAAACTATTTTTATTTTTTCCATTATCAATTTTTTCTCAAATTGATTATGGATTTAAAGCTGGAGTTAATTTAAATAATAGTTCAAATTTTTCAATAATTTCTGATGCTTTTGAAAATAAAATTACTAAAAATGATTTTCAAGGTTTTTTTATAGGGAGTTACGCTTCTATTGACCTTCTTCTAATCAATTTAAGAACAGAACTTCAATTTAGTAAAATAAAAAATAGCAATGATTTAATTCAAGAAAAAATTGAATTACCTATTACTGTTGGATATAAAATTATGCCATTTCTAAGCGCTTATATTGGTCCATCTTTTCAGTATGTTTTAAATGAAAAGAGTAATACATTTAACCTAGACGAAGTTAAAGGCAAAACAACTATGGGGATTAATATTGGTACACGTGTTCATCTGGGTAAACTTCAATTCGATTTAAGGTATGAAAGAGGCTTAAATTCATTAGAAACAAAATTACTTAATGAAAGTAATTTAAATGTAGCCAAAATTGACACGAGAGCCTCCCTATTGTCTATGGGTTTTTCCTATCGAATTAATTAGTAATATTTGGATCTAAATAATCAGGAATTCCATCTTCATCGGTATCATCAATTATACCGTTATCATCTTTGTCAATCTCATTAATTGTTAGTATTCCATCTCCATCATCGTCAGCATCGTATAAATTGATGTTGCCATCTCCATCAGTATCATCATTTAACGGCTCACCATCAAGATCAATATCCTCGAGATAAGAAGGAATTCCATCATTGTCATGATCAGAGATATTAGTTGTTAATAACGAAACTTTGAAAATTAATGGCGAATATTGAGGAATACCTGAGTTTGTGTTACTAAAATAACCAAGACCAGAAGGGAAAAACATAACACCTTGCCCAAAACCTTCAAAATTTATTGTTCCATTATTATTAACAGAATAACTTCCCGCATTAAAATTTGTAATCCCCATTCTAAATCCCTGAACAACTTGAGCTAGATCAAACCATAAGGGTAAGTCACGAAAATCAAAAACAGAGCCATCAATTAGACTACCACTATATGTAACAAAAGTTGAATCAATATTAGTTGGTTTTGAAGAATTTCCTTGTCTAGCTACTAAGTAATATAATTTATGTGGTATGTCTACTCCATCTTGTTTTACAGTTAGGATCTGTTCTTTAACCATTTCAATAAGTGGAGTTTTATCGATATTATCACCTGAAAGAGAGTCTATAACTATTTTTAAGGAATAGTCATCTGGTTTTGAATTAAAATCATCATAGTTATAAAAATGACTCAGCAAGTAACTTCTTAGTTCAATATCATCATCAGAAGATTGAACTGCAGCACTCCTTATAACTACTTCTTCTATTTCATTTTCAGATTTTTTACAACCAAAAAAACACAATATTAAAGCAAAACTTAGTATTAAATAATTAATTTTCATACATTAAAATTCCAACGCAAGATACAATTTTACTTTATTTTTGTGTAAATTTTAATCAAGTTTTAAAATGCGAATTGACCTGTTACTTTGGTGCTTGAGATTGTATAAGTCAAGATCAATGGCTTCGAATGCATGTAAAAAGGGACATATACGTCTAAACGATAAAATCCTAAAACCCTCAAGAGATATATTAACTCAAGATATAATCTCTGTTAGAAAAAATCAAATAAATTATAGAATTAAAATTTTAGATATACCTAAATCAAGAGTTGGAGCTAAAATTATAGATATTTATCGTCAAGATTTGACAGAAGGTGATGCTCATAAAAATATAGAAAAGCAAAATTTAGCTAAAACTACCCAGAGAAGTAAAGGATTAGGTAGGCCAACAAAAAAAGATCGAAGAGAAATAGATGAATTTAAAAAAGATAAAAAATAAATATTTGATACTAAACTAAATGAAAGAAAATAAAATACTAGATCAAGAAAATATAAAAAATGCTACTAGAAGAATAGCTTTTCAAATATATGAGTCAAATATTGACTTGAAAGAAATCTACCTAGTTGGAATATCAAGTAATGGAATAATTATAAGTAATCGTATTGGAGATTATTTGAAAAAGATAAGTAAAATTGATGTGAATCAAATTCAACTAGAAATGGATAAATTGAATCCAAGAAATAAAATTAAAATATCTACTGAAGTTAAATACCTCAAAAATAAAACAATAATTATTATAGATGACGTTTTAAATAGTGGATCAACACTTTTGTACGCAGTGAATTCATTTTTAAGTGTTCCTTTAAATAAGATTCAAACCGTAGTTTTAGTGAATCGGAATCATAAAAAATTTCCAATAAAAGCAGATTTTAAAGGAATTTCATTATCAACCTCCATAAAAGAACACATTAAAGTCGTGTTGGGTTCTCCAAAAAAGGAAGGTGTTTTTTTAAGCTAAGCTTAATTTCATTTGCAACTTCAAAAACAGACTTGTTGTCAGTGTCAATAGTATGCTTAGATTTATTATAAAAGTAATTTCTCTCAAATAAATCTTTGCCAATTTTTTTTTGTAGTTCCTCTTTGGAGTTTATGTGCTTAATTTTTGGTCTATCATTAGTTTCTTTAAATAGCCTCTTTGTTAAAATATTAATACTTGTCCTTAAAAAAACCGTCTCAATAAAATTATTATTACTTAACATTTCAGCAGTGTCAAAATAACATGGAGTTCCTCCTCCCAGAGAAAAGATTGTAAATTCGGGTAATTTTAATATTTTTTTTAAACATTCATATTCTAATTTCCTAAAATATAACTCTCCATTTTCACTAAATAGTTTATCAATTGATTTTTTTTCAACTTTAACAATTTCATCATCCAAATCCACAAAAGAACTCTTATATATTTCTGAAAGTTCTTTACCTACTGACGATTTACCGGACCCCATGTAACCAATTAAAACAATTTTTTTTTTCAAAATAGCATTATTAATACCTACAAATTTAAAACAAAATAATATTGAATATTCAATTTATAGACACTATATTTGCACCCTAAAAATTGACTTGATAGCTCAGCTGGTAGAGCATCTCCCTTTTAAGGAGAGGGTCCTGGGTTCGAGCCCCAGTCAAGTCACATAGCGCGCACGTGACGGAATTGGTAGACGTGCTAGGTTGAGGGCCTAGTGGGAATTATATCCCGTGGAAGTTCGAGTCTTCTCGTGCGCACATTTAATTCTATTTCTCTTATTTTAATTTTCATTTTTTGTAAATTTATATTGAATTATTTTTTTAATAATTATGAAAAAAACTTTTGATGTAGTCTCGGAACAATGCAGCCAGAATGTCACTAAGCTTTATAGCACTTCGTTTTCCATGGCAACAAGACTGCTGCACAAGTCAATAAGACAGGATATCTACAATATCTACGGTTTTGTTCGTTTTGCCGATGAGATTGTTGATACATTTCATGACTATCCTAAAGAAGATTTACTTAACAGATTTGAAAATGATCTTTTTTTATCAATAGATGAGAACATTAGCCTTAACCCAGTATTAAATTCTTTTCAAAAAACAGTAAATAAATATGATATAGACAAAAATCTAATCAAAGCTTTTATGAAAAGTATGAGATGGGATTTAGAAAAAAAAATATACCAAACAGATGATGAATACAAAGAGTATATTTACGGATCAGCAGATGTTGTAGGGTTAATGTGTCTAACTGTATTTGTCAAAGGCGATCCAAACTATTATTCTAAACTTAAGACGCCAGCAATGTCATTAGGTTCTGCTTTTCAAAAAGTTAATTTTTTAAGAGATTTAAATCTTGATTATGAAGGATTAAATCGCATATATTTCCCAGGTGTAAATGTGGATAAGTTTGATGAAGAATCTAAAAATAAAATAATTCTAGAAATCGAAGAAGATTTTAAATCAGCTTTAGATGGAATATTTCAATTACCAAAAGAGGCTAGATTTGGGGTTTATACTGCATTTAAATATTATAATAAACTTTTAAAAAAATTAAAAAATACACCCTCATTAAAAATTAAAAAAACCAGAATCCGCGTACCCAACTATCAGAAAATAGCTGTTTTAGCAAAGTCTTATATTAAATTTAAATTAAACCTATTGTGAAATGACAAAAATATTATTATTTTTTTTAACGTTTTTTATCACCTACTTAGTTATGGAATTTATGGCGTGGTTTAGTCACAAGTATATTATGCATGGTTTTTTGTGGAATCTACATAAAGATCATCACAAAAAAAATCACGATTCATGGTTTGAGAGAAATGATTTATTTTTTATTTTTTATGCAGTTGTAAGTATTTTAAATGTTTATGCTTGGGGGGAGCATTCTTTTTGGGCAGGGCTTCCAATTGGAATTGGAATTTTTACATATGGACTTTCTTACTTTATAGTTCATGATATTTTTATTCATCAAAGATTCAAGATATTTAGAAAAGTGAATAATAGATATGCAAAAGGATTAAGACGGGCTCATAAAATGCATCACAAAAATATACATAAAGATGGTGGTGAGTGTTTTGGAATGCTTTGGGTGCCCCTGAAATATTTTAAATAAATCATTTTTTCAACCAGTTATATCTTGAGCTACAAGATCTGTAATCCTGATTGATGTTAACATATGTTGATATGATTTTATCTTTCATCCATTTTTCAACTGCATCTAGTTTCTTTTTTTTAAGTGCAAGTTCTTTAATTTTGATATAATCACTTGAATAATCAGCAGCATGTTCATCAAACCTGTTGGTTACCTTTAAAATTTTGTATTTTTTTATACCAGACTTGTCCTCTTCTACTAATGGAACAGAAATCTCGTTATCCTTAAGGTATCTTATTTGATTATATAATACTGGATCTATTTTCGTTAATTCAAAACGAGTATCGGCAGTTATTGGGTTAATTAAAACTCCACCATTATTCTTTGTTTCTTTTTCAGAGGAAAAATATAAAGCGGCATCTCGAAAGCTAATTTCTCCATCAACAATTCTTTTACGCAAAGTATCCATAGTATTTTTTGTTTGCAGGAGATCATTATCGTCAATTCTTGGGGTCAAAAGTATATGCCTGACATCCACCTCCTGCCCTCTAATTTTATCAACCTTAAGCAAATGCCACCCAAAATCACTTTTAAAAGGTTCAGAAATGTCTCCCTCTGGCAGCCTGAAAGCAATATCTCTGAATTCCTTGACCATTCTCGGTCTTTTTCTTTGAAGTGTGTATTTTCCACCACTAGATCGAGAACCTGGGTCTTGTGAATATAAGATTGCTTTAGATGCAAAACTAGATCCACCTTCTAAAATGTCAACTTTAAATGATTTAAGTTGATTTATAATTCTAGTTTCTTCCTCTTTAGAAACTAAGGGGGACATTACAATCTGGGCTATTTCAAGTTCAGTTCCAAATATGGGTAAATCATTATTAGGAATGGATTCAAAAAACTCTCTAACTTCTTCAGGGGTAATAGATATTTTTTCAATAATATTTTCTTGCATATTTGCAGATAGTTTTTGAATTTTATTTATCTCAAATAATTCATCTCTGAAACTAGCTTCATCAGCTTTATTATAAAATTCTAATACCTTTTCTATACTTCCAAGCTGTTCAGTAAAGTAATCAATACTTTGACCAACATAATCATATATCTCTTGATCGCTGACCTCCAGACTGTCTTGAATTGCATGGTGAGCATACAGTTTATCTTCCATTAATTTAGATATAAGCTCACATCTTGTAACATCTTTAACAGATAGCCCTTGAGATTCCATATCAACATACATTCTATCAATATCTGAGTCAAGTATCACAAAATCTCCTATTACTGAAGCTACTCCGTCAACCTTAATTTTTGATTTAACAGATTGGGAAAAAACATTCAAGTTAAACATCAATATTATCAACAAAAATTTATCTATATATTTCAAATTTTTTATTTTGTATTGCATCATTTATAATTTCTTGATCAAAGTTTTTTAAAAATTCTAGCTTTCGTTGATTAAAAACAATGTTCCTAATCGTATTCTCAACTGATGATAATGGAGCTATTTTATTTTTAGATAAAAAATCTTTTATTTTAAGCAAATATACTTGGATTGTATCTTCAACTTCAAATAATTGTGATTTTTTTATATCTAACAAATCATCAGATGAAAGAAATGGAATATTATTAACAAGTGTTTTTTGTGAAAACCATACACTGTCATTTCTGAATGAGTTAGAAAACTGAAATGACAAAGAGTCAAGAAATATTTTATCTAAATCAGAATTTCTATTAAAACGCTCTTTGATCTCGTACCTATTAATATTATATTTTGGAAATTCTATAAATCTATATTTAAATAAAGGCTCTTTTAATAGAAAAATAGAGCTATTATTAGCGTAAAATTCTTGCAATTGATTTACAGTTATTAATGTATCTATTTGAGACTTAATTATAGATGATTTATAGCTGTTATTATAAAGGTCTATTTTGTATTGATTAACTAATTTATCGAGTGCTTTTTTATTTTCATCATCAATATTTAAAACGGATCTATCAAGCAGCAAAAGTGTTTTTGCCCATTCATTAATAAAATTATGGGTTTTGATAATACTATCTGATTCTGATAAAAATTTTAAATTAAATTTTTCAATATCAGATTTGTACAAGTAATTATTATCAACTCTAGCTATTAGTTGGTTATTAACTGAATTATTTAATTCATTACATCCATATATAAATAGGATAATTAATAATATAATGGTTCTCCTTAATTTCATTTAATTATTTATAAATATTACATAATGGAAAGCAAAAGTCTGTAAAATTTTATAAAGTAAGAACAAGTATTCAAAAATACATACATTATAAAATTGTAATAACTTGTTTTACAGACATTTATGACATAAATAAAAATTTGTAAATTGCAAGAAATAATTGAGGGTGAGAACAAAATTATTTATTTATATTTTTTTATTTTCCTTTGGTACTTTTCAACCATGCCAAGCATTTTATTTTCAAAATTCTACTGAAAGTTCTATTCAAAGCGTTTTTTATAAAAATGGAGTATTGCAAGTTAATGGTTTTGAAGGACTTACTAAAATAACTGTTTACTCAATTATCGGAAATGAAATATTTTCAAAAGAATTGTCCGATTTAAATTTTACCAAAAATATACCCATGTATCTTAAAACCGGTAACATGTTTATAATTCAAATTCATTCCAATAATACAGTGAAAATTTTCAAGATTATAGCATAAAATCCTATCTGCTGTAATTTGGCGCCTCTTTTGTTATACTAATGTTATGAGGATGACTTTCACGAATTCCTGAAGAAGTAATTTGAACAAAACTACTATTATTTTTTAATGACTCTATATCCTTTGCTCCACAATAACCCATCCCTGCCCTAAGCCCACCAATAAATTGATGAATACTTTCATATAAATCGCCTTTGTATGGAACTTTTCCGACAATACCCTCAGGAACAAGTTTATTTAAGTCTGATTCTATATCTTGAAAATATCTATCCTTAGATCCTTTTTCCATTGCTTCAATCGAGCCCATACCTCTGTAAGATTTAAATTTTCTCCCTTCATATATTATAGTTTCTCCAGGAGACTCTTTTGTACCAGCCAATAAAGAACCTAACATAACACAATCAGCTCCGGCTGCAAGAGCCTTTGGAATATCTCCAGTGTATCTAATTCCTCCATCAGCAATAACAGGAATTCCAGTTCCTTCAAGCGCTTTGGAAACATTCAAAATAGCTGTAAACTGAGGATATCCTACACCGGCAATAATACGAGTAGTACATATGGACCCTGGACCAATTCCCACCTTAACAGCGTCTACTCCTAAATTAGCTAAATAAATAGCTGCCTCCGCCGTAGCAATATTACCAACTACAAGCTCTAAATCTGGAAAAGCTAACTTAATTTTTTTAACAACCTCTGAAACACCTTTAGTATGTCCATGAGCTGTATCAATAACTATAGCATCAACTTGGGCATTTACTAGTGCTTTAGTCCTGTCCATAACATCCCCACTTATCCCAACTGCAGCTGCAACTCTAAGTCTACCGTAATTATCTTTATTAGCAATAGGCTTAGAACTGTGTTTTGTTATGTCTCTAAATGTGATTAAACCAACTAATTTATAGTTCAAATCAACCACAGGAAGCTTTTCAATTTTATACTTTTGAAGAATTTGCTCAGCATCATCCAAAGAAGTTCCCTCCTTGACGGTTACAAGGTTTTTTGAAGTCATAACCTCAGTTATAGGTCTTTTATTGTTCCTTTCAAAACGAAGATCCCGATTAGTGACAATACCCACTAATTTTCCAACTTCATCAATGATTGGTATTCCTCCAATACTGTGTTTTTCCATTGATGATTTGGCGTCAGACACACGAGAATTTAAAGTTAAAGTAACTGGATCTAATATCATCCCTGACTCAGAACGTTTGACTTTTCTAACTTTTTCAGCTTGTTGAGCTACTGTCATATTTTTGTGAAGAACACCAATACCTCCCTCACGTGCAATTGCAATTGCCATTTTACTCTCAGTTACTGTATCCATTGCAGCTGAAGATATGGGAACGTTAAGTTTAATTTTTTTAGTAAAGTTACTTACGATTGATACATCTCTGGGAAGTACATCTGAGAATGAAGGAACTAACAACACATCGTCGTATGTTAAACCTTGGTCTAAAATTTTGTTGGATTTCATTTGCAATTTATATAGAATATAATTGCATACAAATTTACAAAATTAAAATTTAGTATTTATTCTAAATCAATTAGACTAAAATAATTTCAAAATATTGATTGAACATTGGTTTAAATTAAATCTTGTAAACAGCGAATTATTTTAAAGTTTTATTTTAAAATAAATAGATCATCAATTATATTTGCATGAAAATAAAAATTATATGATTACTCGAATTGAAAAAGAATTAGCTCCATTAAAAAAGCAATTAGTAAACCATGATTTATACAATAATTTAAAAAAAATTAGTGATATAAGAATTTTTATGGAGCAGCATGTTTTCGCTGTTTGGGATTTTATGTCACTGGTTAAAAAACTTCAAATAGATCTAACTAATACTAATATACCATGGACCCCTTCGAAACATCCAATAGCAGGAAGATTAATTAATGAAATTGTTTGGGGAGAAGAAACTGATATAAACAAGAATAACATTCCAATGAGTCATTTTGAAATGTATATCGACTCAATGGTAAGTATTAGAGCTAGCACACATAACATAAATAATTTTATAGATAACATCAATAGTGGTTTAAGTGTAAATAATGCACTAAGTATATTAGAAATACCTAAGGAAGTTAAAGAGTTTGTTAATTTTTCATTTTCAACAATAAAAGAAAATAAAATTCATAAAATAGCTGCTGTATTTACTTTTGGAAGAGAAGATCTACTTCCTGATTTATTTGTAAAACTTTTACAACAACTTCAAAACAAACATCCTAACTCCCTAGATGATATAATGTATTATTTCAAAAGACATATTGAATTGGATGGAGATGAACATGGACCTATGGCCTTAAATATGATTACAGAATTATGTGGAAATGAAAAATCAAAATGGTTAGAAGTGATAAATGCTTCTAAACAAGCACTTCAAATGAGAATTAATTTATGGGATTCAATAAATAAAAGTATTAAAGAAAGTTATAGATTAGTGAAATGATTAAAAAAATTTTTATTACAACTTTGTCATTCTCTTATTTAATGATATCTGCCCAGACTAATCCAAGAAAATATGCAGAAAGCATAAGCTCAGAGGAATTGAAGGGGCTATTATATACTTATGCTTCTGATTATTTTTCAGGAAGAGAAACTGGTGAAAAAGGTCAAAAAATTGCAGTTGATTTTTTAAGAGATTATTACATTAATCAAGAAATTTCTCCAGCTAAAAATACTGATAACTTTTTTCAAAAAATGATTCTTAAAATAAAAGATAAAAAAGTTAGCACTGAAAATGTAGTTTCAATAATAACAGGAAGTGAAATCCCAGAAGAATACATTATTATCTCTGCTCATCTGGACCATGTAGGGAAAAATAATGAAGAAATATTTAACGGTGCAGACGACGATGGCTCGGGAACTGTTGCCTTATTAGAAATAGCAGAAGCCTTTCAAAAGTCAGTTAGTGATGGGGATGGTCCAAAAAGATCTATTGTATTCCTTCATGTTACTGGAGAAGAAAAAGGATTACTTGGCTCTAAATATTACACAAAAAATCCGTTATATCCGCTTGAAAAGACTGTAGCTAACCTAAATGTTGATATGATAGGTAGGATAGATCCAAAAAGAGAAGACAAAGACCCTAATTATATTTATTTAATAGGCTCTGATAGACTAAGTAAAGAACTACACGTACTTTCTGAAAAAGTTAATAACGATTATATTAATCTCAAAATTGATTATACTTTCAACGACGAAAAAGATCCAAATCGGTTTTATTACAGAAGTGACCATTATAATTTTGCAAAAAAAAATATTCCAATAATTTTTTATTTTAATGGGACTCATAACGATTATCATAAATCAACAGATACTCCTGAAAAAATTAATTATCCTTTATTAGCAAAACGTAGTAAGTTAATTTTTTATACTGCATGGAAATTAGCAAATCAAAAAAACAGAATCAAATTGAATAAGTAATATTCTTCATCATAGTATGGATATTTCAATTTTTCTTTTGTTTTGTATCACGGTTTTAATACTTACTTTTAGCCCAGGTCCTGATATTATTTTTGTTATAACTCAAAGCCTACAAAAAGGTTACAAATACGGATTTAAAATTTCATTTGGATTAGTTACTGGACTATTTATATATACTCTAGCCTCCACTTTTGGACTTTCATTAATCTTAAAAGGGTTTCCTGAATTTTATTATTGGATTAAAATATGTGGAGCAGTCTACATTGGATTTCTAGCATATAAAGAATTACCTATAAGTAGGATTATTAAATCCGTAAATTCGAAAAAAAATAATCCTTTTTTTGATGGACTAATAATGAATCTTTCTAACCCAAAGATTATGTTTTTTTTTATTAGTTTATTTCCTCAATTCATTTTTCATGATAAATTATCTATTACATATCAATTTTTAATTCTCGGAATAGTATTTATAGTTATTGCTTTTTTAATTTTTGTTTTTGTTTCAATTATAGCATCTCATCTGGGTAGTAAAAGCCCTATTAACATTAACTCTAAATATTTTTCTTACATACAATTTATTATACTAGGAATTATTTCTGTCCTATTTTTTATCAGTGGAATCAAGGATATAATCAAACAAGACAGCGTTGAATTCCTTTGGTGATTCCATTTGAGGGAGATGTGCAGCAGATTTAAAAAAGAACTCCTGCCTATTAGGAATCATTTTATTAAGCTTGTCCTCAAACTTATCATAATTAACTACTGTATCATATTCACCCCAAAGTGTATAAATATCAATATTTGTTTTAGCTAGTTCTGTGTGAATACTATCTAACGATACATGATTTTTTAAAGTTGAAATTAGGGCTTTAGCGAATCCTTTATATTTTTGAAGTTCGGAGTATTTTATATCCCAATCCTTAAATTGATCAGGATTTTTAAAATCATTTTTTTGACCTTTGGAAATAGATTCATAATTATTTATATAATTACGAATTTCGTTTTGACTAACTGTTTTATCTTTTTTTTCTGTTAAATCATTAAATCCATTAGAGGAAACATAAACTAACTTCTCAACTCTTTCAGGATCAATTTGTGCCATTTTTGAAATAACCCTACCCCCATTTGAAAGTCCAATTAAAACTGACTTATTAATTGAAAGAGAATCCATAAGCTCCCAACTTTGTGAGGCAAATAATTCATCGGTATAATCTGTATCCAAATTTTCCGAATAACCCCTCCCAAATAAATCAAATCTTAAAACCTTGTAACCTAGATTTTTTGCTTTTTGGTAAGTAGGCTCCCAAATATAGGAAGGAACTGAAAATCCGTGAATTAAAACCAAAACTGGTCCTGATTTATTTTCATTAGCTAATTCATAATAAGTAAAACCATTACTTAACTCAATAAATTTACCTGATGTACTTTTACTTATTTCACCAATAAATTTTTTATTTTTTGTTATAAACTCGTATTGATTGGGTTTATCATTTTCATTATTAGATGAACATGAGAAAAACAAAAATATTAGAATATATTTTATTGATTCATTCATTTGGTTTAAGTAAAAACTCCCAATATGTATTAAGGAGACTGATTAGTTAATGTTATTTATTTACAGAAATAAATCTACCTTTTTTTCCTCGTCTCCCTTCTAATTCTTTGGCTTTTAAAAACTCTTGTTTAGTAAATCTTTTGCCATTAATGTACAGGTGCTTAACGCCAGACGGAAATTCAATATCTAAAATACATCTTCTCATTTTGATTAATTGGATCCTAAATATATAATTTTTTATTCAAAATCAAATTTCGAATCTAATTAAGATTTATTATTCATATAAATTTAAATTGATATATTGTTATTATTGAAATTTTAAAATTCATTATAAATAACTGAAATGGAATATTTTACAAACGGTAAGCGTTTATTTTCTTTAGATGCCCTTCGAGGATTTGATATGTTTTGGATTATAGGTGCTGAAGAAATATTTCATAAAATGTCTGAAATAAAATCCAATACCTTTTGGAATTCCTTATCAAATCAGTTTACTCATCCCGAATGGAATGGTTTTGTGTTTTATGATTTAATTTTTCCTTTATTTTTATTTTTATCAGGAGTTGCAACACCATATTCTATTGGATATCAAATATCAAAAGGTAAAAAGAAAAGCTATTTGTTAAAGAAAGTAGTCAAAAGAGGACTAATACTTGTTTTACTCGGAGTAATTTATAATAATGGCCTTGAAATAAAATCAATTGAAGAAATAAGGTTTGGAAGTGTTCTTGGAAGAATTGGTTTGGCATACATGTTTGCAAATATTATATATCTATTTGCAAATAAAAAAACACAAATTATTTGGTTTTTTTCACTACTAATTGGTTATTGGGGAATATTTTTATCTTTTTCTGCTCCTGGATTCTCCTCTGGAGATTTGTCAATTGAAGGAAATATAATTTCATACTTAGATCGTCTTATAATGCCTGGAAAGCTGTTTCTAACAATACATGATCCAGAAGGCCTGTTTTCAACTATTCCTGCCATATCAACTGCACTTTTAGGTATTTTTACTGGAAACATTTTAATTAATTCCAAAAAAGGTAAAGAAAACAAAACAAGTATTGGGTTAATTGTAATTGGTTCCATATTAATAATCATTGCTCAAATATGGAATTTATATTTTCCAATAAATAAAAACTTATGGACCAGTTCATTTGTTCTTCAGTGTGGGGGTATAAGCATGATACTTATGTCAATTTTTTATTACTTAATCGATGTTTTAGGATATAATAAATGGGCTTTTTTCTTTAAAGTTATTGGGATGAATTCAATTTTAATATATATGTCATTAATTTTTATTAATTGGAATTATACAACAAATTCAATATTCAAATGGTTATTTCATATAATTGGCGAACCCTATGATTCCGTTGTTTATGTCTTTTGTTTATTGATAGTTCAATGGATATTTTTATATTTATTATACAAAAAGAAAATCTTTTTAAGAGTTTAATACAATATTATCAAAATGAAGCTTAATAAAGTATACTTTATTCTAACCATTCTAATCATAATTTCATCTTGTAGTAGTGATGATGACGCACAAAATGATTCACAAGTTGTTATTGATTCAGAAGAAAACTTTAACAATGTATCAAGTCAAAATTCAGATCACCTAATAACAACTTATTCCGGTAATAAAGTCTCTTCATTATTAATGGCTTCAAGTGAATACAGTTCTTGGAAAAGTGAGGATCATTTTTCAGAAGCTTCATATAGGGAGGCAATAGTAAAAGATATTTATAAAGAATTTTCAGATAAATATGATTTTATATTTCTTGTATTAAATGAAGAAGAGATTCCTGAAGGAATAAATTATTATGGAAAAAATGTAGGAGTATCTAATAATATTACTGGAATTGGTGGTGGAATTTATAACTACACTTCTAATTATGGATCATCGGGAAAATTAAAATCAGTAATGCAATTGTCTAGTTTAAGTTTTCTTCAAAACGGACCTGCACTTCATGAATTAATGCATAATTGGGGTAACTATGCTTTACCTACAGAAAATGTAGATCAAACAGGTTCCAATCTAACCTCATATTCATATTATGGACATTGGGGATTTACTGGAGGAAGTACAAGGGGCCAACTAGGTGGTTTTAAGCAAAGTACTTTAGAGGAGTTCGGTGATAATATGTATTCTGTTGATTCTTTTGGACCTTTTGCAAATGGAGGAAATAGTGTTCCCTATAATGAATTAGAATTGTACTTAATGGGGATGACATCTATTAACTCTGTCAATCAATTCGATTTATTTAATAATATCACTTCACTAGAGATAACTAATAATAAATTTACTTTTACAGCTAACAGGCTTACCTTCGGACCTGCTGAGTTGGAAAGTTTACTTGGAGAAAGATCACCAAGCTCGACTGATTCTCAAAAAGAATTTGACTTATTACTTATTGTTTTAACTGATAACCCTTTAACTGATAATCAATGGACTTCCATAAATAATGCAGCGGAATGGTTTTCATTTAAAGGAGCAGACGAATATTCATCTTACAATTTTTGGGAGGCAACAAACGGAATTGGCTCTATAAATATTGGGAATTAAAAAACCCCAAAAAGGGGGTTTAATAATTAAGTAAAAAAATTTACCAGCTTTTTACCAATACAGAAGTAGTACTTCTAGTGTATTCTTCTTTGGATATAGCCTTAAGCCACTCACTCCAAGCCTTAGCTTCACTTTCGTTTTTAGCTCCAAAACTATAAGCCGTCTCTAAGTCCTTATATGAAGAGTATACATACATATTTTCTCCATTTTGAGTGCCATGGATAATTTGACCAATTGAAACATATCCGTCAGGTTTGAATGACTTCAATAGATTAGAAAATGCACCAACAAAAGCTTCAGGATTTTTAACTTTAAATTGCCAGTTTTGAGCTACTTCGTGTTCTTTATCTGAAACCCCAGCTCTTATTAAAGTTTTACCTGCATTGGCATTTGTTTTAATATATTTTGTTATTTTAGATATATACAAGTCCCAAGCTGGACCCTTTAATGAATTTCTAAAATCAGCTAAAGATTTTGCAGATAAAGATGAAAAACTTAATTCATGAGTTGCTTTTTCATTAGACCCTTTAAAAGTTATAACTCTTAGTGAGGCATTAACATCACTAGGAATCTCGATACTTGAATAGTAACCGTCAATTAGACTTGCAACCTGATCTCTTTCCGAAAGAGGAGCTTCTATTGAGATATTATGCCAATATAAGTTTTGAGCAGATGAACTCAAGCTAAATAAAAGTATGAGAGTAGTAAATAATATTTTTTTCATTTTATTTAAATTTTAAATTAATTTATAAATTAATAATAATTGTATAATGAAAGTAAATTTATATATTTTATTTGAATTAATTCTTAATTTTAAGAAAATAAATCCCAAAGTTAGATGCTAATTCAATACTTTAAAAATGCTAAAAAAAATAAAAGTAGTTATCCTGAAGAATTAAAGTCTGTCTTAAATAAAGAAGATTGTAAATCGGCACATGAAGAAATAAAGACGTGGGACAATTATTCTCCTACCCCACTTCTATCGCTTGAAAATATTGCAACTGAGATTGGTTTGAAAGATATTTACTTTAAAAATGAAAGTGATAGTTTTGGTCTAGGAAGTTTTAAAGCACTTGGAGGAACATACGGTGTTTTAAAATTTATTCACAACCAACTAAAACAAGAAATTGGTAATGAGGTTACGTTTGATAAAATCAAAAATGGGGATTATAAAAATTTAATTTCAAAATACACAGTGACTACTGCTACGGACGGTAATCATGGTAGGGCAATAGCTTTTGGTGCAAAAATTTTTGGTTGTAAGTGTCAAATATTTGTTCATTCACAAGTAAGTAATGGACGTCAAGAAGCAATGGAAAAGCTTGGTGCTAATGTTGTTCGAATTTTAGGAAACTATGATGAATCATTAAATGTTTGTAAGAAGGAGGCGTTTAAAAATAATTGGCATATAATTTCTGATACATCATACGAAGGATACACAAAGTATCCAAAATACATAATGGCTGGATATACAGTTATGGCGCAAGAATTAGATAAACAATTTAAAAATAAGTTAATTCCTACACATGTATTTCTTCAAGCAGGAGTTGGATCTTTTCCTGCATCCATTTGTAGTTATTTATGGCAAAAATATAATTCCAATATGAAAATTATAATAGTTGAATCTGAACGAGCACCTTGCTTAATAAAAAGTGCAAAAAACAATAAAATGGTATCACATAATATCACCGAGGAAACAATTATGGCAGGATTATCATGTGGAGAACCTTCATTGTTAGGTTGGCAGATTTTAGATCAATCGGTTGATCATTTTATAACAATCAATGACGAATTAATACCAAAAACCATGAAGTTGTTATTTAAAAACAAACCACAAATAGAAGCCGGAGAATCCTCTGTTGCAGGGTTAGCAGGCCTTCTAGACTTGATGAAAAAAGAAGATATTATTAAAAGTACAGGATTAAATAAAGAAAGTATTGTTCTTTTATTTGGAACAGAAGGAGCTACTGATCCTGATATTTTCAGATCAATAATAGAATCTTAAATTTAATTTCACACTTTTCCGAAATGAATTTCAAAAAATATTGATCCACAAATTAAAATGATATATTTTATTGATTGTCGTTTACCAAAAAAACCTTCGATTTCTCGAAGGTTAATCTTGGGTGGAAGACCGGGTTCGAACCGGCGACCTCCTGGACCACAACCAGGCGCTCTAACCAGCTGAGCTACAACCACCATTAGGGATGCAAATTTAAACTATTTTATTTTGGACACAAGTGTTGCTTAAAATAATTTTTAAATCAAGTCCGAAATACTTTTAACTGAAGGATACCTCTCAGAAGTAAAGCCTTCACCAGCCTCTACACCAATTATTCTTCCTAAGTTTAGAGATCTATATTTGACACTTTCAATAAAGTTCAAAGAACTAATAGGAGTTGATTCTCTTGAATCGTCAGAAGAATAGAATTGACTTGAAAATGCTTTTACAGCCAAAATTTTTTTATCTATAAACCCAGATACATCAACAACAAAATCTGGTTCAATTTCATTCCATTGAATGTAGTGATATACAACTTTTGGCCTCCAAGGTATTTGCTTATGACCTAAATTATCAGATGTTTCAAGTTTACTTAACCCACTCAAGAAACAGGAATGAGAAACTAAATCAGACCCCCTTCCATGGTCAATATGCCTGTCTTGGGTTGCATTACACAAAACAATATCAGGTTTATGTAATCTAATTAATTCAATTATTTTTATTTGATGAGCCTCATCATTTTTAAAATAAACATCTTTAAATTTTAAGTTTTTTCTAAAATTAACTCCTAAAATTGTCGCTGCTTTATTTGCTTCTTCGTGTCTTATTTGAACAGATCCATTTGTTCCCATCTCACCTTGAGTCAAATCAATAATTCCTACAGATTTTTTTTCATAAATACTTTTGGCTATTGTTCCCCCACAGCCTAACTCAACATCATCAGGATGCGCACCAAAAGCTAAAATATCAACTTTCATTTAATGATAATTTTAGAGAGTTATCAATATCATTTTTCAAATCCTCAACAGATTCAATTCCAGCCGACAACCTAATTAATTGATCTGATATTCCTTGATTAATTCTTTCGTCTTGAGTAAGAGAATAATGAGAGGTAATTTTTGGATAATTTGCAGTGCTTTCAACACCAGCAAGACTCATCACTGGTTTAATAATTTTAAGATTTTTTAAAAATAAACTAGCTTCAATTTTAGAACTTAATTCAATTGAAAGCATACCTCCAAAACCGCTCATTTGTTTTTTTGCTATTTCATGATCATCATGTGATTTTAATCCTGGATAATAAACTTTTGAAATCAGATTGTGTTTCTCTAAAAATAATGCTAACTCCATAGCATTTTTATTCTGTTCACGAACTCGAATAGGAAGAGTTTTTATACTTCTTTCAAGGAGCCAAGCTGAAAACTCGCTGATAGTTCCTCCAAGATTCTTCGCTAATTCATAAATTTTATCAATATGACTTTTAGAAGATATAACTGCTCCAGCAGAAATATCGCTATGTCCTCCTAAGTATTTGGTCGCACTATGAATGACAATGTCAATACCAAAAGCAATTGGATTTTGATTAATTGGACTAGCAAAAGTATTATCAATCATGGTCCACAAATCGTTTGACTTAGCTAAATCAGATATAGATTTCATATCAACGATTTTAAGTAATGGATTACTGGGACTTTCAATATATATTCCTTTTGTATTATGCTTTATGCATGCTTTAAAATCTTCAACATTTGATCCAGATGCAAAGCTGTAAGAAATATTATAATTAGAAAACTCCTTTTTAATCAAGTTTCTTGTTCCACCATATATATCATTATAAAAAATAACATGATCTCCAGAACTAAGATGAGACAATAAAGAGGTAGTAACCGCTGCCATACCTGATCCGAATATCAAAGAATGTTCGCCTCCTTCGATAGCAGCAATTTTTTTACACAAACCTTCTTGATTAGGAGTGTTTATGTATCTAGGATATCTTTTTTCATCAACATCATTAAATTGATATGCAGTTGACATATAAATAGGTGAAATAGCACCTTTATAAATTGGATCTTCTAGAGTGCCAGAATGAAGACAAATAGTCTCAATTTTATTCTGACTCATAACTATCCTTTTAACCAATTTAGGACTTCAATATCGTCTATTTGTTTTCTGGGTGAAATTGATTTTATAACATATCCGTTTTCATCAATTAAAAACTTTTGAAAATTCCATGTGACAACTGAATCAATATTTCCATTCAAAACTTTACTGGTTAAGAAAGAATAAATCGGGTGTTGATTGGGTCCTAAAACTGAAATCTTACTCATCATTGGAAAAGTTACCCCATAGTTTTGCCTGCAAAATTCAGCAATTTCTTCGTTTGTACCGGGTTCTTGCCACAAAAAATTATTAGATGGGAATCCAATAATAACAAGGTTGTTATCTTTGTTTTTTTCATATAAGGACTGTAGAGACTTATATTGTGGGGTTAAACCGCATTTTGAAGCAGTATTAACAATTATTATTTTTTTTCCTTTCAGATCTGAAAAATCAAAGTTTTCACCATATAAGTCCTCAACAGTGAATTGATATATTGTTTTGTCCATTTTATCAATAATTTGAGCATTTGCATAAATAGCGAAAAGAAATAGAAAGAAAAAAGCTAATTGTTTCACAAGTTATTTTTTATAAAATTACAATTTTAAATTGAAAAGAGCACTTAAATTATTTCTGCCGAAAGGCTGGCTTCGTGAAGCAAGATACATCGAGGCTCTAAATCTTTTATTTGCCCAGTTTTAACTACACACTTACCTGAAAAATGAACAATATAAGTACATTGTTGAGCCTGCATAATCGAATGATCACAAACTGATATCAGAGTATTTATAACATGATCAAAGGTATTTACTTCATCATTATACAAAATAAGCTCGTGTTCTCTTTTTACTTGAACAATTTGTTCAATATTTTCCTCAGGATTAATTTTTGGCTGAGATGAACAGTTTATTGTTTTATGTAATGTATTGATCCCCATGAATTTTTAACTTTTTGAGAAACTAATTTCAAATTTAAAGACTTAGCTTTTTTATCAATATCAATTATATCAAAATCATAAAAACCACTTATAATTAACTGACCATTATGATTTAACAGTTTATTATAAATAGAAATATCCTTTATTATAATGTTTTTATTAATATTAGCCAAAATAATATCGTATTTACTTTCTAAAAGTAAATTTATATCTCCCCAAAAAACATTAATAAATTTACAATTATTTAATTGAGAGTTTTCTTTGGTGTTTTCATAACTCCATTGATCAATATCAATAGAATCAATATGTTTTGCTCCTTTTTTTTCAGATAAAATACTCAAAACACCTGTTCCACAGCCCATATCCAGAATAATTGAATCATCCAATTTAAGATCCAAAATATAATTCATGACCAATGATGTGGTTTCATGATGGCCAGTACCAAAACTCATTTTAGGAGTAATTATAATTTCATATTTTAATCCTAAAGGAGCATGAAAGCCTGCTCTTACAACACAATCTTTATTGATAAAAATAGGCTTAAAGTTACTTTCCCAAATCTTATTCCAGTTTTTGGAATAAATTATTTTAGAAGAGTACGTGATTTTAAATTTTGGATTTGAAAGTATTCTGAGTTTGGATAAGAGATTTGTTTCCCATTTTTCATCCAATAAACATGCATCAACACCATAGATTTTTTCTTCAAAAGTGTCAAAACCAAGTTCAGACAACTCCGCTATCAAAATTTCAGAACCAATATTTATAGGATCTATATTAAATGAAAGTAAACGATATCTTATTGGCATTACAATGCATTCACTATCGCTGCAAAGTCTTTTGAATTTAAAGACGCTCCACCTATTAATCCTCCATCTACATCTGGTTGAGAAAAAATATCATTTGCATTTGATGGTTTTACGCTTCCACCATAAAGAATAGAGACAGAATCTGCCAGAATTGTATTGTACTTTTTTGAAATTAAATTTCGTATGTATAAATGCATTTCTTGAACTTGTTCAGGAGATGCTGTCTCTCCAGTTCCTATTGCCCATATGGGTTCGTAAGCAATTATAATATTTCTCAATGAATCTTTCGATTGGAGAAAAATTGTTTTTTCTAATTGGTGCTTTATATATTCAAAATGATTTTTAGACTTTCTGTCAGATAATTTTTCGCCAACACAAAAAATAATCTCTATATTTTCCTTTATTGCTTGGTCAACTTTTTCTTTTAATATCTCATTAGTTTCATTAAAATAAGTTCTTCTCTCAGAGTGCCCAAGAATACAAATAAAGACATCTGAACTTTTTATCATTAAAGACGATACTTCACCGGTAAAAGCTCCCTTATTAGCGGAGTGCATATTTTGTGAAGCAACCTCAATATTAGATTTTTTTAATTTTTCACTTACAAGACTCAACTGCGTGAAAGAAGGGGAAACAATAATTCTTACTTTTTTGGAAAAATTACATTTTAAAAGTTCATCTAATAGGGATAGAGTTTCAATATTTGAATTATTCATTTTCCAGTTACCCGCAATAATTTTTTTCCTCATAGTTTGTTAATTTTTTAAGTGAATCATTGCAAAAACAGAATAATTAATCATGTCCTGGTAGTTGGCGTCAATACCCTCGGAAACAATAGTCTTACCATTGTTTTCCTCAATTTGTTTTACTCTAAGTAGTTTTTGTAAAATCAAATCCGTTAAAGACGTGACTCTCATCTCACGCCAAGCTTCGCCATAATCATGATTTTTTTTAAGCATCAAATCGAATGTAATTTTAGAGTGTTTGTTATATAAATCGAGTGCTTGTTTATTATTAAGGTCTGGCTGATCTGAAACTCCAAGTTCAATTTGGATTAGAGCCATAATAGAATAATTAATTATACCTATAAACTCGTCTTCTTGACCTTCGGATATTTTCTGTTTTTTATTGGTTTGTATACCCCTTATTCGTTGAGCTTTAATAAAAACTTGATCGGTTAAGGATTCTAACCTTAAAATACGCCATGCACAGCCATAATCCTTCATTTTTTTTGTGAACAATTCTTTACATTTACTTATTATTTCGATGTATTGGTCTTGTGTAGATACCATGAACAAAATTTATACTAAATTTCTAAAATTTTTTAATACAAAGTAGTAACTTTTATAAAAGTTATCAAAACAAAATATTAAACTATGACTTTAAATTGTCGAGGACAGTTAGTTGATTTAAGTAGCCCTAAAATTATGGGGATTTTAAATATTACTCCTGATTCATTTTATGATGGTGGAAAATACGATTCAATCGACTCATCTTTAAAGCAGTGTGAAAAATTAATAAAGGAAGGTGCTTCTTTTGTAGATGTTGGAGCAATAAGTACTGCCCCAGGGGCAAACGAATTAACTTTAGAAATTGAAAAACAAAGACTTTTACCAATTTTAGAAAAATTATTAATAGAATTTCCCGATTGTTTGTTTTCTATTGACACCTTTCGTTCAGAGGTAGCAGAGGAGTCTTTAAAAATGGGGGCATCAATAATTAATGATATCTCTGGCGGAGATTTTGATGAAAAAATGTTGAGTGTTGTAGGTAGATATGATTCTCCTTTTGTATTAATGCATAGAAAAGGAGATTCAAAATCAATGCAAACCAATCCTAAATATGATAATGTTGTTACCGAAATAATTTTACACTTATCTGATAAAGTTAGAATTGCACATGATAATGGTATTAATGATGTTATTATAGATGTAGGTTTTGGATTTGGCAAAACCATTAAAAATAATTTTGATTTATTAAAAAATATACATCTCTTCCAATCTCTAGATTGCCCTATTTTATCTGGTATATCAAGAAAATCAATGATATGGAAATATCTTGATATTTCACCTGAAGAATCTCTAAACGGAACTACATTTTTGCATGCTTTCGCATTACAAGGTGGGACCAATTTACTTAGAGTTCATGATGTTAAAAGCGCTAAAGAATGTATAGATTTATTGCAAGCCCTGAGTTAGTTTTATACTTTTACAAAAACTAATTAATTGGAAACACTTGACTTTTTAAATATAAGTTTCATTGATCTCTTTGATATCAGTCTTGTTGCTTTACTATTATTCTCACTTTATAGATTGGTAAAAGGAACAGTAGCAATTAATATTTTTTTAGGTATTGTTATTGTTTATATGATATGGAAGCTAACTGATCTGCTTAATATGGATGTTCTAAGCAATATTCTTGGAAACTTTATAAGCGTCGGTTTTTTTGCTCTTATAGTAGTTTTTCAACAAGAGATTCGAAAATTTCTTCTTTTAATTGGATCATCAAATTTTACATCGCGAAAAAATGTTTTAAAATATTTTAAATTTTTTAATCAACCTCAAGTTCAAAATGAAACAGATGTGAAGATGATTTTAGATTCGTGTATTAAAATGTCCAAAGAAAAAACTGGAGCAATTATAATTTTAGAGAGAAATACAAATCTAGATTTTGTAAAAAATACTGGAGATGATGTAAATATATTTTTATCATCACAGATTTTAGAAACTATTTTTTTTAAAAATGCTCCCCTTCACGATGGAGCAATAGTGATAAAAGACAACTATATTACAGCAACACGAGTAGTTTTACCAGTTTCAGATAATAAAAAATTAGCTCACAGATTTGGATTAAGACATAAAGCAGGTATGGGTATTAGTGAAAAAACTGATGCAACAGCCATAGTTATTTCGGAGCAAACCGGTAAAATGTCTTATTTCAAAGATGGTGATTATGTAAAATATGATTCCCAAGGAGAGCTAAACAAATTAATAATTGAAGACTTAAGTTATTAATTTATTTCAATTATAAAACAATCTAATTAAGTAGAAAATTGAACATTATAAAGTTGAGAATATTTTCCTGAATTTATTTTCAAGAGTTCTCGGTGAGTACCCTCCTCAATTATTTTGCCTTCATCCATCACAATTATCTTGTCAGCTTTTCGAATAGTTTCAAGTCGATGAGCTATTATTATGGAAGTTTTACCTTCTGTTATTTTTGCAGTAGCTTTTTGAATTAAGCTCTCTGATTCTGTATCGATTGAAGACGTAGCTTCATCCAGAACTAAAATTGTAGGATTTGCAATATAGGCTCTCAAAAAAGCAATTAGTTGTCTTTGTCCTGATGATAACATCACCCCTCTTTCTTTGACATCATAAAAATATCCTTTTGGAAGTTTACTTATAAATTCGTGAACTCCTATTTCTTTTGCAGCATTAACTACTTTCTCTATTTTAATAGAGGAATTAAATAGTGTAATATTATCATATATTGAAGCAGCAAATAAAAATACATCTTGACTAACGGTACATATATGTTTTCTTAATGAATCTAATTTAATTTTTTCAATTGATATATCATCTATTTTAATCTGCCCGCTCTGATATTCATAAAAACGTGAAAGCAAATTTATAATTGAAGATTTTCCAGCACCAGTAGGGCCAACAATAGCAATTTTCTCTCCAGGATTAACTTTGAAGCTAATACCCCTTAAAACATGTTCATTAGATACGTATGAAAAGCTGACATCTTTAAAAGATATTGATCCCTTAAGTTTCTTTGGAGATAAAATACCAGTATTTGAAATAGAACTATCTGTCTCTAAGATTTCAAAGATTCTTGATGAAGATACCATACCCATTTGAAGAGAATTAAATTTATCAGCTATTTGTCTTAAGGGACGAAACAACATTTGAGACATTTGAATAAAAAGAAAAATTACTCCCAGAGTAACTCCACCCCCACTAATAACATTAACTCCGCCATACCAAACTAATAATCCAATTGTAATTGATGAAGATATTTCAGCAACTGGAAAAAAAATAGAATTGAACCAAACTGTTTTTAACCAAGCATTTTTATGTTTATTATTTATGTCTTCAAATGATTTGTATTCTAATAATTCTCTATGAAATATTTGAACTATTTTCATTCCTGAAATTCTTTCTTGAACAAAAGAATTTAGGTTTGCAACTTCTTTTCTTACATCCTCAAAAGCTACTTTCATTGACTTTTGAAACAATCTTGTTGCATATAAAATTATAGGGAGAATTGAAAAAACAATTAAAGAAAGCTTCCAATTCACTATCAGCATAATTACAATAACTAATAACATTTTTAAAAAGTCCGCAATTATCATAAATAACCCTTGAGAAAAAATACTTGAAATTGTTTCGATATCATTTACTACTCTAGTTACTAATCTTCCTACAGCTGAGTTGTCAAAATATGACATTTTAAAATTAATAATTTTGTTAAATAACGAAACTCTTAAATCTTTAATCACCCGCTGACCTAAAAAATTTGCATAAAAAACAAAAAGAAATTGAAAACAAACTTCAAGAATTAAAGTTACTAGCATAAGACCTAGGTAAAAAAGCATACCATCATAATCTTTTTTCGTTATATAATCATCAACTGTTATTTTAAGTAAGTATGGTGTTAAAATTGAAAATGAAGACAAGCAAATTGCAAAAAGAATTACTAGATAGTAACTGCTTCTATATGGGTTTACATAGTCCATTAACTTATTAAACAAGTTGAAATCAAAAATTTTACCTTTATTTTTAGTCATCTAAGTAAATTGAATTTGGATATATGATTTTTGTTAGAAATAGTCCATTTGCAGGAGCTGAATAACCAGCATTTGCTCTTTTTTTACTTGCCAATATTTTTTCTAATTGATTAATATTCTTTTTACCATTTCCTATTTCAATCAAAGTACCGACGATAGCTCTAACCATATTCCTCAAAAACCTATTAGCAGTTATTTCAAAAACAGCTCCATTATCATTTAAATTCCATATTGCCTTGTCAATATCACATAAAAATGTTTTAACGTCTGTGTTAGACTTTGAAAAACACTGAAAATCTTTGTGATTTGTCAAAATTTCAGATGCTTGATTCATTAATTTCCAATCAAGTTTTCCATTATAAAAATAGTGTAAAGGATAATCAAAAGGGTTTTTAATTAGACTGATATAATAAAAATATGTTCTTGAAATAGCATCAAAACGAGAATGAGCTTCTAATTTAACGCTTCTTAAATCTAATATTACGATAGACTTTGGTAAAAGCTGATTTAATTTGAATATAAAATTTATTTTTTCATAAGATAATTCATTAACATCAAAATGAGCAACCATTAATCTTGCATGAACGCCAGAATCAGTTCTTCCGGCTCCAACTACTGTTAAAAGATCCCCTTGGATTAATGACAGTGATTCCTCAAGTATTTGTTGAACAGTTAGGGCATTGTTTTGTCGTTGCCAACCATGAAACTCTGAACCGTTATATGAAAACTCAATAAAATACCGCATTTTTTTTCCTGTAAATATATTTGATTCTATTAAAACTTATTCATCAATGAAAATAAATTATTCTATTTTTGAAAATGAAAAAAATCCTTTTGCTCTCTGATTCCCATGGTCATATTGACGAAAGTATTATTAAGTATGCAAAATGGTCAGATGAAGTATGGCATGCAGGAGATATTGGAGATATAAATGTAATAGATTGTTTGAAATCACACAGTATGGTTCGAGCTGTATATGGAAATATTGATAACCAAATAATCAGACAAAGTTATTCAGAAAATATTTTTTTTAATTGCGAGAACATTCCGATAATGATTACTCATATTGGGGGGTATCCTGGAAGGTATTCAAAAAGAATTCCAAAGTTATTATCCATGCATCAACCCAAAATTTTCATTTCGGGGCATTCACATATTCTAAAAGTTGTTAAGGATAAAAAACATGATCTTCTTCATTTAAACCCAGGAGCGTCAGGTGTTATTGGATTTCATAAAAAGAGAACAATGATAAAGTTTGAAATCAATGATAAAAAAATCAATAATTTTTTTATCATTGAACTAGGAAATAGATCTAGTATTATCTGAAGCGATTTAATGATTTAATTAGATCCTTATCATTAATAATTCCAAGATTGGCCAAAATGAGAAGTATAATATTAGAGATTGCTATAACATGAAAAAAATCTAAACTTAAAAAATTGTAGAGAGTTATTAGTATGAGTACAAGCTGATAAAAAATATTTATCTTATTTAAAATTAACTGAATATTTCGTTTTTTAAAAAAAAATATAGAAATCAATGTAATTGATATTGTGGGAATCAAATACTCGTAGATAGGTATTGAACCATTAATAAATAACAAATATTCTGGAAATATAAAAATTTGAAAAGTATCTAAAACAATTTTATAAATGACATTTATAAAAATAATAAATACCATATAAAGACTTTGAATTCTTTGAATCATATCAATATGTTTGCACAAAATTACATTTTTATATAAGCACATTAAAATAATAATTTGTAATATTGTATCGACAGAAAATCAAAACTCAAATACTTAGAAGTTTTGAATGTCAAATCCCACTATTAAGATTTGAAAATATCAAAAAAATTATGTTCGAACTCAACGCTTTAAAAAGTAAAAAACTATCTGATCTTCAAGAAATTGCAAAATCAATTGGTTTAAAAGGTATCTCTTCTCAAAAAAAACAGGATCTAGTATATCAAATTGTTGATCACCAATCTGCTAACCCTTCAGAAAATGAAGAAAAAGTTATAGATAAAGACACAAAACAAAAACCTATTCCAAATTCTAATTTTGGTAAAAATGAAAATACAGTAGAAAAAAGAATACCTAGAATTCCAAAGGAAAATAAATCAGAAACATCAGAAGGTTCAAAAATAAAAGTTTCTAATGAAAATCCAAATGCAAAAAAGTTTGTGAAAAATGAAGCTAACAAAAAAAGTGAAAATCAAAAAACAAGACCGCATTCTCAAAATAAAAACCATAAAAAAGATCCAAACCACAATAAAGATAACAGAAATAGATACCGTGCCCCTGATTTTGAATTCGAGGGAATTATTAAGACAGAGGGGGTTTTAGAAAAAATGCAGGAGGGTTATGGATTTTTAAGATCATCTGATTATCATTATTTATCTTCTCCTGATGATGTATATGTTTCACAATCACAAGTGAGACTGTTTGGTTTAAAAACTGGAGATACGGTAATAGGAGCGGTTAGACCTCCTAAAGATGGTGAAAAATACTTTCCTTTAATCAAAGTAGATACAATAAATGGTCTTGATCCAAAAGTAGTTCGTGACAGGGTTTCGTTTGAACACCTTACACCATTATTCCCTCAAGAGAAATTTAAATTAGCTGAAAAGCAAAATACAGTTTCTACAAGGATTATGGATCTTTTTTCACCAATTGGAAAAGGACAAAGAGGTATGATTGTTTCTCAACCAAAAACAGGGAAAACCATGCTTTTAAAGGATATTGCAAATGCAATTGCCGCTAATCATCCAGAAGTATATCAAATAATTTTACTTATTGACGAAAGGCCAGAGGAAGTAACTGATATGCAGAGAAATGTTGATGGAGAAGTTGTTGCTTCAACATTTGATGAACCTGCTGATAGACATGTTAAAGTTGCTAATGTTGTTCTTGAGAAAGCGAAAAGGTTGGTTGAATGTGGTCACGATGTAGTTATCCTACTTGACTCTTTAACCAGACTGGCAAGAGCTTATAATACAGTACAACCTGCATCTGGAAAAATACTTAGTGGTGGTGTAGATGCAAATGCACTTCACAAACCTAAAAGATTTTTTGGAGCAGCAAGAAATATAGAAAATGGTGGATCTTTATCAATAATTGCTACTGCATTAACTGATACTGGATCAAAAATGGACGAAGTAATATTTGAAGAATTTAAGGGGACAGGAAACATGGAGCTTCAGCTTGATCGGAAAATATCAAATAGGAGATTATTTCCTGCAATTGACTTAGTTTCTTCGAGTACTAGACGAGATGATTTATTGCTTGATGAGGCTACTATTCAAAGAATGTGGATAATGCGTAAATATCTATCAGACATGAACCCTGTTGAGGCTATGGAGTTTATTATAGATAGATTCAAGAGAACAGAAAATAATGAAGAGTTTCTTATTTCAATGAACTCTTAAATTTTTTGATGAACTCTTAAAGTGACGCTGCGAAAATTGAAAGTTTTGATTTAAGATTCGCTGCTTTATTTGAATGAATTATATTCTTCTTAGCTAACTTATCAATCAATGAAGCAACAACTGGAAGCTCTTTTTGGGCCTCTTTTTTCTTTGTAATAGCCTTAAAGACTCTTATAGCGTTACGTGTTGTTTTATGTTGAAATCGATTGCGTAAACGTTTTTTGTCATTAGAACGTATTCTTTTTAAAGCGGATTTATGATTTGCCATAAATTATTTTTTTTATTTTTTAATTATTGTAGCCCGTAGGGGAGTCGAACCCCTCTTTCTAGGATGAAAACCTAACGTCCTAACCGATAGACGAACGGGCCGTAAATCAGTTTGCAAATTTAACGCAAAAATAGAATTGAACAACTTTTCTATTTAAAATTTAAAAAAAATATTTTTTACAGAGAATAATTTAAAAAATTTAGTAAGCTTTCGCAAATAAAACTCTTTGTTTAGAAGGGTTTCCAGAATACACACAAATACCATCCTCATAGTTGTTATTATAAGGTATACATCTAATTGTTGCTTTAGTTTTCTTTTTTATAAACTCTTCAGTCTCGATAGTCCCATCCCAATGAGCAGAAATAAAACCTCCATGACTACTCAAAACACTCTGAAAATCATCAAACGAGTCTACAAGAGTTATCTTTTTATCTCTGAATGCAAGTGCATTGTTGAAAAGTGATTTTTGAATTTCTCTTAATAAACTTTCAACAGTTTCAACTACAATGGATATTTTAATTTTAATTTTTTCTAAAGTATCTCTTCTGACGACTTCAATGGAATCATTCTTAATATCTCTGGGGCCTATAGCTAATCTTATTGGGACTCCCTTTAGTTCGTATTCATTAAATTTAAAACCAGGTTTAAAATTATCTCGATCATCAAATTTTACACTAATACCCTTAGACTCAAGTTCATTTTTTATTTTATTTGCAACATTTGACACTTTATTTAATTCTTCGTCCCCTTTAAAAATCGGTACAATAACCACCTGGATTGGTGCTAAATTAGGGGGTAATACAAGCCCGTTATCATCACTGTGGGTCATGATTAGCGCACCCATCAATCTTGTAGAAACTCCCCATGATGTTGCCCATACATGATCTAATTTACCTTCTTTATTTGCGAATTTAACATCAAATGCCTTCGCGAAATTTTGACCCAAAAAATGACTTGTTCCTGCTTGAAGAGCTTTTCCATCCTGCATTAAGGCTTCTATACAATATGTATCAATTGCACCAGCAAATCTTTCTGATTCTGACTTCAAACCCTTAATTACAGGCATGGCCATGAATTTTTGAGCAAATTCTGCATATATATCATTCATTTGCTGCGCTTCAAAAATAGCTTCTTTTTTTGTTGCATGAGCAGTATGGCCTTCCTGCCATAAAAATTCTGCGGTTCGTAAAAACAGTCGTGTTCTCATTTCCCATCTTACAACATTAGCCCACTGATTTATTAATATCGGAAGATCTCGATATGACTGAATCCATTTCTTGTAGGTACTCCAAATTATTGCTTCTGAGGTTGGACGAACAATTAATTCCTCCTCTAACTTAGCGTCTGGATCTACTATTAATTTTCCGGGATTATCTTCATCATTCTTTAATCTATAATGAGTAACAATTGCACATTCTTTAGCAAAACCCTCAGCATTTTTTTCTTCAGCTTCAAACAAACTCTTTGGAACAAAAAGAGGGAAATACGCATTTTCATGTCCAGAAGCTTTAAACATCTTATCTAACTCCGCTTGCATCTTTTCCCAAATTGCATATCCATAAGGTTTAATTACCATGCAACCCCTTACAGCAGATGATTCTGCTAAATTTGCTTTGACTACCAACTCATTGTACCATTTGGAATAATCTTGATTTCTTGTTGTAAGTTTTTCAGCCATTTTTTCTTTGGCACAGAATTTGCCTTTATATTTATGTAATACTAGTTTGATACAAAATTACTATTTTTAACCGAGCAGCTAAAAAAAATTTTATGAATAAAAACAAGTTATTTCAAAATTTATTTTCTATTACAATACCTTCCCTTTTATTTTTATCAACAAGCTGTGGTTCATTTGAAGGTGTTTCATATTATTCAACGGATGGCATCTACAACAACGAAAAATCATTCTCATCTAAACAAGAGAAAAATAATAGGGTAAATGATCAATCATCAAGTTATTATGAAAATTATTTTAAAAACTTTTCAAATGAAACTCAAAATGAAAATGAAATAGTTTCTAAGTCTGAAAATGAAAATAATAATATTTATGTAATTGATAACTCACCCAGATTTAGTCTACGTTATGGGTTTAACAGCTTTGATTATTGGAATAGTTGGGGGTCTGCCGGCTTTGGATTTCCATATAATAATTTTTCTAATAATGGTATGTTTTGGCCTTATTACAATCCATATTGGAGCTACGGTTACCAGGGAATGTATTTTAACAATGGCTGGGGGAATGGTTACTCACTTTATGGATGGAATAACTATAGTCCTTTCAATTATGTTGTTTCGAATCGAAATCAATACGGCAGGAAGATTCCATATAATAGAGGTGCAGTAAGTTCAAACTCTTACAATCGTTTATCAAGAAACGTTAACAATAGATTTAATACTTCTCCTGATCAAACTAGAAATGGATCTAGATCTAATTTTGGTAGAAAAATTAGAGGAATAATAAGTGATTACTCTCCTCAAATCCAATCTTATTCAAGAACAAATAGAGGCAATTCCAGTTTATCCAGACCAAGTTTTTCAAGAAATAACTATTCTAGAGGATCACAAAACAACAGGAGTAGTTCGTCAAACAGAAGCAGATCCTCAGGTAGTTCTGGAAGATCAGGAGGTTCGCGTAATAATTAATCGAAATAATTTTATAAAGTCTATGAAGAGAAACATATTAACTGTAACTCTAACCCTACTTATTACATTTTTTTCTAAAGCTCAAACAACTCAAGATGCTTTTAATCTTAGTACATATGGTACATATGGATCCGCCAGGTACACCTCAATGGGTGGAGCCTTTGGTTCATTAGGTGGGGACCTAAGTTCTATAAGTGATAATCCTGCGGGAGGAGCAGTGTTTTTGTATTCAGAAATGGGTTTAACTTTTGAGATTAATTTTAATAATACACTATCTATTGGTGATGAAAGAAATATACCAGTAAAGACATCATTTTCAGATTTAAGTCAATTCGGATTTATTTTTTCATTAAAAAACACTTCAGAAGGACCATTCAAAAAATTAAATTTTGGTTTTAACATTCAGAAAATTCAGGATTTTAAAAATAATATTAATTCTGTTTCTTCAAGAAAAATAGGTTTAGATCAATTTTTTCTAAATAATGCGCAGGGTGTATCTCTGGAAAACTTGATGACAAGAGAAAACGAAACAATAAGTGAGCTTTACGACTTCTTAGGAAATAATTATGGATACAGTGTCCAACAAGCATTTTTAGGATTTAATGCATATCTAATTGATCCGGTTTCCAATGAAGAAGGAAATACTAGTTATACTTCTTCAGCAAAGTATAATGAAGTCAATCATGATTTTTATATTGATAAAATTGGAGATCATAAAAAATACTCTTTTTCAATTTCTACCCAATATAATAATTCGATTTACATAGGTTTAAATCTGAATAGTCACAAAATATTCTATCAAGAAATAACTGATCTTACTGAATCTAATTATTTAGTTGATTCAAATATTGATTTGCTTCGTTTTAATAATGAGTTACTTACCTACGGAAGTGGTTTCTCTGCTCAACTTGGGATTATTGCAAAAATTAAGAATAATTTAAGACTTGGTTTTAGCTACCAATCACCAACACGATTAAATTTAACAGAAGAGTCCTTGCAGTTTTTAATTTCTGATCATTCAAATTTTCCTGAAGAAAATTTGATACGAGAAGTTGTAGACCCTCAAATATTAAATATATCCAAATACAAGCTTTCAACTCCTAGTAAGACTTCATTAAGCGCATCATTTATATTTGGATCTAAAGGTTTAATAAGTGCCGAATACAGCTCAAAAAATTATAGTAATATTAATTTTATAACTAATCGTAACACCTATTTGAGAGATTTGAATAATGAATTATCCTCGAATTACAAAAAAGCTTCAATGTTAAGGGTTGGAGGAGAAATGAGGTTGGAGAAAATAAGTTTCAGAGCTGGATACTACTCAGAAGAAAGTAGTCAAACAATAAGAGATAATTCACACAGTGGAATTTCTTTTGGTATAGGTTATGATTTTAAAAATGGAGGTATAATTGGTGTTTCATTAAAAAAATCAGAATTAAATTCAATTAATTCACTTTCAACTTCTGGTATTAATGATACTTTTTCAGCAACTAATAATCAAACCTCAATTATAGCTTCATATAATTTTAAACTTTAGCTCTTAGTTCTTGGTTTTTGATTACTCTAAAATCCAAGTAATTACATATCTTTACAACAACAATATAATCGATGAAAATAGAAAAAATTTTATTAGAACAAGAAGATGAATTAGGTAACGATCATGTGGGTAGTTCAAGAGAAACTCCCCTTCGAGACGATGCTTTTAATAAGTCTGATGAAGAAAAAATATCATTAATAAAGGAAAAAGTTAATGATATACTAACCATATTAGGAATGGACCTTAAAGATGACAGTTTAAAAGGAACTCCTAATCGTGTTGCGAAAATGTTTGTTAAAGAAATTTTTGGTGGATTAAATCCTAAACTAAAACCTAAAGCTTCAACATTTAGCAATAAATACGGTTATGGGGAAATGTTAGTCGAAAAAAACATAAATCTTTATTCAACTTGTGAACACCATCTTCTTCCTATAGTTGGTAAAGCCCACGTTGCTTATGTTTCTAACGGAACTGTGGTTGGTTTATCTAAAATTAATAGAATAGTTGACTATTTTGGAAAAAGACCTCAAGTTCAAGAAAGACTTACTCTGCAAATTGTTGAGGAGCTTCAAAATATATTAAATACAGATAATGTGGCTTGTGTTATCGACGCTAAACATTTGTGTGTCAATTCAAGAGGTATAGCTGATACTGGAAGTAGTACAATAACTAGTGAATTTGGTGGAATTTTTAAAAGTCCAACAAAAAAACAGGAGTTTTTAGAATACATACAATTATCTACTGAATTTAATGGATAATCTAAAGGTCTACAATTCTTTAAATTCAAAAAAAGAAAAATTTATTCCAATAACAAAAAAAAATGTTGGAATGTATGTTTGTGGCCCCACGGTTTATAGTAATGTCCATTTAGGAAACTGCAGAACATTTATTTCATTCGATCTCATATACAGATATTTAAAACATTTAGGTTACAAAGTACGATATGTTCGAAACATAACTGATGCAGGTCATCTTGAAAACGATGAGGATGTTGGTGAAGACAGAATAGCTAAAAAAGCTAGATTGGAAAATATCGAACCAATGGAAGTTGTCCAAAGATATACAATAGATTTTCACAACGCATTAACCCAATTTAATACACTTCCTCCATCGATTGAACCAACTGCTACGGGTCATATTGTTGAACAAATAGAATTAATAAAAAAAATTATAAATGCTGGTTTAGGTTATGAAGTAAAAGGCTCTGTGTACTTTGATGTATTTAAATTTAATATTAAAAATAATTACGGTGAGCTATCAGGAAGAAAATTAGAAGATTTAATTCACAACACAAGATCCTTAGAAGGACAAAGTGATAAGAAAAATCCTCAAGATTTTGCTCTTTGGAAAAAAGCAGAACCTCAACATATTATGAGATGGAATTCTCCTTGGAGCGAGGGTTTTCCTGGATGGCATCTTGAATGTACAGCTATGAGTACTAAATATCTTGGTGAATCCTTTGATATTCATGGAGGGGGGCTAGATTTAAAATTTCCACATCATGAATGTGAAATCGCACAAGCAAAAGCAGTGAATAATAAAACTCCTGTAAAATATTGGATTCATGCAAACATGATGACTCTTGATGGTAAAAAAATGGCAAAATCTACTGGTAATAATATACTACCTTCAGATGTTTTTAGTGGAATAAATGATAAGTTTTCTAAGCCTTTCTCCCCTTCTGTAGTTAAATTCTTTTTTCTCCAGGCACATTACAGAAGTATCTTAGATATTAGTGAAGTTGCTCTTACAGCTTCAGAGAAAGGATTTGATAAATTAATTAAGGCCGTTGAAACACTAGATTCCATTTCAGTAAAAGATAAAGCTAATTTTGATGTTGATAAATGGAACAAAGCCTGTTATAGTGCATTAAACGATGACTTTAATAGCCCTATATTAATAGCTAAGTTATTTGATGCGGTAAGATTTATAAATAAACTATCAATCGAAGGGGGAACTTTATCAAAACATCAAAAACAAATTCTTTCAAAACAAATTCGTGTTTTTGTTTTTGAAATTCTTGGATTACAAGGACCTGATAAACTAATAAACACCCATGATCAAACTGAAATTTTAGAAAAAACAGTTGAAATTTTATTAAAAATTCGTAATAATGCTCGAATCAGTAAAGATTTTAAAACATCTGATTTAATTAGAGATGAATTGAAATCTATTGGAATAGATTTAAGTGATGGCGAAACAAGTTCAAGTTTTAAAATCAATTAAATGGAAACTATAAAAAAGATAGTTAACTCAGTTTTATTATTTGTAATATACTTATATCAAAATTTGATTTCACCCATTTTGGGACCCAAATGTAGATTTACTCCAACATGTTCCAATTATTCCGTAGCTGCTTTAAAGAAATACGGTCCAATTAAAGGAGTTTGGATTAGTTTAACTAGGATATTTAAATGTCATCCCTGGGGCGGAAAAGGCTTTGATCCAGTTCCTTAAAATATTTTTTTTTAAATTTAGTTTTTTTATTATGATACATCTTTTGGAAATAAAATGGTCTCCCAGCGAAGTCTTATTTCAAATAGGTTCCTTTGGACTCCATTATTACTCTTTAATGTTTGTTATTGCTTTTAGTATTGGTTACAAAATCGTTGAAAAATATTTTGTTGAAGAGAATGTTTCAAATAATTTTCTTGAACCTTTATTTGTTTATATGGTTTTCTCAACTCTAATTGGAGCAAGGTTAGGACATGTTTTTTTTTATGATTGGAATTATTACCAAAACCATTTTATAGAGATTTTACTCCCCATAAGAGAAAATATTAATGGCTCTATTTTAGGTCTGATCACTGGTTATGAATTTACAGGTTTCAGAGGTTTGGCTAGTCATGGAGCAGCAATTGGTATTATAGCTGGTATAATACTTTTTCAAATTAAACACAAATTAAAATCGGCACTGTGGATTTTTGATAGATTAACAGTTCCAGTTACATTAGCTGGAGTTTTTATTAGACTTGGTAATTTTTTTAATTCTGAAATTGTTGGTAAATACACTGAATCAAGTTTTGGAGTAATCTTTGAAAATAGAGGTGAAGTTCTTCCAAGACATCCTGCACAACTCTACGAATCAATTGGATATCTTATACTGTTCTTGTTCTTAAGAAATATTTATAGTAAAACAAAACATATACCTGGATACTTGTTAGGAGTATTTTTGTCAGGTATTTTTGGAATAAGGTTTTTAGTTGAGTTTGTAAAAGAAAGTCAAGGAGGATTTGAATCGTATATGCCAATGTTTTCCACAGGTCAATGGTTGAGTATACCACTTATAATTTCAGGTCTATTAATGATATACATTTCTAGAATTAGAAATAGTAATTAAAAAAATAGAAGATTCTATTCTTTTATTGCTTTCTTTTTAATAGTATCAAACATAATAGGTGTTGCAATAAAAACTGAAGAATACGTTCCTATTACCACGCCTACAATCAAAGCAAACATAAATCCTCTAATAGATTCTCCACCATATATAAAGATAGCTAGAAGAACAATTAATGTAGTTAATGAAGTATTTAGGGTTCTACTTAAGGTTTTATTTAGAGCAGTATTTAAAGTAACATCTAATGGCCACTTTGAATGGTCTTTGATATACTCACGAATTCGGTCAAAAACTACTACTGTATCATTTAATGAATATCCAATTACAGTAAGAATAGCTGCTATAAATGCTTGATTAATTTCCATATTGAAAGGCATAAATTTATATGTCAAAGAAAATATACCAAGAACAACTATGATGTCATGAAATACAGCTGTTACAGCACCTAAGGAGTATTGCCATCTTCTAAATCTAAATAAGATATATAGAAAAACAACAATTAAAGAACCAATGACTGCTAGAAATGAATTATTTTTTATATCATCGGCAATTGTTGGACCAACTTTAATTGAAGACATTATTCCGACTTGTTTATCCTCAGATCCATTAACAAAAGATTGATAATTTATGGATGAAGGTAAATACTTTTTTAACGATGAAAAGAGTTTTTCTTGAATCTCATTATCTACTTCAATACCTTCAACATCAACCTTGTATTTTGTAGTAATCTTTAATTGATTAGCCTCTCCATAAGTTTTAACTTCGGCACTACCATACTCGTTAATTAAGTCATTTTGAATATCCTCCGGGTTAACAGGATTTTCAAACCTAACTGTATATGATCGTCCTCCGACAAAATCAACACCTTGGTTTAAACCAATGGAACCTAAAGAAATTAAACTAATCAAAATAAAAACTGTTGAAAAAACATATGATATTTTCCTTAGTTTAATGAAAGATATACTGAAATTAGTAAATAAGTTATTTGTGTTTTTGGTTGCAAACGTAACAATTTTTCCAAGTGAAAGTCTAGAATCTACTAAAATTCTGGTAATAAATATTGCAGTAAATAAAGAAGTTGCAATACCAATTAATAAAGTGGTTGCAAAGCCTTTAATAGGACCCGAACCAAATATGAATAATATAAATGCAGTTAAACCTGTTGTAATATTAGCATCTAAAATTGATGAAAGTGCATTGTTAAAACCATCCGAGACAGCTTTAATTTGACCTTTACCCTTTTTTAATTCCTCACGAATACGCTCAAAGATTAAAACATTTGCATCAACTGATATTCCTATCGTTAAAACTATACCTGCAATTCCTGGAAGAGTTAATACAGCTCCCAAACCAGCCAATATTCCGAATATTAATAGGATATTTAATACTAAGGCAACATCTGCAAAAATCCCTGATGAACCATAATAAAAAATCATCCAAAGTAAAACTAATACTAAGGCTATTAAAAATGAATATATACCCGATTCAATAGCTTCTTTACCTAAAGAGGGTCCAACAATTTCAGATTGTATTATTTCAGCAGATGCCGGAAGTTTTCCAGCCCTTAGAACATTAGCTAAATCAATGGCTTCATTTAAACTAAAACTTCCAGAAATTTCTGAACGACCTCCTGATATAGCTCCTTTTGTTACTCCAGGAGCAGAATAAACTATTTCATCTAAGACTATTGCGATATTACTGGCCTGTTTGAATGCATTTCCAGTCAAATTTTCCCATACACGTGACCCTTTTCCATTCATTTGCATTGAAACAGCTGGATTTCCCAATGCATCATATGTCTGGACAGCGTCAATTACAACTCCTCCACTCAAGGGAGCTAGGTTTTCTCTATTTGATTTTAGAATATATAAATCTAGAATATCACTATCTGGGATTGATTTTCCCCAAGCAAATTTAATATATCTGTAGTCCTGGGGTAAAAGTCTTCTAACCTCTGGTAAATTTAAATAGTTTGAAATTTTTTCTTGATCTTTAGATGAAAATTGAGCTAAAATTGGCCCCCCCTGGTATCCACTTCCAACAATTCGATCAAGTATTGGATTAACAACCAGAGTTGAATCTTTATTAACAACATCTGCCAATAGATCATCAATTGCTGATGATTTTTTATCTGATTTATTATCCGGTATTACTTTTTGGGTAGATTCCTGATCTTTTAGTTTAATAAGTTCATTAGCAGAAACTAAAAAAGAAAACAACTGATCATTTTTAAAAGTTTCCCAAAATTCTAGTTGTGCAGTACTTTGCAATAGGTTTTTAATTCTGTCAACATCTTTAGCTCCAGGTAGTTCAACTAATATTCTTCCTGAAGATCCTAATCTTTGAATGTTTGGTTGAGTTACACCAAACTTATCAATTCGTTTTCTCAAGACTTCAAATGCAGAGACAATAGACTCATCAACTTTCCTGGTAATTATTGGACGAACCTCATCATCTGACATTTCAAAATTTATTTCATCGCTTAACGTTTTATTTCCATAAATAGATGGATCAGACAAAGACTGGTTACCCTTTGTGTTTTCAAATGCAGCAAAAAAAGATTCTATATAAGGCTCATCAGTGCTTTTCTGGAGTAAATCAGCTTCATCAAGTGCCTGATTAAAGGTAGGGTTTTTTGAGTTTTCAGCTAATCCTTTCAATACGTCTCGTATAGATATTTGAAGTATGACATTAATACCTCCTTTGAGGTCCAAACCTTTATTTAGCTCTTTACCTTTTGCATCATTGTAGGATGTAAAACCATATAAACTCACATTCCCTATTGAATCAAGATAGTCAATTGTTGATTTTTCTCTTAGTTCAAGATAATTGTCTGCTGAATCAGAGATTAAGTTCTGTGAATAGATTTTGGCTTTTTTCTCTTCATTATTTGCAATAAAGGTAAATGAAAGCTGATATAAGCTAACAAATCCAAATAGGATTGCAAAAACGCGAATCAGATAGTTATTTTGCATTTGATTAAAATTTATGCTTTATTTTAGCGAGCAAATATAATCTTTACGAAAGTATTTAACAACTTATATAACTTATAAGGTGAAATTAGATGCATTAAAAGCTTTTAGTTTAGAATAGTATTTAGAGCCGAATTCATATTAGCTACTGCAGAAGCGCTCTTTTGAAGCTTTCCCATTTCAGCTTCATTTAAGTCAATATCAATAATTTCTTCAACTCCACTACTTCCTATAATAACTGGGACACCAATACAAATATCATTTAACCCATACTCACCATCTAACATTACAGAACATGGAATTAATTTTTTTTGATTATTCAAAATACTATCAACTAAATATGATACTGAAGCACCAGGTGCATACCAAGCAGAAGTACCAAGTAATTTTGTAAGAGTTGCTCCACCGACCATAGTTGATGCCGAAACTTCACCAAGAGTCTTTTCACTTAGAAATTGGTTAATTGGAAGACCATTATAACTAGCTAATCTTGTTAGTGGTATCATTGTTGTATCTCCATGCCCTCCTATAACCATTCCATCGATATCACTTGCAGGTTTGTTCAAAGCTATGGATAAATATGTTTTAAATCTGGAACTATCTAAAACACCACCCATACCAATGATTCTGTTTTTGGGTAATCCAGTAGATTTCAGAGCCAGATATGTCATAGTATCCATTGGATTAGAAACAACAACAATAATTGTATTGGGAGAAAAATCTAAAATACTTTGAGTAACAGACTTAACTATACCTGCATTTATTCCAATTAATTCTTCACGAGTCATTCCAGGCTTCCTTGGGATTCCCGATGTTATAACAACTACATCGCTATTTGCTGTAGAACTATAGTCGTTAGTTACTCCAGAAATTAAAGTGTTAAATCCTAAAGTTGTGGATGTCTGAGTCAAATCTAGTGCTTTTCCTTCAGCAAATCCATCTTTAATATCTAACAGAACTACCTCACTAGCAATTTTTTTAATCGAAATATACTCTGCGCAGGAGGCACCAACATTACCTGCTCCAACAATTGTTACTTTCATGAACTTTACTTAAATAAATTAAACATCAATTCTTGCATAAACGGCATTTTTCTCAATAAATTCTCTTCTTGGTGGAACCTCATCCCCCATCAACATTGAAAAAACTCGATCCGCCTCAGCAAAATTATCGATTGTTACTTTTCTAAGGGTTCTATAGTTTGGATCCATGGTTGTATCCCACAACTGCTCGGCATTCATTTCTCCAAGCCCCTTATATCTTTGAACACCGGAACCTTGACCAAACTCAGAAACTAACTGATCACGCTGATCATCACTCCAAGCATAACTTTTCTTAGTTCCTTTTTTAACAAGGTAAAGAGGAGGTGTAGCAATATAAATGAAACCTGATTCAACTAGTTCTCGCATATATCTAAAGAAAAAAGTTAGAATTAGGGTAGAAATATGACTCCCATCAACATCCGCATCACACATAATGACTATTTTATGATATCTTAATTTTTCAATATTCAACGCTTTACTGTCCTCTTCAGTTCCAATAGTAACACCTAAAGCTGTATAAATATTTCTAATTTCCTCATTTTCAAAAACTTTGTGTTGCATCGCTTTCTCAACATTGAGAATTTTTCCTCGTAGGGGAAGAATTGCTTGAAAATTTCTATCTCTTCCTTGTTTTGCTGTTCCACCCGCAGAATCTCCCTCAACGAGATAAACTTCACATAATGCAGGATCTTGTTCAGAACAGTCTGACAATTTACCCGGCAAACCTCCACCACTCATGACAGATTTTCTTTGGACCATTTCTCGAGCTTTACGGGCAGCATGTCTAGCTTGAGCTGCTAAAATAACTTTCTGAACAATTATTTTTGCATCATTAGGATGTTCTTCTAAATAATTCTCTAACATTTCAGAAACAGCTTGAGAAACTGCAGAAGAAACTTCTCTATTACCTAACTTAGTTTTTGTTTGACCTTCAAACTGAGGCTCAGCAACTTTAACAGAGACAATAGCAGTTAAGCCTTCTCTAAAGTCATCTCCAGAAATTTCAAATTTGAGTTTATCTAACAACCCTGACGAATCAGCATACTTTTTTAAAGTTGAGGTGAGTCCTCTTCTAAAACCAGAAAGATGGGTTCCCCCTTCGTGAGTGTTTATATTATTAACATATGAATGTAGGTTTTCAGAATATGATGTGTTGTATATCATAGCAACTTCAACAGGAATATCATGTTTTTCTCCTTCAATTGATATGACATCTTCGATAATAGATTCTCTACTTTCATCTAAAAAACGAATAAATTCCTTAAGGCCTTCCTTTGAGAAAAAGACTTCGGAAGGATGTTGACCTTTTTCATCTACAGTTCTAAGGTCTTTAATCGACAAGGTAATTCCCTTATTTAAAAAAGATAACTCTCTTAGCCTTAGTGCTAAGGTCTCATAATTATATTCCGTTGTTTGACTAAATATTTCTTCATCTGGTTTAAATGTCACCAAAGTTCCTCTTTTATCACTTTTCCCAATCTCTTTAACTGGCGAAATAGCCTTTCCCCTCTCATAATCTTGCTCCCAAACTTTACCATCCCTATATACAGTTGCTTTTAAAGAAGATGAAAGAGCATTTACACAGGAAACACCAACACCGTGTAAACCTCCAGATACTTTATATGAATCTTTATCAAACTTTCCACCAGCACCAATTTTTGTCATAACAACCTCCAAAGCAGAAACACCTTCTTTTTTATGAATGTCTACTGGAATTCCCCTTCCGTTATCCTCAGTGGTAACTGAGTTATCCTCATTAATAATAACAGATATAGTATCACAGTGACCAGCAAGTGCTTCATCTATAGAATTATCAATAACTTCATAAACTAAATGATGGAGACCTCTTAACCCAACATCTCCGATATACATCGAGGGTCTTTTTCTAACATGTTCCATCCCCTCTAAGGCTTGAATGCTATCGGCAGAGTATTGAGAATTATTTTCAGAATCACTCATAAATATATTATCTGTTTTATTTGAAAATTTATACTTTCAAATATAATAAAACACAGGCTATTATTGATGTTAGCCGCTAAAAACTAAGTGAGAGTTATCAACAATTATTGTGTAAGGAATATAAACAACACGACACTTCAACTAATCGTTGTCATAGGATTTTTCGTGAACTTCTGAAATAGCTCTTCCGCTAGGATCATTTTGATTCTTAAACGCTTCATCCCACTCCAAAGCTATTGGAGTACTGCATGCTATAGATGGAACAGAAGGGACGCTAAGAGCAGCTGCATCACTGGGAAAATGACTTTCGAAAATACATCTATAATAAAATTCCTCTTTATTTTTTGGAGTTTGAATTGGAAATCTAAAATGAGCGTTATTAATTTGCTCATCAGAAACTTCTTTTTCTACTTTTTCTTTTAAAGAATCAATCCAACTATAACCAACACCATCTGAAAATTGCTCTTTTTGACGCCAAGTTACACTTTCCGGCAAATACTCCTCAAACGCCTTCCTCAAAATCCATTTTTCCATTTTTTCAGAATTAATCATTTTATCCTTCGGATTAATCCTCATGGCTACATCAATAAATTCCTTATCTAGGAACGGAACTCTACCTTCAATTCCCCATGCAGCAAGAGATTTATTAGCTCTTAGACAGTCGTACTGGTGAAGATTATCTAACTTTCTTACAGTCTCATCATGAAATTCTTTAGCTGAAGGTGCCTTGTGAAAATATAAATATCCTCCAAATAATTCGTCAGCTCCTTCTCCTGAAAGAACCATCTTAATACCTAGTGATTTAATTACTCTAGCCATTAAAAACATAGGTGTAGATGCCCTGACAGTAGTTATATCATATGTTTCTAAATGATAAATCACCTCTCGTATAGCATCTAAACCCTCCTGAATTGTAAATTTTATTTCATGGTGAATTGTTCCTATGTGTTTTGAAACTATTTTAGCTGCTTTTAAATCTGGAGATCCCTCTAGCCCTACTGAAAAAGAATGAAGTTGGGGCCACCACGCATTTTGTTTATCATTAGATTCTATTCTTTTTGATGAAAATTTTTTCGCGAGAGCAGACGTTATTGACGAGTCTAAACCACCTGATAAAAGAACACCATAAGGAACATCACTCATTAATTGACGATGCACACTATCTGATAAAGCGTCATGAATTTCTTTAATGCGCGTTTGGTTATTCATCACATTTTGATAACTTCTCCAGTCCTTATTATACCAAAGCGAGGGCTTGTCGTCTCCGCTCATTAAATAGTGACCTGGAGGGAATAGTTCAATTCTACCACAAATACCCTCTAAAGACTTTAGCTCTGAAGCAACATAAAAAGTTCCATCTGAATCCCATCCCATATATAAAGGAATGATCCCCATATGATCTCTAGCAATAAAATATTTATTAGCTTCAGAATCATAAATTGCAAAAGCAAAAATTCCATTTAAAAGATTAAGAAAATTTGATCCCATTTCTTTATACAATGCAAGGATAATTTCACAATCTGATTTTGTAGTATAACTATATTTAGCTGAGTACTTATTTTTTAATTCGAGATGATTATATATTTCTCCGTTGGCAGCTAAAATTAAATTACCATCTTCACTGTAAATAGGCTGTTGACCTGAAATAGGATCAACAACAGCGAGGCGTTCGTGAGCTAAAATTGCATTCTCATCTGAATAAATACCACTCCAGTCAGGCCCCCTATGCCTAATTATTTTTGCCATATTTAAAATCTGAGGTCTTAAACTCGACGAAGATGATTTTAAATCAAAAGCACAAACAATACCACACATAAAAGAAATTTAATCAAAAATACATTTTAAAATTATAATATAAAATATATTATATATAATGATTTATAAAATCAATTATATATAATTATTTTGTTAAAAATATTAAGTATAATAAATAGATATGAGAGTGAAAATAAATTTTGTTAATATCAAAAGCGATTACTATATACTATTTTTCCAGCTAAAATTGTTGCCACAACTTTTGTTGAAAATATTTCATTTTCAGGGACCTTCATAATATTTCTATCAAGAATCACAAAATCAGCAACCTTCCCTGGCTCAATACTTCCTTTTTCATTTTCTTCAAAGTTAGAATAGGCTGCCCATGAAGTCATCCCCATTAAAGCCTCATATCGGGTAAGGGAATTCTCACTTTGGAAACCACCATAGGGAAGCTTTGACAAATCTTTTCTTGCAACCGCTGCATAAAAAGTGTGAAAAGGATTAATTTTTTCAACAGGAAAATCAGTTCCCAAAGCTAAAACTCCAGACCAATCAAGCAATCTCTTGTAAGCATAACCTCCTTGAAGTCTTTTCACTCCTAATCTTTCATCCGCCCAATACATATCACTAGTGGCGTGCGTTGGCTGAATTGACGGTATTATTTTGGAATTAAACATCTGAAAGTCTTCTGAAGAAATAATTTGGGAATGCTCAACTCTCCATCGTGGGTCTTTTTTATTTTCTAAAACTCTATTATAAATTTTTAAAATCGAATGATTAGCATCGTCACCAATAGCATGGGTATTCATTTGAAAATCCGTCAAGGCAATTACACTTGCCAAACTATCCATTGAACTTATAGATGTAATAAACTTACCTCTATGATTTTTCATGTCACTATATGGCTCTTTTAAGGCAGCTCCCCTTGATCCAAGCGCACCATCTGCATAAACTTTAATAGACCTAACATTAAGCTTGTCCGTTTTTAAGATTCCGTTATTTAAAAAATACGTAACATCATCTTTATCGTTAGAAACCATCGCGTATACTCTCATTTTGAGTATGCCCGCGGTTTGTAAACTGTCAATCAATAAAATATTTTCCTTTGAAAGTCCAGCATCATCGACAGTAGTTAGTCCATACTCAAAACTTTTTTCTTCAGCCAACAGAAGAGCTTTTATCCTTTCATCAATACTTGGACTAGGTAAGGCTTTTTTAACTAATTCCATTGGACTATCAATAAGGATTCCGCTTGGATCTCCATTCTTGATAACAATAGTTCCACCTTTAACCTTTGTATTAGAATCAATACCTGAAAGATCTAAGGTTTTTTGATTTACTAAATAAGCATGACCATCAACACGTTCAAGAACAACAGGCGTGTTTGGGAAAAGACTATCCAATTCTTTTTTATCAGGAAATTCTTTCAACTCCCAATCATTTTGATCCCAATATCTTCCATAAACAATTTGTGGATTGTTTTTGTTAACAAATTTTTTGACTTTTTCCAAAACTTCCTTAAAACTCTTAGTTCCTCTTAGATTAATTTGTTGATTTTCTAGTCCATATTGTAAAAAATGACAATGGGCATCAATTAAACCAGGAACAATTGTCAAACCTCGAGCATCAACAATATTTTTTGGATTGTATTTTTCTTTTAAATCATCCCCACCTACTTCAATAAAAACTCCATCCCTAATCACAAAAGAACTGAACTCATCAAAAGTGTTATTTGCTGAATAAACTTTAGCATTATATACTAATAGATCAACTTTTTCCCCACAAGACAGGAAAAGAAATAATAATATTAAGTATGAAAGTTTTTGCATTTTTAAATTTTTGAAATAGATTTAGTAAATTTAATTCAAATACTTGGGAGGTGAAAATGTTTTTAAGTGCAAGTTAAAATTTTAAATCAAAACCATACCTCGTTCCAAATAAAAACAAATTTTTATTTAGTAAATAATTATCCCATTTACTATTTAAAACTCCAATGTTAAATTGAGATCTCATATAAACGATCCATCTGGAAGCTAATTTATAATTTACCTCTGTTTTCAGCTGAGTTAATGAAGGGAGAGATCTAATATCACCCGAACTATCCTGAGGTAGTTGATTTAAAAAAACTTGTCTATAAACGGATGGCCTAGTCCCTATATATCTTCCCGAAACATTTATCCTCAATTTCTTAAGTACTTTTAAATCTAACGATATATCCCCTTCAACACCGGGAAGATTCCATGGATGTGAAATATTATCTAAATCATATTTATTTTGAATTAATGTAAATTTAAAAAGATTTTCTTCGTTAAAATTGAATAATAACTCTCCAAATAAACCATATTGAATTAAATTGTCATACTGAACTCCAAAAGAGTTTGCTAATTTATACCCTTGGGTTAAAACTGTTGGATCGAACGCATATCGATTAAAAAATATTGAGTTTTTTTCTTTTTTATAATGTGCTCCAAAATTGAATTCAAGACCAGAATCAAAAAATGACTTAAAGCCAAACCTAATATTATATGAGTTTTCAGTGGGAACTAGATTCAAAGAAGGAGCTACATAAGGATTTATATTTGAAATTTCAGAATAGCTATTAATCTTAACACCACCATCAATATCAATGTAGGGCTGATATTTTACACCAGCGCCAGTATAGTAAATCATCAATTTAGGACTTACGAAAAAATTATCAGTTGATCGATTTGATTTATTTAATAGATAATTAATTCTTGCACCAAATTGATATTTCAATTCACCTTCAACATTACCGATTTGAATTAATGATTCAAATTTTGTGAAAGAGGATTCTATTATATTTCTCTCAAAATAATCTTCATTAAAAAAGGAATTTAAGTATGAAATTTTTGGAACTAGTAGAAGATTCATTCTAAAAACTGGAATCAAAATATCCAATTTAAATTCAAAACTTTTTTCCTGTGATTTGTAACTGTCATTAATAAAATTAAGGTCAAGTCTAGCTCCTTTCAAATACGTATTATAAAATCTCCAATTAGACAAAACATTTAACCTTTTCCTTTTCTGACCACTAATTATTTTTTCTAAAAGTAGAGGGTCAGATAAAACTATTGATTCTGTATCAATTCCATAATAATTCATGTTATGCTGATCTACTGAAACACTATGAATTACTTCCATTTTTTGAGAAGAATAAATATGATTTATTCCAAAAATAAATCTTGATTCGTCACTAGATATTATAGTTTTATCAACCTGACCATAATTTAAACTGGTAATATCCAATCCAACACTCTGCGATCTGTCAATTTTATAATTAGCAGTGTAATCAAGAGTTAATTGATCCTTACTCCCTATTCCTAAATCAATAAAACTGTCAAGTCCATAATCATCAATTTTATTTCTCTTGAGCGTCAACGGACTAGCTTTATTTGGCTTGAAAGATGAAATGACAGGGGTCTCAATCAACTCATAAGTAACAGTAACCTTTTTACTTATAATTAAATCATTAGACGCAATAATAGATCTGATTTTATTAATATTTGTTAACTCGGGAACATAAGATTTTGAAACTACTATCTGCTGTGTTTTAATATCTTCATTGACATCTTGGCTATGTAAGCTTTTAACAAAAAAAATAAATAATATTAAAGATAAGTATCTACTCATTAGACTCAATATTAGTTGGTAAAGATGAGTTTTTGTCAAAGACATCATTTTTAACTTCAATAAGAAGTTTTTTAGCCTCTTTAGATACTTCCGGATACTGTTCGAAATTCTCTATCAGGGTTTCTAATAAGTATATTGATTGAAAGTCGTCATTAAGAAATTTAAAATTTTTTGCCATTAATAAGATGCTTCGGGCACTCCATATTGGATAATTACCATAAATCTTAGACAATTCAGCTATTACATCATTTGATAAATCGTATTTTCCAGATTGAGAGAGTTGAAAAGCTTTTAAAAATCTTGCCTCAACCGCTAACTCTTTTTTTGGAGAATTTTCTAATTCCTTGAACACCCTGAAGGCCGTGGTTGAATCTTTTTGAATAAGGGAAGAACGAGCGTAAATTTCAAGAGCATCCCACCGGATTTTGGAATCTAATTCATGTTCCTCTAAAACCTCTTTAGATAAAGTAATAGACTTAGAAAAGTCTTCATTATTAAAATAGGCCATCATCAAATTATTAAGAGCAAAATTTTTATTCTCTAAATTAGAAGTGAAATTTTTCAACCTAAGCAATAACGGTATTATTTTATCTGTTTGGTTTAAATTTTGTAAAGCTAGAACAGTGTTAACAATTGATCTTTCGGTATACTCATTCTCAGTTAAACCAATAAGATATTCATAATTTATAATAGCATTTTCCCAATCTTTTTTTTGAAAATTTATATCTGCTAAATAAAATCTTAAAGTTTTTAATTCACTGTAAGTAGGATATCTAATGATAAATTCCTTGATTTGTCTTTCAGCTTGTTTATTTTTTTTATCAAAATAAAATTTTTCAGCAGCATCAAATGCAGAATTTGCTAAGTCACCCTCAGTGAATGAATCTATATTTTTTTCTTTCAACCATTCAGAAAAATTACCAACCTCACCAAGCTCAATAGAAATTTCTTTTAATGTATTTAATGCCTGAGACATGATTCTATCATTTCTATATTTATCAACAACAATCTCCAGAACATTTTTGGACTTTTTTAATTCATTTGTATTGTAGAGAATCAGTCCCTTATTCAAGTAACTTCTGCTAGCAAAACTACTATTTGGAAAACGACTTACTAGATTATCGTAAGTCAAAATAGCCTCTTCATTTTTTTTTAGATTTGCATAAGTCTTAGCCAATTCGTACAAAGACTTATCAATCAAAAAATGGGTCTGATCAATACCAGTTAACTCAATCAAAATATCAATTTTATTTTGTTGCTTTTGAATAAAACCATATGATAGTGCTTTCTGAAATCTTGGATAACTCGCATTATCTCCAGACATAGAAATTGAAATATTATAATTTTCTAGAGCTGACCAGTAATTCGAATTCGCAAAATTACTATCAGCTAACCGAAGGTATGTGTCTAACAAATAACTAGAATTCATTTTATCTTTTTCATCAAGCTGATTCTCAAAACTATCAATTGCTTGTGGATAATTTCCTAATTTAAAATAACAGTAACCTATCTCATACCAAAATTTTTCATTTAGTACAAGGGCATTATTTTTGATATATTTGAAGTATTGTTGGTATGAATTTAGGGCTGCAGAAAACGAGTTTGACTCGAATTGTGACTGTCCTCCCCAAAATAAACCTCTAGCGGTTATTTCTTTAGTTTTATCTAATTTTACTGCTTTTAAAAATACTAATTCGGCTGATGAATAATCACCTAGATTATAGGAAGCAATACCTTTTAAATATAATACTTTCTGAAGCGCTACATTATCTTTATATTCTCCACCAGATTCAAGTATTGATATCGCTTCATCGTATCTACCTCCTTGGGTGTATGAGGATGCTAAAATAGATTCAATATCCTTAACGTAAATATTTTTAGGATATGAATTTAAAAAGCGGACTAATACTTTTTGAGAGGACTCAAACGGATTTCCAGAATCGTATCCGAGCTTAGCATATTGCAAAAATGCATCTTCAGTAATTCGTATATCAAAATTCATCTCAGAGGCAGTTCTAAAAGCACTTAATGCCTCAATTTTTTTATCAGACTTTAAATAACTATCTCCGAGAAGATAGTACGCATTTTGTGATAGTGAATTTGATTGATTTATAATTTTATTAAATTGATCTATTGCACTTAAATAATTTTTTGAGCTATAAAAAGCATATCCTAATTGATAAAAATCAGTATTGGACCATTTTCCATTTTTACCTTTGTAGTCCTTTAAATAAATCAAAGATTTATCATATATTTTTAAATTAAAGTAGCTCTCCCCTATTATCTTGGATAACTCTGACTTAATAGATTCGTTTGAATCAATAATTAAAGCAAGTCCCAAATCAATCGCCTTTTGAAAACGACCCAATTTAAAGTTCATGTCTACCTGAAAGTATTTAAGATCATCCTGCGTAGAATCTTTATTTGAATTACTAAATTCAAATTGTGCATTTTCATAATCTTCTAGCTGGTATGCAATATGTCCCAGATAATAAAAAGCATCAGACTTATATTTAGCAACGTTTTTTACCTTTTGTAAATATGGCCTTGCAGCTTTATACCTTTTAACATGAAACAATGAATATCCCATATTAAAATTAAACTTATTTCTTAGGGTATATGTGAATTGATCTTCTTTCAAGTCTTTATACCATTTTAAAGCATAAGAATATCTTTGATTTTCAAAGTAAAAATTTGCCAAATCAAATGGTAATTTACTCGCTAACGTGTTGAGAGGAAATTTTTCTAAATAGAAAGGTAACTGTTTATCTGCTCCCGTTTGATTATTTCGAAGAGATGATAGTAGAATCAAATACTCAATATTTGAATACTTTAAATTGTTTTCTGACAATCTAAGAGATGCAATAGAATTAGAGTAAGCATTATTATGAAATAAATTTCGCGATCTATCAGTATTATCAAAGTGAAAGTTTTGTGAAAATATAAGTCCAGATACTAAAAAAATTGTACAGAAAAACTTATTATTTATCATATTCAAAATTACCAATTTTAAACAGCTTATTCACAACATTATATTGAACAAAAAGATGTAATTTATCAACAATTATATAAAAGATTGATGGTAAAAGTTAATTTTACTAAAATCACTTCAACTAAAAAAATGGTTTCATTAAGTTCTGCCTCTATTATTCAAAGAAATAAAACTATTTTTAAGAATATTAATTTTAACATCAATCCTGGTGAGTTTGTTTTTTTAATTGGCAAAACAGGTAGTGGAAAAAGTAGCTTAATCAGAGCATTATATGGAGATATTCCCATAGATAAGGGAGAAGGAGTTGTAATTGGTTTTGACTTAAAAAAACTAAAAAATAGCGAAATACACTTGTTAAGAAGAAAAATGGGAATTATTTTTCAAGACTTCAAACTTCTTCAAGACATGACTGTTTATCAAAATCTTGATTTTGTTCTTAGATCTACAGGTTGGAAAAACAAAAAACTAATTGAAAATAAAATAAATGAAGTTTTAGAACTTGTTTCTATTAAAATTCCAACTGAAAAATATCCCTTTGAACTATCTGGAGGAGAACAACAAAGAATTGCTATTGCTAGAGCACTTCTTAACGATCCTCAACTAATAATTGCGGATGAACCAACAGGAAATTTGGATCCTGAAACGAGTCAGAATATAATGCAACTCCTGAAAAAACTACATGAAAGGGGAATCACTATTTTAATGGCTACTCATGACTACAATATGATCATCAAGTTTCCTGGAAAAATATTTCAATTTGAAAATGGTGAGATTCATGAAGTAGTAGCTAAATCAGATTAACCATTATTTGACCTTCTCTTTCGCTCGTTTTCATCTAAATAAACTTTTCTAAGACGAATAAACCCAGGAGTGACCTCAACGTATTCATCACTTTGAATATATTCTAAGGCTTCTTCCAGTGAAAATTTAATTGGAGGAGCGAGTTTAACTTTATCATCTGTTCCAGACGCTCTAACATTAGAAAGTTTTTTTGTTTTGGTTACATTTATAACCATATCATCACCTCTTGAGTTTTCACCAATAACCTGACCCGTATAAACCTCTTCATTTGGTCCAATAAAAAACTTTCCTCTATCTTGAAGTTTATCTAGGGAGTATGGAATTGCAGTACCTTTTTCCATTGAAATCATGGAGCCATTTATTCTACTTGGTATTTCACCTTTATATGGTTGAAACTCCATAAACCTGTGATTCATGATAGCCTCTCCTGCAGTTGCGGTTAGTAATTGATTTCTTAAACCTATTATCCCTCGTGAAGGGATAATAAACTCACATACCATTCGACTTCCTTTAGGGGTCATGCTAGTCATCTCTCCTTTTCTAAGTGTAACCATTTCTATTGCTTTTCCAGAAACAGTTTCAGGTAAGTCAATAGTTAACTCCTCTACTGGCTCGTTTTTAATTCCATTGATCTCCTTTATAATGACCTGTGGCTGTCCAATTTGAATTTCATAACCTTCTCTCCTCATTGTTTCAATCAAAATAGAGAGATGTAAAACTCCTCTTCCAAAAACAATAAATTTATCAGCTGAATCAGTTAGATCTAACCTCATTGCAAGATTTTTTTCTAATTCTTTTTCCAAACGATCCTTTATATGACGGGAAGTAACATACTTTCCATCCTTCCCGAAAAACGGTGAATCATTGATAGTAAATAGCATACTCATTGTAGGCTCGTCTATGTTTATTGTTGGAAGAGATTCGGGGTTTTCTATATCAGCTATAGTATCACCAATTTCAAAATTTTCTAAACCAACAACTGCACACAAGTCTCCTGCAACAACATCTTCAACTTTCTTTCTTCCTAGCCCATCAAAAATATGAAGTTCTTTTATTTTTGATTTTACTACATTACCATCTCTTTTACATAAACTAACAGACATATTTGAAGACAATGAACCGCGTTGCAATCTGCCAATCGCGATTCGACCAGTGAAAGAAGAAAAATCCAAAGATGTAATTAACATTTGTGTAGTTCCATCTGATATTTTTGGTGGAGGAACGTGTTCTAATACAGTATCTAGTAGAGGTTCAATTGAGTCTGTTGGCTTAGACCATTCAAGACCCATCCAGTTGTTTTTTGCAGAACCATAAACAGTTGGAAAATCCAATTGCCACTCTTCGGCACCTAATTCAAACATTAAATCAAAAACAGACTCATGGACTTCTTCTGGGGTACAATTTTCCTTATCAACTTTATTTATAACAACAAGAGGCTTAAGTTTTAAATCAATTGCTTTTTGAAGAACAAATCTGGTTTGAGGCATTGGACCTTCAAATGCATCTACAAGAAGAAGTACACCATCTGCCATATTTAATACTCTTTCAACCTCACCTCCAAAGTCTGCGTGACCGGGGGTATCAATTATATTAATTTTTACACCTTTATATTGAACTGAGACATTCTTCGATAAAATTGTAATTCCTCTTTCTCTTTCAAGATCATTATTATCTAAAATCAACTCTCCTGTATCTTCATTGTCTCGAAATAAAGAACAATGGTGAAGGATTTTATCAACCAGTGTTGTCTTGCCATGGTCAACATGTGCAATAATAGCTATGTTCCTTAAATCTTGCATATTAAGTTAAAATTTTGGCAAATATAGCATATTCAAAAGGTAAACAATTTAAAATTGGAGTTTCTTTGCATACTATACACACACTAGAATTATTGTACATTTGTTTAAACTTTTTTAATGATTAGTAATGTCCCTAAAATAAAACATACTCAAAGTGGTCAATTTTTTTTAATTGCTGGACCTTGTGCAATTGAAAATGAAAGTATGGCCCTTAATATTGCAGAGAAAACTATAACTATTTGTGATAAATTAAAAATCCCATACATTTTTAAAGGAAGTTTCAAAAAGGCTAATAGGAGCAGAATTGATAGTTTTACTGGTATTGGGGATGAAAAAGCTTTAAAAATATTATCTAAAGTAGGAGAAACATTCAACATCCCTACTTTAACTGATATTCACAATATTAATGACGCTTCAAAAGCAGCAAATTATGTAGATATTCTTCAAATTCCTGCTTTTCTAGTTAGACAAACTGATTTAATTATTGCAGCCGCAGAAACAGGAAAAGTGATCAATTTAAAAAAAGGACAATTCATGAGCCCAGAAAGTATGAAATTTGCTGTCCAAAAAGTAAAAGACTCTGGAAACCAAAATGCATGGATAACTGATAGAGGATCACAATTTGGTTATCAAGATCTTATCGTTGATTTTAGAGGAATTCCAATAATGAAAGAGATTGCCCCTACAGTTCTTGATGTAACTCACTCTCTTCAAAAACCAAATCAAAATAGTGGAGTTACAGGAGGTCAACCCAAAGCAATTGAAACAATAGCCAAAGCTGGAATTGCTGTTGGGACTGACGGTTTATTTATAGAAACTCATTTTGATCCAAAAAATGCCAAAAGTGATGGTGCAAATATGCTTGATATTAAAAAACTTGAACCTTTACTAGTTAAATTATCTCAAATTCGTAAAGTAATCAACCAACAATAGTTTAGAAATTCAATATTAATTACCTTTGATAACTTTTGAAATTCAAAAGGTTCTTTGAAATTTTGGGGTCGACTGGTTTTGACAGCATGTTTAATAAATAAGTAAGCAAGTCGAGCGTTGATTCATTAGCTCGTAAATAACATGTTTCACACTTTTAAATGGCGAAAATAACTACGCTCTAGCTGCATAATTAACTGAATAAAGTAAGTTAATGCCAAGTTCTGACTAGGTCAGAAAGCCGGATGTCTCATAATAGCCCTTGTTGACGGCGATTAATATAGAGGCACCATAAATGTCAACATCGAAAAACAAACGCATTTTTTGTTTTTTTCAATCTCAATATGCTAAGCTTATTGTAGCCTGTTTTTGTTCGGCAATAAGTCTAAAATTATACAAAAACTAAGCTTGTAGAACGCTCCTTTATGGCGTGTTTGGACGAGGGTTCGATTCCCTCCGACTCCACAATAAAATTCCCTAATATATTTATAAACAATATGTTAGGGTTTTTTATTATACGTATTTGTACGGTTATTGAACTACCCACACTAGGTCTAAATAAATCCACTTTCCTTTTTGGAAGCGCTTCGCTATATGGGTATATTATCCAACTGAAGAAGATATGCCTGTGGTTTAGGTTATACATCATTATAGCTCTCTTTGCTAAGAACTAATCCGTTTTCATTATAGCCTGAAATTAATTCGATAAGATATTTACCCAAGTCATTTGATGAAGTGATCAGTCCGCCGTCTGGATAATTAACCAAATTATAAAAAGCTAATTCTGTTTTTGTATTCGCATATAGCTTTGTATGATTTGTGAAATCAACTTCACTTGAAAACCAGCCCGTGCTTGACATTTTAAGGGGCTCAAAAATGTATTCTTTTGTAAATAAATTAAAAGGCTTACCAACAGCATTTTCTATGACCAAAGCAGCTAAACCTGCACCAATGTTAGAGTATGAAAAAAATGTACCAGGTTTCTTTCTTAAAAAGTATTTTTTCTTGTACCATTCCCCATATTTACTCAATATTTTTTTTAAAAATTCATCATAGGTCATCAATTCATTTGAAGGACGGAAATTGCTGTTGATTTTTTTACCATTATTATTTATTTCTTTTAAAACATATCCATTTTTCTCATATCTAGAGGGGTCAATTATACTTGAAGTATGTGTTGCTAAATGTCTGATTGTTATAGCTGTGTTTGGAAATTTTGGATTTATAACCTCAAAAGGTAAATAGTTATTTATGGGGTCATCTAAATTGAGTTTGCCTAATTCTTGTGCTTTTAGTAGCGAAATACCTATAAAGGTTTTAGAGATTGAAGCAATGTTTTGAATGGTGTTTTCTGTATAAGCTTTGTTTTTAAGTTTATCAGAATAACCAAACCCTTTTGTGTATAATATTTTATCTTGGTTTACAATGGCAACTGAGAATCCTACAATATGATTTTGTGCATATATACTAAGTAAATCTTGTGTTAGTTGCTCGTTAATTGAACTGCTAGACTGCCCAAAAGAAACAAGTGGAATAAACAGTAATAGTAGAATTAGTTTTTTCACATCCCAAATATAACAATTAACTAAACCTTATACTCCCCTTATAGAGGACTAGAAATACCTGATTTAAAAGAAGAGGATATGCCGGTGGTTTAGTTTGATTATTTTTTCTTTTTTTCTAATACATTTCCAATACCAGCACCAAAACATAAACCTAATGCAATCCACAATCCAACATTATCAGTAACACTACCAATTATAATTCCAGCAAGTAAACCTATTCCTGCTCCTATTGCTGTTTTAGATTCTTTCATACTTGTAATTTATAATAGTTTTTGGATATTTTTTTATTATGCACCTTGTTATCTAACCTTTATTTTCTTAGATATAACAATGTTTAATTAATCAAGTTTTTTCAATTTAACCACAAAAGAAATGTAGTGAATGAAATCAAGATAGTGAAAAACTCTGTTCCAGAAGGTAAAATAGTATTAACCACGTCAAACATTAATTAGCTATAAATTCGAATTTTACCCCTACTCTGGTTTTGTCCACCTCTATATTCAATAATTCGGCGATTGACGCTGCGATTTGATTTGAATATAATTGCTCTTGCACCTTAATTTCTCCCGTCGGTCTTACCCCTTTTCCAAAAGCTATTACCCAAACCTGATCGGCACCAATTATATCCTTACCATGAGCTGTCCATTTATCAATAGGTTTGGTTCCTCTTCCATGATCAGTCGTAATAATTAGTGTTGTATTTCCTTTATAAAATGGGTCACTTTCAACAAATTCCCATATTTCTTTTATAAAGGAATCAGTGGTATGGGCAGATTTTAAGTAAGCCTCGTAATTATCGTCATGAGCAAAATCATCTGTTTCACCATATGCAATATAAATTAAATTTGGATGTACTCTTCTCATATACTCCAATGCATAGTAATGAGTGAAAGCATCGTGTCGAACTGAATACCAAGGTTTCGGAATTTTTGTCTGTAATCCATTTAAAAATTTCTCCTTACTAGTCAGATCAACTCCCTCGGCCATTTTAAATCCTGCATTAACCTTAACACCAGAGCGTTCTTCGTTTATGATAAACGGAAAAACATCCCAACTCCCAAATGCACCAACCTTTCCTTTGTAATCTGGATGATTATTAGCAAGTTCTAAAATGGTTTTGTTGGGGTTGTTTATTTTATTGTTACTCTGTATTTTTTTATCTGCCTCTCCAGTTAAAATTTCATTGTACCCAGGATAAGAAAACCAATATTCATTGGTGAGGTTCATTTTACTTCCAAACAATCTATTCCCATGAATTTGTCCTATTTCATTTACTGAATTCCATACAAAAGGCATCAATTTCTTTCTCCTTTCAAATACAGTTTCGTCCCAGAAATTGTCTTTGAGCTGATCGGGATTTTGAACATAAAGATTGTTTGATATAAGGTCTTTATCGGCTCCTTTAAAAAGTTCCTGCCAGCGAAAACCGTCTACAGTAATTAATATAATTTTGGAAGAATCTTCAGTCTGAGCATTAAATTTTTGAGTTATACCACAAAGTAAAAATACTACAAATAATAAAATCCTATTTATATTCATGCTGTTTTGGTTCGCTTCAGATATTAGTGAATAATTCAAATAAATTATTTGGTAGATCCCCAAAACTAGCCCCCGACAAATTGGTTGTTATAACTATAATTGTATTTGAATGGGGGGCCATAAAAGCAAAAGTAGTTCCTCCTACTGATCCTCCAGTATGACCAAGCAAAATGTTATTGTTTTTATCGTAACGTGTTCGCCAACCTATACCATAACTAGTACTTTCTCCATAAATATTTTTTTGAGGGGTAGTCATTTCAGTTAAACTTTTTTTAGTTAAATATTTGAAGTCTGAATGAGCTAATAAAAATTTTGCTATATCTTCTGTAGTGGATATAAATCCTCCCCCAGCCCACTTCCAACTGTTATCAACTTCAGGACCAACCACCATTGTTTCGGTAGAATCTATTACATAATAAGTGACTTTTTCTATATCTATTAAATCCTTTTTTTCTGCGTGGGTATTATTCATTTTTAGTATATCAAAAACATTGGCTTGCATATAATCTAAAAATGGTTCGTCCGATTTATTTTCAATTATTACACTAAGTAGTGACCAGGCGTGGGTGGAATAATGATATTTTGTATCTGGTTTATGCAAAAGAGAATCCATTTTAAAAATATTCAAAGATTCCTTAACATTTGAAAAGTTTTTATTAATCATCATTTCACCATCTTTATAACTTCTTATTCCAGAAAGATGTCCAGCAATTTGCCTAGATGTAAATTCCCATCTCTTTCTGGGGTAATCTGGAACATAATCATAAATACTAGCATCCAAATCAATTTTTCCTTCCTCAACTAATTTCATTAAAGCAGAAGCAGCCATTGTTTTTGAAAAGCTCCCAATTCTAAATCTTGTATTAGAAGGCGAAATTTTTGTTTTTTTATCAATATCTGCGTAACCAAATCCTTTGGAGTAAATATTATTTCCATCTTTGAGAATTGTTACCGAAATACCCGGTAAATTATTTGTTTTAAGAGTATTTGAAATAAATTGATCTACCTTTATTTTTTCCTCGAAATATTGCTCATTTGATGAGCACCCAATGAATACTAAAAAGATTAACCCGAAAATAAATTGGAATTTTTTTTTCATTATAAATTAATTTTTACTTGTTAAAAAGTAATTATTATTAGTTGAGAAATTTTATGTTTTGTAGTAAGTTATAAAAGAAATCAATCCAATACTAGATTATTTGGAATGATTTTTTGTTTTATCTTCCTAATTAACTTTTATATTTCCAAGTATAGACCAACCCCCTTTTAAAGAGTTATCGCTTTTCCATGAACCCTCTAGAACTTCAATCTCATTAGAAAAAAGTATATAAGTGTTTCTGGGATCTAATCCCCAAGACAGATTCTTGGGTTTGTCTGCCATTGGCTGAATAATTCTAACTCCTAATTTATAATTTCCTTTAGAAATATTATTAACTGTTTTTCTAATATTAAAAGATTTCGTTGAGAAAACTTTAGTTAGATCAAATTCCACATCATAAACTTCTGCAGGGATGTCATCTTGATCAAGAAGGGCGAACTGTAAATCCCAATTATAGTACATATGAGAAACTCCAATATTCTTTATCTCAAGTTGAATGGCTAATTCTTGATCACTATTAATAGATTCAGCAAAGATTGCATTTTGAATTTGATAGTTATAGCCCATCTTCTTGTGCATCAATTTAAAACCATTACAATTTTCACCATTTGGAAATTCATTACAAGGAGGTGCTTGAGATTTCATTGTTGAATAATGTCCTTTTTCTATCATATTTAAACCTCTTGAGGTAGAATACATTTCATCGTATTCTGTATTTAAAATTTGGGGAGGAACCTCTCCTCCAATAGGACCTTCCAGCCAGAGATTATTATCATTTACTGCCTCATCAAACTTATCACTATGATCATGTGGCATAAAATAATCGTTATGAAAGCCAATACTACCAGTATTGGATAAGGGTTCACGCCATGGATAACGACCCATAATTTTTAATGAATTTGCATTGTCTTTATACGTCTTTAATATTTTATTTTTTGAGCTTTCATTTATATAAAAAGGCTCACCAAATCCAAAAGTATGCCACTCCCCCCAATAACCCAGGATACCAATTTGGAGAGAATAAATTCTGGGATCATTATCAAAATAACTTATTAGTTGCTCTATCGCTTGAATGGATTCATTAATGAAATTCGGATCATTAAAATCTGTTACATATTTACCATTATCGTTTTGAAGTCGCGCAACCCCCATTTCAGAGTAAAGCCATTCGGGGCCATCTGAAGACTCCTCTTCCCCATACCAATCACAATAAAGTCTTAAAATTAAATGCCTCCCAATACTTCCTGGCCTGGAAATTACGTCTTCAACATAACTAAAATCAAATACTCCATTTACAGGTTCAAAATCTTTCCATTTCAAATATTGGAAACCCACTGATGCATAATCCTCATCATTCCACCAGCCGGAATTAAATCCTTTTAAGGGGTTTTTATCTGGTCCATCATTATTATTAAATATATGATCAATTAATACAACATCGGATATCTCTTCATTATCTATATCATTATTGGGCAAGGAATCTTTTTTACAAGAAAATAGAAATGTTAAGATTAAAAATCTTAATACATATAAGTTTATATTTTTCATTTAAATTAATTGAAAATTTGAATCAAATATATTAATATTTAAAACTCATCTAAATATATTATGTAATAGGTTTGAATCATTAAGAGTTTTAATAATCGTTGTTAATTTTTAGATATTTTTTTTTCAGTTACTAAATAAACACCGAATATTATTAAAAGAGCAGCAAGCCACTGCAAGCCACCAAATTTTTCCCCATCCAAAATACCCCAACCTATAGCAACAATTGGAAGAAGATATGTAATAGAAACTGCAAAAACAGCTGAGGACAATTCAAGTAATCTATTAAACATAACTTTTGCTAAGGCAGTTCCAAGAAGAGATAGTATTAATAAATATCCAAGGGATAAAATAATTGCTTCATTATGATAAAAACCAACCCAATTAAAATTGGAAAAGAGTAAAATAAAAAAAGCTACGGGAGCAATCATCAAAAAATTTCCCTGTGCTATCGCTAACGGTGACACGTCCGAAAGTTTATTTTTTAAAATATTCACATTAACTCCGTAAAAAAAAGAGGCACAAACAACTAATAATGAATATTTTGGATCATTTGAGTTATTAAATGAAAACTCTTGAAAAACTAATAAAAGAGTTCCAATTAAACCCACTAAAACTCCTAGAACTTGCTTTTTCTTGATTTTAATCTGATAAAAAAAGAATGCAAATAATAGAGTAAATAAAGGAGTTAAACCGTTTAGAACTGAAGTAACAGAGCTATCAACTTCAGTCTCTGCAAAGGCAAATAAAAAAACTGGAAAAAAAGTACCATAAAATCCGGTATGAACAAGCCATTTCCATTGATTTTTAGTTAATTTTTTAAGCTTATCAACTCCAAAAAGTAAAAGGATTATTGTTGTAAATAGAATTCGAAAAGAACCTAACTGAATTGGCGTAAGACCAACTAAACCCTTTTTAATTAGGATATACGAACTGCCCCAAATTATAGAGAGCAATAATAAATAAGACCATTTTTTAAATGTAATTGACATTTATTTTTTTTGTTGTACAAAAATCAACATTTTTCAGGAAAAGTGATTATTAAAATTTAATATTTTGAATGAAAATTATTTTCGTTCTGCGACAATAGTCATCACACCATGAGAGGTCCTTTTGTTAAATAAATATTTTAATTTATGTATTATAATACCAAAAACATATTTCCAAAATTCTTTTTCCATACTTTTTGACCAGTCTA
>CAYSNJ010000006.1:8411-100370 GCA_964432535.1 uncultured Flavobacteriaceae bacterium | reverse complement strand
AAGCGGGAGTAGCTCAGTTGGTAGAGCGTCAGCCTTCCAAGCTGAATGTCGCCGGTTCGAACCCGGTCTCCCGCTCAAACTTTTATTTAGCCGGTGTAGCTCAGGGGTAGAGCGTTTCCTTGGTAAGGAAAAGGTCACCAGTTCAATTCTGGTCATTGGCTCAACCATAACAAATTAACGCACATTTATATATATATCTAAAGTCAATGTAATTAATGAAAAAATTGCTTTTTATACTTTTTATAATTAATATTTCTTGCTCTAAAAACTCTAACGAAAGTTTAGATTTATTTAAGGAGAGGTACCAAGGAAAATATATAACTGAAGGTACAGTTTCATTTATTGTAGAATTTGATAAATCATTTTCAATTCAGGCTTATAGGCCCACAATAGAGTGTGACGGATGGAAAAGAAAAATAATTCTTGATCGAGAATTGGACCTCCTATTAAAACAGTGAAATAAATTTTCAATTGCCACAAAATATTTTACTTTAAATCTTGTTATTAATTAAATCCACTTAGATTATTTTATAAAAATGAATATTTATAAATTACCCAGACTTGTTATTATTATTTGCATAACAATAACATCAAATTTTTTAAAAGCTCAAAATTTAAGTTCAACATCAACAATAACTCTTAATGATGTTGTGGTTGAATCTTTAAAAATAGAGACATCAAAACAAAGGGTTCCTTACTCAGTTAGTTTTTTAGATTTTAAAAATACACAAAGAATTAATCAGCAGATTTCTTTACAGGAATACATCGAAAGTGTTCCGGGTCTATTTTCTTTAAATGCCAATAATTATGCTCAAGATTTAAGAATTTCAATTCGAGGCTTTGGGGCAAGGTCAGCTTTTGGAATAAGAGGTATAAAAATTATTGTAGATGGAATTCCTGAAACTACACCTGATGGTCAAGGGCAATTAGATAATCTTCCAATAGGATTGATTAATAAAATAGAAGTGCTAAAGGGTCCTTCGGCAAGTTTATATGGAAATGCAGCAGGGGGAGTAATATATATAAAAACCTTAGATAGTATTCCAGATAATTCATATTCATTTAGATCTTCATTTGGTAGTTACAACCTTAAATCATACCAATTAATCAGTTTTTTAAAGAACAATAAAACAAGTGCTGTAATTTATTTTAATAACACTGAGACTGACGGATATCGAGACCACAGTATGTTAAAACAAAAAGTTTTTAATGTCAAATTAAAACATAAATTTTCTTCAAAATCGACAATTAATTCACAAATTAATTTTACAAATAGTCCAGTCGCTCAAGATGCGGGAGGTTTAACTATAGAAGAGGTAAAGAGCAACAGGAGACAGGTTAGACAAAGAAATTTCGATTACAACACTTATGAAAAAATAGATCAGTTAAAAATTGGAGTTAATTGGATAAAAGAGTTTAATTCAAACTTAAATTTAAATTCATATGGTTTTATTTCAACTAGAGATTTTTACGGAAAGCTTCCTTTTGAAAATGGTGGTATTATTGATCTTGACCGAAAATACTATGGTCTAGGCACTAGATTGAATTATTCAAAAACAAATCAAAACTCATTACATCAAATTCAAATTGGAATGGAGTCGGTTTTTCAAAAAGATCAAAGAAATCGTTTTCTTAATTTAAAGGGAATTAAAGGGACGAATGTTTTTAGTCAGTTAGAGAAATTTGATAATTTTGCCTTGTATTTTTTAGATGAAATTAGAATGAAAGATTGGGTTTTCAGATCGAGTCTCCGTTTTGATAACTTATCTATCGGAACAGATAATTTGATTTTTGATAAGAAGTATAATGTTTTTAATCCCAGTTTAGGATTGAGTCGAGAAATTAAAAATGATCAATTCCTTTTTATAAACTTTTCTACTAGTTTTGAAACTCCTACTTTATCTGAGCTATCATCTGATCCTTCAGGTAATGAAGGACTTAATTTAAAATTAGAGCCGTCTAAAGCTTATAACTATGAAATGGGGTGGAAGATGTATACATCAAATTTTTTAATAGAATCCAATTTATTTTTCATTAAAAGTTCAAATGATATTTTGCCATATGAATTAGAGGATTTTCCAGGAAGATCATTTTATGATAATACTGGAGCTACGAAGCGTTTGGGTCTTGAATTATTTACTCAATTCAATTTGAAAGATATTCAAATTCAGGCTAGTTACACAAATGCTAAATATTCATTTGTCGAAGATGGAACAAAAAATCAAAATTTAAAATCTAACGATCTACCTGGAATCCCTAAAAATCAATTTTACTTTAATTTAATACATACATCCAAAAATGAATGGATCACAAAGTTTACTTTTGAAAATACAGGTAATTTTTTTGCCAACAATGCTAACACTGTATTGATAAATTCGTTTCAGAAAACTAAAATACAGACAGGGAAGTCATTCAATCATAAGTGGGGAAATATTGCTATTTTTGGCGGGATTAACAATCTTTTAAATCAGGAGTATTTTGATAACATCCGTTTAAATGCTTTTGGGTCAAGGTACTATGAGCCAGCCGCTCCAAGAAATATTTTTTATGGTTTCTCCATGAGTTTTTAAATAACTAATCTAGAGTTAAATAAAAAATCAATGAGTTTATTATAGTATAGAATAACGCTGGTAATGTCATTTTTATTGGGTCTTTTATTTTAAATCTAACAAAAACAGCCATTAACATTAGAAGCGTGAGACCTCCAGATGAAATCAATAATAATTCATCAATCATAATTCCTGCCAATAGACCTAAACCTCCAAGAAGTTGGAGTCCTCCAATTAAGTACCTATAATTTCCATAACCCCATCGGATAAATTCAGAAGACATTCTTCTAGAGTTAAAAGATCCGATTCCATATAAAATAAAAGAAATCCCACTAAAAATAACTAACAATAAATATATATCCATGAATTATACTATTCCATAATTAACTCCGGCCACAAATAGCGAGAGTGCAAGAAGAATAAATGATGGTATATATTTTATTAAGGGATTTTTTACTTTAATATGTGCTATTTGAGCACATATCATTAAAAAGGCCATAGATAAAGAAGACCCTAAAACTACTTCATTGTAAAAAATACCAACGATTAATAGTGTTGAAAGCGAAATTTTAGATGCTCCAACAATGTTTCTAATTAAATCAGAGAGTCCATATTGTTTAAATTCTTCAACAATATTATCAAAACGAAAAACCCAAACATTAATAACAGAAACGGCTATAATTATTTGAGAATAAATTGCAAAATTTTCCATAATTGCAATCTAAGAAAAATATACATTATCTTTAGTTTTAATTATATTTATTCATGAAAAATTTTTTTAATATTCCATTTTTTATTATTGGATTAACCTTAATAATTATGGGGTTTAGATGGATGATTTTTGATCAACCCTGGATGTTGGATCAGGTTGCGAATGAAGAGCGTTTGGGTATGACTTTTGACCAATTATTCAATAATGATATAAATAAAACATTACCGGATTATTTAAAACAGATATATAGATTTTTTGGTCTTTGGGTTATAATTATTGGACTTTTTATATGTGGTCTTTCTAGACCTATTATGACGTCTAGCTCTAAGATAAGGGTTTTACTTGTTATATGTATAGGTATAATGAGTTACTCCGGACTAGCCCTAGCAATTGTTTGGATTCCAAGTTCTCCATTTATTTATTTGGGATGTGTTATGCTAATTCTACATACTGTATCATTAATTGCTCATTTCAAGTATAATTAATCCTATTCTTAATGGATTTAATTATTTAAACTCTATTTTTAAATAAAATATAATTATGGAAACTTATAAGTGCAATTTTTGCGGAATGGCGGTTAATGCTAGCTGTGCTAATTGTAATGAACCTCTCGTGAATGATTCTATAACTTTAGATACTGGATCTTCAGTTCAGGTATCTAAATGTCCAAAATGTGAAGGTAAAATCAAATCACCAATGTGTTGTGGAAGCGACATGATATGTAGTGTTTAAATAATACTTGAGCAGATTTATTTTTATAATAAAAAAAATAATATCCCTATATAACTAGACTCAATATTTTGAATTGTGTATAATAATGCATTTTAGATTTGACTACTTATCTATTATTTAGTAAGATATTAAATGGTCTACTTTTGATGTCATTTTATTTAATGGAGGAGCAAATTGAGTAAGTTTAATTCCCTTGACAGAAACTTTATACTCTTCAAGCGTAGGAGTTCTTCCAAGAATTGCAGAAAGAACCACCACAGGGGTAGATCCCAAAAGTGATTCCCCTTTCTTCCGATCAGAATCTTTAACTACTCTGCCTTGGAATAGTCGAGTAGAGGTAGCCATTACAGTGTCACCTTTTTCGGCTTTCTCTTGATTACCCATACAAAGATTACAGCCAGGACGCTCGAGATATAAAATATTTTCATACTCAGTTCTAGCAGAACTTTTAGGCGATTTGTCGTCAAACTCAAAGCCGGAATATTTTTTTAAAATTCCCCAATCACCCTCATCTTTGAGTTCATCAATAATATTATATGTAGGAGCAGTAACTACTAAAGGAGCTTTAAACTCAACTTTTCCGTGAAATTCCTCTAGATTTTTTAACATTTTAGCTACAATTTTTATATCTCCTTTATGGACCATACAGGATCCTACAAAACCAAGATCAATATGTTTTTTACCACCATAAAAAGAAAGTTCACGAATGGTATCATGAGTGTAACGTTTTGAAACATCCTCATTGTGGACGTCTGGATCAGCTATCATTGGTTCATCAATTATTCCAAGATCTACTTCAAATTCAGCATAATACTTGGCATTTTCATCTGGGGTTAGCGGAGGTTTTTTTCCAGTTCTAATTTCTTTAATTCGCCTATTTGCCTTATCAATAAGACCTTGTAGAACTTCTTTTGCATTATCCATTCCTTTATCTATCATGATTTGGATTCTGCCTTTTGCAATTTCCAAGGACTCAATTAATGTATCGTCCTGAGAAATACAAATGGAGGCTTTTGCCTTCATTTCAGCGGTCCAATCGGTAAAAGTAAAGGCTTGATCTGAGGGTAAAGTTCCTATATGCACTTCAATAATTCTTCCTTGAAAAACATTTTCTCCTCCAAACTTTTTGAGCATTTGAGATTGAGTAGCGTGGACTACATCTCGGAAATCCATATGGTCTTGCATTTTTCCTTTAAAGGTAACCTTTACTGACTCTGGGATTGGCATTGATGCCTCACCCGTAGCTAAAGCAAGAGCAACAGTTCCTGAATCAGCCCCAAAAGCAACACCTTTAGACATCCTTGTATGAGAGTCTCCACCAATAATTATTGCCCAATCATCAATTGTGATATCATTTAGCACTTTATGGATTACATCAGTCATTGGATGATATTTATTTTCTGGGTGACGAGCAGTAATAAGACCAAATTCACTCATAAATTTCATTAATCTGGGGATATTTTGCTGAGATTTTAAATCCCATACAGAAGCTGTGTGACATCCCGACTGGTATCCGCCGTCAATAATAGGCGAAATTATTGTAGCTGCCATCATTTCTAACTCCTGAGAAGTCATTAATCCAGTTGTGTCTTGAGAACCAACGATATTAACCTCTACGCGAACGTAGGATCCGGCATGTAATGTTACACCTGAGGTTCCTACGGCATTTTTATTAAAAATTTTCTCAACAGCCGTAAGACCTTGCCCTTTATGAGATATTTCTTTATATGGAGCATATACTTTGGGTGTGTCAATACCGATTGTTTTTGCAGCAAATGTTTGAAGTTTTTTACCAAATACAATTGCGTAAGACCCTCCAGCTCTCATGAACTCTATTTTTTGTGGGGTGAAAGCAGAAGAAATGTCCATGAGCTCCACATTACCACTATATAACTTCTTAGTTTTTGTATTGATAGTTAAAATGGTACCTGAATTAACAGAGTATGTTTGTTTTAACTTGGGCTCTCCATCATTACCTAAAATAAGGTTTCCTTTTTTGTCATATGTTTTTACCCAATTTTTAAGATCTAAACCAATACCACCTGTTACATCAACAGTTGTTAAAAATATTGGAGAAATACCATTTGTTCCAGCTACCACTGGAGCAATATTTATAAACGGAACAAAAGGACTGGCTTTTTTACCTATCCAGAGTGCTACATTATTAACTCCAGACATTCGGGAAGAACCTACACCCATCGTACCTTTCTCGGCAATTAATATCACTCTTTTGTCAGGATGTTTTTTTTGTAAATCTAGCAAGGCTTTTTGTTGATCTTTGTTGTGTTCAAACATACATTGGCCGTGAAGTTCTCTGTCTGATCTGGAATGTGCATCACCACCAGGGGAAAGTAAATCGGTTGAGATGTCACCTACGCCAGCTACAAATGTTACAAGTTCAATTGTTTCAGGAAGTTTAGGTAATTTGGTGAAAAATTCAGCATTAGCATAACTTTTAAGCAGATCTTTCGCGATTTCAGATCCATTTTTAAAGGCTTTTTTTAAAAGTTCCATGTCTGCCTCATAGAGAAAAACTTGTGTTTTTAAAATATTAGATGCTTTTTTGGCAATAGATATATCATTTCCAAGGGCTAGATCCAACAATACTTTAGAAGAAGGGCCACCTTTCATGTGAGATAATTGGTCAAGAGCGAAAGCTGGTGAAATTTCTTCGATTATATGTTTACCAAGAATAATCTCTTTTAGAAATATAGCTTTTACTTTTGCAGCTTTTGTGGTTCCGGGTAAAACATTATAAATAAAAAAATTAATAGATTTTAAACGATGTTTATTTTTCTTCTCTATTATTTGAGAGATAATTTCTGAAAGTAACTCAGCTTCATCAATAGGTTTTGGTTGAAGGTTTTGAGTTTTTCTTTTATCAATCTCATCAAGGTATTCAATATATCTACTCATAATAAATCTGCAATTAATATTTTTAGGGGAAAACCAAGATATCGATTGCATTTATTAAAATTTTTATCCAAATTTGTGTTACTCATAATAAAAATTTCAAATGTCATAAAATGAATTTATTTCTTGATTATTATAACGAAAATACATTATTTATTGAGCATCTTAATACCCGCTAATATAAAATTTGGTTATGGACTATTATTTTTATTTATTATAAATAATTGTTTATTGAAATTATTATTTTTAGGGGATTCATTATAATTATTTGATATCAGAAACTTTTTCATGTAAAAAAACAATAAAAATAAAGTCTAGTATAAATTTTTTTATAAATTTGCACCCTCTAAAAACACTAAAGAAAAAATCAATTATGGCTAAAGAAACTTTCGATAGGTCAAAACCTCACTTAAATATTGGTACTATCGGCCACGTAGATCATGGTAAAACAACACTTACAGCAGCTATCACAAAAGTTTTAGCAGATGCTGGATTATCTGAAGCTTCAAGCTTTGATCAGATAGACAACGCTCCTGAAGAAAAAGAGCGTGGTATTACTATTAACACATCACATGTAGAGTACCAAACAGTAAATAGGCATTATGCTCATGTAGATTGTCCCGGTCACGCTGATTATGTTAAAAACATGGTTACAGGTGCTGCTCAAATGGACGGTGCTATTCTTGTAGTTGCTGCTACTGATGGACCAATGCCTCAAACAAGAGAACATATACTCCTAGGTCGTCAGGTAGGAATTCCTCGAATCGTTGTATTTTTGAATAAGGCAGATATGGTTGATGATGAAGAATTACTTGAATTAGTTGAAATGGAAGTTCGCGAACTGCTCTCTTTTTACGATTATGATGGGGATAATTCTCCTGTAATCTTAGGTTCAGCACTAGGTGCTCTCAATGGAGAACAAAAATGGGTTGATACAGTTATGAAATTAATGGAAGAGGTTGATACTTGGATTGAATTACCCAAACGAGATGTAGAGAAAGATTTTTTAATGCCTGTTGAAGATGTATTTTCTATAACGGGACGTGGAACTGTTGCAACTGGTAGAATTGAGACAGGTGTAGCTAACACTGGTGATGAAATTGACATCATTGGAATGGGTGCCGAAAAATTAAAATCAACAATAACAGGAGTTGAAATGTTTAGAAAAATTCTAGACAGGGGAGAAGCCGGTGATAATACTGGTATTTTATTACGTGGTATTGAAAAAACTGATATCAAACGAGGAATGGTTCTATGTAAGGTTGGTTCGGTAACTCCACATGCAAAATTTAAAGCTGAAGTTTATATCCTCAAAAAAGAAGAGGGTGGACGTCACACTCCATTTCACAACAATTATCGACCCCAGTTTTATGTAAGAACAACAGACGTCACAGGTAATATCATTTTACCAAGTGGAGTTGAAATGGTAATGCCTGGAGATAATTTAACAATTGAAGTTGATTTAATTCAGCCTATTGCGCTAAGTCAAGGTCTTCGTTTTGCAATTCGTGAAGGAGGTCGAACCGTTGGTGCGGGTCAGGTAACAGAAATTTTAGACTAGAAAAAATGTTTTAAACCGACACGTAAGGTGTCACGTAATTGCGTGACGCCTTTTGTGTCAAATAAAAACGGGTTTAGCTCAGTTGGTAGAGCACTGGTCTCCAAAACCAGGTGTCGGGAGTTCGAGTCTCTCAACCCGTGCATTAAAAAAGTATAAATGATTACAATAGTTAATTACATTAAAGAATCATTTGAGGAACTTCAAAAGAATGTTTCCTGGACTCCTAGAGCCGAACTTCAACGTTTAGTTCTTGTTGTTTTAGTTTTTTCAGTGCTTTTTTCTCTTGCTATATGGGGAGCAGACACAGTGCTGTCGAGTATAGTTCAAACCTACTTTAATCTTATAAACGGATAACTTATGACTGAGGTAGCAGAGAAAAAATGGTATGTTGTAAGAGCAGTTAGTGGTCAAGAAGCTAAAATAAAGGATTATATACTTTCAGAGATTGAACGACTTGGTTACTCAAGCTTGGTAGAAGACATACTTGTTCCTACTCAGAAAATTGTTCAAATTAGAAATGGAAAAAAGATCAGCAAAGAAAAAACCTACTTTCCTGGATATATAATGATTAAAGCAGATCTTTCTGGAGAAGTACCTCACATAATTAAATCGGTAACTAATGTTATTGGTTTTTTAGGAGAAACTAAAGGTGGTGAACCTGTTCCCCTTAGATCAGCTGAAGTAAACAGAATGCTTGGAAAAGTTGATGAATTGACTCTTGCTTCAGAGCAAATAAATATTCCTTACACTAGCGGTGAAAATGTAAAAGTGATTGATGGTCCATTCAACGGTTTCACGGGTACAATTGAAAAAGTAAATGAGGATAAAAGAAAACTAGAGGTTATGGTTAAGATTTTTGGTCGTAAAACACCTTTGGAATTGAGTTACATGCAAGTTGAAAAGTTATAAATGTTACATAATAAAGATAAGGTTTAGCTTCCACTAAAATCTTACCTTAACATAATAAAAACAATGGCTAAAGAAATAGAAAAAGTTCTAAAATTACAGGTTAGAGGTGGTGCAGCTAATCCATCTCCTCCGGTTGGTCCAGCATTAGGTGCTGCAGGCGTTAACATAATGGAGTTTTGTAAACAATTTAACGCAAGAACTCAAGATAAACCTGGAAAAATTCTTCCAGTTGCAATTTCAGTTTACAAAGACAAATCTTTTGAATTTGTAATTAAAACTCCTCCAGCTGCAGTTCAATTAATGGAAGCTGCCAAGAAGAAAAAGGGATCTGGAGAACCAAATAGAGCCAAGGTTGGAAGTGTCACTTGGGATCAAGTTAGAACAATTGCCGAAGATAAAATGCCAGATTTAAATGCTTTTAACATCGACTCTGCCATGAAAATGATAGCTGGTACTGCTAGATCTATGGGTTTTACTGTGAAAGGAAATGCACCATTTAATTCATAATTTAAAATGGGAAAAATGACAAAAAATCAAAAAGAGTCTAGGTCTAAAGTAGATACTTCAACTCTGTATAATTTAGAAGATGCTTCTAAATTGGTAAAAGAAATTTCAACAACTAAATTCGATGCATCTGTTGATTTAGCCGTTCGCTTAGGGGTTGATCCAAAAAAATCTAACCAAATGGTTCGTGGCATTGTTACATTACCTCATGGTACTGGTAAAAAATTACGTGTTTTAGCTTTGGTTACCCCAGATAAAGAATCTGAAGCTAAGGAAGCTGGTGCAGATTTTATTGGCTTAGATGAGTATTTACAAAAGATAAAAGATGGATGGACAGATGTTGATGTAATAGTTACCATGCCAAGTGTTATGGGTAAACTCGGTCCCTTGGGTAGAGTTTTAGGTCCAAGAGGTTTAATGCCAAATCCAAAAACTGGTACTGTAACTATGGATATTAAAAAAGCAGTTACTGATGTTAAAGGTGGTAAGATTGATTTTAAAGTTGATAAATCAGGCATAATTCATTCCTCAATTGGTAAAGTATCTTTTAGTGCAGATAAGATTTTTGAAAATGCAGATGAACTTTTAAAAACAATAGTCAAATTAAAACCTTCAACTACAAAAGGAACTTATATAAAAAGTGTTTATATGTCAAGTACAATGAGTCCTAGTGTTCCTGTTGAAGCCAAATTTTCATAGATTTAAATATACACCAAATGAAAAAAGAAGAAAAGATAAAAGTTATTGATGATTTGACTTCAAAATTAAAAGAAACTAAAACTTTATATTTCACAGATATATCTGGATTAAATGCATCTCAAACCACAGCTTTACGCCGTGCTTGTCACAAAATAAATGTAAAGTTATCTGTAGTTAAAAACACAATGTTATCAAGAGCTATGGATGCCTCTGATAAGGATTTTGGAGAAATTAAAGACGTATTGAAAGGTAATACATCTTTGATGTTTTCAGAAACAGGTAACCTTCCAGCTAAAGTTATTAAAGATTTTAGAAAAAAATTAGATAGACCAATATTGAAAGCTGCTTTCATTGAAGAATCAATCTATATTGGGGACGATCAAATTGATTCTCTTGTGGCCATTAAATCAAAAGAGGAATTAATTGGTGAAATTATTGGATTATTACAGTCTCCAGCTAAGAATGTGATTTCTGCATTAAAGTCGGGTGGAAGTAATATATCTGGTATATTAAAAACGTTATCAGAGCGTTAAATCTGAAAATAATTGTATTTAAAATAAATAGAAACATAAATTATAAAAATTGGTAAAATGGCAGATTTAAAAGAATTCGCGGAACAATTAGTAAACTTAACTGTAAAAGAAGTAAATGAGCTTGCTAATATTTTAAAAGATGAGTATGGTATTGAACCTGCAGCAGCAGCTGTAGCAGTTGCCGGTCCGGCAGCTGGTGCTCCAGATGATGCTGAAGAGCAAACAGAATTTGATGTTATCTTGAAAGCAGCTGGTGGTTCAAAATTAGCAGTGGTAAAATTAGTTAAAGAATTAACCGGCCTAGGTCTTAAAGAGGCGAAAGGGTTAGTTGATGACGCTCCAAGTGCTATAAAAGAAGCTGTAAGTAAAGACGAAGCAGAAGGTCTTAAGAGCTCATTGGAAGAAGCAGGTGCAGAAGTAGAACTTAAGTAGTTCTTCTTTAAAGTTTAAGGTTTAGACTTTTGATGAAATCAATTGTCTAAACCACTTATAGTATATATTGATTTATAATTAACGAATAGAGTTCATCTAAAAAAACTTCAGATGCCAAGTACCTTAAAAAAAAGAGTAAATTTTGCTGCAGCTCAGCATACCCCAAACTATCCTGATTTTCTTGATATCCAAATCAAGTCCTTTCAAGATTTTTTTCAATTAGAAACTAAATCTGACGAAAGAAATGAAGAAGGTCTTTTTAACACATTTAAAGAAAATTTTCCAATAACGGATACTAGAAATCAATTTGTTCTTGAGTTTATTGATTATTTTGTTGACCCTCCAAGATATTCTATTCAGGAATGTATTGAAAGGGGTTTGACATATTCTGTTCCTTTAAAGGCAAGGTTAAAACTATATTGTACCGACATAGAACATGAAGATTTTGAAACTATTGTTCAGGATGTTTTTCTCGGAACCATTCCTTATATGACTCCAAGTGGAACGTTTTGTGTTAATGGTGCTGAGAGAATAGTAGTTTCTCAACTTCACAGATCTCCTGGTGTATTTTTTGGACAATCTTTTCATGCCAACGGTACGAAACTTTATTCAGCAAGAGTTATTCCTTTTAAAGGTTCTTGGATTGAGTTTGCAACTGATATCAATAGTGTGATGTACGCCTATATTGACAGAAAGAAAAAACTTCCTGTAACAACTCTTTTCAGAGCTATTGGATATGAAAGTGATAAGGATATACTCGAAATATTTGACTTAGCTGAAGAAATTAAAGTTTCTAAATCTGGATTAAAAAAGGTTTTAGATCGAAAATTAGCAGCTCGAGTTTTGAAAACATGGCATGAAGACTTTGTTGATGAAGATACGGGTGAAGTTATCTCGATTGAAAGAAATGAAATAATAATTGACAGAGACACTATTATAGAAAAAGACCATATTGATTCTATAATGGAATCGGGAGTTAAAACAATCTTATTACACAAGGTTGACGCTCATATGTCAGATTATGCTATTATTAATAATACTTTACAAAAAGATCCTACAAATTCAGAAAAGGAAGCTGTCGAGCATATATACCGCCAATTAAGAAATGCCGAGCCACCCGATGAAGATACAGCTAGGGGAATTATTGATAAATTATTTTTCTCAGACCAAAGGTATAATCTTGGTGAAGTTGGAAGATACAGGATGAATAAAAAACTTGGTCTTAATGTTGAAATGGATAAGTTGGTATTAACTAAATTAGATATAATTACGATTATAAAATATTTAATAGAGTTAATTAATTCAAAGGCTGAGATTGACGATATTGATCATCTTTCAAATAGGAGAGTTAGAACTGTAGGTGAACAATTATCTTCTCAATTTGGGGTTGGTTTAGCTAGAATGGCTCGAACAATTCGAGAAAGAATGAATGTTAGAGATAATGAGGTTTTTACCCCCATAGATCTTATAAATGCCAAAACACTTTCCTCAGTTATAAATACATTTTTTGGAACAAATCAGTTATCTCAGTTTATGGATCAAACAAATCCATTAGCAGAGTTAACTCACAAAAGGAGACTTTCGGCTTTAGGTCCTGGAGGTTTATCCAGAGAAAGAGCAGGTTTTGAAGTTAGAGATGTTCATTATACCCATTACGGACGACTATGTCCTATAGAAACTCCAGAAGGACCAAACATTGGGTTGATTTCTTCATTGGGTGTTTTTGCAAAAGTTAATAATCTCGGCTTTATTGAAACTCCATACAGAAAAGTAGAAAATGGTAAGATAGATTTATCTGAGACAAAATATCTAAGTGCTGAAGAAGAAGAAAACCAGTTAATCGCTCAAGCGACTGTCCCTTACGATAAAGATGGTAATATAACTTCTGAAAGAGTTATTGCAAGAGATCAAGCTGATTTTCCTGTAGTAACTCCTGATAAAATAAACTACGCCGATGTAGCCCCTAATCAGATTGCATCAATATCTGCCTCATTAATCCCTTTTTTAGAACATGATGATGCTAACCGTGCATTAATGGGATCTAATATGATGCGTCAAGCAGTTCCTCTACTCAGACCTGACTCTCCTATTGTCGGAACAGGTTTAGAACGTCAAGTAGCTTCAGATTCAAGAGTTTTAATAAACGCTGAAGGGGATGGTTTGGTTGAATATGTAGATGCTAATAAGATTACTATTAAATACGATATTTCTAAAGAAGAAGAGATGGTTCGTTTCGATAGTACTGTCAAAAACTACAATCTTATAAAATTTCGAAAGACTAATCAGGGTACATGTATAAACCTTAAGTCTATCGTTAAAAAAGGAGATCGCGTTAAAAAGGGTCAAGTTTTATCCGAAGGTTATGCTACTGAGAATGGTGAATTAGCACTTGGTCGTAATATGAAAGTCGCTTTTATGCCATGGAAAGGGTATAATTTTGAGGATGCTATCGTTATTTCTGAAAAGGTAGTTAGAGAAGATATATTTACTTCTATCCATATCGACGAATATTCACTTGATGTTAGAGATACTAAACTTGGCACAGAAGAATTAACAGATGATATTCCAAATGTAAGTGAAGAAGCGACAAAAGATTTAGATGAAAATGGAATGATTCGTATTGGTGCTGAAGTAAACCCAGGAGATATTCTAATTGGAAAAATTACTCCAAAAGGTGAGTCTGACCCAACTCCCGAAGAAAAGCTTTTAAGAGCAATTTTTGGAGATAAAGCAGGTGATGTTAAGGATGCTTCTTTAAAAGCTCCTCCATCTTTACATGGAGTAGTTGTTGATAAAAAATTATTTACAAGATCTTTAAAAGATAAAAGAAGAAGAAGCCAAGATAAACAAGAACTTGTAATTCTTGAGGAAAATTTTGAAGTCAAGTTTGAAAAATTAAAGACTATTTTAATTGAAAAACTTTTTGCAATATTAAATGGTAAAACTTGCCAAGGAGTTCAAAATGATTTAAGTGAAGAAATATTACCAAAAGGTAAAAAATATTCCCTTAAAATGTTGTCAAGTGTTGAAGATTACACACATTTAACAAAAGGTACATGGACTACTACAAAAGAAATAAACTCTATGATTGCGGATTTAATTCACAATTATAAAATCAAAGAAAATGATTTACAAGGATCTCTTCGTCGTGAAAAGTTTACAATTTCAGTTGGTGATGAATTACCTGCAGGGATATTGAAATTAGCTAAGGTTTATATAGCGAAGAAAAGAAAACTCAAGGTTGGAGATAAAATGGCTGGACGTCACGGTAACAAAGGAATTGTTGCAAGAATAGTTCGTGAGGAAGAGATGCCATTTTTAGAAGATGGAACACCGGTAGATATAGTACTTAATCCACTTGGAGTTCCCTCAAGGATGAATATTGGACAAATTTATGAAACAGTCCTTGGATGGGCAGGACAAAATCTAGGTCAAAAGTATTCTACCCCTATATTTGATGGCGCATCAATCGATCAAATTAACGACCTGACAGATGAAGCTGGTATTCCAAAATATGGCCACACATATCTGTATGACGGCGGTACGGGAGAGCAATTTGATCAACCTGCTACAGTTGGTGTAATTTACATGCTCAAACTTGGTCACATGGTTGATGATAAAATGCATTCAAGATCTATTGGACCATACTCATTAATAACTCAACAACCATTGGGTGGTAAAGCTCAATTTGGTGGGCAGCGTTTCGGTGAGATGGAAGTATGGGCTTTAGAAGCATATGGAGCATCCAGTACTTTACAAGAAATTCTTACTGTGAAATCTGATGATGTTATCGGAAGGGCTAAAACATATGAGTCAATTGTTAAAGGAGATTCACTTCCAGAACCCGGTCTTCCGGAATCTTTTAATGTCTTAATGCACGAATTGAAAGGATTAGGACTTGATATTAGATTGGAGGAGTAAAATAAATTAAGTAATATTTAGAAAGTAATTAAAAATGGCTAGAAATAACGAGGTAGTTACACAAAAAAAATTCAATAAAATTGTAATTGGTTTATCATCACCTGAAGTGATATTAAATAGCTCAAGAGGAGAGATTTTGAAGCCTGAAACAATAAACTACAGGACACATAAACCTGAAAGAGATGGTTTGTTCTGCGAGAGAATTTTTGGACCTGTTAAAGATTTTGAATGTGCATGTGGAAAATACAAAAGAATTAGATACAAAGGAATAGTTTGTGATAGGTGTGGTGTTGAAGTTACAGAAAAAAAAGTTAGAAGAGATCGAGTTGGTCACATCAATCTTGTCGTTCCTGTTGCTCACATATGGTATTTTAGATCATTACCAAATAAGATTGGGTATCTTCTTGGATTACCATCTAAGAAACTAGATATGATTATTTACTATGAAAGGTATGTTGTTATTCAGTCTGGTATTGCAATCAACTCTGAAGGTGAATCATTTCAAAAAATGGATTTTCTAACTGAGGAAGAGTATTTAAACGCATTAGAACAAATTCCAGCTGAAAATCAATATCTAGATGATTCGAATCCAGATAAATTTATTGCTAAAATGGGTGCTGAATGTTTGATTGAGTTGCTAGGACGGATTGATTTAGAGGCTCTATCATTCGAATTAAGACACAAAGCAAATAACGAAACATCTAAACAAAGAAAAACTGAAGCTTTAAAAAGACTTCAGGTTGTGGAAGCTTTCAAAGATGCTAACGCTCGCAGAGAAAATCTCCCTGAGTGGATGATCATGAAAGTAGTTCCGGTTATTCCTCCAGAATTAAGACCATTAGTTCCTCTTGATGGTGGTCGTTTTGCAACTTCTGATTTAAATGACTTGTACAGACGAGTTATAATTAGAAATAATAGGCTAAAGAGATTAGTTGAAATTAAAGCTCCAGAAGTAATTCTTAGAAATGAAAAAAGAATGCTCCAAGAATCTGTTGACTCGCTATTTGATAATACCCGAAAATCATCTGCAGTCAAAACTGATTCTAATCGTCCACTTAAATCTCTGTCTGATTCGCTCAAGGGTAAACAGGGTAGATTTCGTCAAAATCTTTTAGGAAAACGTGTTGATTACTCAGCAAGGTCAGTTATTGTAGTTGGTCCTGAACTTAAGCTTTTTGAGTGTGGTCTTCCAAAAGGAATGGCTGCCGAATTATACAAACCATTTGTAATTAGAAAATTAATTGAACGTGGTATTGTAAAAACTGTCAAGTCAGCAAAAAAAATAATTGACAGAAAAGAACCTGTAGTTTGGGATATTTTAGAAAATGTTTTAAAAGGTCATCCTGTCCTTCTAAATAGAGCTCCTACTTTACACCGTTTGGGTATTCAAGCTTTTCAACCTAAGTTAATTGAAGGAAAAGCCATACAGCTTCACCCTCTTGTTTGTACAGCATTTAATGCTGATTTTGATGGAGATCAAATGGCAGTTCATCTTCCATTGGGGCCTGAGGCAATTCTAGAGTCACAAATGTTAATGCTTGCCTCTAATAATATTTTAAATCCAGCAAATGGATCTCCAATAACTGTTCCATCTCAAGATATGGTTTTAGGTCTTTATTACATGACTAAAGCAAGAAAATCAACAAAAGAAGTTCCAGTTAAGGGAGAAGGTTTAACCTTCTATTCTGTTGAAGAAGTTCATATAGCCCACAACGAAAAAAGAGTAGATTTAAATGCAATAGTTAAAATTCGCGCAAAAAGCTTTAATGACAAAGGTGAGCTAGTATACCAAATAATTGAAACTACTGTTGGAAGAATTCTATTTAATGAAGTAGTACCTGAACAAGCTGGCTTCATTAATGAAGTTTTAACAAAGAAAAATCTTCGTGGAATAATTGGTGAGATTCTTAAAGTCACAAGTGTTCCAGAAACAGCTGAATTTTTGGATAAGATAAAAGACATGGGTTATGGGTTTGCATTCAAAGGTGGACTATCATTTAGTTTAGGGGATATAATTATCCCACCTGAAAAGCAAAAAATGATTGAAGAGGCTAACGGTCAAATTGAAGGCATTGTTGGGAATTATAATATGGGACTCATAACTAATAACGAGAGATACAATCAAGTAATTGATGTATGGACTTCTACAAATGCAACTCTTACTGAGTTAGCAATGAGTAGAATTAGCGAAGATCAACAAGGGTTTAATTCTGTTTATATGATGTTAGATTCTGGAGCGAGAGGCTCCAAGGAACAGATTAGACAATTAACAGGTATGAGAGGTCTAATGGCAAAGCCTAAAAAGTCAAATGTAGGTGGTGGAGAAATTATAGAAAATCCAATTTTATCAAATTTTAAAGAAGGATTATCGATTTTAGAGTATTTTATTTCTACCCATGGAGCAAGAAAAGGTTTAGCTGATACTGCTCTCAAAACTGCTGATGCTGGATATTTAACAAGAAGGCTGGTTGATGTTTCTCAAGATGTTATCGTTAATAATGAAGATTGCGGTACTCTAAGAGGAATCTTAGTCAAGCCATTAAAAAAGAATCAGGAAATAGTTGAAAGTTTAGGTGAAAGAATTTTAGGTCGAGTTTCTCTAAATCCGATAACTAGTCCTTCTACTGGAGAATTAATAGTTGATTCAGGTGAGCAAATTACTGATTTGATAATATCTAAAATTAATAATGCTCAAATTGAATCTGTAGAAGTTCGTTCACCATTAAGTTGTGAAGCTAAACGAGGTATATGTGTTAAATGTTATGGACGAAATTTAGCAACGGGAACAATGGTTCAAAAAGGAGAAGCTGTTGGTGTTGTTGCTGCGCAATCAATTGGTGAACCTGGAACACAACTTACCTTAAGAACTTTTCACGTAGGAGGAGTTGCTGGAAATATATCTGAAGAAAATAAGATAATAGTTAAGCAAAGTGGAGTTGCATTAATCGATGATCTCAAAATAGCAAAAGGTGTTGATACAGATGGAAATCCCTCTGATATTGTAATTTCAAGAACTGCTGAAATTAAAATAATTGATAAAAAAACAAAGAGTATATATAGTACAAATAATATTCCTTATGGTTCTTCAATTTTTATCTCAAATGGAGATAATGTATCAAAAGGAGATATTGTATGTAGTTGGGATCCTTTTAATGGTGTTATTGTTTCAGAATTTACAGGTAAAATTGAGTTTGAAAATATTGAACAGGGTGAAACTTATCAAGTTGAAATTGATGAACAAACAGGTTTCCAAGAAAAAGTAATCTCAGAAACTAGAAATAAGAAACTAATTCCTACACTACTCATCAAGGACAATAAAGGGGTTACACTACGTTCATATAACTTACCTGTTGGAGCCCATTTAATTGTTGATGATGGATCTAAAATTAAAGAGGGGAAAATATTAGTAAAAATACCAAGAAAATCAGCCAAATCTGGAGATATAACAGGAGGACTACCTCGTGTCACAGAGTTGTTTGAAGCAAGAAATCCTTCAAATCCAGCTGTCGTTTCTGAAATTGATGGTGTTGTTTCTTTTGGAAAAATTAAAAGAGGTAATAGAGAAATTATAGTTGAATCTAAATATGGAGATATAAAAAAGTATTTAGTTAAATTATCAAATCAAATTTTAGTTCAGGAAAACGACTTCGTAAAAGCAGGAATGTCTTTATCAGATGGTTCAATAACTCCAGTTGATATTTTAAATATAAAAGGCCCATCAGCTGTACAACAATATTTGGTTAATGAGGTACAAGAAGTTTATCGTCTTCAAGGAGTTAAAATTAACGATAAACATTTTGAAGTTGTTGTTAGACAGATGATGCGTAAAGTTAGGATCAATGACCCTGGAGATACGAGTTTTTTAGAAAATCAATTAGTTTTCAAAGCAGATTTCATTGAAGAAAACGATAGTTTGTTTGGTAAGAAAGTTGTAGAAAACCCAGGTGATTCAGAAAACCTTAAAGCAGGACAGATAATCTCATCACGTCAGTTGAGGGATGAAAACTCTCTTCTTATAAGACAGGACAAGACAAAGGTCGAGGCAAGAGATGCTTCTACATCCACATCAACCCCTGAACTTCAAGGTATAACAAGAGCATCACTTCAAACAAAATCCTTTATATCAGCAGCATCTTTTCAAGAAACTACCAAAGTTTTAAATGAAGCAGCTGTTAATGGTAAAGAAGATTATTTAGCTGGCTTAAAGGAAAATGTTATTGTGGGCCACAAGATACCAGCTGGAACTGGTTTGAGAGAGTATAATAATGTTATTGTAGGTTCAAAGGATGAATACAATAGTTTATTAGTTAATAAAGAGGAAGAAGAACTTTCGGATATATAATTTAAAAATGAGTACCACTAAAAAAGAACAAAAAATTAATATTGAATTAGATGAAAAAACTGCTGAAGGTATATATACTAATTTAGCTATTATTAATCACTCTATTTCTGAGTTTGTTGTTGATTTTATAAATATGATGCCTGGTTCCCCCAAAGCAAAAGTTAAGTCAAGAATTATTTTAACTCCTGAACATGCGAAGAGGTTTCAAAAAGCCTTATCTGATAACATAAAGCGATTTGAAAAATCTAATGGTGAAATAAAAACTAACGAAATCCCTCCTGTTCCAATGAACTTTGGTACTCAGGGAGAAGCATAATATTTATTTGTTTTTAAAAGGTTGCAGTGACTGTTTTAGATAAATTCTGATGTATTGAAAAATTTTATTTTTGGGTATTTTTCTTTTGTCATTTGAAGTGAAAATCTTGAATCAGCCATAAAGACTGTTTGGTTGTGTTTATCTTTAGCTAAAAATTTTTGCTTAATTCTTCTAAAATCATTGTATTCTTTGTCTTCAAAGTCTGTTTGTATCCAGCATGCTTTATAAACGTTAAGATTTTCAAAATTACAATTTGCACCATACTCATGTAATAATCTATATTGAATAACTTCAAATTGAAGAGCTCCTACAGTTCCAATAACTTTTCTATTGCTAATATTTAAAGTGAACAATTGAGCAACTCCTTCATCCATTAATTGATCTATTCCTTTTTCAAGCTGTTTAGCTTTCATTGGATCAGTATTATTAATATATCTAAAGTGCTCAGGAGAAAAATTAGGTATGCCTTTAAAATTTATTATTTCTCCAGTAGTCAATGTATCTCCTATTTTAAAATTACCTGTATCGTGAAGTCCAACAATATCTCCAGGAAAAGAAACATCTACAATTTGTTTCTTTTCAGCAAAAAAAGCATTTGGACTTGAAAATTTGAATTTTTTATTTTGTCTTACATGTAGATAAGGAGTATTTCTTTCAAATTTTCCAGAAACTATTTTAACAAAAGCAAGTCTATCTCGATGTTTTGGATCCATATTTGCGTGTATTTTAAAAACGAATCCTGTAAATTTTTCTTCCCTAGGATCTATTAAACGTATATCAGATAATTTTGGTGTAGGTTTTGGTGCAATTTCAATGAAGCAATCGAGAAGCTCTTGAACACCAAAATTATTGAGAGCAGAACCAAAAAAGACAGGTTGTAAATCACCAGACAAATATTTTTCTTTTTCAAACTCTGGATAAACTCCAGTGATCAGTTCTAGATCTTCTTTTAACTGAGTTATTGAGTCATCTCCAATTCTTAAATTTAATTTTTCATCATCAATTGATTTAAATTTTACTTTTTCACTTACTTTTTGTTTTTCATCTGGATTAAATAACTCTATGTTTTTTCCCCAAATATTGTAAATACCCTTGAAGTCGTATCCCATTCCAATTGGAAAACTTAAGGGAGTCACTTTAAGACCTAATTGACTTTCAACTTCATCCATTAAATCAAAAGCATCTTTTCCTTCCCTATCCAATTTATTAATAAAGACTAGCATCGGAATCGACCTAAGTCTGCAAACTTCAACTAGTTTTTGGGTTTGTTCTTCAACTCCTTTTGCAACATCTATAACAACAATAACTGAATCTACTGCTGTAAGTGTCCTAAATGTATCTTCTGCAAAATCTTTATGTCCAGGAGTATCTAGGATATTTATTTTCTTATTCTTATAAATAAATGCAAGAACAGAAGTTGCCACAGAAATTCCCCTTTGACGTTCAATCTCCATGAAGTCACTAGTTGCTCCTTTTTTGACCTTATTTGACTTAACTGCACCAGCCTCTTGAATAGCACCTCCATATAGTAGTAATTTTTCAGTTAAAGTTGTTTTTCCTGCATCAGGATGAGATATTATACCAAAAGTTCTTCTACGTTCAATTTCACTTAAAAACTCCATTAAACTATTGTTTTTGACAAAAGTATTCAATATTGTTAAAAGAAAATGACCTAATAGGTTTTTGTTTTTTTATTAGTTATTTTTGAGATGTAAATGAAAGAGGAAGAAGTAATTTTAGTCGATTCAAAGGATAACGTTTTAGGAACAATGCCAAAAATGGAAGCTCATCAGAAAGGTCTTCTTCATAGAGCTTTTTCAGTATTTATTTTAAATTCAAAAAACCAAGTTTTACTTCAAAAAAGAGCCTTAACAAAATATCATTCGCCAGGATTATGGACAAATACTTGTTGCAGCCATCAAAGAATCAACGAAAGTTCTATTGCTGCAGGAATAAGGAGGTTAGAAGAAGAAATGGGACTTAGTGCAAAATTAAAAGAAGTTTTTACTTTTAAATATAAAGCTCCATTGACCAATGGTTTAATAGAGCACGAACTAGATCATGTTTTAATTGGATTTATAGAAAAAAACCCGATTATTAACCATAATGAAGTTTCAGAATGGAAATGGGTTGATTTTGATTTTCTATCTAAAGATCTAATTCAAAACCATAATAACTATACAGTTTGGTTTAAGATTGTTTTTGATCAATTTTTTAATTATATAAAAACTCATGAAAGTAACGGTAAGTAGAAAAGCACATTTTAATGCAGCACACAGATTATTTCGTCCAGATTGGGATGAAAATAAAAACAAAGATATTTTTGGAAAATGTTCTAATAAAAACTTTCATGGTCATAATTATGATTTAATTGTGAGTGTCAAAGGCGAAATTGATAATGAAACTGGCTATGTTATTGATATGAAAGTTTTAAAAGATCTAATTAAATCTGAAGTCGAAGATGCTTTTGATCATAAAAACTTAAATATTGAAGTTCCTGAATTCAAAAAATTGAACCCAACTGCTGAGAATATTGTTGTGGTTATATACAATAAGTTGCGAAAACATATCTCAAAAAGTAATGAAGTAGAGATTGTTTTATACGAAACTCCTAGAAATTTCGTCAAGTATTCTGGAGACTAGGTGTTTTATTATTTAAAAAGTATTTATCTTTTTAAGACACTAATTTAGATGTATATTTGAAAAAAAAATTATGGCAAGTGTTAAGCAGCTAAAAAAAGACATTAATAACACTATTGGTTCTTTTATCGAAGATATTTATATTTGGGAGTTAACTAATCCGAAAGCTGATATTAATAAAAGTAATTTGTTAATTGACGATTCGCTTTCTCTTTTTGATCAATTAATAAAAGAAGTAAATTTATCCAAAATTAAAAATACCAAATCTCACTTCAATTCTATTCTAATTAATCTTAACTCTGGATTGGTTAAAATGAATAAAAAATTAGATAAGTTAAGTTAAATCTAATTTTGATTTACTAATTTTTTATTTCTTTCCAAAACATCATAAAATAATTTTCCATATTTTGATGTCATTATATTATCAGGCATGTTTTTAGCTATTGTATCCAAATAAGAAGGATTAGCATTATTCATTTCAGTAACTATGATATAGGGTGATATTATCTTATCAGAGTGGGTTTTAGCAAAGTTTAATGTATATAAATATCTTCTTCTATTTAGCATGTCGATTCGGTTTTGGAACGAATCAATTAAAATGATATCTTGTCTTTTTTGAGCATTTAAATAAAGTTTCAAAAGATTTAGATTACTGGAATTAAATTTTCTGGCCATTGACTTATACTCATCTAATAACTCATTGTTTTCTGATCCCTCAATGAAGGCACTGCTTTCAAATGTTTTAAGCCTTGTTTTTATTTTTATATTTCCTTTTGAACCAAAAAATACAATACGATCATTTATTGAATCTTCGTTATCTTTTTTTAAATACAAATGAAATATTTCAGGTTCATTTAACGTAGTTTTAAAATTAAAATTTCCATTACCTCTTAATTCAAATGAATCAATTGTCACTAAAACTGAATCATTATATTTTTTTAAAAACAGAGAACCCTTTCTTATATCTGAAATAACCCCGTCAATTTCCATTGTGTTATTATTTTGAGTTTTTGGTCCACATGAGGTGATTAAAACTACTAAAGAGAAAGTATGAATAAATTTTTTCATGATTAGATATTTAACCAGTAGGTTAGTTTTATATTTAAACTTCTTGATCGTGGAATAAGTGAATTTGTTGTAAAATAATTATCGTTATAAACTACGTAAAGGTCGGATAGGGGCGCAAATCTCCATTGCAGCCTTGAGTTAACACCTAAGTTTTCAGATTGAGAGCTAAATTGTACATATGAGGTCCAAAATATTTTTTTTGTAAAAGTAAAATCAATTTTAGGTCTTATTAAAAAAATATTTTCCTTGGGATAACCATTCCTTAAATCAATGTGATCATAATTAAATGATAATGAAGTTAACATAAAAGGCTGAATCCTCCAATTTAAAGTATTTTCAATTGAATATTTCGTTCCAGTGTAAAATTGTCCAATTTCTGGTTGAATCCTGTAGTTAAATGTTTTTCTAACATCTGAATTATACGAAAACCTTAAACTTGTATACTTATATGTATTTTCTCCAGGAATTGGATTGTCATCATTCATACCTGTAGGATCAAAATCAGAGTAAAGATATGTAGACCTACTAAAAACTCGAAAACCCATCCTTACTCCGTTTTTATATGTAAAATTCATGGATGGGCTAATTGTTCTATCAGAATTTCTAAAATTATCATTAGGTCTATAATAACTCCACATTCCAAGTCCAATATCCCATTGTGTTAGATTTTTACCTTCAGGATAAAATTTTAATTTATATTGAGGAGTCACTTTAAATAAATCCGTTCTTCTAATAAAACCAAGATCCGATTTAAAGTCTTCCCCTAACATATTGAATCCAAGTTCAATGGTATTTCTTCTTGTATTTTTTTCAATTGAAGCTCCATAACTGCTATCGTCATCCTCTTTATTAGAGTCTGGTTTGAAAGATTTATGATAATAAAATCTACCTACATAAACATTATCTGGAGATGCCAAATTATAATCTAGTCCTACAAGTCTATTGAACTTTTCATTATCATTAACAAAATCGTAATTCTGTACATTCTCTCGATTAATCATTAGTAAACTTATGTTTGATCTTGAAAACACTTTTTTTTGAAGAGAGAAAACAGTGTTATTATTTGAAGGAATTTCATTAGCAATATCTTCCTCAGTTCTCATATGTAAAAAACCAACTCTCCAATTTTCGTCAAGTTTGCCACTCAACCTTGCACCTGCTATTATTTTATTTTCTATCGTATTACCATTTATGTCTTTTGCAACACCAATTCTTCTAGAGAAGAATGGACGTCCATCTCTTGAGTCTCCAAAGTTTGTAAATAAGTCACTGTTTTGAATAAAAAACTGTCTTTTTTCAGGTAAAGAAACTTCAAAGCGTGTTAAGTTAACAACTTGATCATCAACTTCCACTTGAGAGAAATCAGGATTAATTGTAAGATCTAGGTTTAAGCCATTACCTATTGGGATTTTGGCATCTGCCCCAAAACTAAGATTATTTAATTTTGTTTGATTTTCAAAATCATTTGATGTGATACCATTTAAATAAGGAATAAATGCTAAAGGTGCTTTTGATTTACCAAGTGGATCTTCAAAAATCATATTACCTAAAAATGCAAGACTTACTATTTGTTGATTTCTAGATCTTTGTGTCCAGGTTGTCCATTCGTTAACATTGCTATCAAACCTGTAAGCATTAAAACCCCATGATTTTGCTCCCTCAGGGAAATTTAAAAATTTTAATGGAATTTTAACCTCATTTATTATATAATCATCGAAAATCTGTGCTTCTGTTTCCCATTTTGTATCCCAACTGCTATTAGCATCTCTTCTATAATCAGTTGCACCGTTTGATAATAAGGATTCGCGCTGAACTCCTTCAGGGTTAGTTCCAAAAAAAAATGCGTTAGTTCTATCGTTATAAGTATCGAATACAAATGTAACTCCGTCAATACCCCAGCCCGTCCAATCTCTTCTTAAAGATGGAACAACATATTTTCTGTTTTTTATATCAGATTTTGCCAGTAAATAAATGTTATTTTCATCTCTCAATATTTTGATTGAGGTTTTTAATTCAGCCCTTAAACTATCAGTTGGAAAGTGTTGAAAAAAATCATCAATTTGATTAGCTTCATTCCAAGCTTCGTCGTTACCTAAACCATCGATAATTATTAATTTATTGGTAGTTTTAACAATAACCTCTCTGGATTGAGAATAAGATTTTAAATGAAAAAAAATTAAGAAAACATAATATAAAAGATATTTTTTGTACAAAATTTTAAGTTTTATTAATCAACTATTTAATTTAATGAATTGACAATTATTCATTTAAAAGGTTTAATTCTAAATGAATAATTTTCAAATTTAGCATATTTGTGTGAAGGAAAGTAAAATTATTAGCAGTATATATATTTACCTTTCATAATGCACAGAACCCAAATAACTATTTAATAAAATCTAGACTCCTTTGAAGGAACTTAGTTAGGGCTTCACCCTTTAATAAACCTAAGGAAAGTTTTGCTAGATCAAGAGATTGAATTATTAATCTTTCTCTTTTTTTAGCTGTTTTTGTGTTAAGAATTTCGTTAATAAGCTCATGATTTGTGTTTACTAGTAATGTATACATTTCAGGCATGTTACCTCCCATCATACCCCCTCCACCGCTCTGTTGCATTTCCTTCATTCTTCTCATAAATTCCGGCTGTGCTAACACAAAAGGTAGCGATTTACTATCCATAGCTTCTAGTTGAACCATATAACCACTCTCTTTAACTATTTTCTCTATCATTGGCTTTAATTTTTCTTTTTCTTTATCAGAAAGTTTAGATACTATAGCTTCATCTTTTTTGATTAGATTTTCAATAGAATCTCCATCAACTCTGGCAAAACTAATTTTCTCTTTACTTCCTTCCATTTTTTGAATGAGATGAGAAATTATCGGAGAGTCTAAAAGGAGTACCGTATAACCTTTGTCTTCGGCAGTGGATACATAGCTGTGCTGTTCCTCAGCATTACTTGTATACAGAATAACTAGCTTATCATCTTTATCTGTCTGGATAGGTTTGATTAAATCTTCTAATTCCTTATATGTTAAGAAATCTCCTTTTGTAGTTGGATATAAAGCAAATTTTTCAGCCTTTTCAAAAAACTTATCTTCACTCAACATTCCATACTCAATAACTACTTTAATATCATTCCATTTTTCTTCAAATGATTTTCTGTCTTTTTTAAATAAACTACTGAGTTTGTCGCCAACTTTTCTTGTTATATAGTTGCTTATTTTTTTCACAGCACCATCAGCTTGAAGATAACTTCTTGAAACATTTAACGGTATGTCTGGTGAATCAATTACACCTCTTAGCAAAGTAAGAAACTCAGGAACAATTCCTTCAACATTATCAGTTACAAATACTTGATTTTGATATAGTTGTATTCTATCTTTTTGAACATTAATATCATTATTAAGTTTTGGAAAATATAAGATCCCTGTTAAATTAAAAGGATAGTCTACATTTAAATGAATATTAAATAGGGGTGTTTCGAATTGATTCGGATATAATTCTCTATAGAAATTATTATAATCATCATCACTCAATTCTTTGGGAGTTTTTGTCCATGCTGGAGTAGAATTATTGATAATATCATCAACAACTTTTTTTTCTGGTTTTTGATCTTCAGCAGCCCCTTCAGGAAGAGGAAGGTCAATTTCCTTAGTTCCCAATTTAATTGGGATTGGCATAAACTTATTATACTTCATCAATAGCTCTCTAATTCGAGATTCCTCCAAAAATTCTTTTGAATCCTTAGATATGTGGAGAATAATTTCAGTTCCTCTTTCTTTTTTGTCAGATTTGACAAGGTTATATTCCGGAGACCCGTCACATGTCCAGTGAGCTCCTGGGTCTTTTTGATGAGACTTAGTTATTATTTCCACTTTGTCAGCTACCATGAAAGATGAGTAAAACCCAAGACCAAAATGTCCAATTATTCCAGAATCTTGAGCTGTATCCTTATATTTTTCTAAAAACTCTTCTGCTCCTGAAAAGGCTACTTCATTTATGTATTTGTTAACTTCACCTAGAGTCATTCCAACCCCCTGGTCAATCACATGTAAAGTTTTCTTTTTGTGATCTATTTTAATTTCAATCTTTGGGGATCCAATATTCCCTTTTATTTCTCCTAAACTACTCAAATGAGATAACTTTGTTGAAGCATCAGTTGCATTAGAAATAAGTTCTCTCAAGAAAATTTCGTGGTCACTATAAAGAAACTTCTTAATTAACGGGAAAATATTTTCTACCGCTACATTAATTTTACCTTTTGACATAATTTATATAATTTATTTATTGATAACCTATTCAAAAAAAATACCAATTGGTGCTTTAATGACATTTTGACACTATTTAAAAATCAATAATATGTTATATTTAGTATTATTTTAAATAAATTGCTAATTCAAAAATGAAGAATGTACAATTCAAAAATAGTAGGATTAGGTAAATATCTTCCAGATAATATAGTTACAAATAAGGATTTAGAAAATAAAATTGACACCAGTAATGAGTGGATAGTTGAAAGAACAGGTATAAAAGAGAGAAGGCATATCGTCAAAGGTGATGGAAATACAACTGCATCAATGGGAGCAAAGGCTGCAAAAATTGCTCTGGAAAATGCAAATATGTCAGCTGATGAAATTGACCTTATTCTATTTGCAACCTTAAGCCCTGACTATTATATGCCAGGCTCCGGTGTTTTTGTCCAAAATATTTTGAACATCCCTAAATGTCCTGCAATGGATATAAGAAACGCCTGTTCAGGATTTGTTTATGGCGTGGCCACAGCGGACCAATTTATAAAGACAGGCATGTATAAAAATATACTTGTAATAGGTTCTGAAACTCAATCAGGAGCCATTGATATGACTACAAGAGGAAGAGATATTGCCGTTATTTTTGGAGATGGGGCTGGCGCAGCAGTTGTTTCAAGAAATGAATCCAAAGAATCAGGTATACTATCTTCTCACCTTCACTCTCAAGGAGAGCATGTTGATAGTTTAGTCATGAAAGCACCAAATACAAATAAATGGGTAACTGAAATTGTTAATGAAAATAACCCAGAAGATTCATCATATTATCCCTATATGAACGGTAAAATGGTTTTTAAAAATGCAGTTTTGCGTTTTGAAGAAGTTATCAATGAAGGTTTAATTTATAATAATTTACAAACTGAAGATATAGATTTGCTAATTCCACACCAAGCTAACCTTAGAATTTCTCAATTTATTCAGAGAAAATTAAATCTAAGGGATGATCAAGTTTATAATAACATTATGAGATATGGAAATACAACTGCGGCTTCAATTCCAATTGCTTTGACCGAAGCATGGGAAGAAGGCAGATTGAGTGAGGGAAATATTTTGGTTCTGGCTGCTTTTGGAGCTGGTTTTTCATGGGGAAGTACAATTATTAAATGGTAAGTGGAAATCCTACTCTAGTTCTTGGTGCCTCATCTAACGAGTTAAGATATTCAAATAAGGCAATAAGAATGCTTGTTGATTGTAAACTTGATGTTTATGCGGTTGGGAGAAAAAAGGGGGAAGTTTATGGGGTTACAATACAAAATTTTTTTCCAAAAAATATTTTGGTTGACACTTTAAGCATTTATTTAAACATTTCTCATCAACATCAATATATTGAATCAATTATTGGTTTATCTCCAAATAGAGTTATTTTTAATCCAGGAACAGAAAACCCTAAATTATTTAATCTTCTGGTTTCCATGGGAATTAAGTGTGAAAACTCATGTACTTTGGTCTTGCTTTCCACTAATCAATATTAATCCAATAAAAGTAATCAATCCATTTATAGGAAGTAATTCATATCCGATTTCATAACCCCATAAGTTTTCACTTTTCACAAAATCCAAATAAAATAATAATTTTGGAATGCTCACTATAAATACCGATGCTAAACTAATCCATAAAACTTTTCCATCATCTATTTTATATTTAGTAAATATTCCTAAAGAAAAAATACCTAATAATGGACCATAGGTATACGAAGCAATTGATAACAGGCTATCTATTACATTTCTATCTAATATATGTTTAAAAATAATAACAACTAAAATTAACATAACACTCATCAATACGTGAACTGTCAATCTAATTGATTTTTGTTTTTTTTCTTTATATTTTTTTATGTCTAAAAAATCGATACAAAATGAGGTTGTTAATGATGTTAGAGCACTATCTGCGCTGCTGTAGGCCGCAGCTACAAGACCTAGGATAAATGTAACCCCAATTACAGGGCCTAGATTGTGATTAAGCGCTATTTCAGGAAATATTAGATCAGAACTTTTTTTACCCTCAAATAAGGGTATACTTATACCCATCTTATAAGAATATGTGTATAATAAAATACCTAGTAATAAAAATAAAAAGGTTACAAAAACTAAAACAAAACTAAAAGCAATCATGTTTTTCTGAGCAGAAATTAAATCTTTACATGTCAGGTTTTTTTGCATCATATCCTGATCTAGTCCAGTCATGCAGATTGTAATAAATGCTCCACCAATTATCGATTTTATAAAATAATTACGCTCATTAAAATCTTTAGTAACGAATAAGTGACTCATATTTTTAAATGAATCACTTTCTATGAATGTTATAAAACTTAAGTCTAATTCATTCAATATATAATTGATTGATAGAATCACAGATAATATCATTAATGTTGTCTGAATAGTGTCTGTCCATATAATTGTATTTATACCTCCTTTGTATGTATATATCCAGATTAATACAACGGAAAGGATTACAGTCACTTCAAAAGGAATACCCCAATTTTTAAAAACATATTGGTATAAAACCATGGCAACTAAAAACATTCTAAAAGAAGCTCCAAGTATTCTAGATATGAAAAAGAAAAAAGCTCCAGTTTTTTGAGTTTTTGGACCAAATCGAATATTAAGATACTCATAAATGGATGTTACATTATTTTTATAATAAACAGGAAGAAGAACAAATGCTACAATAAAATAGCCTAGTAAATATCCTATTACCACTTGAAAATAAGTAAGTTGAGAGTCTTCCACCCAGCCAGGAACTGAAATAAAAGTTACCCCTGACAAGCTTGCACCGACCATTCCAAAAGCAACAAGATACCATGGTGCTTTTTTATTTGCATTAAAAAATGTTGAGTTTGATCCTGTATTACTTGTGAATTTTGATATTGTAATTAACAATAAAAAATATCCAATTATAAGCATCAATATAATTTCAGGTGACTGCATAAATAGGTAAAAGGCAAATATAGAAAATCCTTTTTCCATATTATATTTTTGTATTTTTATACAATGGAATTTTCTTCAAAACTATTATCAGATGTTGTAGATGAAATATCTAGATTACCCGGAATTGGCAAAAGATCTGCACTTAGACTTGCTTTATATTTACTTAAACAACCCAAAGAAGACACCGTTTTATTAGCCAAAACACTTGAAAAGTTTAGAAATGAAATTGGTTATTGTTCCAAGTGTCATAATTTATCTGAAAATAATATTTGTGAAATTTGTTCAAATGAAAAACGTAACAAAAAAATACTTTGTATTGTTGAGGATATTAGGGATGTCATGGCCATAGAAAACACTAATCAGTATAATGGTTTGTATCATGTTTTAGGTGGTATTATATCCCCTATGGAAGGGGTTGGACCAGGGGATCTTAATATTGATTCTTTAGTTGAAAAAGTTAAATCTAAAGAAATTAATGAATTAATTCTGGCACTGAGTAGTACATTGGAAGCGGACACTACTAATTTTTATATTTTTAAAACTCTTTCAGAATTTGAGATTAAAATTACTGCTATTGCTAGAGGAATTTCTGTAGGAGATGAGTTAGAATATGCAGATGAGGTTACCTTAGGGAGAAGTATTTCAAGAAGAATACCTTATGAAAGTTCGATTACCGAATAATAGTCCTTTATTCATAATTTTGGTACTTTTGTTTTAATAATTTAATATGGGTAAGTACTTTTTAAAACTCCCAAAAATGGGAGAGAGTGTCGCAGAGGCTACATTAATTACATGGCTTAAAGAGGTAGGGGATACTATTGATGCTGATGAGTCTGTTGTTGAAATAGCTACCGATAAAGTTGATTCCGATGTTCCATCGGAATTTACCGGTAAACTATTAGAAAAGCGTTTTAATATAGATGATGTTATTAAAGTAGGAGAGGTAATAGCTGTAATTGATAGTAAAGATGTTGAGAGTGAAAAAAACGAGATTAATGAAAAGAAAAATATTGTACATGAAAATAGCCAAATTATAAATGAGAACTCTAGAAATTTAATATCGGAAGACTCCATTGAACCATTAATAGATCATGAAACATCTGGGCTTATCGATAAAGCTGAATCTATAATTAATGATAGTTTTCATAAAACAGAAAAAAGATTTTACTCACCCTTAGTAAAAAGTATTGCGAAAAAAGAAAACCTATCCAATGATGATCTTGATAATATTAATGGAACAGGAAAAGACAATAGAGTTACTAAAAAAGATATTCTTAATTTTTTAAACTTAAAAAAATCAAATTCATTTGAATTAAAAAATCCAGTGACAGAAGATTCTAAATCTAAAGATCAGTTAATTGAAATGTCACGAATGGGGAAGTTGATAGCCAATCATATGGTTGAAAGCAAAAAAACATCTGCACATGTTCAATCTTTTGTTGAAGTTGATGTGACAAATTTATGGGAATGGAGAGAAAATATAAAAGAATCATTTTTCAAACAAACTCAAGAAAAACTTACGTTTACTCCTTTATTTATTTTGGCAGTAATCAAAGCTTTAAGGGACTTCCCTATATTAAATAGTTCTTTGCAAGGTGATTCAATACTTCAAAAAAGAGATATAAATATTGGAATGGCTACGTCATTGTCTGATGGTAATTTAATCGTTCCTGTTATAAAAAATGCAGATCATTTAAATTTAATTGGCTTAACAAAAGCAGTTAATAACCTCTCGTCACGAGCTAGAAATAATCAACTTTTACCTGGGGATATTAAAGGGGGAACATATACTGTAACAAATGTGGGTAATTTTGGCTCTATTATGGGGACTCCAATTATTAACCAGCCTCAAGTTGGTATTTTAGCGATTGGAGTAATAAGAAAAATGCCATCAGTAATTGAGACTTCGGAAGGAGATTATATTGGCATAAGAAAGAAATTAATTTTATCTCATAGTTATGACCATAGAATTATCAACGGAGCTATTGGAGGGCAGTTTGCTAAAAATATTGCAAATTATCTTGAACAATGGGATATAAATTTTTCTATATAAATGAAATTACAATTAGAAAGACCACTCTGCTTTTTTGATCTTGAAACAACTGGAATAAACATTACTTCAGATCGTATTGTTGAGATAGCTGTTTTGAAATTGTATCCTGACGAAAAAATAGAAAAGCAAGTTTGGTTAGTAAACCCTGAGATGTTGATTCCGGCTGAAGTTTCAGAAATTCACGGGATTACCAATGATATGGTTGCTAATTCTCCAACTTTCAAAGAAATATCTAAAACAATTTATAATTTCATAAAAAACTGTGATTTAGCTGGTTATAATTCTGATAGATTTGATATTCCACTTTTAATGGAAGAATTCCTAAGATCAGATTTAGATTTTTCAACTAAAAATTTAAAAACAATAGATGTGCAAACAATTTTTCATAAAATGGAACAAAGGAACCTTACGGCAGCTCTGAAGTTCTATTGTAATGAAAAACTTGAAAATGCCCACTCGGCAATGGTAGACACTCAAGCAACGCATGATGTTTTAATGTCACAACTCGAAAGATATAGTGAATTACAACCATCAACATCTTTTTTAAGTGAATTTACAACCCGAAGAAAGACAGCAGATTTTGCAGGATATATAGTCTTTAATAAAGATGGTCAAGAGTGTTTTTCTTTTGGAAAACATAAAGGAAAAACAGTTAAAGATGTATTAGAAAATGAACCCGGTTACTTTGGTTGGTTGTTAAAGGCAGACTTCCCTCTTTACACTAAAAAAATATTAACTAAAATCAGAATAAGTAATAGTAATCTTCAAAAATAAGTAATTTTGAAAATAATTTGTGTTGGAAGAAATTTTAGCGATCACATAAAAGAAATGGATAATGTACGGCCAGAAAACCCAGTAATTTTCATGAAGCCAGATACTGCATTAATTCAAAAAAATCAACCTTTTTTTATTCCTGCTTTTTCAAATGATATTCATCATGAAATTGAGCTTATAATTAAAATTAACAAAGTTGGTAAATATATTGAAAAGAAATTTGCAAATAAATATTATCAAGATTTTACAGTTGGTATCGATTTTACCGCAAGAGATATTCAAATCGATTTAAAGTCAAAGGGATTGCCATGGGAAAAATCTAAATCCTTTGATGGTTCTGCATTAACAGGTAAATGGTTAAATAAAAATGAATATGATTTAAATAACTTAAGTTTTCATTTGAATATTAATAATAAATTGGTTCAAAATGGGAATACAACATTTATGTTATGGAAGATTGACGAACTTATCTCCTATATTTCAAAATTTTTTACACTCAAAATTGGCGATTTAATATATACAGGAACCCCTTCTGGAGTGGGAAGATTAAATCAAGAAGATGTTTTAGAAGGTTATGTTGAGAATGCTAAATGTTTTCAAATTAAGGTAAAATAAAAATAAATGAAAGCGGAACTTATATCTATTGGTGATGAGATTTTAATTGGGCAGATTGTAAATACAAACTCCGTTTATTTATCAAAGTCACTAAACTCAATAGGAATAGCTGTGTCACAAATCACGTCAATTTCAGATAATTCAGAAGATATTATAAATACAATTGAAAGATCCAAGAAAAAATCGGATATAATTATTATTACAGGTGGACTAGGGCCTACAAGTGATGATATCACAAAACATACATTGACGTCATATTTTGAAGATAAACTTATTTGGTATCCTCAAATAAAAAATCATATTGAGGGTTTATTTAAAAAATATGTTACAACTCCAATAAGTGAAATGAATAAGGAACAGGCACTTTTACCATCAAAAGCTAAAATTTTCATAAATGAGTTCGGAACTGCATCTGGTATGTGGTTCTCATCAAAAGATATTGAAGTTATTGCATTACCCGGTGTTCCTTATGAAATGAAATCTCTAATGCAGAAATCAATTATACCTCTCCTAAAAAAGTCATTCAATAGACCTTTTATTTATCACAAAACTTTATTGACCTATGGTCTAGGAGAGAGTGCTATTGCGCTTAGAATATCAGAATTTGAAAGCAAACTTCCCAATTCAATAAATTTAGCTTATTTGCCAAGTTTAGGTAGAGTTAGGTTAAGACTTTCATCATCTGGAATGAGTGAGATAAGGGTCAGAAAAGAAGTTGATAAAAATGTTTCAATTCTAAAGTTATTGATTAGTGATATTTATGTTGGAGATGAGGATGATGGACCGATAGAAGTTTCGATAGGAAATACTCTTTTTTCTCAAAATAGATATTTGTCAATTGCTGAAAGTTGTACCGGAGGTAAAATATCGTCAGTTATAACAACACAGGCAGGGGCTTCAAAATTTTTTAAGGGGGGAGTTGTAGCATATTCAAATGAGCTAAAGACATCTATTCTAAATGTTCCAGCAAAATTGATCGAAGAAAAAGGAATTGTCAGCTCAAATGTTGCTAAAGCAATGGCTTTAGGTGTTAAAAAACGATTTAATTCAGATTATGGAATAGCCACAACTGGAAATGCTGGACCAACTTCAGGGGATAATATTTCAGAAATAGGTGAGGTACATATTGCAATATCCGGCCCCAATGGAGTTTTTAGTGAATGTTTTCAAATGGGAAACCATCGTGAAAGAGTTATTGATAAAACAACAAACAAAGCTCTTGAGATGCTCTACCAATTAATTAAAAGTGATTAATTATAAATTTTAAATAAGTTTTGTTACTACATAAAAATATGTAAATTTGCAACCTGTTAAAAAACTTTAAAATTAAGATATTATGGCTAGAGTCTGTGACATTACCGGTAAAAGAGTCATGTTTGGAAATAATCGTTCTAAAGCCATGAACAAAACTCGAAGACGCTTTGATATTAATTTGATTAAAAAACGTTTTTTCATACCTGAAGAAGATAAATGGATTACTTTAAAAGTTAAAGCATCTGTTTTAAAAACAATTAACAAGAAAGGTATTTCAAGTGTAATCAAAGAAGCTAAAGGAAAAGGTCTTTTAAAATAAAAGAAATAAAATGGCAAAAAGAGGGAATAGAGTACAAGTTATATTGGAGTGTACTGAGCATAAAACATCAGGAAAATCTGGAACATCTCGTTATATAACTACCAAAAACAAGAAAAACTCACCTGATCGTCTTGAAATAAAAAAATTCAACCCAATTTTAAAAAAAATGACGGTTCATAAAGAAATTAAGTAGTCATGGCAAAAAAATCAATAGCAACACTTCAAACGGGATCAAAACGACTGACCAAAGCTATTAATATGGTCAAAAAAGAAAAATCAGGTACATACAGTTTTGTTGAAGCCATCTTAGATCCAAAACATGTTAAAGATTGGATGTTAAATAAACCAATAAAACAAGAAGTAATTCCTGAAAAATCAAAAGAGGTAAATACAACTTCTGAAGAAAAAATTATTGAACCTATTGTAGATGAAAAAAAGTGACGGTTTAGAGCCTCCATCAAGTGAAAGTCAAAATCAAAAGAAACCAAATGATGATTTATAAGTCTCTCTAATTTAAACTTATATAAAAAAGCTACTTTTAAAGTAGCTTTTTTTATTTTTATAAAATGAGAATATTCAATAAAATCACATCTATAATTAAAGGTGAAGATAAGTCGAACGAAGATCTAAAAACCAAAGCTATAGATTCAGACAACAAAGTTATATCTGAAGAATCTAAACTTAAAATAAATATTGATTCTAAAACAAAATTAGAAACAGATGAAAAGAATTTAAAAGCTCATGACTTAAAAAGAAATATTCTTGATAAAGGTTTAGAGAAAACAAAAAACTCTTTTTTTTCTAAATTAGGGAGAGTTCTTGTAGGAAAAAGTAAAGTAGACGATGAAGTATTGGATGATTTGGAAGAGGTTTTAATATCATCAGATGTTGGGGTAGAAACTACAATTAAAATAATTGATAATATTGAAAAGAGAGTTTCCAGAGATAAGTTTTTGGGATCACATGAATTAAATAAAATATTAAAAGAAGAAATTACAGGGATTCTTTTAGAACATCATAGTCAAATAGATTCGAATAATGACCCTATTGTTTCAGGTATGCCCTACGTAATAATGGTCGTTGGTGTCAACGGTGTTGGTAAAACTACTACTATTGGAAAGCTAGCTAATAAATATAAAAAACTTGGGAAAAAAGTAATGCTTGGTGCTTCGGATACTTTTCGAGCAGGCGCTATAGACCAACTCAATATTTGGGCAGAGAGAGCTGATGTTAAATTAGTAAAACAGTCGATGGGAAGTGATCCAGCATCAGTTGCTTTTGACACATTAAAATCTGCAAAAGTACAAAACATAGATATAGTCATTATAGACACTGCTGGACGACTACATAATAAGGTAAATCTAATGAATGAACTTTCGAAAATTAAACGAGTTATGGACAAAGTCATTCCTGACTCCCCTCATGAGGTTCTTCTTGTATTAGATGGATCAACTGGCCAAAATGCATTTGAGCAAGCCAAACAATTTTCATCCGCCACTGATGTTTCATCATTAGCGATAACTAAATTAGATGGAACTGCAAAAGGCGGAGTTGTTCTTGGTATTTCTCACCAATTTAAAATACCAGTCAAATATATAGGGGTAGGTGAAAAAATTGATGATCTTCAGATTTTTAATCCAAAATCTTTTGTGGATTCTTTTTTTAATAATTAGTTCATTCAATTTTTTTATAACTTCTGTTCCCTGTGAAAAAAATTGCATTTGCCATAAATAATTTTCCATTTTCCCAGAAAGCACGAAATAAGGGGTTGTCTACCATATATATTATATTTCCTTGACCTAGATTCTGATTTCCAAAAAGTAAACTATTACTTTGATTTGATGATACATTAGATCCTGTAAAACCGGAGTGAGGCTTTATATCATCTTTAAGATATGCTATATTTTGATTTTTTAAAAGTTTGTAAGCCTTACCAGATAGCTTAAGAGTATAATAATAATCTTCATACCCATAAGCCATAGGATGAGACGGGTCAACCTTTGCTTTATAAATACTTCCAGTTATTAGATTACTAATATATCTTCTTCTTCTTGAACTATTTAAAGTTAAATCTATTGATTTATCTTTTGAAGATTCTTTTGCAGATATTTCAAATAATTCAATTTTTGATAAAGCGTCTAGGGCTCTACCCATAGCAATTAAAGTCCCACCATTTCTAATCCATTTGAGTAAATTAGTTTCTGTTTTATCAAAATCATAAAATCCTGATGGTAAAATTAAAATGTCCGTCTGTAGAAGAACTTCGTTATTTAACCTTGATTCGCTTATATAATTGGCTTGATAACCTAATTGTTTTTCAAAAAAATGAATTATTTCACCAGCATTATAAGTTGAAGTATTCCCTTCTGTTAAAACACTTATTCTTGGGGGAGAGATTAGAGATAATTTATCAGAGCCTAGATCAGGTCCAGATAAAGAATATCCAGATGATAATTCAGTAATTTTACGGTTATTTATTTCTGCGATTGAAAGAATAGTATTTTTTAGATCGGAGCTTGAAAAATCAGAGTTATCCCCTCGGAGAATAAATAGTGACCCTCTTTTCCAATTAATATTTTGATTTTTTAACGGACTATTATTAAATCTAACTTTAATTTTTGATTTTAATAAATCTGCTAAAAACTTAGCATCCTCTAAACTATTCCAGTGAGAAGCCCATCCATAAGCTTTTTCATTAATTTCATTTTCAACATAAGTTTCAACTTTATAGTCTACCAATTTAATTGTTTCTTTTGTGGCAATAGCGTCAAGTCCGTATGCATAGGGAAGAGCCCAAGCGGTAATGTCATAAGTAAGTGAGTCAGACAAAAAGGTGTTTGGTTCCAGTAAAACATGGGCTATTTTTCCCTTCACCTGACTTGTTGAAATGACAAGATCATTAGATTTAAGTTTTATGGATTTATTTTTTTTTGATTTATAATCATACCCTTTAACAACTTTATTTGAGTTTGGAGAACCATATACTATTTTGTGTCTATCAAGAAGTTCTCTTAATTTATTCAAATTATCAATATTACCATTAATTATAAAGTTTTTGAATTTTGTCGATTTGTCTTTGTAGAATTCTTGATATGCAATATTGAGGTTCTTAATATTCTTTGAGGCAATTTCTACCGTAGATATACTTGTTGTATAGTGGTGGTTAATCCTGTCAATTAATGTAAGTTCAACTCCATCGTCATTTTTAAGTCCAAGTCCAGCTCTTCCGCCCCCTGCTTGTTCGTATGTCATTCCAATAGCTCCAAGAAATGAAGGATACGAATCACCATAACTAGGGTAAAGTAAATCAAACCTTTCTTTGGTATAGTAAAGCCATCCATTTTTATCAAAATATTTAGCATGATTTTTTGCAATTACATCTTGAAACGATCTTTGAAAATCTGTAATATTTTCATGGACTGGTTCTGCCGCAGGGGCAAAATAATAAGGAGAATTTACACCTTGTTCATGAAAGTCAACATGAATGTGAGGTAACCATTGGTTGTATTTTGTAAGTCTTTGTTGAGTTTCAATCTGTGTTGCCCATGCCCAATCTCTATTAAGGTCAAACGCATAGTGGTTTGTTCTTCCGTTTTGCCACGGTTCTTGATGTTCTCTTGAAAAAGAATTAGAGTTGTATGGAAGTCTTTTCTTTTGGTTATACCAATTAACATACCTGTCTCTTCCGTCAGGATTTATACAAGGATCAATAATAACAATTGTGTCTTTTAGCCAATCTTTATATTCAGTAATTAAATTATAAATTGTTTTCATGGAAGCTTCAGTACTTGAAGATTCATTACCATGAACGTTATAACTTAACCAAACTATTGATTTATCAGTATTTAACTCTCCATTTACAGATCCTGAGTTTTTAAGGTGGTTGTTTCTTATTTTATCTATGTTTTTAAGATTTTCAGGATTAGATACTATTGCTAATTTAAGTATACGTCCTTCATTAGTTTTTCCATATGATTCAATTCTTACCCAATCTGAGTTTTTATCAAGATATTTAAAATAATCTACAACTTGATGGTGCCTTGAAAAAACAGTTCCAAGCTCATACCCCAGGAAGGAATCTGGTGAAACTACAGTTTGAGAATTAGTGTTAAGACTAAAAATTAAAAGCGATGCAAGTATGTGTTTTTGAATCATAATATATTTTTGAAAGTAAAATTAATTTTTTTTAGACATTATGGATCAATAGTGTAATAAAAAATGAAATATCTTTGCTAAAATTACTTATGATGAAAGTCTCCAAAATTCCGTATAATTTAGTTAATATTTATCCAGAATTAATCAAGGACTACCAAGATGAAAATGAAGGTTTAATTTCATCAACAACATTTTTCCCAAATATCGATTCACTTGAAAAATTTTCAAAATTAAAATCAAATGAATTTACAAATGAAAACAGACAAAAACTAGTTCAAGTCTTCAACGAGCAATATTCTAAAATAGATATTTCAAAGAATGTTTCTCAAAATTTAAATTTACTATCTAATAAAAACACTTTCACAATAACAACAGGACATCAATTGAGTTTAATGACTGGTCCTTTGTACTTTATTTATAAAATTGTAAGTATCATAAAGCTTTCTAAAATCATGAATAAAAAGAAACCTGGAAATAATTATATTCCAGTTTTTTGGATGGCTTCTGAGGACCACGACTTTGAAGAAGTTAGTAGTTTTTATTTTAAAGGTAAGAAGATCTCTTGGAAAGAGTCTACTGGAGGGCCAGTGGGAGAGTTTAGCTTGAAAAACCTTGATTGTTTGAGCCTATTCATAAAAGAAAAGCTTGGGAACTCGAAGTCATCGTCAACTATTGAATCAATGATAAAAAAGTGCTATTTTAAATCTAAAAACTTATCTGAGGCTACTTTTAGAATAGTAAATAGTCTTTTTTCTGAATACGGTTTATTGGTTTTAGATCCTAATTCAAAAAAATTAAAGGAAACAATGATTCCTTTCTTCAAAGATGAATTATTTAATCAGAAATGTGTTAAATACGTTAATAATCAAATTGGAATATTAAAAAATGATTATGACAAAAACTATAACCCTCAAGTAAATCCCAGAGAAATAAATCTTTTTTATATAAATAAAGGTCAAAGAACAAGAATTTTAAAAACTAAAACAGGGTTTGAATTAAGTAACTTAAATAAAAAATTCACTAGAGATTCAATCGAAAAAGAATTAATTGAATTTCCAGAAAGATTTTCACCAAATGTTTCATTACGCCCTCTGTATCAAGAAGTAATTCTTCCAAATATTGCATATATCGGAGGAGGAGGAGAGATTTCTTATTGGCTGCAATTAAAAGCTTTTTTTATTAATCAAAAAGTCACCTTGCCTATATTAATTATTAGAGATTCAGCTATTTTAATTACTTCCAAAACTTCAAAAAAAATTAATAAGCTCAATCTTTCATATTCTGATCTATTGAATGGTCGAGATTATACAATTAACAATAAAATAAAGGAACTTTCAAGTATTGATTTAGATTTACAATTTTTGAAGACAAAACTCGAATCACAATTTAGATATTTGGAAAAAATGGTTTCTAAAACAGATTCTTCATTTGAAGGTGCAGTTAAAGCTCAAAAATCAAAACAATTTAAGGGTATTAATAATCTTGAAAAAAGATTATTAAAAGCTCAAAAAAGAAAACTTAATGATCAGGTTCAAAATATAGAATTAATTCATAAATCTTTATTTCCAAATAATAAACTTCAAGAAAGAACTGAAAATTTCTTTGAGTACTATTTATATTTCGGTTACAATTTTATTCCAGATTTGATTGATAATTTCAATCCATTAAGCAAAGAATTTATTGTTTTAGAATCTAAATAAAATTATAAAATTGTTTTATTTAAAATTTCTTGCCTAATAAATAATTGTATTTTTGATTATGCAAGATAAAGTACTTATACTTGATTTCGGATCACAATACACCCAGTTAATAGCCAGAAGAGTTAGGGAGTTATTTATTTATTGCGAGATAATACCATTCGACAATCCTCCAAAGGATTATTCCTTATTCAGTGCGATAATTTTATCTGGATCTCCGCATTCAGTGAGAAATGACGATCCGCCTCATATTGATCTTTCTTTAGTAAAAGGAAAAATACCTTTATTGGGTATATGTTACGGAGCTCAATATTTAGCATATTTTTTTGGAGGAAAGGTTAATATGTCTAGATCGAGAGAATATGGTAGAGCCAATTTAAAAAATATAGATTCAAAATCTTTACTTTTTAGAGATATTCCTGATAATAGTCAAGTTTGGATGAGTCATGGAGATACGATCAATAAACTGCCAAGTTCATCAAAACGAATTTCAAGCACCACTGATGTTATTAATGCTGCTTTTGAAATTAATGGGGAAGCAACTTATGGAATTCAATTTCATCCTGAAGTTTACCACTCTTCTCATGGTCTAAAATTACTGGAAAACTTTTTGGTAAAAATATCAAAAATTAAACAAGATTGGACACCCGATTCTTTTGTTGATATGACAATTGAAAAGCTAAAAAACAAAATTGGAAACGATAAAGTTATTTTAGGTCTCTCAGGTGGTGTAGACTCAACTGTTGCAGCGGTTTTATTGAATAAATCTATAGGTAATCAATTATTTTGTGTTTTTGTTAATAATGGTCTCTTGAGAAAGAATGAGTTTGATTCAGTTTTAAAACAATATAAGGGCATGGGTTTAAATGTTAAAGGAGTTGATTCTTCGAAATTGTTTTTAAATAATCTAAAAGGTGAACCAGACCCCGAATTGAAAAGGAAAATTATTGGTAATACTTTTATAGATGTTTTTGATGAGGAAGCAAATCAAATTAAAGGGACTGCGTGGCTAGCACAAGGAACTATATATCCTGATGTAATTGAATCTATTTCGGTTAATGGACCTTCGGTAACAATTAAATCTCATCATAACGTTGGTGGATTACCTGACTTTATGAAGTTGAGTGTCGTTGAACCTCTAAGAATGCTTTTTAAAGATGAAGTTCGTAGAGTTGGAAAAAGTTTAGGAATTGATTCAAAAATTCTTGGAAGACACCCTTTTCCAGGCCCCGGTTTAGCCATAAGAATTTTAGGCGCAATTACCCCTGAAAAAGTGGGAATATTACAAGAAGTGGATTCTATTTTCATTGAAGGCTTAAAAAAGTGGGAGCTGTATGATTCTATATGGCAAGCTGGCGCTATTCTTCTTCCGGTTAAAACAGTAGGGGTTATGGGTGACGAGAGAACCTATGAAAAGTGTGTGGCGTTGAGAGCTGTTCAGTCAACTGATGGTATGACAGCAGACTGGGTTGATTTACCTCATAATTTTCTGCAAAAGATATCAAATGAAATTATAAATAAGGTGCCAGGAGTAAATAGAGTAGTTTACGATATTAGCTCCAAGCCTCCTGCAACAATTGAATGGGAATAGCTATTATTTTTTATGAATTATAAAGTTCAAATTAAGTTAATATTTTTAATTCTATCTATTTCAACTGGATACAGTCAGGTTGATTCTATACCTCAAAAATTTATAATTCACAAAGTTCAAAAGGGAGATAACGTATATAATCTTTCGAAAAAATATAACATAAGTAAAGAACAAATTGAAAGTTATAATCCAAGAATTGCTAAAAGAGGTTTGAGACGAAGAATGCAAATAAGAATACCTGTTTATACTAGGTTTTTAATTGAAAAAAAAATATCTGAAAAAAAAATATCTGAAAAATTTAATACATATTTTGTTAAACCTAAAGATACTAAATGGAGAATTGCTTATACTTATGGAGTCACCGTTGATGAGTTAGATAAAATAAACCCAAATATAAAAGAAGGACTTAAGTTTGGACAAACTATAGTTTTACCGATTAAATTTGATCAAGAAGTAAAAATCATAGAACCAGATTTTTATTATTACAAAATTAAACCCAAAGAAGGATATTATAGGATTGAAGTTAAAACTGGAAATAATAAATTCACTATAGATTCTCTTAATCCAAATGTTATTGATGAAGGGTTAAAATCAGGTATGATTTTAAAACTACCAAAAACTTCTTCAATGAATTTAAAAGTAGACAAAAACCAGCTTCTTTCAGAAAAAACAATGCTTCAAGATTCAGTTTTTTTAAAGAAAAAAATAAATTTAGTTTACTTCCTTCCATTCAAAACATCTATAATTGAATTTAATTCCTTAAATAAAACATACAGGTATTTAAAAAGAAGAACGATATCATCAATTGCCTTGGATTTTTATGCTGGTTCAGTTTTAGCCATGGAAAAAGCAAATGACATTGGAATAGAAATCAATGCAAAAATATTTGATTCTCAAAATAAAAAAAGTGAAATACAAAAGCATATTAACGATCTTAATCCTCAAGAAATTGATGCGATAATTGGACCGATGTTATCTGAAAATTTTGATTTCTTATCTTCAAAAAACATGTTTAAAAGTGTTCCTAAAATTGCGCCATTGTCATCAAAATCAGTAATTATGCGAAATGGAGTTTTTCAAAGTGTCACATCTAAATCATTTATTCGTGATGAAATGAAGAGGTATCTCAACAATACGATTAATAAAGATGATAATGTTTTAATTATCACAGACTCTATAAACAGAAATATTGAGAGAGAACTAAATTCTCTTTTTCCAAACTCTATTAATTTAAGACCTGAATTAGGAGACTTTTTATTACCAGAACTAGTTGATTCTTTAATTGTAGATACCCTTCCAAATAAAATTATTTTAGAAACTGAAAAATTTACTTTAATTTCAAGTGCATCATCACAAATACGTTCTCAGCTTAGTGATGAAAAAAAAATAAAGCTTTTTACAACATTTCATGGTTCATCATATGAAAATTCTAATCTTTCAAATAAATTATTTGGAGATCTTATGTTTACATTCATGTCCGATTATTATCCAAAAAATGTTGATGACACAATATTGATCGAGAAATTTATAAATCGTTTTGGAATTCCACCAAATAAAACTTCGATTAGAGCTTTTGATTTAGTGTTTGATTTAATTTTAAGAATTGCAACTTATAATGATTTATATTCTAGTTCTAAAATCGGTGAAACGGAATACAATAATAATAAGTTCAATTATGTTCCAGTTAACAAAGGAGCTTATATTAATCAAGGGTACTATTTACTTCAGCATAAATTATATGATGTTTCAGAAATAAATAAATAGTATTTTGAGTATAACACCATTCATATTTTGTAAATTTGAGCCCGGTATATAAAGATATATATAGTATGTCAAAAACAAAATACATTTTCGTTACCGGGGGCGTTACCTCATCTTTAGGTAAAGGTATCGTTGCTGCCTCTTTAGCAAAGCTTCTTCAGTCTCAAAAGTTTAGAGTAACTATCCAAAAGTTTGATCCATACATAAACGTGGATCCAGGCACATTAAACCCATATGAACATGGTGAATGTTATGTTACAGATGATGGTGCTGAAACTGACCTTGATTTGGGTCATTACGAGCGTTTCTTAAATGTAAAAACCTCTCAAGCTAATAACGTTACAACTGGAAGAGTATACCAGAGTGTCATAGAAAAAGAACGTAGAGGAGAGTTTTTAGGGAAAACAGTCCAAGTAGTTCCTCACATTACTAATGAAATCAAAGAAAGAATACTATTATTAGGTCAAACGGGAGATTATGATATAATTATAACAGAAATTGGTGGTACAGTAGGTGATATTGAATCTCTCCCATATATAGAGGCTGTTAGGCAACTAATTTATGAGCATGGCGAAAATAATGCAATGACGATTCATTTGACATTGATACCGTTTTTATCTGCAGCGGGGGAACTCAAAACCAAACCAACTCAACATTCAGTCAAAACATTAATGGAGAGTGGAATTAAAGCAGATGTTTTAGTTTGCAGAACTGAACATGAGTTATCAAACGATTTAAGAAAAAAATTAGCATTATTTTGCAATGTTAAATACGAAGCGGTTATTCAATCCATTGATGTTGAAACTATTTATGATGTTCCACTAAAGATGCAAGATGAAGGTCTTGATCGGGTGGTAATAGAGCGTTTGAATTTAAAACCAAAACAGTCTCCAGATCTAAAAAAATGGAAGGAGTTTTTGATCAAATACAAAAACCCTAAGGATAAAGTTAAAATTGGATTAGTAGGAAAGTATGTTGAATTACAAGACTCGTATAAATCAATATTAGAAGCATTTATTCATGCAGGAGCTGCCAACGAAGTTGAGGTTGAGGTTATTACAATTCATTCGGAATTTATATCAGAGAATAATAATATTTTGAAGCTAAATGATTTGGATGGAGTACTTGTTGCTCCAGGTTTTGGAGAAAGAGGTATTGAAGGAAAAATTAAAGCAGTTGAATTTGTTAGAATCAACAAAATTCCTTTTTTTGGCATTTGCCTTGGGATGCAAATGGCTGTAATAGAATATTCAAGAAATGTTTTAGATCTAAAAGAAGCTAACTCAACTGAAATGACTGAGAGTACTATAAATCCAGTCATAGATTTGATGGAAGATCAAAAAAATATTAAAAATAAAGGAGGGACTATGAGATTAGGTTCTTGGGAATGTTCTTTATCGAAAGGCAGTTTATCAAATAGGATTTATGATAAAACTTTAATAAAGGAACGTCATCGCCATCGTTACGAATTTAATAACAAGTATAATGATATAATGTTTTCACTGAACTTAAGAGCTACTGGTTTTAACCCTCAAACTGGTTTAATAGAAATAATTGAAAATATTAATCATCCATGGTTTATTGGAGTTCAGTTTCATCCAGAATATAAAAGCACAGTTTCTGAGCCTCACCCATTGTTTGTTTCTTTTATTGAAGCTGCACTAAAATATTCTAAATCAAAAAACTAAATGGAAGAAGAAAAATTTGATCCATACAAATTTATTGGAATTATATTAATAGCGTTGATACTAACATGGATGTTGTTCCGTAATGAAAACACAGTCATTCAAAACTCCAATATTGCAGAACAAGAATCGTATTCAGATACTGCAACATTAGAATCAAAAACTAAATCGGCTTCAGGTGTAAAAGTCACAAATAATTCGTCACAAAATGACCAATTAAATCAATCGTATGGGGTTTTTTCAAAATGGTTAGAGCCGAAAAGTACTGATGAATTGGTTTTAGAAAATAAAGATTTAAAATTTTTAATTAGTACCAAAGGAGCAAATTTGTCACTTGTAAATTTAAAAGAATTCTCAAATCATTTAGATAAGCCACTAAATCTAATTTCTGAAAATAATCATCTAATAAATACGACTCTTAAAACTCGTCTAGGTCTATTATTTGATACTAAAAATATTTATTTCGATATTGTCAAATGGGAAAAAAATAATAGTAGCCAATCTGTAATACTTAGGGCAGCTATTTCTGAGTTTAAGTTTTTAGAATTTAAATACACCCTTCCAAATAAAGGCTATAAGTTAGGTTTTGAAATCAGATCTGAAGGTCTTGAGGATATCTTTGTTTCAGATGATTTTGTTTTAAATTGGAGTACGGATTTATTTAGAAACTCAAAGAGCATAGATTATGAAAGTCGTTACACTCAATTAACCTATTTATATGAAGAAGATAAAGTTGATAATTTGTCTCTTTCAGGCGAAGATGAAGAAATAGAAAATAATATTAGATGGATTTCCTATAGACAGCATTTCTTTAGTTCAATCCTAATTCCAGATAATTTAATTAATGAGGTATCTTTTAAGTCAAAAGATCTAACTATAGACGAGAATCTTGAAAAAAGATACACAAAAAGACTAACTAGTGCTTTTAAATTACAGAGACAGAATGGGAATATATTATCAAAAATGAGTTTTTATTTTGGTCCAACTGATTATCAAATTTTAAAATCTTACGGTAGTTCACTTGAGTCTTCTGTTCCCTTAGGTTGGGGAATTTTTGGATGGATAAATAGATTTATATTTCTTCCTCTTTTTGCATGGCTAGCTGGTTTTTTCCCTTACGGAATTGCAATTATAGTTTTAACAATCATAGTTAGATTAACAATGTCTCCTGTTGTTTATAAATCTTACGTGTCTCAAATTAAAATGAAGGTTTTGAAGCCTGAAATTGAAGAGATTACTAAGAAATACAAAAATGATGCAGTTAAAAAACAACAAGAAACTATGAGTTTATATGGTAAGGCTGGTGTTAATCCCATGTCCGGTTGTATTCCTGCTTTAATTCAGCTTCCAATCTTCTATGCTTTATTTTCGTTTTTTCCAGTAGCTTTTGAATTACGTCAAAAAAGTTTTTTATGGGCAGATGATTTATCTTCATATGATTCAATTTTTGAACTTCCATTTTCAATTCCATTTTATGGTGATCATATTAGTCTTTTCCCAATATTGGCATCTGCAGCAATTTTTGTGTATACATTAATGACAACAGGTCAGCAGGCAATGCCTCAGCAAGAAGGTATGCCAAACATGAAATTTATTATTTATATGATGCCACTAATGATGTTATTGTTTTTTAATAATTATGCAAGTGGGTTAAGCTTATATTATTTCATTTCAAATACCTTAACCATTCTGTTGATGTTGGTTATTAAAAATTTCATAATTAAAGAAGATAATATTAAGGCTCAAATTGCAGAAAACAAGAAAAAACCAAGAAAAGTTGGTGGTTTTTCACAGAAGCTTCAAAAGGCTATGGAAGCAGCAGAAGCACAAAAGAAAATTAATCAACAAGGAAGAAAGTAGTTTTTAATACTCTTTGTATTTTTCTCAAGCATAATTGTAACTTTGATGTATGAAAAGTAAAAGGGTTGTTGTAGGTCTTTCGGGTGGAGTAGATTCAAGTATTGCTGCATATTTATTAAAAAAAGAAGGCTACGATGTTATAGGTCTTTTTATGAAGAATTGGCATAACGAGGAGGTTACTATTTCTAATGAATGTCCTTGGCTTGAGGATAGTTATGATGCAATTATGGTGTCTCAAAAACTAGGTATCCCGTTTCAGACTGTAGATCTAAGTAAAGAATATAAAGAGAGAATAGTTGATTATATGTTTGATGAGTATTCAAACGGAAGAACACCTAACCCTGATATTTTGTGTAACAAGGAAATTAAATTTGATTTATTTTTGAATATTGCAATTTCATTAGGTGCTGATTTTATTGCAACTGGTCATTATTGTCAAAAACATATAAAAGAAATTAAAAATAAAACAGTTTTTCAATTAATTGAAGGTGCTGATTCTAATAAAGACCAATCTTACTTTTTATGTCAACTCAATCAATACCAACTTCAAAAATCACTTTTTCCAATAGGGCATTTAAAAAAAGATGAAGTTCGTAAAATTGCAAAAGCTCAAGGTTTAGTAACTGCTGAAAAAAAAGATTCTCAAGGATTATGTTTCGTAGGAAAAGTTAAGCTTCCCGAATTCTTAAAACAAAAATTAAGTCCAGTTCAAGGGGATATTATTCAAATACCTAATGATTCAAATAAATATACGCATAGAAATTCAAGTAAATCAAATGAAAACATATCAATTCCTTTAAGTTATTGTAAAAATGATGGGAAAAAAGTAGGAACTCATCAGGGTGCTCATTTTTATACTATTGGTCAGCGAAAAGGCTTATTTGTAGGTGGTACAAAGAAACCTCTTTTCGTTATTTCTACTGATATAAAATCAAATATAATTTATGTTGGTGAAGGTAGTTCTCACCCTGGTTTATTTAGAAAATCCTTAAGAGTTTCTTTAGATAAAGTTCATTGGATTCGTGAAGATTTAATTTTGAGTGAAGGACAATCTATTTCTGTTAGCGCCAGAATTAGATATAGACAACCTTTGTTTTCAGCAAATATTTTACAAAAAAAGGATTATTTGTATGTCTATTTTGATAAAGAGCAATCAGCTGTTACACCAGGTCAATTTATAGCATGGTATATTAATAACGAACTCGTTGGTTCGGGAGTTATATTGGGATAATAAAAAAAGTCTAATTTTTAAATATCCTTTACTTTAGAGCTTCAAGAAATTTTTCGAATAAAAATGGGTTGTTAACCTTATGAATTGAAATCTAACTCAATTTGATTATTAATAATATCACTAAACTCCTCTTTCTTTCTGATTAGGAATGCTTTATTTTTATACCATAATATTTCAGCTGGCTTTAGACGTGAGTTATAATTGTTTGACATAGTAAAGCAATATGCCCCTGAATTCTTAAATACTAAAAGATCTCCTTCTGAAATTTCGGAAATCTCTCTATTGTTGGCAAAAGTGTCTGTTTCACATATATATCCAACAACTGAATAAAATCTTTTTCTTCCTTTAGAATTAGAAATATTTATTATTTCATGATATGAATTATAAAACATAGGTCTGACGAAATGGTTAAAACCACTGTTTATCTGAGCAAAAACAGTAGAAGTTGTTTGTTTTATTGAGTTTACGGATGTGATAAAATATCCAGCTTCACTTACTAAAAATTTACCTGGTTCAAATGCTAAATCTATTTTTTTACCATATATTTTACAAAATTCATTAAACCTTATGCTTAATTTCTCTCCCAACTCTTCAATATCTGTCTCAATGTCACCTTCTTTATAGGGAACTTTAAATCCACTACCGAAGTCAATAAATTCAAGATTTTTAAATTTTAATGCATTTTCAAATAGTATTTCTGATGCATATAAAAAGACACCAATATCTAAAATATCACTCCCAGTGTGCATATGAATTCCATTAATACACATTTTTGTATTTTCAATTATCCTCACTAAAAGGGGTATTTGATGGATTGAAATTCCAAATTTTGAATCAATATGTCCAACTGAAATATTCGAATTCCCTCCTGCATTTATATGAGGGTTTATTCTTATACAAACGGGAGTGTCAGGATTTTTTCTTCCGAATTGTTCTAAAATGGATAAGTTGTCAATGTTAATTTGAACCCCCAATTTTGAAACAGACTCAATTTCATCAATAGATACTCCATTTGGGGTGAAAATTATCTTAGATGGATCAAAGCCAGCGATTAAACCAATTTTAACCTCCTCTATTGATACTGTATCTAGACCTGACCCTAAAAATTTCATCAATTTTAATATTGAAATATTAGATAAAGCTTTGACAGCGTAATGAATTCTTAAACCCGAGACATTTGAAAATGCATTTAGAAGTCTATTGTATTGACTTTCAATTTTATTTGCATCATAGATGTATATGGGATTTCCAAATTCTTCAGATATTGATATTAGTTCCTTTTCTTTCAATTATTTTAGTTATCAAATCTATTGATAGATTATAATTATTAGTTAAAAATAAAAAATATATTATATTAATACATAATTGTTAAATTAATATCGATTAAATAACTGTTTTAACATATTGATTTTTATTTTTGTTGATATATCATATAAATTATGAATCTACACGAATATCAAGGTAAAAGTATACTAGAAAATTATGGAGTTGCAATTCAAAACGGTATTGTTGCTGATAATTCTAATGACGCTGTAAAAGGAGCAGAAAAATTAAAAGAACTTACAGGGACTGAATGGTTTGTGGTTAAAGCACAAATACATGCAGGTGGACGAGGTAAAGGAGGAGGGGTGAAATTAGTAAAATCTCTTGAAGAATTAAAACAAGTTTCGGATAGCATATTAGGAATGCAATTAATTACACCTCAAACACCACCTGAAGGAAAAAAAGTAAATAAAATTTTAGTAGCTGAGGACGTTTATTATCCAGGAAATTCTGAGCCAAAAGAATTTTATATTTCTATTTTACTTAATAGATCTTCTGGAAAAAATATGATTATGTATTCGACAGAGGGAGGTATGGATATTGAAGCGGTTGCTGAGAAAACACCACATCTTATTTTTAATGAAGAAATCGATTCAGCTCTTGGACTACTCCCTTTTCAAGCTAGAAAAATTGCTTTTAACTTAAGCTTAAAGGGAGCAGCATTTAAGTCAATGCTTAAATTTATTTCAAATTTATATAAAGCTTATGTTGGATCAGACTCTTCATTATTTGAAATTAATCCAGTTCTTAAGACTTCTGATGATAGAATTATTGCTGTAGATGCCAAAGTTAGTATAGATGATAACTCTTTATTCAGACACCCTGATTTTGCAAATCTCAGAGATTTAGATGAAGAAAATCCAATTGAAGTTGAAGCTGGCGAAGCAGGACTCAATTATGTTGATTTAGATGGAAATGTTGGATGTATGGTTAATGGAGCTGGACTGGCCATGGCTACTATGGATTTAATTAAACAATCTGGTGGATCTCCTGCAAATTTTCTTGATGTAGGCGGAACTGCTGATGCTGAAAGGGTAGAATTTGCTTTTCGATTAATTCTAAAAGATCCAAAAGTTAAAGCAATACTTGTTAATATATTTGGTGGAATTGTGAGGTGTGATAGGGTAGCTCAAGGAATTATTGATGCATATAAAAATATGGGTGATGCCATTAAAGTCCCAATAATAGTTAGGTTACAAGGAACTAACGCAAAACAAGCAAAAACTTTAATTCAAAACTCAAAATTAGATGTGATAGCAGCCACAGCTTTCGAAGAGGCAGCAAAAAAAGTTCAAGAAGTTTTGGAATAATTATAATTTTGATTTTTCGAGTTGTAAAGCTTTAATTTGGTCTCTAAGTGATGCTGCTTCAATGAAATCTAATTCTTTAGCCGCTTTTTCCATATTTTTTCTAGTATTTCGAATTGCTTTTTCGAAATCTTCCAGACTTTTAAATTTGCTAAGTGAATTTATAAGCCTTTGTTGTTCAATTTCTTTGGAATAGGTAGAAACCGAATTTTTAGCCAAAACATTGTTTAAGGATTTATTTAAAGATCTTGGCTTTTGATTGTTCTTAATATTATATTCAGTCTGTTTTTTTCTTCTATATTCAGTATCATTAATCGTTTTATTCATACTGTTAGTAACTTTATCTGCGTACATTATGGCTTTTCCATTTAAATTTCTAGCTGCTCTTCCTACAGTTTGAGTAAGAGATCTAGCGCTTCTTAAAAACCCCTCTTTATCCGCGTCAAGAATTGCTACTAATGATACTTCTGGAAGATCTAAACCCTCTCTAAGTAAATTTACTCCAACTAAAACATCAAACTTTCCTAGCCTCAGGTCTTGCATTATTTCTACTCTTTCTAGTGTGTCAACATCGCTGTGAATATATCTACATCGAATACTAACTTTAGATAGATATGCAGTAAGTTCTTCAGCCATTCTTTTTGTTAAAGTGGTTACAAGAGTTCGTTCGTCATTTTCAATTCTTTTTTGAATTTCATCTATTAAATCATCAATCTGATTTAAACTAGGTCTTACTTCAATCTCTGGATCCAACAAGCCAGTTGGCCTGATAATTTGTTCAATTACAAAACCTTCTGTCTTTTGTAGCTCATAATCTGCAGGTGTTGCACTCACATACATAATCTGATTTTGTAATCCTTCAAACTCTTCAAATTTCAGAGGTCTATTATCCATTGCCGCGGGAAGACGAAATCCATAGTTGACAAGATTCTCTTTTCGTGACCTGTCTCCTCCATACATAGCATGAACCTGTGAAATAGTAACATGACTTTCATCTATTACCATTAAATAATCATTTGGAAAATAATCAAGTAAACAAAATGGTCTGGTTCCAGGATTTCTTCCATCTAAGTATCTTGAGTAATTTTCAATACCTGAACAATACCCTAATTCACGAATCATTTCTAGATCAAATTCAGTTCTTTCTTTAAGTCTTTTTGCTTCTAAATGCTTACCAATCTCTTTGAAATATTCAACTTGCTTAACTAAATCAGTTTGTATTTGATGGATAGCATTTTGAAGAATATCTGGAGATGTTACGAACATATTTGCTGGATATATTGTAACTCTTTCTTGAGAATCAATTATTTTATTATTAATAGGGTCAAAGGATTCAATTTCATCAATTTCATCTCCAAAAAAATGAATTTTATAAGCCGTATCTGAATACCCTGGGTAAATATCAATTATGTCTCCCTGAATCCTAAAGTTACCTCTTTCAAAACTAGCAGTTGTCCTTGAATAGAGACTCTGAACTAATTTTTTAAGAAGAATTGTCCTAGATATTTTTTGGTCTTTATCTAATTTAATTATATTTTTTTGAAACTCTACAGGATTTCCAATTCCATATAAGCATGATACTGATGCCACAACTATTACATCTCTTCTTCCGGAGAGTAAAGATGAAGTTGTACTTAATCTTAATTTTTCTATTTCTTCATTTATTGAAAGATCTTTTTCAATATAAGTACCACTAACAGGCATATATGCTTCGGGTTGATAATAGTCGTAGTAAGAAACAAAGTATTCAACAGCATTGTTAGGAAAAAACTGCTTGAATTCAGAGTATAATTGTGCTGCTAAAGTTTTATTATGCGCCAAGACCAGTGTAGGCTTTTCAATTTCCTCAATCACATTAGCAACAGTAAAAGTTTTACCAGAACCAGTTACCCCTTGGAGAGTTATGTACTTTTCATTTTTCTCAAAACTTGATACTATTTCTTTGATGGCATCAGGTTGATCTCCAGTAGGAAGGAACTCAGAAACAATTTTAAATTTCATTTTTAAACTTTAGGTACAAAAGTATGTGATTTATTGTTTCTTTTGAATTTCTTTTCAAGTAGTAATTACAAAATTGAACGTTTGTTTTGATAAAGATGTTAATTTAGTGTAGATAAGTATTAAAATGAAAAAACTCATATCTAAGAAAAAACCTTTTTTCCCTATTTCAGACACTCTAATGAAATACTTAATTGATTTCAATAGGTGGATGGAAATACCAATATCGTACGAAGACTTAATGCGATTTCAAGGAAGTGTTGTCGTTTATGATGATAATGATAATGACACTCTATGGACAAGAGTTTATTATTCTGAAAGTGAAATGAATGAAATTGATTACAATTTAAAAAAAATATACACAATCCTTCATTCAGATGGAAACGAATCAATAATAACATATTTAAATATTGATGCGATTGACTTTTGCACCTTTGGAAATTCGAAACCCTTTAGAGTAAAAGTTAGAAATATATTAAATGATAATTTCACCTATTTTTATATAAAAAAGACAGATTCTTCTAGAGCATTTGGTTTGGAAATTGAACATCTGTTATCTCCATATAACATAAATTTTCTTGTAAATAAATTTACATTAATTGAGGAACATATTGCGGGTATACCTGGCGATGTATTTATAAAAGATATGCTTTCAAAATGTTCAGAGGCTGAACAAGCACAAATAGCTAAGGAGTATGTTAAATTCAATGAAAGATGTATGGTTAGATTGTTGGGAGACATGAGATCATATAATTATGTGATTATTCCAATTCATGATTTTGATCAGGTAATCTATAAAATTAGAGCCATTGATTTTGATCAACAAAGCTTTGAGGGTAAGCTTTCAGTTTACAGACCTCAATTTTTCAAAGAAAACCAACCTTTAATTCAAATGATTCAAAAAAAATTAACACACGATTCAATTGATCAATATAAAATTGAGGAAAGATCTATTGTAGCAAAAAGGATAATTGATAACGAAAAAAAAATTAGCCAGCTATTAATTTCAATGAAGGAAAGTCCAATTACAACTATTGAAAATTTAAAACAATTAAAACTTGAAATTTATAACTTTACTAATGATAAAGCGTTTAAAAACAGCAATTCAATGGGAGATATTTTAGAGGCAGCATTGTTATTTATAAAAAGGAATTACAAAAACATTAAACCAATTTCTTTCTTAAGGAACTAATAAAATTGGTCTAAATCAAAATTATTTTCATCTTCTTCTTGTTTGTATTTTTCACTTGAATCAAATTCTTGAAAATTTTTAATTGGTGGTGTCTTCGGGACTGTACCTTCAGAAAACACTAAATTTGGATATTCAGTATTTTTTTTTGGGCTTTTAGTTTCAACTACTTCTATGAAAAAAGTCCATAAAGCTAAAAAATCGTAAACATATAAAAGACGGCTATTTTCATCACTAAAAAGATTTTTTAGTTCCTCATTATTAAAATTTTTATCTAAACCAACATCAACCAAGGGCATCTCATCTCCCTGCTGCCAGTTTTCATCTGTTCTATAAAATGAAGCCATTTCTTTTCCAAGAAATCCATATGATTTAATAATCATATTGTGTAAATCTACTAATTTAGAATTTTCTGTGATTTCTATATCACGAATTACATCGTCATTAACATCTAAAATAGTCCGTATTCTTAATATCATTGATTGTAATTTTTTAATGTTACTTGAAATATTAAGTATAGCTGGAAGCTAAATATTAAAGTTGCCATAAATAAATGAATTGGTTGAGTAGTCATTGGAAAATTAAAATAGTACATTAAAATTCCAGTAAATATTTCTAAACCAATCAAACAAACTATTATTTTGAGAGACAACGGAATAAAGTTATATTTTTTAAATTCCGACCAAAGTAAAATATGCGTTATTAAAACTAAAATTGAAAAACTTCTATGAAAATAAAATTTCAAGGGAGCAAATTTAAGCCATAATTCCTTTTGAATGGGATATTCATTTATTTGAATATCTATAAACTGTCTTATTTGAGTTCCAGAAAAAATCTGGATTATTGTCAAGCCAAAGCCTAAAAATAATATATATATTATTTTTTTATTTTTTTCAAAAATAGATGAATTATGGTTTGTTTTATATAAAATAAAAACAAGTATGCCGATAATTACTAGAGCCATTAACATATGTAATGTTATTTTTAGAGGTAAAAGGTTTGAGTCTACAACTTCTTTCCCAAGCCAAGCTTGAAAACCCATTCCCATTACCACAAGGAAAGAACCTAAAACAATTAATTTATTTTTCCTCCAATAGGACAACGAAAAAAATAACATAAAAAGAGTAGCTATCCCAGCAATTGCTCCGATTAATCTATTTAGAAACTCAATCCAGGTATGGTAAGCGTTAAAAATTGAATAGTCGTGTTTTAAATATGGGGCCCAATTATTTATGTCATATTTTTCGCTAGAAATAAAATTTAATTTAGCAACTCTTAATGATTTATTTACAATTATCACTTCGTTAGTTTTGTAATAAAAGTTAGATTTCCAGTCTAATTGATCTCTATTGGTTGGGGGAATTAAATACCCAAAACATTTTGGCCAGTCAGGACAACCCATTCCACTCCCTGTCACCCTTACAGTTGCTCCTGCCGCAACTACAAGAAAAATTAAAATTATTGAAGCCTTTAAAAAAAAAATAAATTTATTTTTCATTGTATTTTTAATCCTAATTTATTACCTGTTAACTTCATTAATTCAAAAGCAGCATTTTTTTCGTTTGGAATTTTACCTTCAAGAATAGATTCTTTGATTATTTCTTTAATTTCCCCGATTTCCTTACAGGGGTTTAGATTGAAATACTTCATAATAAATTGGCCATCAATAGGGGGTTGAAAATTTCTAATTTTATCTCTTTCTTCTACTTCAATAATTTTATTGGTGACTATTTCAAAATTCTTGTGATATTTTGAAAATTTCTTTTCATTTTTTGTTGTTATGTCAGCTTTACAAAGACTAATAAGATCTTCAATATGATTTCCAGCATCAAAAACCAAACGTCTAACAGCTGCATCTGTTGCTGTTTTGTTAGCTATAACAATTGGACGAGAGCTCATTAAAACTAATTTTTGAACATATTTCATTTTATCATTCAGAGGCATTTTCATTCTCTTAAACAACTTATAAACCATTTTCGATCCAACAAATTCGTGACCATGAAATGTCCATCCAATTTCTTTAACTAACTTTTTTGTTGGGGCCTTTCCAATGTCATGAAGAAGTGCTGCCCACCTGAGCCATAAATTATCTGTTGATTTGCAGATATTATCTAAAACTTCTAATGTGTGATAAAAATTGTCTTTGTGCTTGTGACCTTCTACTTCGTCAATTCCTTTTAGGTTTTCTATCTCAGGTAGTATGTTTTTTAACAATCCGGTTTTATCTAAAATCATGAACCCAATGGACGGTTTTTGTGAAGCAATTATTTTATTTATTTCCTCGATTATTCTTTCATTAGAAATAATTTCTATTCTATCTGCGTTTTGCATAATAGAATTCAATGTTTTTTCTTCAATCTTGAAATTTAACTGACAAGCAAACCTGATTGCCCTTAACATTCTTAGGGGATCATCACTAAATGTTTTGTTAGGTTCTAAAGGTGTCTTAAGTATTCCATTTTTTAAATCATTATATCCATCAAAAGGATCAAGAATCTCTCCATAATCAGATGAGTTCATACTTATGGCTAGTGCATTAATCGTAAAATCACGCCTCTTTTGGTCATCAGATAAACTTCCACTTTCTACCTTTGGATTCCTCGTTTCTAGAGAGTAAGATTCTTTTCTTGCACCAACAAATTCAATTTCTATTTCATTCCATTTGAACATAGCTGTACCATAGTTCTTGAATACTTTTACTTTACTTGCATTTGGAAGAACTTTTTGAGTGGCTTTAGCAATTTCAATTCCATTTCCAATAACTACAATATCAATGTCTTTATATAATGGTTTTTCTAGTAAAAAATCTCTAACAAACCCCCCTATAATGTATGTTTCAATGTCTGCTTTATCAACAACTTTTTTTAAAGTTTGAAAAAGCTCTGAGTCCAGTAGTTCATGTGTATTAAGCAACTTCATTTATTTACGAATAACCTGAAGCTTTCCATTTACACCCATTTTAAATATTCTGGATGGTAAGCTACATTTTTTTTCTTTAAACAAATTTACAACATGATCAACACCTTCCAAAATTGTAGATGTTATTTCCGAATATTTAAAAGGAGTTTTGTTCAAACTAATATTAGCTGAAGTCGAAACTATTGGTTTTCCAAATTCAGATATTAATTTTTGACAAAATTCATTTTGTGGAATTCTAAAGGCTAAGGAGTTATCTTCTGCAATTAAATTATGTGCAACACCTTGAGGGTTTTGGTAAACTATGGTTGTTGGGATGGGGTCGTTGATAATTTTTTCAATTCCATCAGGTAATTTTATTACATAATCCTTTAACATATTTAAATCTCTTATAAGACATATAAGAGCTTTCTCTGATTTCCTTTTTTTGATTTTAAATACTTTTTTTACCGCAATAACATTAGTGGCATCACATCCAATTCCCCAGACAGTATCTGTGGGATAAAGAATTATTCCTCCATTTTTTAATATTTCAACTGCTTTTTTGATTTCTAAAATCATTAAAAAAAATTTTTATAAAAATACAGTTTAATAGCTTGTTAGATACAAAACATTACTTTCTATTTATATTTGTTATAATTATGAAAGCTGCATTGATAATATCTACGTATAAGGAATCAAAAGCACTCAGTATTATTATTGACGCTGTTTCAAAACAGTTCCAATTACCAAATGAAATAATAATAGCAGAGGATAGTAATGATTTAGAAACATCTAATATTGTAAACTCATGGAAAAATAAAATTTCATCAAAATTAATTCATGTTTATCAAGAAGATAGAGGCTTTAGAAAGGCTTTAATTTTAAATAAGGCTATACAATTATCAGAATCAGACTATATAATACAGATCGATGGTGACTGTGTTCCTCACAAGTATTTCATTTATGATCATATCGCAAATGCTAAAAAGGGGTGTTATTTGTATGGAACCAGAGTTCATATTAAAAAAAGATATGTTTCAAGATTCTTAAGGAGTTATTTAAATAAAAATAAAAGTGTGTTTATTTCATTTTTTAGTCCAAGTATAAAAAAAAGGTTTAGGAAAATTAGAATCCCTTCCTTAAAATATTTCTATAAACCATCAAAAAAAATTTCCTCAAAGTTTAGAGGTTGTAATACATCTTTTTGGAAAAATGATTTTGTTGAAGTAAATGGCTATGATAATAATTTTATAGGCTGGGGTAGGGAAGACTCAGACTTGATGATTAGGATGCATAACAATCAAGTGATGGGTAAGAGGTTAAAATTTGCTGGAATTGTTTATCATCTTGATCATGATCAAAAAGATGAAGAAGGATTTTTAAAAAATGATAAAATTCAAATGAGATCTGTTTTAGATAAAATCACTAAAACAACAAATGGTTTATCTGAGTCGATCCATAAAATCTGATAACTCCAGTTTGAAAAAATCAAACTCAAATCCTTCGTATAAATCTTTAATTTCTTCATTATTTAATTTAAAACTTTTAAAATTTTTATTATAATTCATTATATGAACTCCAACTTCAATATCAGATGGTCTTATCCACCCACTAGGATCAATTTGAGGAGAAAATATTGAAAAACTTGGTAATTCTAAAGATTTTGCGATATTTATTGCTCCCCCTTCATTACCAATTATAGCGTCACACAAAGAGACAAGTGATATATAATCTCTTAGACTTTCAGGTGCATTATTTAAAGCTATTGATTTTAATGTATTGTTTTCTAATGAGTTAATCATTGATAATGCTTCTTCCTTTTGAGTAGGCATATAATTCAAAATTAGCTTAACATTATATTTTTCAACTAGATAATTTAAAACTTCAATCATCTTACTTGGTGGATAGGTCTTAGACTTTGAGCTTCCTAATAAACTAATCATAATTAGAGGAGATGTTATCTTTCCTAACTTTAAAGACGCAATTTTTTTTTCATTTTTAGTAATGTATACCTCAGGTTTGGTTATAAATTCAAAATCATCTTTGATTAATTGTTTCAATAAATTGATTCTATTTATAATTGTCAATTGTAAATCTAGATTAGATCTTTTTTTCTCTCTAATAACAGATTCAGTATAAACCCATTTCGAATACCATTTATAAAAACCAATTTTTATTTTAGCAGGAGTCATCCAGGTAATTAATAAACTCTCAGTTTTACCATAAGCATCTATTATAATATCATATTTTTTCTTTTTCTGATTTAATAGAAATTTAATTAATGACAGCTTATTATATTTAAAATAATCTTCAAAAACTATTATGTTATTTATATTCGGATTGTGAAGAAGTATTGGAACAGTATGAGTGTTTGCAACAAAATCAATTTTAGATAATGGATTCCATTTTTTTAAATTATCACACAAGAGACTACTAATTAAAACATCTCCTATCATTTTTTGTTGAACAACCAATATATTCATGGGTATAAAAGTACTTTTATTTAAAATAACTAATAAAATAAAACATCCTATATTTGAATTCATGTTAAATATTTCTGTTGTAATTGTTAATTATAGATGTTGGGATAAATTGAGTGTTTGCCTTCAGAGTTTAAAAACACAATCAGTAATGATTAATAAAGTAATAGTTGTTGATAATTTTTCAGATGATGGCGAGATTGAAAGTTTTTCAAAGAAATTCAATTGGGTTCAGTTTATAAAAGAAAAAATAAATGGTGGTTTTTCGTATGGATGTAATGTAGGTTCCAAATATGCAACTACAAAATGGATTCTATTTCTTAATCCAGATACTATAATTCCTAAAACATGTTTTGAGACGCTAATACCATATTGTGATATGAATCCAGACTATAGATTAATTTCAATAAATCAATTGGGAGATGACGGAAGTATATCATATCCATTCGGAGTCTTCCCTACAGTTTTAAATGTACTTTCTTTTATTAGAATTATTGAAAGAAATATTTTAAGACCTTCGCAATCAAAGAGGTTGATTTCTCAAAATAAAATTTCTTTTCCAGATTGGATCTCAGGTTCTTTTGTTTTAATTAGAAAAGTTGATTTTTTAAAAATTGGTGGGTGGGATGATAATTTTTGGATGTATTATGAAGATATAGATCTTTGTAAAAGAGCTAAAGTTAAAAAGATGAAATGTGTTCTTTTAAATCAATGGAATTGCACCCATAGTCATGGAGGTGCTTCTAGAAAGGATATTAAAACTAGTATTAAAACTAAATCAGAAGTAATAATATCTTCACATAAGTATATAGATAAGCATTTTAGTGGTTTAGGAAAAGCTATATCTCATCTTTTAATTTTCAAATCCTCACTTATAGAATTATTAATTTTTTCTATTTTTTCAAAAGTAAAAAGAGGGATGTTGTATGTTATGATTAGATACTGGGCCTATAAAGTACTAAATATCAAGTAGTTTACGCTGAAATATTATTCACTCTTAATGCGTCATTAAGTGATGTTTTTTTATCAGTACTTTCCTTTCTTTCACCAATAATTAGCGCGCATGGAACTTGAAACTTTCCAGCTTTAAATTTTTTCTCATAACTTCCTGGAATCACAACCGACCTTCTAGGAATTAATCCTTTTGATTCAATTGGGTTTTCACCAGTAACATTAATAATTTTTGTAGATCCAGTCAAGACAACATTGGCTCCTATTACTGCCTCTTTCTCGACTCTAACTCCCTCAACAATTATAGATCTAGATCCTATAAAAGCATCATCCTCAATAATTACTGGAGATGCTTGAACTGGCTCTAGAACTCCCCCTATACCGACACCACCACTAATATGAACATTTTTACCAATTTGAGCACAACTACCAACAGTTGCCCAGGTATCTATCATTGTCCCTTGATCAATATATGCCCCTATATTAGTGTAACTTGGCATAAGTATTGATCCATTAGCTATGAACGATCCATACCTAGCAATGGCATGAGGAACTACACGAATACCCCTTTTTAAGTAATTCTTTTTTAATGGAATCTTATCATGAAATTCAAATGGCCCTAACTCTATAGATTTCATTTCTTGAATAGGGAAATATAAAATAACTGCTTTTTTTATCCATTGATGGACTTCCCATTTTCCGTTAATTTTTTCAGCAATCCTAATTCTCCCGTTATCTAACTCGTTTATTATAAATCGTATTGCATCCTTAGTTTCTTTAGATTGCAATAGTGAACGATTTTCCCAAGCTTCTTCAATTAACATTTTCATATTTATTCTTTTAAACAAAAGTAACTAAACATGTATAATAGCTAATTAATATTAATATTCAAAAAATGTATATTTGTTAAAATTTATAAATGGGTTGTTTAGTTGCACTAGATTTTGGAGAAAAGAGGACAGGTATTGCTCATACTGATCCGTTTAAAATAATTGCAAGTGGTTTAATTACTTTATCTCCTAAGGAAACATTAGACTTTTTAGAACAATATGTTTTAAAAAACGATGTTGAAGCTATTATTGTTGGTCAGCCAAAGCAAAAGGATGGAACTTTTTCGAATATAGAGTCTTCAATATTAAAATTTATTATCAAACTTCAAATCAGGATAACTAATGTTAGGATCATCAGATATGATGAGAGATTCACTTCAAAAATAGCAAGTCAGGTAATAATTGATTCTGGAATTAAAAAGAGTAAAAGAAAAAATAAGTCACTCATTGATAAAATTAGCGCAACAATTATTTTACAATCGTATTTAGAATCTAATAAAATTTTAAAATGATCTTACCAATATTAGCATACGGAAATCCTGTATTAAAAAAAAAGGCTCGGGAAATATCTAGTGATTTTGTTTATCTAAAAGAATTTATTGAAAACATGTGGGAAACAATGTATAATGCGAATGGTGTTGGTTTAGCTGCTCCTCAAGTTGGTTCATCAATTCGTATTTTTATTATTGATACTTCACCTTTTGCTGATTCTAAAAACATGAATAATGACGAATTTGAAATAGTAAATTCATTTAAAAAAGTTTTTATTAATCCTGTCATAATTAAAGAGACTGGAAAGGAATGGGATTTCAATGAAGGATGTTTAAGTATTCCAGAAGTAAGAGCAGATATAAAACGTTCAGATACAATTTTTATAAAATATTTTGATGAACAATTTAATCAATGTGAAGATTCATTCAATGGAATTATTGCTAGAGTAATTCAACATGAATATGATCACATTGAGGGTGTTTTATTTACAGACAAACTTACCGTATTAAAAAGAAAATTATTGAAAGGTAAGCTGTTAAGTGTTAGTAAAGGAAAAATAAAAACTGACTACAAAATGAAATTTTCCAAAATATTAAAAAATAGATAATATGAAATTAGATGAAATTATCGCTATTTCTTCACGTCCAGGACTATTTAAAATATTATCAAAGACACGCTCTGGTTTTATTGCTCAATCTTTATTTGATGATGTTAAAATATCAACAAAAATAAACGATCAGATTAGTATTCTAGATGAGATAAATATTTTTGGAATTAATGAAGAAAAGCCATTAAACGAAATATTTAAATTCATTTTTGAACAAGAAAATGGATTACAAGTTACTAAAATGCATAAGGCTTCAAAAGAAAATTTAATGAGTTATTTTTCTTCAGTTTATGAAAATTATGATGTCCATAAAGTATATGCAAACGATGTTAAGAAAATTATTAGTTGGTATAATATTCTCCATGAAAAAGGTTTTTTTGATAATTAATTTTAAATAAATGAATTCTCGTAAAAAAAAATTAGAGTTAATAGATAGTCTATTGACAATAATGGATGAATTGAGAGAAAAATGTCCATGGGATAAAAAACAAACAATAGAATCTCTAAGGTCTCTCACAATTGAAGAAACATATGAGTTATCTGATGCAATTCTAAAAAAAGATTTTAATGAAATAAAGTCAGAATTGGGAGACTTGTTACTTCATATATTGTTTTATTCAAAAATTGCATCTGAAAACAATGACTTTGATTTTGGAGATGTTACTAAATCTATCTCAGAAAAATTAATTTATCGTCACCCTCACATCTATGAAGAAATTAAAGTTCAAGATGATAATCAAGTGAAACGTAATTGGGAATTGCTAAAGCTTAAAAGTGGTAAAAAAAGTGTTTTTTCTGGAATTCCTTCTAGTCTCCCGGAAATAATAAAATCTCAACGTATCCAAGATAAAGCTGCTGGAGTAGGTTTTAAATGGAAAAACATTAATGAAGCATGGAATAAGTTTAAGGAAGAAGAAAAGGAACTTATTGAAGCTATAAATATTAATGATAAAGCATCTACTGAAGAAGAGTTTGGGGACCTATTTTTTTCTTTGATTAATTATGCTAGATTTCTTGATATAGATCCTGATATTGCCTTGTATAAAACAAACAAAAAATTTATTGGTAGATTTCAAAAAATGGAAAAATTAATTAAGTCAGAAAACAATTCAATTGAGTCTATGAGCTCTGAGGATTTAATTATCTTATGGAATAAATTAAAATAGAATCTCTAGGTCTTTTCTCTTTCAGTATTATTTTTTTCCAGCTCGTCTGATATGTCTTTAGAAGAATTAATTATTTTATTACGAAATGATTTTAATTTATTTATTCTTTCTTTTGAAGATAACAACTTACCAGTTAATAAATTTAATTTCTTAGTGACTTCTATGAGAAGAGGGCTCTCTGAGCTGGATTTACTAAAAAAATCAAGATTATTTTCAAGTTGAGTAATCTCTGTTTGAAGTTCATTTATTAATTTTTTATAATAATCAATTTTAACATGAAGCTCCTCTAAATTGTTTCTTAAAACAATTAATTCAATTTCAAATTTAATATTTGACTTGTCACTTGTCACTTTAGGATTAAGTGTAATTGATTCATGACCGGATTTAATAAATAAATTACTAATTTCGATTTGCAACTTATTATTTAAAGTTCCTTTATTTTCGATATCATTCCAATAATTAGATAATTTCTCAATAGTATTAAATTTAGTTTTCTTTATTTTACTTATTAACTCTTTTTTTTGATTATAAATAAGTTCCTCATCTTCATTTAATTTTAGATAACCAGATTTTAATCTTTTAAAATATAGATTTGTTTCCTTTTGAAATTCAGATCTAAATTTCTTTAATAGATTTCTTGGAACAAAACCGAGTTTATTAAAATCAGTTTGAATCGATTTCATTCTAGTTACAAATTTACTCCAATCATCTTTTTTATTAATACTCTTTACCTCATCTAAAAGACTTTTGTAATTTTTAATAGTTTCATTCTGGATATTTTTTTGATTTTTATAAAAAATATTTTTTTTCAAGTTATAAGTTCTTCCCAACTCACGATATAACTCCCAATTTTTCTTATTTTCTTCTTTTGGAGTTGCTCCAATAGATTTGAAGCTCTCTCTTAGATCATTAAATTCTATTATAGATAATTGCCATTCTTTGTGATTTGATGGCTCAGGATCGGTTAATTTATTAATTTTTGTAAGTATTGAATTTTTTCTTTCAAGATTAATTTTTTGATTTTCATCTAAATTTTTTTGAAATTTTTGTTTATTTAAATGAACTAATTTAGAAGCTGTTTGAAACCTTTTCCATAAATCTTCTCTTTTATCAGGAGATACTGGGCCAAGTTCATTTTTCCACAAATCATGGAGAATATTTAATTCTCTTCCTGCTTTAACAATATTTGTTGTTTTAACAAGCTCTTCAGCTTTTTCAATAATTTTAATCTTCTCTTTATAATTATGTTCAAAGTCTATGTTTCTAAGTTCTCTGTTTATATGAAGAAAATCGTAGAATCTTTCTACGTGATGTTTGTAATTTTCCCATAAATCATTCGAATCTATTCTTAAAGAGTACCCGATATTATGCCAGTTTTTTTGAAGAGATTTAAATTCTTTATATATGGTGTTAATAGATTTTTCCGATCCAATTAGTTCTTTTATCTGGTTAATTATATTCCTTTTTAGCGCGCTATTTATTTTTTTTTTATTTTCAATTTCTTTGAAATAAGAACGTTTTATTTTTCTATATTCAAATTTTATTTTATTGAATTCTTCTTTTTCTTTTGACACATGGTTAAAGTCGATTTCATTACCCCCTTTGGATAAGAACCTTTCTCTTTCTTTTTTTAAATCATTAATAAATTCTTTTTCTAATTCATCAACTATTTCATCAATTTCCTTTTTATAGATATTCCATTTAGGATCTCTTATCTTTTTATCTATTAAATTGATTTTATCAACCTTAGTTTTCTTTATTTTTTTATTAACTTTTATTTCTGTTTTTACAATTTTATTAGGCGAAAATTCAGGAATATTATTTTCTTTTTCCTTGACTTTATATAGTAATGAAATTAATTCTGCTTTTTTATATCTGGACACACCTGCAATACCTCTTTTTTTAGCTATTGCTTTTAGTTCAATTACGGTGATAGTTGAAATATCCATAGTATTATTTTTATTTCTTATTTATTAACTAGCTATAGAAGTTATTTTGTTTAAAATTTACAAAAAAAAAATCATATTATCGACGTTTCCCAAAGTTTCCAAGAAGCTTCTGCTTGTTGAATCAACATGAGGTATCCATTTGAAACTTTTGCCCCATTTTTAATTCCTTTTTTCATAAATTCCGTCTTTTTGGGATTATAAATCAAATCGATTAAATAATTTTTAGAACTAAGGTTTTCATAAGGAATTTTGGGATAAAATTCAATTTTTGGAAACGTCCCTAAAGGAGTACAATTAATTATTATTGGATATTCATTTATTAACTTTTCGTTTAAATCAATATATTTTATTTGATCTTTATTGGGGTTACGAGATACGACAATAAATGCTATATCACTATTTTTTAAAACAAATTGAATTGCTTTTGATGCTCCTCCTGATCCTAAAATAATTGCTTTTTTCAGTAAAGGTTTAATAAATGCTTTCATAGCATTTTCAAATCCAATAACATCAGTGTTATCTCCAATTTTTTTTTTATTTCTAAATATTATAGTGTTAACAGCTCCAATTTTACTCGCACGAGTGGTCAATTCATCTAAATAGGGTATAATCTTTTCTTTATATGGAATTGTCACGTTGAGACCTGATAAGTTATCTATTTTAAATACATTTACAACATCTGAAATATTTTCTAAATCAAAATTTTCATAGCTATAAGATTTATATTTATTATCTAAAAATTTATTTTCAAAATATCTTTTAGAAAATGAATAGCTTATGTCTTTTCCAATAAGACCAAATTTTTTAAGTTTTAAATTTCCTTCCATAATTCTCCAAGATAATTATAAAACCAGCTCCAAAAACAATATACATTAACATTATTAAATTGTTACTATTAATTTCAGATGGTAAATAATAATTAATTTTACTATTTTGAGTGAGGTATCTCCATGGCCATATGCAAATTATAGATCCCGATACAAAGCCTATTATTAAAGATATTGTTTTTGAATAAAATTTTTTTAAAAAATAACTCAGAGTATTCACAAAAAAAATTAATCCTACGATTGATCCCAGAAAAAAGACAATCATAATCTTAATTAATCTAATCCTTTCTTTGTCATTTAAAAAAGATAAATCTCCAATCATTAAATCCTTAATCGAATAAAATAAAGCATTTACAGAATCAATAAGTAATAATTCGTAGTTACCTAAAAGTAATAAAATGAAGGATCCTGATAGTCCAGGTAGCGTCATTCCTGAGACGCTAACCATTCCACAAAAAAAAACAAAATACAGATTGTCATTTCCTTTAATTGGTTCAAATATCCCAATGCTCAAACCAACTATTAAACCTATTAAATAAAACATATAAGTATCAATTTTCCATTTTTTTACTAATGGAAAAACATAATATATTGAAGCTAATACCATTCCAAAAAAACTTGACCAAACATAATTTGGATAGCTGATTATCAGTTGCTCTAAAATTAAAGCCATACTGAAAAAACTTATAATACTTCCCCCAAAAAGATATATTAAAAATTCACCATTAACATAACTATAGAAGCTTCTCAACCTTCCGGTTAACAAAAGTTTTAAAGATATAATATTGATTTTTTTAAGGGAGAAAATTAGTTCAGTATAAAACCCCGATATTAAAGCCACTATTCCACCTGACACCCCTGGAACTTTGTTCACAGCCCCCATTGCAAAACCTTTTACAAATAATAAAAATTTATCACTTTTAGTTCTTTTGCTTATCATTAATATTTTTTTTTTCAAAAAACTGAATTGTATTAATAAATAGTATACCAAAAATAAAAGAGAATATTGATAAAATCAAATGGTTTTCATCAGGATAATTCTGAGGTAAAATATTTTCTCCACCTTCTTTCCAAGGCCAAATTTTATGGATACTACCGAGCATTAGTCCAATCATGAAAACAAGTGTCACATCATAGTGCTTAACCAGTAGCCATTTGAAAAGTTTAGAAAAAATTAATAATCCAGAAATTATTCCACACCCAATTATAGTTGTTTTATAAAGTATTAGGTTAATGTCAGTGAAATCCTGTTTAATGAAGATATTTAATAGTGATTTTATGGTCGATATCACCTCAGAGTATGTTCCAAATAAAATCAACATATAGGCTCCTGATATACCGGGAAGAATCATTGCGCTTATAGCTATTAAGCATGAAAAAAACAAGTATAGCCCATTTAGTGAATCAGATTTTAAACTTGGACTTAATTGGTTAATTATGAATGAAAATAATAACCCTAAAACAAAATATAGTAATAAATTGACTTTGGGTTTTTTAACATTTTTATATATGAATATTACACTCGATAATATTATTCCTGAAAAAAACGCCCATAATGGAATTGAATGATTTTTTATAAGCCAATCAATTAGAAATGTAAATAACGAAACTCCTGTTATAATTCCTGAAAATAATTTCAAAAGGAAAATCCCATTTATCTCTTTCCAAAACGCTTTTATGCCATTATTTTTTAAAATAAATAGCGATGATATTGAGATTTTTGATAAACTAAAAATAAACTCATCATAAATCCCAAAAACAAGTGCAATTGTTCCGCCAGAAACACCTGGAACAAGGTCAGCAATACCCATAAAAACACCCTTAAATATTAAAGAAATTGATTTCATGTTTAGATATAGTATAACATTAAGTTAAAATAATTTAAAAGAATAGAATATATCTTTTAAATTATATTCCTAAACTCAGTATAAAGATCACTTTTAAATAATTCATTAATATCTGGAATGCTGATTTTGTTTAGATGCTTTTGTGCTATAATAGAGTTACCCAATTTAATTTCAATTATAGCTAATCTAAAAATGATATCTGAAGAATTTGGATATTTGATTAAAGCTTTTTTTATTATTTTTTTTGCTTGATTAAGCCTATATAATTTGATTAGACAGTCAAGAAAATTTATCCATGTCTCTTTATTACAATCTCCTAATTGAATTAGACTTTCGAAGTAAAAGGCAGCATCTGAAAAACTTTGTTTTTTAAACAAAATTTGACATAATTTTTTTGTTATTTTAATGCTATCTCCGTTAGATTCGAGTGCCTTTATGGAATAATTAATAGCATTGCTATAATCTTTTTTAAGATCATAAAATTCTATCAATGAAATCCAACTATTTTCAAATGTTGGGTCAGTATTTATGGCTTTTTTGTGGTATTGAATTGATAAATCATAACTCCCCAAAGTATTATAGCAATTTGCAATTCTGTAAAATACAAATGCACTTTCTTCGTTAATTTCTAGAGCGATATGATAGTTTTCAATTGCTAAATTTAACTTTCCGGTTTTTTCTAAAATTTTACCTATTTCTATGTAGGCTCCTGTAAACTTATCATCGCTGATAACTGCAAATTCAAATGCAGAAATTGCTTCTTTAAACTTATTAAGACTGGTATATATTTTCCCTAGCTGATGCCAAGCAACTTCACAATATGGGTCTTTTTCTAAGATTGCATTTAAAGCATCTATTGCTCCAGGTGTATCATCCAATTGTTCAAAGGTATGAAGCAAATTATATAACGATTGATAATCTAGTGGATCTTCATCTAAGCACAATTGAAAATAATATTTTGCAGATCTAAAGTCTTCTAAAATTAAAAACTCCATTCCTAACAAACACCATATTTCGAGTTTATCTTCAGATAAACTAAGCGCTTTATTTAAAAATTTTATAGCCTCAAAATGATGTTTTGACTTTGAGGCTATTGTTGCCTTTTGTAAAAATATTTCTTCGTTTTGAGGTATTAGTTGTTCAGCGATTTCTATTATCTCTAAAGATTTCTTAAAATCTCCTTCGAATATAAAAATTTCACTTTTCAACAAAAGTAATTCACCATTCTCTGGATGTTGTTTCATTCCAATTTCAAGAGCTCTATCTGCAAGACTAAATTTTCCATCATCTATGTAGTGCTGGACAATAGTTTCAAAATCTTGTGCATCAAAAAACAAAAGTTTGTTAGTTTTGAGCATTGCTTCAAACTTATAAACAGGTGTTATAAAATCATCGTTATTTAAATTCAACATATCACAATAAAATCAAAATTCAAGTTATGTAACCTAAATGGATGTTTAATACTATGACTACTATTGTTTTTAACAAAATAGTTAACATTAAACTTTTATATAATTGTTTAAGATTTTTAAAATTATATCACAACCTAAGTTTATTTCTTTTTCACTAATATTGAGTGGAGGAGTTATCCTAACAGCTTTTTTTTCCCATAATAACCAAAATAATAATAGTCCTTCATCTAAAGATCTTAAAACTAGGGTGTTAGCGATAATTTTTTTATCAAAAATTATCGCTAGCATTAATCCTTTTCCATTAATTCTTTTTATTAGGGGGTGTATTAATCTTTTTCTAAATATCTTCTCTTTTTCACTAATTTTATCGATTAATTTTTCTTTGTAAATTGTATTTAATGTTGCTAATGCTGAAGTTGATACTACAGGATTACCTCCAAAAGTAGTAATATGTCCAAGCCTTGGTTTTTTTTCTAGTAATCTCATGATTTTTCTAGATGAACAAAAAGCACCAATCGGTAATCCACCTCCCATACCTTTGCCCATGACTAGTATATCAGGAGTTACATTAAAATGTTCAAAACCAAATAATTTACCTGTTCTCCCAAAACCAGGTTGAATTTCATCTAATATTAAAAGTGCACCAACGCTTTCACATTTTTTTTTAACTAATTTTAAATAATCGTCTTTTGGTAAAATAAATCCAGCACCGCCTTGAATGGTTTCCAATACTACAGCTGCGCTTTTTGAGGTAATGAGTTCTAAGTCTTCAACCTTATTAAACTGAATAAAACTAATGTTTGGAAGTAATGGTTCAAATCCCGCTTTTTGTTTTTCTACACCTAATAAACTCAGAGCACCATGTGTACTTCCATGATAAGAATTCTTTGCCGCAATAAACTCTTTTCTACCAGTTGCTTTTTTTGCAAGTTTTAAAGCTCCTTCAATTGCCTCAGTGCCAGAATTTGTAAGATAAATTACTTCTAAGTTATCAGGTAATTTATTAATTATCTTTTCACATAATTTAACTGCTGGTCTTTGAATATATTCTCCATAAACCATAACATGCATATATCTTCTAATTTGTTTTTCTATTTTTTTTATGACTGATGGATGCGAATGACCTAGTGGGTTGGAGGAAATGCCCGCAACAAAATCAAGATATTTTTTATTTGAATTGTCCCATATATACGAACCTTTTGCTTTCTTTATTTCCAATCCAATAGGATTAGAGGTTGTTTTAGCTTGATACTTTAAGAACTTATCTTTCATTTATTAAAATCTATTTCATAAAATAAAGCTTCAGGAACTAAAATTCCTTTGATTTTGGGAAGGGTTATATTTTTATCTTTTTCACTAAAAAGATCATTTTTATTCATAGGTTTTTCTCTATTTCTCCACACAAAACCTTTAAGTTTTCTTTCATTGTTATCAATTTCTTCCTCAGGAAAAACCTCTCCACTTGGATCAGTATGAAATGTAATATCAGAAATTTCGTTATTTACCATAACCATATCTAATGAGCTACAAATTGTTTTATCAATACCTATCAATTCATTATCTTCATCTGAATACAAATAATAAATCACCTGTGTGTTTTTTATTACTTCTATGTTATTTAATTGCCCATCAATAAAATCACCATTTAACAAACCTCCCTTTATTTGATTATACCCATCATTGCCAATGGTATCTTTTTCTATAATAAATGCATCTCCAACAATCTTAAGAGAGTCAAGTTTTTTTGAATTTAATTCAGATAAAAGAAAAATCTTATCACCAGTCATCTGACTATCACCAAACCATAATATTGGATTCCTTTTGTTCTTATCTTCCTCAGTAAATATTTGAATTTCTTTATCTGTTAATGGCCTTTTTATAAGTTCAATATCACCAGTTTGCTGATTCAAAAAAAGTGAGTCTGATCTACCTTTGATGTCAGTTTTAAAAAATCGAACATCATAATAGCCTCTTAATATTCTGTTTTCTTTTGGACCGGTTGCAACTAAAGTATCTGCATGAATAAAAAGTGAGTCATTTTCAATAATATTGAGAGCAACTGCTCTTTTTGTCATAACAGCAGAATCACTTGCTTTAAAAACTTCTCCGTAATGACCATAAATTATTGAGTTATTAATTGTATCCTTTATTGAAACTCGATTGGTTGCAGAGGCGTATTCTTTACTTTTCTCAAAGTACAAGCTGTCTCCCAAAATTTCTTTTCCATTATAATTTATCCTTCCATTTTTTTGAAAATCACCAGTCTCATTTTTCAAATCATAAAAACCCCTTTCACAATATATTGTATAGTCCTCACCAACAATATCTGTTGGACCATATAGGTATGCATTATCTAAATCAGTAAAATAATCCAGTCTTTCAGATTTAACATTATACTTTTTTGAAGTAATTTTTACATTAGAAATAAACCTGTATTTATTTTCATTCATAAACAAAAAACCTTTATTGCTTGTAAGAACGTTTGAACTATCAACTACTTTCCCAAAAGAATTATAGTAACCAATTTGTTTATTTCTATCTAAATAAAGTGTATCAGTTTCTAATGTTACATCAGGTCTTTTTAAAAAAACATTACCCCATGCTTTTGATTTTTTTAGATTTCCGTCATATTCTAAATTTGAGCAAGTCATTATTAGACTATCTCCTTGAGTAAAGATAATATTACCTTCTGCTGAAAAAAAGTTCGATTTATTATAAAAAATAGCCTTATCTGATATTATTAGTGCTCCATCATGATATAGGTTAACCCTAGAATCTTTTCCTTTTAACAATATGTTAGCTCCAGGATATAATAATTCATCTTGATTCGAACTTCCAGCTTTTCTAATTTCTATTATTTTAGAGTCTTGACCCATCATCACGACAGAGAATATAATATTAAAACAAAAAAAAAGGAATGCTCGATTCACAAGCCAGGATTAAAATATCAATTTATGAAAATAGTTTGTTTTCGGTCGGGTCCCACGGAAACAATTTTAATAGGAGTATCTAGCTCTTCTTCTAAAAACATGATGTATTCCTTAAAAGCGTCAGGAAAATATTTTTGATCAGTTATTTTTGTTAAATCCTCATCCCAACCACTTAATTCTTTATAGACTGGTTTTAAACCTTTAGCTCCAGAATCATATGGGAAAAATGATATCTTTTCACCGTCAGTCATTTCGTAAGAAATACATGCCTTAATATATTTAAAACCAGATAACACATCACCTTTCATCATCATCAATTGAGTTACTCCATTTATTTCAATAGAATATTTAAGAGCCACTAAATCAATCCAACCACATCTTCTTGCTCTTCCAGTTGTAGAGCCAAATTCTTTACCAATTTTAGCCATTTTTTTTCCACTTTCATCAAATAACTCAGTTGGAAAAGGACCACTTCCGACTCTAGTTGTATAAGCTTTGAAAATTCCAAAAACATCTTTTATTTTGTTAGGAGCTATACCAAGACCAGTGCACGCTCCTGCTGCAGTTGTATTTGAGGAAGTAACGTAAGGATATGTTCCAAAATCTATATCAAGCAATGACCCTTGTGCACCCTCAGCTAGTATTTTCTTACCTGACTTTTGGGCGCGATATATATATTCTTCACTATCAATTATTTGGCATGATTTAATAATTTCTAGAGACTCAAAAAACTCATCTTCCATTAATGTAAGGTCATAATCAATTCTACTATTGAAATAGTCTAACATTTTTATGTGTTTTTTTGAAAGTGATAAATATTTTTTTTTCCAATCTGTATGGAGAATATCACCAACTCTGATTCCGTTCCTTCCGGTTTTATCCATGTAAGTTGGACCAATTCCTTTCAGGGTTGAGCCAATTTTAGATTTACCTTTTGAAGCTTCAGAGGCTGCATCTAATAGTCTATGAGTCGGAAGTATTATGTGTGCTTTTTTAGAAATTAGGAGTTTGACACTGAAATCAATATTGTAGGGCTTTAAAGCCTCAATTTCTTTTTTAAATATAACAGGGTCTATTACTACCCCATTTCCAATAAGATTTATTGCCGTTGGGTGAAATATTCCTGATGGGATGGTGTGAAGGACATGTTTTATCCCGTTAAATTCAAGAGTATGACCGGCATTAGGTCCACCTTGAAATCGAGCAATTATGTCATAGGATTCTGTTAATACATCAACTATTTTACCTTTTCCCTCGTCTCCCCATTGAAGCCCGAGTAATAAATCAACTGCCATATTTTAATAAGTTCTTTAGATGTTTTTTTTTGTACCGTAAAAGTATAATGAATGATTATGAATTTCGATATCAAAAATCTCCTCAATTGTTTGCTTTATTTGATGGATTCTAGGGTCACAAAACTCTTTCACATCCCCTGAATCGGTAAAAATAACATGATCGTGTTGTCTATCAAAATATGATTTTTCGTATTGAGCATGTGCATTTCCAAATTGATGTTTTCTAACCAACCCGCATTCAAGTAAAAGATCAATAGTATTATATAAAGTAGCTCTGCTAACTCTGTAGTTTTTATTTTTCATTTTGATATATAGAGATTCTATATCAAAATGTTCTTTACTTGCATATATTTCAAATAAAATAGCAAAACGTTCAGGTGTTTTTCTGTGAGTCTTTCTGTTTAAGAAATTTACAAAAACCTCTTTGACAACATCCTGTTGTGACTTTACTTCTTTTTGTGATTCTATTTCTTGCATTTCATACAAATATAATCTTTTATTTATTTACTCTCGAGTAACCTTTTCAATTCCTTTCATTTTTTGTATTTTTTTTACAATTTTATTTAAAATAGTTTTATTTCCAACCCTCAAACCAACATTTCCTCTAAAAATACCATCATCAGCCTCAAAATTAATTTTAAAAATATTAACATTCATATTATTGGAAATTACTTTTGTTAATTCATTAACTAAACCTAGGTTGTCGATCCCTGTGATCTTTAATATTGCTGTAAAAATATCAGTTGACGAATTAATCCATTTAGCACTAATTATTCTGTATGCAAATTTTGATTGCATTGAAATCGCATTACTACATTCTTTTTTGTGAACCTTGATACCTTCATTGACTGTTACAAAACCAAAAACTGAATCCCCAGGAATTGGCTTACAACAAATAGAAATAATATAACTTAGAGGTTGTTGATCTTTTCCAAATACCAGTTTATCATAATTATTTTCTTGAATATCTTTCTTTTTATAAGATGATTTATAATTAAGTTTTCTTTTGAAAAAATTAAAAAATCTATTATTGTAATCTGAGGAAAATTCACGTATTTTTTTACTATCAATATTTCCAATACCTACTTGATAATATAAGTCTAAACTTGCCTTAATCTTAAAAAAACGCTGCATTAAACTTATTACTTTTTCATCAGATTTTATTTTAAGATGTTTTAGTTTTCTTCTTAAAATTTCTTTTCCGTTTTCTGCAATTTTCTTTTTTTCTTCATTTAAAGAGGCTTTTATTTTTGATCTTGCTTTTGTTGTAATTACAAAATCTAGCCAGTTAGCATTTGGTTTTGAAGCTTCTGAAGTAATTATTTCGACTTGATCTCCACTTTTTAAAACTTTACTCAATGGAACTAGTTTTTGGTTAACACGAACACCTCTGGTTTTAATTCCTATTTCTGTGTGAATATTAAATGCAAAATCTAAAGCTGATGAGTTTTTGGGGATTGATATTAAGTCTCCGTTTGGTGTAAAAACAAAAATTTCTTCAGAATAAAGACTTAATTTAAAATCGTCCACAAAATCAACTGCATTTACGCTATCATCTTTTAATAATTCCTTCAAACGATCAAGCCAGTCTTCTATTCCAATATCATTTTTATTTTTTAATTTGTATTTATGATGAGCTGCATATCCTTTTTCGGCAATTTCATGCATTCTTTCGGATCTTATCTGGACTTCAATCCATTGATTTTCCGGACCGCTAACAGTAACGTGAAGAGCTTCATATCCAGTCGATTTTGGTGCTGTGATCCAGTCTCTTAGTCTTGTAGGGTTAGGAATAAAGTGATCCGTAATAATTGAATATATTTTCCAAGCAATAAATTTTTCTTCGCCCGCTTTACCCTCATAAACTATTCTGATTGCAAATTTATCGTAGACTGATTCAAATGGAATTGATTGATTTTCCATCTTGTTAAATATTGAGAATATAGATTTACTTCGACCTGTTATTGAATATTTAAAATTTTCTTTATCTAAGGTATTTTCAACCATAGAAGAAAATTTATCTATATATAAATTTTGTTTTTCTTTACTTTTTTCAATTTTATTTTTAATCTGATTATATTTTCTTAAATCAGTATATTTAAGTCCCAGATCTTCAAGTTCAGATTTTATATTATAAAGACCAATTCTATGAGCCAATGGAGCATAAATAAATAGAGTTTCAGATGCGATTTTTTCTTGTTTGTGTTTGGCTAGACTTTTAAGCGTTTTCATATTATGAAGACGATCTGCAATTTTTATTATAATAACTCTTATATCATCATTAAGAGTTAAAAGCATTTTTCTAAAGTTTTCAGCCTGAAGAGAATCGTAGTTATCTTTTTTTAAATTTGATATTTTTGTTAGTCCAACCACAATCTTTGTAACCGTCTTTCCAAATAAATTTTCAATTTGACTAATAGTATATTTCGTGTCTTCAAGAACATCATGTAGTAGTGCTGCAGCAATTGAAGTTGAGTCTAGCCCAATTTCATCAGCTACAATTTTTGCAACGCCGATTGGGTGAAAAACGTAGGCTTCTCCTGATTTTCTTCTCTGATTTTTGTGAGCATCAACAGAAGTATCAAAAGCTAAACGAATTAATTTTTTATCACGGGCTGTAAGGCTTTGATAGCTTACTTTTAGTAATTCCTTATACTGTTTAGCAATTTCTTTGTTTTCTAAAGTATCATCTACTAACATAATTAGATGAAGTTAACTTTTTCTTTTGGTAAGACCAAAGATTTTAATTTTCTAAAGCGTGCTTCATCAGTATAGCTGCAGCTACTGACACATTCAAAGAATCTATATTGTTATTCATATTAATTTTGACAACCTCTGATGAGTTTTCAATCCAAATTTTTTCAAGTCCTTTTGATTCACTTCCAACAACAATAGCGCAAGGCTTTTTGTAATTTGCTTTGTTCATTGATATTGAATTAGTTGTTATTGCTCCTGAAATTACATTAATTTTATTTTTTGAGAAGTAAGTTATTATTTCATCTGAGTTTGAAATTATAATTGGAATATTAAAAACTCCACCTAAACTTGACCTTATAACATTAGGATGGTATATGTCAGTTTTAGGATTAGTCATTATAAAAGCGGATATACCTAAGGCTGAAGATGTTCTTAACAGTGCACCAATGTTTCCTGGTTTTTCTATTGATTCAGCGACTAATATTATCCCCTTAGAATTTAATTTAAAATCATCAAGTGCATGTTTTTTTGATATTCCAAGACCTATGTACTTTTCACTTCCAGAGCGTATAGTTATTTTGTCAAATAATTTGTTTTCAATTGTTATAAAATCTGATATATTTTCATCAAAGTCAATAAAAATATTTGATGATCCTTCGCGTATAAAAATAATTTTAAAAAAATACTTTCCAAGCAAAGCCCTTTCAATTTCTCTTTTACCTTCAACTACAAAAAGGTTTTGATTTTTTCTTTCTCTTGACTTTTTTTGTAAAGACAACAGATTCTTAATCAATGGGTTTTGTAAACTTGAAATTATTTTCAAATTAGATTATAATATTGAGTGTGAATTATTTTTCACTAAACTTTTTTGAATAACGATTCCATAGTTTAGTTTGATGTGTTTCCAAACTTATTTCTCTTCCACTGATAAAAGCGTTAGAAAGTATATTGGTCCTCATATCTAGAGCATCTCCTTTTGAAATAAATAGAGTGGCGTCTTTTCCAATTTCTAAGGTGCCTAAACGATTGTCAATTCCAAGAATTTTAGCAGCATTAATTGTTATCATTTTAATTGCCTCCTCCTTATCTAGCCCATACGCGGAAAAACTACCTGCATAAAAAGGAAGATTTCTAGTATTCATTCTTTCCATTTGACCACTTGGATCTATACTCACAATAAGTCCTTTTTCAATTAATTTATTTGCTAATTTAAATGTTAATTTAGGATCTTGATCTTCATTGTCAGGCAATCTATGAGGTCTAGAGATAATTACAGGTATATTATTTTCTTTTAAAAAATCTATTTGATTTATAGATTGTTCTCCATTAACTAATACTATGTTTTTTATTTTATGCTTTTTTAGAAAGCTTATACCGTCAACTATTTGTTTCTCATAGCTTGCATGAATATATATTGTCTTTGATCCATTAAAAATACCTTTCATAGCTGAATAGGGGAGGTGTTTAGGTTTTTGACCCGAGTAAACCTTTGAATTTTCAAAAAAGTTTTCAATTTCTAACATAGACTTAGAATATTCCTTATTTTCCTTTAGAGATGGATCTTCTCCAAGCCACCATCTTCCCCGTGAATATGGAGACGGCCAGTTTAAATGAATACCTTCATCAGGTTTAATAAGTGCATCTTCCCAGTTCCATGCGTCTAGTTGCATTACAGATGAGCTCCCTGAGATAGTTCCACCTCTTGGGACTACTTGTGCTATTAAAACTCCATTTGGTCTAACACTTTCTATTACTTTTGATTCTGCATTATATGCAATTACACTTCTTACATGAGGAAGAAAGTCTCCTAACTCATCTTCATCATCAGAAGCTCTTACTGCATCAATTTCAACTAGTCCTAAAGTTGAATTTACTGCGATGAAACCAGGATATATATGTTTTCGGTCCGCATCAATTATTCTAGTAGTTTTTTCTGATAAAAGCAATGTTGAAAGATTTTCTTTTGAAATATTATTACCAACATAATTAATTTTACCATTAGAGAATCCAAGAGTACCATTTTCAACTACAGTTCCATCGCCTATGTGAATAAAAGCGTTGGTGATTAGTATATCTTGAGTTTGATTTTTTGCAGGAGTTTGTTGTCCTAAAACAAGGTTTATAGACATAAAACATAATAAAGTGATTATTTTTTTCATAATTTTTTAATCTAAAGTTTCACAATGGAATTCTCTTTTAATAATATTTTTTGGACTTTGAGTAGGAGCTCCCTTACTAGATGCGTCAAGCATTTGGCCTATTAAAATATTTCTTTCTTTTTCTATGGATTTTATTTTTTCTGAAATCTTATCAGCAGAATAATAAGTTTTTCCCTTAATTATTGTTTTTTCAGCTTTTGCATAAATTGACATTGGATGATCAGACCACAAAACTAAATCTGCATTTTTTCCAACTTTAACACTGCCAACTTTATCCTCAATATGTAATAGTTTAGCTGGATTTAATGTGACAAATTTCCATGCATCCTCCTCTGATACTCCACCGTATTTAACTGCTTTAGCAGCCTCTTGATTTAGTCTCCGCGACATTTCAGCACTATCAGAATTATAAGCCACCAAAACTCCAGCATTATGCATTATTGAACCGTTATAAGGTATCGCATCATTAACTTCAAACTTATATGCCCACCAGTCTGAAAATGTTGATGCACCAACTCCATGCTCTTTCATTTTATCGGATACTTTATAGCCTTCAAGTATATGTGTAAAAGTATTTATTCTAAAATCAAATTGTTCGGCTACTTTCATCAGCATATTAATTTCACTTTGAACGTATGAATGACAAGAAACAAATCTATCCCCTCTCAAAATCTCCCACAAAACTTCCATTTCAACATCATAACGAGGGGAATAAGTTCTTGATTTTAATTTTAAGGATAGATTATTATATTTAGTCCAATTTTCTCCATACTCTTTGGCTCTTTGAAAATTATCAACAAATACTTGTTCGACTCCCATTCTTGTTGATGGAAAACGCGATGGACGGTTTGATCTAGATTGTTTTACGTTTTCTCCTAAGGCAAATTTTATAAATGGATCTGCATCTTCATACAACATATTATTTGCAGTCTCTCCCCATTTTAGGTTAATTATTGCAGATTGTCCACCAATTGGATTGGCTGATCCGTGAAGAATTTGAATTGTTGTAACACCACCAGCAAGATTTCTGAAAATATTTATATCGTCTGGATCAATAACATCTTCAATGCTAACTTCTGCTGACGAATTGTGCCCTCCTTCATTAATACTGGATGCGCCTATATGGGAATGTTCATCGATAATACCACTTGTCAGATGTTTACCAGTTGCGTCGATGACTTTTATACCATTGATTTCCTCAATATTTTTCCTAACAGAATTTATTTTACCATCAATAATTAAAACATCAGTATTTTTCATAATACCTTCTTTTTCATTTGTCCATACTGTAGCATTTTTAAATAAAATGTCTTCTTGTTTTGGTAAAAATGTATTTCCAAATGCATTATTTGGATAGGAGGTTGGAACAGGTTCATAAAATAATTTTTCTTTTAAAATATCTGTTTTCTTTTTTGATTCTAAAACAATCTCAACAGGTTTGGCTTCCCAAAGTATTGATTTTCCTTTAAAATCAATGCCATTACCTTTTAAAGATCCGTTATCAGGTATTTTACTATTAAATTGGGCGAATTTCCCTTGTTTTTTATCAATAATTGTCAAATCTAACCAGCCATTATTATACTTAGATTTTGTAGAAAATTTAGTGGAATCTTTTTTAACTGTTATATTTAATTTTTTGTCACTCCCCTTTATTACTAGGTCAAAAGAATCATTATCAATTAAAAGATCGTACTCACCATCGATATTAATAATATTTTCGTTCAATAAAATATGCGGTTTGCCTTGATTCCAATTCTCCGTTATAATTGTTTTGTCTTTAAATAGTTCGCCAGAAGTTACTATGAAATTAGCTAAACTATTTATTTTAAGAGCTCCTATTTTACCCTCCATTTTTAAAACCTTAGCCGGATATATTGTAAGTGCTTTTAAAGCAGTAACAGGATCTAGACCGTATTGAATTGCTTTTTTAATATTACTAAAAAATTCCTCTGACGACTTTAAATTATTAGTTGTAAAAACAAATGGTATATTATATTTAGCAACTTTTGCCGGGTTAGACGGGGCTTGACTCCAATACCTCATCAAACTCAATGGGACTTGTTTTGTTAATAAAGGATCAGATACATTTAAAGCTTTTGGGAAATTTAACGGAAGAATTAACGTAATACCATTTTGTTTTAATTCTACTAAATTTTCATATTCTTTTCCACTTCCAAGTATGGCAAAATTGTCACCCATTTCTTTACTTAATTTAATGGCTCGAATAGTATTTAATTTATCACCCCCAGCATCAAATATTTTTGGTAATTTTTTGTTTTCAATAATGGCTTCAATAGACATGTCACTAGTTAATGAATTTCCAGATTCATACCATTTAGTATCATAATTTAGTTGACGAATCAGTGCAATAGAGCCCATTATTGAACCTGGATAGTTTTGGTTTGAGCTAGTACTTTTTTTGAATGAGTAGTGTTCAGTTGATCTTTTTGATAATATTCTTTTACTATCATTTTCATGGTCGTTGAGACTCAATAATAGGCCAGTCCCTCTGTGAATTCCGTCTGCCCTGTGACTATTTACAATTCCAAAACCCATTTTTCTAATTTTAGAAGCAGAATTTTTGTCATATTTATAGTCGCTAATACTGTTATAATGACTTAATATATGATCATTCCAATAATATCCTTCTCTACTGGGGCCAAATTGGGAGCTTCTACCAAAAGATGTGGTTTTTTTAACTTTTTTAATACCAAATTCAGAATAGAGATCTATGAAAGATGGATATATGTGTTTTCCTGATTTATCATAAACTCTTGTGTTTTCTGGTATTTGTATGTTTTCACCAACATTAATAATGATTCCATTTTTTTCTAAAATTGTAGCATTATTAATTACAATTTCAGGAGAAACATGAACAGTAGCATTTGTAAATGCTTGGTAGATGTTTTTAGTTGTTTTTACTCCTGAATTATTAGGAAAATAGCTTTGAGCTGATGCAAATGATACTGTTATTATAAAAAGAAAAATATATTTTTTCATTTAATTAGTTAATTATGTTAATCAATTTCTAAAGTAATAATTTTTTTTGTTGGATAGCATTTTTTAAATCAAAAATCACAAGTGAAACCATCTCATTATAACTTAAGACTCCTAGTTTTTGATTGTTAATTTTAAGAAAGCGATCATAGAACTTTTTAAAGATAGGCTCAAAAGGATTTTGATATTTTTTCCAAAAAGTATTAATTGATTTAAAATTTTTCTTCACACCCAAATGAATATTTTTTGACAGCAATTTTGACCTTTCCTTGTTTTTTCCATATAAATCATTTAAACAATATCTTAGTGCAAAACTATATCCAGCATATTGTATATATTTATTTTTATTATTGGATGTTATTTTATAGGCCCAATAGTTTGATTCATTTTCTCTTGCAATACCATTTTGATGAGATTGCTCATGAACAATAGTTGTTAAATAACTAATCATTGGGATTTTTTCATTAACCTGTGCCTCTAATGTAAATGGATTTAAATATCCTGCATAGCCCATATAACTTATAAGTGAACTCAGCATAGAATTTTTTACAATATCATTTTTTTTATTTGTCAATAATATTCTTGCTTGCTTTTTATTAAATGGAAACTTAACAGGTGTAGAGTCGTTTATTGAAAGTTCGGAGTGTAAATCATTTGTTTTTCTTATTAAATATAAAACAACCTTTTCTAATTCCTCATCGCTATATTGGGTGTCTATATTTAATTTAGATTCCAGTGATTCAGAATGATAATTTAATCCCCATGATATTTGAAAAAAAATATGAACAACACTTAAAAATAAAAACACATCTTTTAAAAAATAAAATTTATAATTTAAGTAGAAAAACCTATTTTTAAAAAAATAAGTAATTGATCCGATTAAAACTAATAGATATATTAAATCGCCGACAGAAAATGAAAATATAGAAAAAAAACTTTTTCTTAACTCTGAGAGGTGCTTAAAATTATTAATATATAAAGTGATGAAATACGAGTTTTTAAAATCATCATTTTGAATAATAATAAATTGAAACGGAAGTGATAATATCAAAAGCCATTTAACAAAAGTTATTGTGTACGGCTCCCTTAACTTACTCACTATTTAGTCAACTGATTTAATACTCAACAACTCTAATTCAAAAATCAATGTTGCATTAGGAGGTATTACTCCTCCAGCTCCTTCGCTTCCATATGCTAGATTACTTGGGATAACAAGTTTTGCAGAAGCACCTTCGCTTAGAAGGCTAATACCCTCATCCCATCCCGGAATAACTCTTCCGGTTCCTAACAGAAACTCTATTGGCTGTTCTCTCTTGTAGGAGGAATCGAAAACAGTTCCATCTAAAAGCATTCCTTTGTAATGAACAGATACCATATCTCCTGTGTTGGGTTTTTTATCATTACCATCTTTAATTATTTTATAATATAATCCTGAAGATGTTTTTCCCATATCCTTAGTTTGCTCTTCAAGCTGAATTTTTAATTCTTTAATTGCTATTTTTTCTAATTCAATCTTTTCATTTAATATTTTTTTAAAAACTTTTGGAGCATTAAATTTTTTGGCTTTTTTACCTTTTCTAATAATCGATAGTTTTAAAATAGTGTCGTTTTGAATTATACTATCAACTACTTCTTGACCTTTAATCACTTTGCCAAAAACTGTATGTTTTCCGTCAAGCCAAGGAGTCGCCTTGTGAGTTATAAAGAATTGACTTCCATTAGTTGCAGGCCCAGCGTTAGCCATAGATAGTATACCTGGTCCAGAGTGAGTTAGATCTGTAAATTCATCTCCAAATCTGAATCCAGGACCACCTTGTCCGGTTGCAGTTGGATCACCTCCCTGTATCATAAAATCTTCAATTACTCTGTGGAAAAGTAGTCCATTGTAATATTTTTCTCCCTTAAAACTCGATGTTAAATCTTCACTTGGATGGTTACCTTCAGCTAGGGCAACAAAATTAGAAACAGTGAGTGGAGTTTTTTCATACTCTAACAAAAGTCTAATTTCACCTTTGTTAGTAATCATATCAGCATATAATCCAGGTTCTAGATTTGCATTTTGATCATCACAAGAGTTCAAAAAAATAGGCAAAGAAAATAAAATTGAAAGTAAATATTTATTCATTTTTAATGGTTTTAATTATATGATAATGATACTAATTTTATCGTAAATCTCAAAGGTTGGTTGGGACCTATTTTTTCAAAATCTCCTTGATAACCGTAACAAAAGTGAGATGGAAATAAAAAAACACCTGTTTCTCCTTCAGATAAAAATTTAACCCCTTCTCTTAGAGCAGGTATAACTTCTTCTTTATCTACAATAAATTTAAATAATCGTATTTCATCTTCACTATATAAAAGATTCCGATATAAGTCTTCAATTTTATATTGAATCTCAACAGTATCGCCCCTCTTTGCCAAAACTCTTTTACTTTTCTTGTTTTCGATAGAAAATAAAAAGCCCAAGTTTGAAACTGAGTATGAATTAATAGTATCTAATTTTCTGGCTTTATTGATAAGGTTTTGCTCAGCTTTGACTCTCGATTTGTTTCTTTCAGCAGAATTTTTTAAAAAAACGGACATGCTACTATTTATGGGTTTTCTAGGCTGAATATCTTGGCAACTTAGACCAAGTAGACAAAAAAAAATTAATAATATTAGTCTGATTTTCAATTGAAAGATTTTAAATGAGTAATAAGTTTATTTTTTGTTTTAGTCATATTTTCTCTTGAAACTCCTCCTGCTGCATTATGGTGTCCACCTCCATTAAAATGTTTTTCAGCAAAAATATTAACCGGAAAATCTCCTTTGGATCTAAACGACATTTTGATTATACCTTCTTCTCTACTTTCTATTAAAATAACTGATAAATCAACTCCTTTTATACTTAACCCGTAATTGACAAATCCTTCGGTATCTCCTTTACTGAAGGAACACTCATCAAGTTCTTCTTGATTCAATGTAATTATAACATAAGGAACACCGTCTATTTTCAAAATGTTTTTTAATGCAATTCCAAGTAGTCTTAACCTATTATATGAGTAGGTGTCGTATATATTTTGATGAATCTCAGAGTTATTAGCTCCTTTTTCAATTAATTTCGCAATAATTCTATGCGTATTGGATGTGGTTGAAGGAAATCTAAACGAACCTGTATCAGTCATAATTCCAGTGTATAAACAGGAAGCTATTTCAGAATTAATTCCGTTAGGATCTATATAATCTATTAAATTATAAATCATCTCACATGTAGAGCCTATTTTAGGATCAGATAGTTTTAAATCAGAATATTCTTTTGGTTTTTCATGATGATCAATCATTATGATTTTTCCTTTTGACTTTTTAATAACCCCCGACATATCTCCAGATCTTAAAAGATCGTTAAAATCTAGTGTGAAAACCAAATCTGCACTTTCAATTTTTTGGCTTGCTTCTTCAGTGTTATTTTCAAAATTCAAAATGGTATGTTCTTCCGGCATCCATTTTAAGAAGTCTGGATAATTGTTAGGAGAAATAACAACAGATTTTATTTTTTTATTTTTTAAAAAAATATTCAAAGCCAGGCAACTACCTAAAGCATCTCCGTCGGGATTTTTGTGAGGAATAACTACACAATTTTGAGATTTCTCGATAAGGGTTTTAATCTTAAATTCTAAATTATTATTTTTCATATAGATTAGATATACAAAGATAACTATACTTTTTTAATGTTAATATTTTTGAGATTGATTCAAATGATTAACTTTGTTTCAAATAATATAACATGTCAAAAAGTATCACTTTTTCCATGATTAAACCTGATGGTGTTGAAAATGGTCATATTGGTTCAATTTTAGAAAAAATTAATAAAGCAGGGTTTAAAATTTTAGCACTAAAATTGACTCATTTAACAATTAATGATGCTCAGAAGTTCTATTCTGTTCATAAAGAAAGACCCTTCTATAATGAATTGGTAACCTTTATCACAAGAGGTCCAATTGTTGCAATAATTTTAGAAAAAGAAAATGCTGTAGATGATTTTAGAACTTTAATAGGGTCAACAAATCCTAAAGAGGCCGCCGAGGGAACAATTAGAAAGTTATTCGCAAGTTCCGTTGGTGAAAATGCTATACATGGATCTGATTCTAATGATAATGCTTCGATTGAAAGCGGCTTTCATTTTTCAAACAGAGAAATTTTTCAATAAAAAATAATCTTTTTTATTTCTTCGCTTTCCATTTTTTGATTTAATAGTTTTTTAATTTTCAACTCTCCAAATCTAAGTTCTATCTTAAGAGTAGGGCTTTTAATTTTAATATACAATACGGACTTTTCTAGTTTTACTTTTTCTGTGTAAGCACTAATGTTTGGTCCCATTATTTCTCCCCACAAAGTATTAATCTTTATATGATTAAGTCCTTTTGCAATGGGTTTCTGATTTGCAATCTGACTTAACACCTCCGAAAGCTTTTGAGCTTCGAATTTTCTTTTACTCATAATTTATGGACTAAATTTTTTATAGTGGTATTTTTTATCTTTAATTTTTAAAATTAGTGAAACACTATCAACTTTAACAATCATTTCATTCCAATTATGCCATTTAGTTTTAAAAAACAAAAATGAGTTTTTATCGTTACTTTTAATTTTAAAAAAAGTGGTGTCGTTCGATGTTTCAAAAATATCATTAATAGAGGGGGCAACTTTTTTTCTCCATCCGAAATTCCCATCTGTATAATAATAATCTAACAAAAAAGATCCTCCTTTAAGTCTGAATATTTCATTTTGTTTAGAAACAAAATCAATTTTCCAATACCCATTCAAATCAACTATATTTATTTTTTTAGAAACATCACAATTCGTTAATAATAAAAGAAGCAGTATTTGAAAAAAAAAATTTAACTTTTGTAGCATCCCGTTTTTAAATTAGTTTATTTAATTACTAAATGTTATAAATTTTAAATTCAGATTTGATTGATTTTAAGGCCATCAGAGTTCTGTCTTCATGTGTGTCAGTTAAAAAAATTTGACCAAACTCTTCATCAATCATTAACTTCAACAAGTTGGTAACTCTATTTTGATCAAGTTTGTCAAAAATATCATCCAATAGTATGATAGGTGATATCCCTTTTTTACTTCTTAAATAATCAAACTGGGCAATTTTCAAAGCTATTAGAAATGTTTTTTTTTGGCCCTGACTTCCAAATTTTTTAATTGGTTTTTCATAAATTAAAAAATCTAAATCATCTTTATGTATTCCTTGAGTTGTATGCTGAAAACTCCTATCTTTTTTTATAGAACCTTCAAGTATCTCCAATAGGGTATTATCATCTAGGGAACTTGTATAATTTAATTGCACTTTCTCATTTCCGTTGTTTATAGTCTCATATCTTTTTGCAAATAATGGAGAGAAAACTTTCATAAACTCCTTTCTTTTTTTATAAATTGGCTGACTTAGAGTATGCAATTGTTCGTTATATATATCAATTGATTTTTGATCAAAAATATGATTTAAAGCAAAGTACTTCAGTAGTGAATTTCTTTGGGCTAAAATCTTACTATAATTAATAAGATTTATGAGATATTCAGATTCAACTTGCCCCAAAATACCATCTACAAATTTTCTTCTTAAACTACTCCCTTCATTTATTAAATCAATATCATCTGGCGATATCATCACCAGAGGTATTAATCCAATATGTTCAGAAATTTTTTTATATATTTTATTATTTCTTTTTAAAATTTTTTTTTGTCCTTTTTTAAAACTGCAATTGACTTTTTCATTTCTTGATTTTATGTTAAAATCACCTTCAATAAAAAAAAAGGTTTTATCAAATTGAATATTTTGAACCGATGTTGGATTGAAATAACTTTTCCCATAAGCTAGGTGGTAAATTGAATCAAGAATATTTGATTTTCCCACCCCGTTGTTTCCAACAAAACAATTTATAGGAGATTTAAAAACAAAAGATTCTGAACTTAAGTTTTTATAGTTTGTAAGTTTAAGCTTGTTAAGTAGCATGTAAGCAAATATAATAGTCTATTTCATAATATCTTAAATTTTACAACTATTGTTAAATACATTTTAAAACTAATAAAAAAAGGCTATTTTTGAATGTTAAAATTTAAATAATGGCTACATATCAAAAAAGAGGACAAAAACGATCTAGTAAGGCTCAGATAGATCAAAATTCAAATGACAAAAGTGCAACTGCTGAAGTTTTTGAAACTCTTGATTCTACTGCTGGTAGGACGGAGACGATAGTTGCTAGATACCAGAATCATATATTGATTGTTGTTGGCTCAATCGTATTAATTACATTAAGTTATTTAGGATATGATAAATTCATTTTGGAACCAAGGAATAGTGAAGCTGTTAGTGAGTTAAATAAAGCTCAATATTATTTTGAAATCGCTTTAAATAGTTCAAATTCTGATTCGCTATATCAAAGAGCATTAAACGGAGGTGAAGGTAGATACGGTTTTTTAGATATTATTGAAAATTATCCTGGAACATCTGCCTCCAAGCTTGCCACTTACAGTGCAGGGATGTCTTATTTAAACATCAAGGATTATGAAAATGCTATAAAGTATTTGGATAAATTTGATTCAGATGATATAATGTTAAGTGCACTTGCAAAAGGGGCTATTGGTGATGCTTTTGCACAACTGGGACAGAATCAAGAAGCTTATGAATACTATGTTAAAGCATTTAATGCAAGTAGTAATAGCTACAGTACCCCAAAGTATCTCTATCAAGCTGGAATGTTAGGTTCAGAATTAGGAAAAAAATCTTCCTCAATAGAGTTTTTTAAGCGTATTAAACAAGAATTTCCAGGAGTTTCAGAAGCTCAGTTGGTTGATGTCCAAATTGGTCGTCTTGAAAATATAAAATAATGTCTTCTCTACTAAATAATTTATCAAATTATAATTCTGTTTCAATACCAGATGGAGAAGGGTTAAAAATTGTGATAATTGTTTCTGAATGGAATTCTCAAATAACAGAACAGCTTTATGATGGAGCAGAGTCTACTTTGCTTCAAAATAATGTTCTAAAATCCGATATCTTAAGATGTAATGTACCTGGAAGTTTTGAGCTAGTGTATGCTGCTAAATATTTCCAGGATAAAAAATTTAATGCTGTTATTGTAATTGGTAGTGTTATCAGGGGAGAAACAAAACATTTTGATTTTATCTGCCAGGCTGTTTCCAACGGTATAGCTAACTTAAATTCATATGGAATTTGTCCTATAATTTTTTGTGTATTAACAGATAATAATATTAATCAAGCTAAAGATAGAAGCGGAGGGAAGCATGGAAATAAAGGTGTTGAAGCAGCAGTTAGTGCCCTCAAAATGTCAAAATTAGTCTAAATACTTATCTTATTTAAAACTATATTTAATCTTGTAAAGAATATACAAACTTGAAATCCAATCTTTTTAAATTAAACAAAAATAAACGGTACAATTATACTCCCAGGTATTATAAAGGAAAAGATACAGGAAATATATATAATTTTGATTCTAAGTTTTCTAAGTATAGGGATATTCCAAATAAAAATGATTTTGGGAGTTCTTGGCAAGATGTTAGAATTAAAATGAGGTCCAATACTAACAGGTCAATATCACCAACTTTAGTTTTAATTATCGTTATCCTTTTTTTATTTTTCCTATATATTATTGACTTTGATTTATCCATCTTTTCTAAAAATTAATGACAAAAAGTATAGCATTATTACCGGAACATGTTGCTAATCAAATAGCAGCAGGAGAAGTTATTCAGCGACCATCGTCAATTGTTAAAGAGTTGATGGAAAATGCTATTGATGCAGGTGCTACAAATATTAACCTAATCATTAAAGATTCGGGTAAAACTTTAATAAAGGTAATAGATGATGGATGTGGGATCTCAAACACTGACCTTTCATTAGCATTTCAAAGGCATGCCACATCTAAAATTTCAAATGCTAAAGACTTATTTAGTTTAAAAACTAAAGGCTTTAGAGGAGAGGCACTTGCATCTATTTGTGCAATTTCTCATGTTTACACTGTATCACGAACTCCAGAGGACAGTACTGCAAAATTTATAAAAATAGCTGGGAGCAAAATTGAAAATGAGGACTTTACAGTAGCAAATATTGGAACTTCATTTTCTGTAAAAAATTTATTTTATAACATTCCTGCACGTCGAAATTTTCTCAAATCTGATTCGGTTGAACTCCGACACATAATTGATGAATTTCATAGAGTTGTTCTTGCCCATCCAGATATTAATTTTTCTTTTTCACAAAATGGAAAAGAAATTTTTGAGTTAAAAAAAACTAATTTTAGAAAAAGAATATCTTCCGTTTTTGGATTGAAAGTTGCTAACCTTTTGGTTCCTATAAGCGAAGACACTCCTGTTGTTAAAATAAGTGGCTTTGTTATTAAACCCTTAGGATCAAGAAAGTCGAGAGGTCAGCAATTCTTCTTTGTGAATAATAGATTTATTAAAAGTCCATTCCTAAATCATTCTGTAAATTCTGCATTTGAAGGTTTATCTCATCAACAAGAGATATTTTAGGCAAATCAG